>NZ_JBFAJZ010000003.1:0-580004 GCF_040655475.1 Nocardia sp. NPDC050413 | reverse complement strand
GGTGGTGTTGCGCTCGATGAGCTTGGTCATCACGCCACCCTTGGTCTCGATGCCCAGCGACAGCGGGGTGACATCGAGCAGCGAGCGCTGTTCGCGCGGCCCCCCAGGGGCCGCGCTCGAGCGCGCCAGCGCTCCAAAAATACAGCCCAATACCTTTGTGGTGCACAAAACACCAAGGCAGTTCCGCACGACACCCGAGTCCGGCAGGTGCCCGAACTCGAGTGCCGTAAACCCCTACATACCAGCCCGCAGCGCCTTCTTATCAATCTTGCCAACAGCCGTAACCGGCAGCGAATCCGCCTGACGAATCAAATCAGGCAGCTTGTAAGTAGCCAGCCCACGCTCGGTAAGAAACGTCTTCAACTCAGGAAGCGTCGGCAACGACCCGGTCACCACCAGCACCACACAAACCTTCTCACCGAGCGACGGATCAGGAAGGCCGACCGCCGCCGCATGGCGCACGGCAGGATGAGCCAACAGATGTTCCTCCAACTCGTCGCAAGAGACATTCTCACCACCGCGATTGATGACATCCTTGATCCGCCCACTGACAACCAGATGCCCGGTGGGAAGCTGACGGACAAGATCGCCGCTGCGGTAGAACCCGTCGGGAGTGAACGCGCGAGCATTGTGTTCGGGGGCACGGTAGTAACCACGCAGCGTGTAGGGCCCGCGGGTCAGCAGCTCCCCCTCCTCACCGGCAGGCACATCGTTGCCCTGACCATCGACCACACGGATCTCGTCACCAGGCGAGAGCGGCCTGCCCTGAGTGGTGTAGACCAGTTCATCGGCATCATCGAGGCGGGTGAAGTTCAACAGCCCCTCGGCCATCCCGAACACCTGCTGCAACCGGCACTGCAACGCCGGTTCCACTTCACGGGCATTCACCTCGGCCAACCGCGCGCCACCCACCTGGAGCAGCCGCAGCGAGCTCAAATCGGCATCCTCCCAATCCACCGCGGCACTCCACAACTGAGCAAGCGGCGGCACCACGGCGCTCACGGTGACGCGATGCTTCTCGATGGCGGCGAACGCGGCCTCGGGGCTCGGGTCGAGGGTGAAGGCGATGGCCCCGCCGGTGGCGACGGTGCCGAAGATGCCGGGGCATGCCAGCGGGAAGTTGTGTGCGGCAGGCAAAGTCGCGAGGTACACGTCGTCGGCGTCGAGCTCACACACCTGCGCGCTCGCGGTGGCGTTGTAGACGTAGTCGTCGTGGGTGCGTGCGATGAGCTTGGGCAGACCGGTTGTCCCGCCGGAAACCAGCATCACGGCGATCTCGGCGGGATCCACCTCGGGCAGCGAATCACCCTGCGCCGGAACGGTATCGAGGGCCCGGAACTCGCCGGGATCGCCCGCGACCAGCACATGCGCCAGGCACGGCACGGCGGCGCGCACCGTGGCGGCCAGTTCGCGGTAGTCGAAATCGCCGAGCCGGTCCGGGATCAGGTAGGCGACGGCCTCCGACAGTGCGGCGAGGTGTTCGATCTCGGCGCGGCGGTGCGCGGGCAGGGTGAGTACGGGGATGATGCCCGCACGCAGGAGGCCGAACAGGGCCGTCGCGAACTCGGGGATATTCGGCAGCTGCACGATCACCCGGTCGCCCGGGCGGATGCCGAGGGCGAGCAGGCCGTGCGCCATGGCATCGGCGGCGGCGTCGAGTTCGGCGTAGGACTGCACCGCGGCGTCGCTGAGGATCGCGGGGCTCGACGGCCGGGTGCGGGCGGTGTCGCGCAGCAGGTCACCGAGCGTGCGCCCGGACCAGTAGCCCGCCGTGCGGTACTCCTGCGCCGCCGCCTCGGGAAACGGAACGTAGCCCTCGCGATGGCTAGTCGACGTAGTCACAGTCGAACCCTCCGGTCGATCCAGATCAAAGCGGCCGAGAACCGGGGGTGCTCGACCATAGGTTAGGCAACCCTATCTCAGTGGAGTAGGCTGCCGGCGAGCAGTATCGAAATCCGTCCGGGGTCGGACGGCGAGCAAGGAGTGATCGGCAGATGGAGACAGCACCCGCGAACGGCGGCGGTATCGACCGTGCCGAGATCCGTGCCGCGATCGCCCGTCACCTCGACATCACCCCCGACGCTGTCGCCGACGCCGACGACCTGATCCAGCTCGGCCTCGACTCTATCCGCACCATGAAACTCGCGGGCGCCTGGCGCAAACGCGGCATCAAGGTGAACTTCGCCCTCCTCGCCGCGCACCCGACCATCGACGCCTGGCATGCCTTACTCAACGGCGCCGACCCGGAATCCCTGACCACCGCGACCCAGTACGGGCAGGCCGCCACGGTGTCGGCCGCGGTCGAGGACGCTGCCGCGTCCGCTCCGACCGCAATCGCCGACGACGTGTCGGCCACGGTCGGCCCGACCGGACCGACTGCCAGCGCATCGGCCACGCACCGATCGAATCAGGCCGCGGGTGTCGGCACGGCTGCAGGTGCGCAACCGACCACACCTACCGAGGGCGCGCAGGCGCCTGGCGAAAATGGCTCTGCCGCAGCGGATGTCATCCCCGACGACGGCACTCCGTTCCCGCTGGCGCCCATGCAGCACGCGTACTGGATCGGACGTTCGGATGCGCAGGAGTTGGGCGGGGTAGCCGCGCACCTGTATGTCGAGTTCGACGGCAAGGGCGTGGACCCGGAGCGCCTCGAGCGGGCCGTGGAGCAACTACTCGTGCGCCACCCGATGCTGCGGACGAGGTTCCTGCCGGACGGCACTCAGCAGACCCTCGACCGCCCGGGCAGGGCCGTGTTCGGGGTCACCGATCTGCGTGCGCTGTCCGAGGACGAAGCGCAGCGCAGGCTGGCGGAACTGCGCGACCAGCGCACCCACCAGCGGATGGCCGTGGAGGACGGCCAGGTGATCGATATCGCCCTCACCCGTCTGGCCGACGGCCGCACCCGCCTGCACCTCGATGTCGACATGCTCGCCGCCGACGCCATGAGCTACCGCATCCTCGTCACCGACCTCGCCAGGCTCTACCACGGCGAACAGCTGGCACCGCAGGACTACACATTCCGCCATTACCTGGCCGAACAGCCGTCCACCGACGAGGAGCGCGAACGCGACCGCGACTGGTGGCGCGAGCGGCTCGCCGAACTGCCCGGCGCACCCGAACTGCCGCAGGCGCAGCATGTTTCGGAGCCGAACCGCACCGTCCGCCTGCACCGGTGGCTGTCCCCGGAGGCCAAGGCGCAGGTGTTCGACGCCGCCCACGCGCGCGGCATCACCCCGGCGATGGCGCTGGCCTCGGTGTTCGCCGAGACCATCGGCGGCTGGTCGGCGCAGCGCCGCTTCCTGCTGAATCTGCCGCTGTTCCATCGGGAGCCGGTGCACCCGCAGGTCGACGGCGTGGTCGGCGACTTCACCTCCTCGGTGCTGCTCGAGGTCGATGTCACCGAGCCCGCCACCGTCGCCGAGCGTGCGCGCATTCTGCAGCAGCGCCTGCACGAAGCGGGCGCCCATTCGGCCTACTCGGGCCTCGAGGTCCTGCGTGACCTGGGCCGTCAGCGCGGCGAACCGGTGCTGGCCCCCATCGTCTACACCAGCGCCCTCAACCTCGGCGAACTGTTCGCCGACACCGTCACCGACACCTTCGGTGACCCGGTCTGGATCATCTCCCAGGGCCCGCAGGTACTGCTCGACGCCCAGATCACCGAGGTCCGCGGCGGCCTCCTGCTCAACTGGGACATCCGCGAATCCGCCTTCCCGCCCGGCATGGTCGAGGACATGTTCGCCCGCTACATCGAGGCCATCGAACGCCTGGGCGGCCAGAGTTCGGCGACCCTCGCGGGCTGGCAGGCCGAGGCAGGCGTGCGAATTCCCGTGGAGCAGGCCGCGACCCGCGCCCGGGTGAACGCGACGGCCGCGCCCCTGAGCGGAAACCTGCTGCACACGGGCTTCTTTGCGAATGCCGCGACGAACCCGTCCGCGCCCGCGGTGCTCTGGGAGCCCGCCGGGCAGCTGACCTACGGTGAGCTGGCCGCCGACGCACTCGCCGTGGCAGGTGCCCTGCGCGAAGCCGGTGTGACGCCGGGTGATTCGGTGGCCGTGCAGTTGCCGAAGGGGCCCGATCAGGTGGTCGCCGTCCTCGGCGTGCTCGCCGCCGGTGCGGTGTACGTGCCGATCGGCTTCGACCAGCCCGCCGCCCGCCGCGCCGAAATCCTCTCCACCGCCGACGCCGTCGCGGTACTCACCGTCGGTGGTACCCAGATCCCCGAGGCCCGGGTCGTCGACCTGGCCGAAGCCCGCAACCACCCGGAACCCTTGGCGCGCCCCGTCTTCGGCGATCCGGAGAACATCGCCTACGTGCTGTTCACTTCCGGCTCCACGGGCAAGCCGAAGGGTGTCGAGGTGCCGCACCGTGCCGCCATGAACACCATCGACGACCTCGACGCCCGCTTCGGCATCGGTGCGAACGACCGCGCCCTCGCCCTCTCGGCCCTCGAGTTCGACCTCTCGGTCTACGACATCTTCGGCCTGCTCGCGGCGGGCGGCGCCGTGGTCACCGTCGACGACGCGCAACGCGGCGATCCGGCGCGCTGGGTGGACATCATTCGCCGCCACGAGGTTTCGCTGGTCAACTGTGTTCCCAGCCTGCTCGACATGCTGCTCACCGCGGCGGGCGGGCAAGCGCTGCCGTCGCTGCGCACGGTGATCCTCGGTGGCGACTGGGTGGATGTCGCGCTGCCCGCACGCCTGGCTGCTGTGGCGCCGGACTGCCGCTTCGCGGGTCTCGGTGGCGCCACCGAAACCGCCATCCACTCCACCATCTGCGAGGTCGTCGGCGCCGAGGTGCCTACCGAGTGGACGGCCGTGCCCTACGGCACCCCGTTGCGCAATGTGCGGTGCCGCGTGGTCGGCCCGGCGGGCAACGACTGCCCCGACTGGGTGAGCGGTGAACTGTGGATCGGTGGGGACGGTGTGGCCGCCGGGTACCGCAAGGACCCCGAACGCACCGCCGACCGCTTCGTCACCCACGAGGGTGTGCGTTGGTACCGCACCGGTGACCTGGCCCGCTACCTGCCCGACGGCGGTCTGGAGTTCCTGGGCCGCGCCGATCACCAGGTGAAGATCCGTGGTTACCGGGTGGAACTCGGTGAGGTGGAGAGCGCCCTGCGCGCCGTGCCCGGCGTGCGGCACGCGGTCGCGGCCGTGGTCGGCAAGGCCGCGCCGAAACTGGTCGCGCTGGTGGTGCCGACGCCGGGCACCGTCCTCGATGCCGACACCGTGCTGGCCGCCACCGCCGAACTGGTCCCCACCTACATGGTGCCGACCCGTCTGGAACTGCTACCCGAACTTCCGCTCACCCCGAACGCCAAACCCGACCGCAAGGCCATTCGTGCCGTACTCGAAAAGGGCGAAGCTGCCGAGGAATTCGTCGCCCCGCGCACCGATCTGGAAAGCGCGCTCGCGGCCGTGATCGGCGAGGTCCTCGCGACCGAACGCATCGGCGTCACCGACGACTTCTTCGCTCTCGGTGGTGATTCGGTGCTCGCCACGACTGCCGTCGCCCGCATCCGGGAATGGCTCGACGCACCCGACACCGTGGTCGCCGACCTGTTCACCGCGCGCAGCGTCGAGGGTCTGGCGAAGCGAATGACGCAGCGGGAGAACGAGTCCGGTACGCCGGGCAGGTTGGCGGCGGTCGCGACCATGTATCTCGAGGTGGCCGCGATGACCGACGAGGAGATCCTGGCACAGTCCTGACCGGAGGGCGGTTCTCGATTCGCGGTTGTCCCAGCTCGCACTACACTTCGGTCGGTGAGCAAGTGGACTACCGCTGACCTATCCGACCAGACCGGCCGCACTGTCATCGTGACCGGCGCCAACAGCGGTCTCGGTGCCGCCACCGCGCGGGCGCTGTCCGCGAAAGGCGCGCGGGTGATCCTGGCCTGCCGCAATACGGCCAAGGCCGAGCAGGTGGCGAGCGAGTTACCCGGGGAGACCCAGGTGCGTGAGCTCGATCTGGCCGACCTGAACTCGGTGCGCGCTTTCGCCGAGTCCATCGAGCGGGTCGACGTGCTGATCAACAACGCGGGCGTGATGGCGCTGCCGCTGCGCCGCACCGTAGACGGTTTCGAAATGCAGTTCGGCACAAACCATCTCGGCCACTTCGCGCTCACCAACCTGCTGCTCGACCGGATCGCCGACCGGGTGGTCACCGTGTCGAGCAACGCGCACCGCATCGGCCGCATCGACCTGACCGACCCCAACTGGGAGCAGCGCCGCTACGACCGCTGGCGCGCCTACGGCCAGTCCAAGCTGGCCAATCTGCTGTTCGCCACCGAACTGCAGCGCCGGCTGGCCGGCGAGGGGTCGTCGGTGCTCTCGGTGGCCGCGCACCCCGGCTACGCCGCGACCGAACTCATGTCGCACACCGAATCGGTGCAGGAAGTCTTCATGTGGCTCGGCAACCGGATGTTCGCGCAGAGCCCCGCCCAGGGCGCCCTGCCCACGCTGTTCGCCGCCACCGCCGACGTGGAGCCCGGCGGGTTCTACGGTCCCGACGGCCTGTTCGGTCTGTGGGGCCACCCGGCGCCGTGCGCGATGGCCGCGCCCGCGCACGATCGCGCCGTTGCCGCCGAGCTCTGGGAGCTGTCGGAGAAGCTGTGCGGTCTGCTCTGAGGTGATCGCGATCACCCATGTCACATTTCGGCGCCGTGCGTCGTCGTAGAGGTGTATTCCACCCGACGAAGGAGTGATCATGGAAGCGCGTTTCGACCTCTACAACAACCCCGTCGCCATCAGCTTCGTGAAGCGGCTGCAGACCGCGGCCAAGGTGATCGACGGCTCGCCGCTGCCGAAGGCCACCCATGAGCTGGTGAAGATCCGCGCGTCGCAGATCAACGGGTGCAGCTTCTGCGTCGACATGCACACCAAGGACGCCGCGCACATGGGCGAATCCTCGGTGCGGATCAACCTGGTCGCGGCGTGGCGCGAGGCCAACGTGTTCACCGAGGCGGAGCGGGCCGCGCTCGCTCTCACCGAGGAGGCGACCCGCGTCGCCGACGGCGGCCAGGTCACCGACGACACCTGGGCCCAGGTCCGCAAGCACTACGACGACGACCAGATCGCCGCGTTGATCGCCGCCATCGCGACGATCAACGCCTGGAACCGGCTCAATGCCATCGCCCACACCCCGGCGGGCGACTACGTGGCAGGCCAGTTCGGCTGAGAGCCGGGAGCTCAGGCGAATCGGTGCCCGTATTCGGCCGCCCACTGCGCGAAGGTGCGCGCTGGGCGGCCGAGCACGTTTTCTACCGTCGGGTCGACGGTGCGGGACTCCGGGCTCGACTCGGCGTACCAGCCGATCACGTACTCGGCATCCGCCCGTGACACCCCGGTCGCCGTCAGCCGCTCGATCGCCTGCTCATGGCTGATTGTCACGAACGCGATCTTCCTTCCGGCTGCCTCGGCGAGCACGGCCAATCGTTCCTGCGGCGTGAGCGCCTGTGGTCCGGTGAGGTTGTATGCGCGCCCGGCGTGCCCGTCCTCGAGCAGTGCGACCGCGGCCACCGCACCGATATCGGCTTCGTGCACCAGCGCGCTCGGATGCGCGTACGGCTCGCGCACCACGCCCTCGGCCCGGATCGAATCGGCCCAGGTGAGCGTGTTCGCCATGAACTCCTGCGGTTCCAGCCGCGTCCATTCCACGCCGGAACGCTCGATCGCCTGCTCGACGGGACCGACGCCGCCACCCCAGACCACCGTGATGCGCCGCACGCCCGCCGCCACCGCCCGATCGACGAGTTCCTGGCCCACCTCGGCCAGACCCGCCGTCACGGTCACGTGCAAACGGTCGACGCCGCTCCAGTCGAGCGTGTCCGGCTCGGTGTGTGTTCCGCTGACCAGTTCCACCTCGGGGCCGAGGAGTGCGCGTGCCCTTTCGGTATCGCGGGTGAGTGCTTTGACCTTCTCGCCGCGCTCGACGAGTTCACGAACCACCTGGCGCCCGGTATTGCCGGTCGCGCCCGTAACCAGTGTTGTCACAGTCGATTTCCTTTCCTCGGCACCCACGCTAGGAACTCAACAGAGGTTGAGGTCAACCGGCGCGGCGGTGTGATCGTGCGCACTTCGGGCAACCACGCGCGGGTCCGCGACGTTTCACCGGTGGTACAGTCCACGGCATGCAGCGCGCATATTTCTGGTTTAGCGAGCCGGCCCTGGGTGGGCCGGTCTGCGACCCTGCGCGCTGACTTCCTCCACCCCGAGCCGGATACCTGACCGGCTCGACGGGTAGCGAAATTTCCGTGGGTCGGCCTTCAACCGAAAAGGACCCACATTCTCATGACCACCGCAGTTGACGTAGACGCGCGGCACTCCGATCTCGACGATCAGCGCACCCTCAGCGTGAGCCCCCTTCGCTCGCCCGCCGAGGTCCGCCTCGTGCACCCCATCACCGACGAGCTGGCCGACACCGTGCGCTCGGGTCGCAAAGCCACCGTCGACGTGCTCAACGGCGACGACGACCGCCTGATGGTGATCGTCGGCCCGTGCTCGGTGCACGACCCCGTCGCCGCCCTCGACTACGCCCGCAAGCTCGCCGCCAAGGCCGAGGAACTCGGCGACCGGCTGCACATC
Organism: Nocardia sp. NPDC050413; assembly: GCF_040655475.1. NCBI lineage: Bacteria > Bacillati > Actinomycetota > Actinomycetes > Mycobacteriales > Nocardiaceae > Nocardia > Nocardia sp. NPDC050413. The sequence goes on along the minus strand of NZ_JBFAJZ010000003.1, from coordinate 571,419 downwards.
GTCATGCGCGTGTACTTCGAGAAGCCGCGTACCACGCTGGGCTGGAAGGGCCTGATCAACGACCCGCACCTGGACGGTTCGTTCGACGTGAACACCGGCCTCGGCATCGGCCGCAAGGTGCTCGTCGACATCACCGCCCTCGGCCTGCCGGTGGCGTGTGAGTTCCTCGACCCGATCACCCCGCAGTACATCGCGGACCTGGTCTCCTACGGCGCGATCGGCGCGCGCACCGCCGCCAGCCAGGTGCACCGTCAGCTGTCCTCGGCGCTGTCGATGCCGGTGGGCATCAAGAACGGCACCGACGGTGACGTGCAGGTCGCGGTCGACGGTGTGCGGGCCGCCGCCGCCAGCCACGTCTTCCCCGGCACCGACCTCGACGGTCGTTCGGCGCTGATCCGCACCTCGGGCAACCCGGACTGCCACGTCATCCTGCGCGGTGGCAGCAACGGCACCAACTACGACGCCGCCTCCGTCGCCGAGGCCAAGCTGCGCCTGGAGAAGTCGTCGCTGCCCCAGCGCGTGGTGGTCGACGCCAGCCACGGCAACAGCAACAAGGACCACAACCGTCAGGTCGACGTCGTCACCGACATCGCGACCCGGCTCGCCGCCGGTGAGCAGGGCGTGGTCGGTGTGATGCTCGAGTCGTTCCTCGTCGCGGGCCGCCAGGACCTCACCCTCGGCAAGGCCGCCGACCTCACCTACGGCCAGTCCATCACCGATGCCTGCATCGACTGGGAGACCACCGCCACGCAGCTCGACCGCCTGGCGCAGGCTGTCGCGAAGCGGCGCGGGTAACGCGACGGGCCGAGAGCCCCGGATATTCCGGGGCTCTGGCCGCAGAGCCTGCCGGAAGGTATGCTGGCATACCATGAAGCGCACGACCATCAAGCTCCCCGACGACCTCGACAGCCGCGTCCGGCACGAGGCCGCGCGTCGTGGCATGACTGTGTCGGAGTGGACCAGAGAAGCGCTGGCTGCGCAGCTTCCCGGCCACGGTGTTCGCCGATTCGGTGCCGCGGGCGCGGGTCGCAGTGGACGCTCCGATATTTCCGAGCGGATCGAGGAAATTCTGCGGGGAGAGTGGGACCGATAGCGCGCCTGCTGGTCGACGCGGGCCCGCTCTACGCCTATGTCGACGCGGACGATGCCCATCATCGGGCCTGTTTGGAGCTACTCCAAAGCCACCGTGGCCCGCTCATCGTTCCAACGCTCGTCATCACGGAGGCCGCCTACCTCATCGGCACGCGATTGGGCGCGGAAGCCGAGGTGCGCTTCCTCGGTGACTTCGCCGAGGGGTTGTTCGAGGTAGAGCCGGTGCGTCCAGGCGACTGGCTGCGCATCGCCGAACTCGTTGCGCGCTACCGTGACTGGCCGCTGGGAACGGCGGACGCGTCGGTTGTCGCTACCGCCGAGAGATTGGGCATCACCGAGATCGCGACAGTCGACCGCCGGCACTTCGGAGCGATCCGCCCTGCTCATACCGAGGCTTTCCACCTCTTACCGTGAGCTCGACGTTGTAGGTGCGGTAGGCCGATGTCGGGTGGCGTCTCGCGGGCGCCACACTTGTGGGCGATGAGACTTCCCGAACTGCCCGATCTTCCGGTGCGGCCCGCGCTGGCGGACATCACGCGCACCCTGGCCGATCGGGGTGTCGCGGTGCTGGTCGCGCCCCCGGGGACCGGGAAGACGACGCTGGTGCCGTTGGCCTTGGCTGCGGACGAGTACGTGGGGCCAGGGATGGCGGTGCCGTCGGCCTCGGCTACGGACGAGTTCGTCGGATCGGGGAAGACGGCGCCGTGGGCTTCGGTGGCGGGCGGTGGGCGGGTTGTGGTGGCCGAACCGCGGCGGTTGGCGGCGCGGGCGGCGGCCGCGCGCATGGCCGGGCTGCTCGGGGAACGGGTCGGGGAGACCGTGGGGTACGCGGTCCGTGGGGATCGCAAGGTAGGGCCGCGCACGCGGATCGAGGTGGTGACCTCCGGTCTGCTGGTCCGGCGGTTGCAGCAGGACCCGGAGCTCGCGGGTGTCGGCACGGTGATCCTCGACGAGTGCCATGAGCGGCACCTCGACGCCGATCTGCTGCTTGCCCTGCTGCTCGACGCCCGGTCGGGTCTGCGTCCCGATCTGCGCGTGCTCGCCACCTCGGCGACCGTCGCCGCCGACCGGCTCGCCGAACTGCTCGGTGGTGACGAGCGGGCCCCGGTGCTCGAGGTGCGGGGACGGACGTACCCGGTCGACATCGGTTATGTGCCGGCCTTGCCCCGGGAACGGGTGGAAGGCCATGTCGCCCGGGCGACGCGTGTCGCGCTGGATCAGACCGAGGGCGATGTCCTGGTTTTCCTGCCGGGTGTCGGTGAGATCAACCGGACGGCCGGGTTGCTGCGTGATCTCGATGTGGATGTCGTGCCGTTGCACGGTCGGCTGGCCGGGGCGGCGCAGGACAGTGCGCTACGGCCGGGCGCGCGTCGACGGGTCGTGTTGTCCACTGCCGTAGCGGAATCCAGTCTCACCGTGCCCGGTGTGCGTGCCGTTGTCGACTCCGGGTTGTCACGGGTGTCGCGGGTCGATCATCGGCGTGGGCTTTCCGGCCTTGCGACAGTGCGTGTTTCGGCCGCGGTCGCCGAACAGCGTGCCGGACGTGCCGGTCGTGAGGCGCCCGGTCGGGCCTGGCGTTGCTGGCCCGAATACGAACACCACACCCTGCCCGCCTACCCCGACCCCGAGATCCGCACCACCGAATTGACCCGCCTCGCACTCGAATTGGCCTGCTGGGGCACCCCCGACGGTTCCGCCCTCGCCTGGTGGGACGCCCCACCCGAAGGCGCGCTCACCGCCGCCCGCACCGTCCTGCACGCCCTCGGCGCCCTCGACGGCAACGACCACATCACTGCCCGCGGCCGCGCCATGGCCACCCTGGGCCTGCACCCCCGCCTGGCCCGCGCCCTCCTCGACGGCGCCGCCCACCTCGGCCCGAAACTCGCCGCCGAAATGGTCGCCCTGATGGACGACGACACCCTCGCCCCCGGCGCAGATGCCACCGCGGCCCTGCGCACTCTCCGCACCGAACGCCCACCCCGCTGGACCCGAGAAGTCACCCGCCTCACCCGCCTCGCCGGCGAATCCGATGGCTCGGCCGTGCCCGGCGAGAATGCCTATGGCGCAATCGCATCGGGCGCGGAGACCGGCGGCGCGGTGCCGGCCGGCGCGGAAAGCCGTGCTGTGGGGGTGCTCGAAGAAGGGGTGGCGTTGATGATCGCGTTGGCGCAGCCGGAGCGGTTGGCGCGGCGGCGGGGGAGTGGGTCGGGGTCGTATTTGATGGCGGGTGGGACGGCGGTTTCGTTGCCTGCGGGGTCCGGGTTGGTGGCGGCGGAGTGGTTGGCTGTTGCCGTGGCGGATCGGGATCCCGGGCGGGCAGAGGGCCGAATTCGGCTGGCGGCCATCGCTTCTGAGGATTTGGCGCGGGAGGCGGCGCCTGGGCTGGTCAGCGTGCGGGAGGAGGTGCGGTGGGACGGCGGGGATGTGATCGCGCGGCGGGTCGAGCGGTTGGGTGCGATCGTGCTGTCCGAAAAGCCGCTGCGTGAACCGGATTCGGCGTTGGTGGGCGCGGCGTTGCGGGAAGGACTGCGCGCGGAGGGGATCGGTCTGCTCCGCTGGTCCGACGACGCGCGCAACCTGCGTGATCGCCTCGCCTTCCTGCACCGCACGCTCGGCGCACCATGGCCCGATGTCGACGACGACGCCCTCCTCGCCGACCTCGACTCCTGGCTCGGCCCCGAACTCACCACCGCCCGTCGCCGCGCCGACCTCGCCCGCATCGACGCGGGTACCGCCCTGCGCCGCCTCCTGCCCTGGCCCGAGGCCACCCGCCTCGACGACCTCGCCCCCGAGCGCCTCGAGGTCCCCTCGGGCAGCCGCGTCCGCGTCGACTACAGCGCCGACCAGCCGGTCCTCGCGGTGAAGGTCCAGGAAATCTTCGGCTGGACCACCCCGCCCACCCTCGCCGACGGCCGCGCCACCCTCCTCCTGCACCTGCTCTCTCCAGCCCAGCGCCCCGTAGCCGTCACCGCCGACCTCCCCTCCTTCTGGCAAACCGGCTGGCCCCAGGTCCGCGCCGACCTCCGCGGCCGCTACCCCAAACACGCCTGGCCCGAAGACCCCACCCGAACCCCCGCCCACCGAGGCACCGCCCGCCGCCTCCGCCCCACCTGATCGGCACCGCCGCATGGATGGCGGCATCGCCCCGATCAGCTGAACTCAACGAGCTGGGCACCCGATCACCGCTGTCTGATGGCGGCATCGACCGAGAAGCGAACACCACCAGAGCGTGGTGATCTCGGTTCAGGGGGTGGGGGTGAGGTGGACGGCGAGGAGGTCGCCCGAGGTGGTGGGTTCGCAGGTGAAGCCGGCGGCGGCGCAGCGGTCGGTGAGGCGGGTGGGGGTGGGTTTCGGGGAGGTGGGGGTATCGGTGGGGGTGCCGTAGCCGTAGCAGAGCCAGAGGTGGCCGGTGGGGGACAGGCAGGTGCGGAGCGTCGCCCAGGCTTGGGGTGCGGGGGAGGTCCAGAAGAGGTTGACGTTGACCGCGTAGATCAGGTCGAACTGCTCGCCGGGATCGAGTTCGGCGAGCAGGCGGGATGGTGCGATCTTTCCGATCTCGCCCTCCACCAAACGGATTCGGCCTGCCGCGATCTCGTCGGCACAACGCTGCTCGGCTCGCGCCAGCGCGGTCGCCGAACGCTCCACGCCGACGATCCGCCCGTCGCCGAGCCGCTCCGCCATCCGCGCCAACGACGCGCCGTTACCTGGCCCCACTTCGAGGACCCGCTCACCGGCCCGCACTCCCATGACATCGGCGAACCACTCGAACCGCGCATCATCAGCCACCTGCCGCGCCCCTCCCGCACTCCGAGAACCACCAGTACTCAGCCACGATCATCCCTCCGGAGGAAAGGTTTCCGCAGGCCATCCATCCACCGGCCCGGGCGGATCGTCGGCCAACCGCGCCGCATGCCACTCGTCGACGCGAACCCCACGCTGCACGCCACCCAACCGGGCTTTCCCTTCATAGTGGAATCCGTTGCGACGAGCGGCGGCGGCCGAGGCGTGATTGCCCACCATCGCGCGCCACGTGATGCGTTGCAGACCAAGCCCTTCGGGTGCGAAGGCGAAATCGCAGGCGAGGCTGATGGCACGTGACATCAGGCCGCGACCTCGATGTTCGGGGCTGAGCCAGAAGCCGATCTCGCAGGCGCCCGGACCCCGGCCGTGCAGGCCGACCATCCCCTCGACGCGGCCGTCGGCTGCGGTGCGAATCGACCAGATCGGCTCGTTGTTGAGCCAGCCGCCCGCCACGTTCCGGTCGAGGAACTCCTCGGCGTCGGTACGGCCGTAGGGCACGGGGATGGTGGTCCAGCGCCCTACGGCGGGGTCTTGGCAACACTCGACGATGCGGTCGATGTCGGCGGCGGTCGGCCGGATGAGCCACACGGTGCCGTCGGTGAGCGTGTGCTGGTACATCACCTCATCCTGGCAGGACGGGCGCATAGTTCTCACCGCATTTTCCGCGCGCGACGGCAAAACCGGTACACCCGTGCAACCAGCGGGAACCCACTCCGTAGGATCAGCGGCGATGGTTTCCCCGCTTCTCGCCGACCTGTTCGAATCGCATCGAGCACATCTCATTTCGGTGGCCTACCGGCTCACCGGAAGCGTCGGCGACGCCGAGGACGCGGTGCAGGAGAGCTGGCTGCGGATGGCGGGCGCCCACCAATCCGAGATCGAGGACCTGCGTGCCTGGCTCACCACCGTGGTGAGCCGGATCTGCCTCGACCACCTGCGCAGCGCGGCGGTGCGCCGGGAAACCTACGTGGGCCAGTGGCTGCCGGAACCGATCGTCACGGGGCAGGCCCGTACCGACGACCCGCTCGAGGTGGTCGTCCGCAATCAGGACAACCGGATGGCGGCGATGGTGGTGCTCGACGCGCTCACCCCACAGCAGCGGGTGGCGCTGGTGCTGCACGACAGCCTCGCCGTCCCGTTCGACGAGATCGCCGACATCCTCGGCGTATCGCCCGATGCGGCAAGACAATTGGCGGTACGTGCCCGCAAGACCGTGGCCCGCACCCCACCCCCGGTGACCGACGACGCGCACGACGAGGCGGTGCAGCGTTTCCTGGCCGCACTCGCCACCGGCGATATCGCCGCGGTGGCCGCCACGCTGCATCCGGACGTGAATTTCATCGCCGACGCGGGCGGCACGGCACGCACGGCGCTCAATGTCGTGGAGGGTGCGGAGAAGGTGGCGCGGCTGGCGGTCGGCCTCTGGCGCAAGCAGCTCGAGGAGCCGGCGCTGGAGATCGGTTTCGCCGCGGTGAACGGGCAATCGGGTCTGGTACTCACCGATCCGAACTCGCCGTTCGGCCGGGCGGTTCGGGTGCTCGCGTTCTCGGTGCGCGATGGGCTGGTCTGTGCCGCTTACGATTTCGCCAACGTGGCGAAGCTGTCGGGCGCCCGGCTGCGCACCTAGCCGGACCGGACCCGCGCGATCCGATCCGGCGCTGCGGTGTCTACGGGTAGGTGGACCCCCACTGGTGGTCGCCGGTGGACGACCCGAGGTTGTGGTCCCCGGTGGAGGAGCCCATGTTGTTGTCCGGCGTGGCCGACCCGGTGAAGAAATCGACGATCGGGCTGGCTTCGAGCTGTTCCTGGATGAAGCGAAGTGCCGAACCGGCGACCTCCGACGCGGCCGGTTGCAGGATGAAGTCGAGCAGAGGTGAGGCCATGCGAGCCCCTTTCGATATGCCACCACGCTGTGGTGTGTGAGGTAGAACACGGCGAGGCTAGCTGAGGTTGAGTGATCGCACAATACCGCAGGTCAAAGGCCAAAAACGTTTGTGAAACATAGGTGTTCGCTATCGTGCGGCAACGGCTGGGAAAGGTGGGATACGCTGCGGAGATGTCGTCTGTGCCGCCCACCGTCGCCCGCTTGCGCCCCTTCGGCTCGACCATTTTCGCCGAGATGACCGAACTGGCCGTGCGCCACGACGCGGTGAATCTCGGACAGGGATTCCCCGACACCGACGGTCCGGCGAGCATGCTCGAGGTGGCCCGCGCCGCCATCGCCGACGGCCACAACCAGTACCCGCCGGGCCGAGGGGTGCCCGCCCTGCGCCGCGCCGTCGCCGACGATCGTGCCCGCCGCTACGGCACCCGCTACGACCCCGACACCGAGGTCCTGGTCACCGTCGGTGCCACGGAAGCGATCAGCGCGACGCTGCTGGGCCTGGTCGAACCCGGCGCGGAAGTGGTGCTGATCGAGCCCTACTACGACTCCTACGCCGCCGCGGTCGCCCTGGCGGGTGCGCAGCGCCGGACCGCGCGGTTGGTTCCCGACGGCGACCGCTTCGTTCTCGACCTCGACAGCCTGCGCTCCGCGATCACCCCGAAAACCCGCATGCTGGTGATCAATTCACCGCACAACCCCACCGGCTCGGTGCTCTCGCGCGACGAACTCGCCGCGATCGCCGAGCTGGCGCGCGAACACGATCTGCTCGTGCTGGCCGACGAGGTGTACGAGCACCTCGTGTACGACGGCGTGGAGCACATCAGCATCTCGACGCTGCCGGGGATGCGCGAGCGGACCATCGTGGTGTCCAGCGCGGCGAAGACTTTCAATGTCACCGGCTGGAAGATCGGCTGGGCGTGCGCGCCCGCGCCACTGCTGAACGCCGTGCTCACGGCGAAACAGTTCATGACCTTCGTCGGTGGCGGGCCGTTCCAGCCCGCCGTCGCCCACGCGATCGATACCGAGCTGGACTGGGTGCGCGGCATGCGTGACGGTCTCGCCGACAAACGTCTCCGGCTCTCGGATGCGTTGCGCGACACCGGCTTCGCCGTCTCGTCCACCGCGGGCGGCTACTTCGTGTGCGCTGATGTGCGACCGCTCGGCATCGACGACGGGTTGACGTTGTGCCGGGAGATGCCTGCGAGGTTCGGTGTGGCCGCCGTACCGGTGAGCGCGTTCGTCGACCATCCCGACGAGTGGAAACACTTGGTGCGCTTCACCTTCAGCAAGCGGGACGAAACCATCGACGAGGGCGCGCGCCGATTGCGTGCGGGAGTCGCGACACGCTGATCGTCGAGATTGCCGGTCAGTCGCGGGCGTGGCGTGCGGTCGGTGCGTGCCAGCCGTAATGCCTTGCGAGCAAACGGAATCCGACAGCTCCCGCGGCGGCGAGCAATCCTGTCCAGGTCTGGTAGATGTCCAGGTGCAGCAGGACTGCGGTGGTCGCGGCGCCGAACAGGGCCGGGATCGCGTAGAGATCCTGGTCGGGCCGCAGGACCAGGGGGACCTCGCCGCTGAGCACGTCGCGCAGCACGCCGCCGCCGATGGCCGTCGTCATGCCGAGCAGGGCGGCGGTCGGCGCGCCGAGCCCGACCGAGTCGGCGATCACGGTGCCGGTGACACAGAACAGTCCGAGCCCGATCGCGTCGGCCACTTCGAGCGGGCCCTTGGTGAGCCGTGGCGAGGGCGCGATGAAGTACAGGATCAGCGCGGTCACGATCGACGCGGTCAGGAAGGTCAGGTCGGTGAACGCGGCGGGCGGGGTGCGTCCGATGAGCAGGTCGCGCACGATGCCGCCGCCGAGCGCCGTCGCGCAGCCGAGCACGACCATCCCGAACAGGTCGAGCCGCTTGCGCACCGCGACCAGCGCACCCGACGCGGCGAACGAGATCACCCCGAGCAACTCGCCGCTGCGATGCACCACGGTGACCGCCTCGTCGAGCTGCGCCGCCAGCGCGCCCGCCATCACCACACCACTCACCACCCGCTCCTTTCCGCTGCAAGCAGGGTGGCATGGCGACCCCCGGCGACCGCACACCCGCCCATGTGTCGCAGCGCACGCCCGCCGGCGCGCCGGGGCCGGTCGGTGCGCGCCTTACACCGGAGCGGGGCGGGTGCGGTCGGTAGCGAGGAGGACCGCGATGCTGCCGAGGGCGGTGCCCATCAGATAGCGCTGGATGCGCAACCACAGCGGTCGGGCAGTCAGGAAAGCAGCCAAGCCCGCGGCTCCGAGGACGATCAGCGCGTTGACCGTGAGGGCCACGGTGATCTGGATCGCGCCGAGGGACAGGCTCTGCAACCACAGCGATCCGAGGGCCGGGTCGATGAATTGCGGGATCAGGGCCATGTACATGATCGCGATCTTGGGATTGAGCAGGTTGGTGACCAAACCCATCGTGAACAGGCGCCGAGCCGGATCGGCGGGCAGCGCGGCGGGCGCGAACACCGAGACTCCACCGGGCCGGACCGCCTGCCACGCCAACCACAACAGGTAGGCGGCACCGGCCAGCTTGAGCGCCAGGTACAGCCCGGGAACCACCGCGAACAACGCCGTGATCCCCGCCGTCGCGGCCAGCAGATACACCCCGAACCCGGCCGCCACACCCGTGAGCGAGATCATGCCCGCCCTTCGCCCCTGCGCTACCGTGCGCGAGACCAGGTACATCATGTTCGGCCCCGGCGTGAGTACCATCCCGAGCGCCGCCGCACCCACACCGAAAACCGCCGCCGTCTGAAGCATGAGTCGAGTCTGACCTGGTCAGCGAGGCATGTCGCGGTCCAGTCGACGATCGCTGGACCGCTGTCACCGGCTTCTATCCGAGATCCGCACCGCCTCGGTCACGAGCCACAGAGCGGTGGGGTTCGCGACCCGGCGCTCAGCAGCCGGCCGTCGCGACGCCGAACCCTGTCACCGCAGGTCCGTACAATCGATCGAGCTGCCGAACCTCCCCGGAACGGCTCATCAATCCCGACAAATCCCGGCCGAACGCAACCCCGCACCCGCGGCCCCGGCCGCCAAGGAGTGCTGTGACAGACGGTCCGTTGATCGTGCAGAGCGACAAGACCCTGCTGCTCGAGGTCGACCACGAGCTGGCAGGCACCGCGCGTCAGGCCATCGCGCCGTTCGCGGAGCTCGAACGTGCCCCCGAGCACGTGCACACCTACCGCATCACCCCGCTGGCGCTGTGGAATGCCCGCGCGGCTGGTCACGACGCCGAGCAGGTGGTCGACGCGCTGGTGAACTTCTCGCGCTACGCCGTGCCGCAGCCGCTGCTGGTCGACATCGTCGACACCATGGGCCGTTACGGCCGGTTGCAGCTGGTCAAGCACCCCGCGCACGGCCTCTGCCTGGTGAGCCTCGACCGCGCGGTGCTCGAGGAGGTGCTGCGGCACAAGAAGATCGCGCCCATGCTCGGTGCCCGCATCGACGACGACACCGTGATCGTGCACCCGTCCGAACGCGGTCACATCAAGCAGATGCTGCTGAAGATCGGCTGGCCCGCCGAGGACCTGGCCGGGTACGTCGACGGCGAGGCGCACGACATCGGCCTCGACTACACCGAGGGCAAATGGCACCTGCGCGACTACCAGGAGATGGCCGCCGACTCGTTCTGGGCGGGCGGTTCGGGTGTGGTCGTGCTGCCGTGTGGTGCGGGCAAGACGATGGTCGGTGCCGCCGCGATGGCCAAGGCCAAGGCGACCACGCTGATCCTGGTGACCAATACCGTCGCCGGCAGGCAGTGGCGACGTGAGCTGCTGGCGCGCACCACCCTCACCGAGGACGAGATCGGCGAGTACTCCGGTGAGCGCAAGGAGATCCGCCCGGTCACCATCGCGACGTACCAGGTCATCACCCGCAAGTCGAAGGGCGAGTACAAGCATCTCGAACTCTTCGACAGCCGCGACTGGGGACTGGTGATCTACGACGAGGTGCATCTGTTGCCCGCGCCCGTCTTCCGGATGACGGCCGATCTGCAGTCGCGCCGCAGGCTCGGGCTCACCGCCACGCTCGTGCGCGAGGACGGCCGCGAGGGCGACGTGTTCTCGCTGATCGGCCCGAAGCGCTACGACGCGCCGTGGAAGGACATCGAGGCACAGGGCTGGATCGCCCCCGCCGAGTGCATCGAGGTGCGCGTCACGCTGACCGACGCCGAACGCATGGCCTACGCGACGGCCGAACCGGAGGAGCGCTACAAGCTGTGCTCTACGGCGCGCACCAAGATCCCGGTCGTCGAGTCCATCCTGGCCAGGCACGAGGGCGCACCGACCCTGGTGATCGGTGCCTACCTCGACCAGCTCGAGGAACTCGGTATCGACCTGAACGCGCCCGTCATCACCGGGGCGACGAAGAACCGCGAACGCGAGGCCCTCTTCGACGCCTTCCGCTCCGGTGAGGTCCCCGTGCTCGTGGTGAGCAAGGTGGCGAACTTCTCCATCGACCTGCCGGAAGCCTCGGTGGCGGTGCAGGTTTCGGGCACCTTCGGTTCACGGCAGGAGGAGGCCCAGCGTCTCGGTAGACTGTTGCGGCCGAAACAGGATGGGGGACAGGCACATTTCTATTCGGTGGTCGCCCGCGACACCCTCGACGCCGAATATGCCGCGCACCGTCAGCGTTTCCTCGCCGAACAGGGGTATGCCTACCGCATCACCGATGCCGACGACCTGCTCGGGCCGGCCATCGGGGACAGCGGCGTGTAGCGCCGTTTCCCCGCTCAGCTGCCGGTAGCGTGCGGGTCGGAACCCCGGCAGATAAGTGGAGGCAACACCTCCGCAACTTGTGCTAGGAAGGAAACGTGCGCCGCTTCGAATTCGAGGTCGACCGTGAGCATGCTCATGCGGTCAACGAGACCTTCACCGGATTACGCAGGATGCGGGTGCTCGCCCTGCTCGCCGCCGGGCTTGCCGTCGCGGCCACCGCCGCGTTCCTGTGGAGCGGGCAGGCCTGGGGGTATCTGTTGGCCTTCGTGTGTGCCCTCGCCGCTGTCATCGCCCTGTGGGTCGCGCTGTGGACACCGCACCGCTCCGATATCGAAAAGCTCTACCGTGACGGGGTTCTCGTGCCCGCCGTCGTCTGCGCGGCGGAACCGAACGGGATCATCCTGCTCGCCCTCGTCGACACCGCCGAAGCCACCGCGTCCGCGCGGGGCTGGGCACTGGTCACCCGCAAGGTGCGCGCGCTGCCCGGCCACGAACCGACACCGGGGGAGCGGGTGCCGTCGGTTGCGGTGCGCACCGATGGCGCGCCCCGTCAGGTCGGCGAACGCTGGCAGCTGGTGACGGCCATGCCGATCGCCTGGGGCACCCGCGATCGCACGGTGATCGAGCGGGCCCGCGACACCATCTCCGACCTCGAATGGCGCCTGCTCACCGACAATCTCGCCCTCGCCGCGCGAGTGCGGCGCACCGCGACCAAGCGGCTGATGCTCGACCCGCAACACCTGCCGCCGGAACTGGCCTGAGCGCCGCTCGCCTGCGACGATACTCGGATCCGAGTCGGCGAGAATGGGGGTCCGCGGCATGCGATGGTCGGCAGGTTCGGTGGTGGTGCTGGCGCTCCTTGCACTGGGAATCCCGCCGGTAGCAGCGGATCCGGGCCTGGTCGGTGCACCGGGGCTGGGCGATCCGTACTACCCGCTCGACGGCAACGGCGGCTACGACGTGAGCCATTACGACATCACCGTCGACTACGACCCACCGACCCATCAGCTGCGCGGCACCGCGCGCATCGATGCGCGGGCGAATCAGCCGCTGGCGCAATTCAATCTGGACTATCGCGGGCCCGACGTGCTCATGGTGACCGTCAACGGCCAGCCTGCCGGGTTCGCGCGCGAGGGCGACCACGAACTCGTCGTCTCCCCACTGCTGCCGCTGCTGCCCGGGCTGCCGATGCGCATCGTCATCCACTACGCGGGCGAGGCGGCCGACACCGAGGGCGAGGGGTGGACGTACGCGCCGAGCGGTGGCGCCTTCGCCATCGGCCAGCCGCACAGCGCGAGCAGCTGGTACCCGCTCAACGACACACCCTTGGACAAGGCGACTTTCACGCTGCACGCCACGGTGCCCGCCGAATGGGAGGTGATGTCGACCGGTGCGCGCACCCGCCACGAGGCACGCGACGGCAAGCTGCACACCAGCTGGGAAACCCGCAGCCCCGTGCTCGGCTACCTCACCACCATCGCCGTCGACCACTTCACCTTCCTCGAACAGCACCGTGCCGACGGCACACCGGTGCTGAGCGCGTTCGCCCCCGATTCCGACGACAATCGCGCCGACGAACAACGCCTCCCCGAGATCCTCGACTTCCTCGAAAACCTCTACGGTCCTTACCCGTTCGAGGTAGCCGGCGGCATCTACGTCGACGCCGAAGTCCCGTTCTCGCTCGAAACCCAGACCCGCCCCACCTACGCGCCGTGGGCCGATCTCAATACCGTGGTGCACGAGCTGGCGCATCAGTGGTGGGGCGACACCATGTCGGTACGGCAGTGGTCCGATATCTGCCTCAACGAATGCTTCGCCAGCTACACCGCCGACTACCTGTGGATCGAGCGCGTCGACGGTGCCGATGTGGATGCGAAGTACCGCGAGGACATCGCGAAATACCGGTGGGAGCAGGACTTCTGGACGTACCCGCTGGCCGACCCCGGCGCCGGCAGCGAGTTCACGTCCGTCTATTGGCGTGGCCCCCTATTCCTGCACGCCCTGCGCAAACTGATCGGTGACGACGTGTTCTTCACGGCCGTCAAGGATTTCGTGAACGCCCACCGCGACGGCCATGCCTCGATGCCGGAATTCCGCGCGTTCGTCCAGAGCCGGACCTCGATGCCACTCGGCGAGTTCCTGTCCGAATGGCTGGACGGTACGACCCCGCCGCGCGAAGCATTCCTGTTCCCGGGGACATTGCGCCGATAGAGTCAGTCCTCCTCGAGGCGGGAGCGTGCCCGCTCGACCCACCGCTGCATCCGCTCGAATTGCGTTTTCGCCGACGTCAATTCACCACGTGCACGGTGCTCTGCGGTGCGCAGGAAATGCCGTTGCTGCTCGGCGTGCTCGAGGTCGGCGCGCAACTGCTCGATCCGCTGCTCGACCTCGTCGAGTTCGGACTTGGCCTGCGCTGCGGCCTCTTCCGCTTCCTTGCGGGCTGATTCGGCCTCCGCCAAACCGGACTCCGCGTCGTCGAGTTCCTGCTTCGCCTCGGCACGCCGGGCCGCCTCGGCGTCCTCCGTCGACTTCCTGGGGCGAGCCTTCTTCGCCGGAGCCTTGCCCTTGCCGCCCGTGATCGCGACCAGCCCGGCCGGACCGAAACCGTCATAGGTGACCGTGGCGGGCAGCACCCCGGCTCGCACCTGGTCGGCGACATCCGGGTCGGCCAGCGCGGCCGTGAGCGTCTGACCGACCTCCCGTAACACCTGCTCGCTCGCGGGTCGGTCGTGCTCGGCGGCCAGCTCACCCGCCCGCTTGGTCATGGCGTTCACCACCTGCTGACGTTGCGCACCGAGCGCGCGCAACTTGTCACCGGAGAGCTGACGTTGCGCCGAGCGCAGCGCGTCACCCAGATCCAGCAGCGCCGCGATCTCCTTGGGCGCGTGCCGGGCCAGCAGATTCACCGTCCACGCCGCGACCGTCGGCTTGCGCAGGGTACCGATGGCCTTGGCCAGCTCGCGATCGCCGTCGTCACGGGCCTGGGCCGCACGTTCGGTGCGTGTCGCGACGAAGTCGGCCGGGTCGAGACCGTACAGCTCGCCCGCGACATCGTCGATGGTCATCTTCCGATCGTATCCATGGGGGGAGCGGCGGAGGTGGGCGTTTGGGTATCGTCACCGGCGGTCATATCGGCTGAACCGTTCGGTGAGTGAGGTTTTGGAGTGTTTTTCCCAGGAAAGCGGCTGCTTGTCCGGCTCGTGTTCGCGCCAGTGGCGGCAGTCGCGCTGGTCGGGGCGGTAGCGGCGTGCTCGGGTGACAGCGAGGCGTCGTCGGCGCCTGCCGTCGGCTCGTGCGTCGAGGTCACCGACAACGCGGTCGACGCGATGAAGGCCACCGTCGGCGACTGCTCGTCGGCGAAATCGAACTACCGGATCGCGCAGGTCGGCGCCGCGCCGCTGAACTGTACGGCCCAGAACGCCACCTTCAACGGCACGGTCGGCGACACCAAGACCGGCCTGTGCCTGTCACCCAACTTCGCCCAAGGCGCCTGCTACGCCGACGCGGGCACCCGCCCGGTCGAGGCGGTGGACTGCACCGCGCCCGAAGCCACCTTCAAGGTGGTCAAGCGCATCGACGGCGAGACCGACGAGATGTTGTGTGGCATGGACGCGACGCTGTATCGCACGGTCCCGGACCCCAAGACGACGTTCTGCATGGCCAAGCCCTGACGGGTCAGTCCAGGAGAGCCACCGACGCGATGCGGTGGAGGGTGAAGTGGCGGGTGGCTCCGGTCACCGGGTCGACGGCGTCCAGTTGCCCGTTGCCGACCCGGACGGGTTCGACCACCCGCTGACTCGCCACGCCCTGGGCGTCGACGTAACCGATGTTCACCGGGCGGCCCACCCGGGCGGCCAGCTGGAGTAGCGCCAGGGTGGCCTGGGTGCCCGTGCGGGTGCCGTCGGCACGGACCGACTGGGACGTGCGGGCACCCGCCGCGCGCTCGCCCGCGCGCAGTTCGGTGACCAGCTGAGCGAGCTGATCGTCCGACGGCGGATTGGGGCGGTAGGGCCTGCGGGCCAGGGGGCGAACGGCGATACGGGCGCCACGCGGCCGCAGGTCGACGATGGCTCCGCCGGAATCCTCGCCCGCGGGCGTGAAGCCCGCCGCCCGCAGCCGCTCGAGCAGTTCGCCGAGCGGCGCCTGTGCGATCGCGACCGTGGGGGCGATCGCGCGCAGCGCCAACGTCTCGGCCACAGGGGCCGACAGCACCTGGGCGAGCAGCGCCGGGTCGTCGCTGCGCAGGAACGATTGCGCCATCCCCGCGCGCAGCTGCCCGTGCCGGCGGGCCACGTCGTCGATGAGATAGGTCAGCGACTGGGGGACCGGGGTGCGGGAGTGGTTGGCGAACAAGGCGTGCAACTCGGCGGCGGTGAGCCCGGCGTCGAGCGCGCGACGCACCGAGGCGTCCCCCACGCGATACACCGTCGCCGCACCCGCGGATTCCACATCGGCGACCAGCGCGATGCGGCTGCGCAATTCGGGCACGAGCGGGCCGGGTGCGATCACCGTGAGGTCGGCCTGCACGAGTACATGATCGACGGGGTCCGGTAGGGCGGCGGCCATCTCGGCCTCGGCATCGGCCACGCTGGTCGGGCTGCCGTGCAGCAGGGCACGGGCGGCCGAATCGAGCGCACCGCGTCCGAGCAGCCCGACGGTCGCCGCCTCGGCCAGGGTCGCGGTCACCACGTCGAGCCGGAAGTGCCTGCGCCGCCTCGGCATTCGCCAGGCGAGCAGTTTCCCGAGATCGGCGGGCGACACCTGGGTGCCGCTGGGGTATTCGGCGAGCAGGCCGAGAATCGCGTGCCGGTCGCGCACCGCGTGCGGGATCCGCAACTCGGCCGACAGCGCCGCGATCGGCTTGTCGGCGGCGTCGCGCAACCCGATCATCCACGGCATCCGGTCCAGCTCGAGCCACGCCTGGGCGAGCGTCACCCAGCGCGTGGCGGGTGGTGCGTCGAGCCAGGCGTCGGCGGCGGGTGTCGGTGCCCAGAAGTCGTCGGTGGAATCCAGGTCCGGCGGCGGTTCGGGCAGACCCTTCTCGACGAGCTTCGCGGCGGCGAGCAGTTCGAGCAGCAGGCCGGTGCGCTGCTCGTCCACGCCGGTCTGCTTGGCCAGCCTGCGCAGCTCGCGCACCCCGAGTCCACCGGCGCGCAGCGCGGGTGCGGGGAGTTTGCCGAGCGCGTCGAGCAGGTCGGCGCAGTCGCGCAGCAGCTCACCGACCTCACCCGCGCCGACGGCGTTCACCTCGGCGGGCGCGTGCTTGGTGAGTGCGGGCTTGGGCGGGGCGAGGGCATGCGGATCGGTGACGGGTTCGCCACGCAACACCTGCCCGACGGTGACCGGCAGTTCGACGGTCTCGTCATCGATCCAGCGCAGCAACCGCGCCGCGAGCAGCCGCTGCACCGGGCGGTCGGCGGGCGCGTCGGGCGCGGCGTCGCGTGTGCGCCCACGCGGACCGGTCGTCGCCAGTTTGTCCAGCAGCGCCCGCTCGGCGGGGCCGGCCGCGTTCAGCGCCGTGCGTACTTCCGGTTCGGTGAGCGCGTCCGGCAGCGCTGTCGTCGCCCCGAGCGGCCACGGGAGGGCCTCCACGGCACTCGGCGCCAGGTGTAGGCCGTCACCGGTCTCCCACACGAGCGCGCGGTCGAGCAATCGGGTGAGCGCGGCGGTGAACGCCGTCTTGGTGACCCGGTCCTTCAGCTGCGCGTGCAGCGCGGTCCGGGTGAGCGGGGTGTGCGCGGTGCCGATCGTGCGCGCGTCCTCATGGGCCGCCAGCGCCTCGATGATCGCGAACTCGAGGGTGTCCAGGTCGTCGGCGGCGCGCAACACCGAGGCCCGCTGCTGAGCCCGCACCGCGAGCACCGACATCGACGCGGGCAGCGGCACCGCCAGATCGGGCCGCAACTGCAGCAGTTTCACCAGCTGGGCGTCGGTGCGCGCACCTAGCCAATCGGCGAGAGAGTCGGTCGCGATCATCGGATTCAGCGTACGTGTTCGATATGCCAGAATGAGCCCGTGGTCAACAAATCGAAGAAACCCTACGTCGACAACGGCTGGCCCGAGGTGGCCGACGGCGAGCACGCCGTCACCGAACTGTCGGCGACCCGCGCCGGTAATCTCTCGCCTTTCGGTGAGGACACCGAGTTTCCCGTTCCGGCCGCGACGCTGCCGTATGTGCACCCGCAGACTGTCATCAATCGGGTGTGATTCGAACGGGAAAGACAAGAGCCCGCATCCTGGACAAGGATGCGGGCTCTTGTTGTAAGGCGGATCAGGAGGGCAGCAGGCCCTTGTTCGCCTCGAAGAAGTCGATGACCGCCGGGTCCAGCTGGGTGCCCTTGGCGTTGTTGACGAAGTCGATGGCCGCCTGCGGCACGGCGACGCCCTGCTGCTGGGCGACGGTGAGGGCGCGATCGACGGCCGAGAAGACTTCCTGGCTCGGATCCTGCACCTGCGGGACGCTGACCTCGGGGACCCAGCTCGGGGTCGAAGGCACGGCGCGCTCGGTCGGACCGCTGCTCAGGCCGAGCTTGGCCGAGCAGGAGGGCCAAGCGCCCCAACCCTGGGAAGCGAGAACCTTTTCGGCGACCGCGATCTGCTGTTCGCGGGTGGCCTGGTTTGCGGTGGCGGCGTACTCCCCACCGCCGTGTGCGGCCCAGGTGGAGGGCGAGAACTGCAGCCCACCCTGGTAGCCGTTGCCGGTGTTGATACCCCAGTTGCCGCCGGCTTCACACTGTGCGAGGCGATCCCAGTCGGAGTCGGGGGCCGCGCTGGCGTTTCCGGCGAGGGCAGCGGCTGCGGTGCCGAAGATCGCGCCGGTGACGGCGACCTTGGCAGCAGTGCGCCCGGTGGAAGTCGGCTTGCGGTGGCGTCCACTCATATCGGGTTTCTTCCTCTCGTTCGCACCTGCATGTGGTCCGGACTGAGAGGTCTCCCGGTCCGCCCTCACCCCTTGATTCCAATCGGGGTCCGGTACCCGCGGGGTGAGGTTCGGTGCGGCGGGCCGGTGGTTCCGGGGGCCTGCCCCGGCTGAGAGAAACGGTACGACGGTCAGCGGGGAAAGTCACTATTTGGTAACCGGCGTGTGCGGGTGGGTATCAGGGTGGTCTCAGGGTTGTCCCGGAGGCGTCCGCGCAGGTAGTCGCGGCGCCGGGTGTACGTGACCGTTGCACGCACAGTTCGTTACCCGGCCGTGATGTGACGAGGATCACACAAGAGATTGGGTATCGAACCCTCGGGATAACCGGTTCACCGTGCCCGTCGACCCGACCACAGGGCGAACACGATCGCGAGCAGAAAGCCCACCGGCGCGAGCATCGCGAGCAGATACAGCCACAGGCCCGGTTCCGAGTCGGAGACGATCGGCGTCACGAAGATGGCGACGACGGCGAGAATCCCGATGCCGAACAGCGCCACCGCCACTTGCAGCAGCCGATCACTGGAACGTCGCGCGGGCGGTTGAGGTGAGTTGGTCACGGGTGCACCGTAAAACTGATGTGCTCGCGGTATAGCCACCGGGGTAGACTCTGACCACATCGCGTCCTGCCTTGTTGTGGGGCGCGTTCTTTTCGCGACAAGCAGCAGGTAGTAACCCGGGCCACAAGGGTTCGGGTATCGAATGATGAACGGGTGAGCGCAGTGCCGACCGGCCGGGTGAAGTGGTACGACGTCGAAAAGGGCTTCGGCTTCCTTTCCCAAGACGAGGGCGAGGACGTCTACGTCCGTTCTTCCGCGCTGCCCGAAGGAGTCGAGGGCCTCAAGCCGGGCCAGCGGGTCGAATTCGGAATGGCCGCCGGTCGTCGCGGTCCGCAGGCGCTGAGCCTCAAGCTGCTCGAGGCGCCCCCGACCGTCGCCCGCGGCGAGCGTGGCGCGCAGCCCGCCCGCAAGGACGCGGGCCCGCGCAAGTCACCCGACGAGCTGCACGGCCTGGTCGAGGACATGATCACCCTGCTCGAGACCAAGGTCCAGCCCGACCTGCGCCGCGGCAAGTACCCGGACCGCAAGATGTCCCAGCGCATCTCCGAAGTGGTCCGCGCGGTCGCCCGCGAACTGGATCACTGAGATCGGCGCCTGGTGAAGCCAGGCGCCGATTCCCTCAGGGCTGCGGGGTGCCGACGCGCCAGAGGCCGTGCACGTCGTACATCTCCTGGCCGGTGGCCGGGTCGGTGTAGACGATCGGCAGCCGCACCTCGAAACCCGCCAGGCGCAGCTCGGGTTCGGGCTGGGTGTCCAGGCTCAGGAAACGCGTCTCGGCCGGGTAGTCGATGAAGCTCAGGATGCGTTCGAACTGCTCGCCGTTGGGGCGTTCGTACACGGTGACGACGATCCACGGCGCCTCGGCGACGCTGGTCGGCAACGACACCTGCACCGGCTTACCCGAGGTGGCCGGGATGTAGTACGTCGACTCGTCGTTGACGCACTCCCCGTTCGACAGCTCGCAGTACCCGTACGGCTCGACGACGACGGACTCGCCGTTGGCGAACACGGTGAGTTCGGGATAGTGCTTCGGCGCCTTGGACACGGCGTAGGCCACCACGCCTGCGGTCACCGCGGCCAGGGCCAGCAGGCCCACCGCGACCAGCGCGAAGATCGTGCGGACGTTGGGCTTGCTCACCAGTGCGGTTCTCCTGTTTCGCGGGGATGGGTCGGCACTTCCTGCTCGGCGTGCTGGGGGCGGTTGCCGCCGAAGCCCGGCAACAGGGTGTGCCCGGTATAGCTGACGAAGGTCTGCGCGAGCCCGGCAACCAGGATCACGCTGATCACCGCGAAACCCTTCCAGAACTCGGTCGGCAGCAGCACACCGGCCGCCCCGCCGATCACCCAGCTCAACTGCAGAACGGTCTCCGACCGGCCGAAACCGGAGGCGATTGACTCCGGTGGCAGGTCGTCCTGGATGGCCGCGTCGAGCGACACCTTGGCCAGCGCGCTGGCCGCCGACGCGACGAGCGCGGCCACCGCGGCGCCGAACAGGTTGCCGGTGAACACCGCGAACAGCGCGACCGCCACACACGCCGCGGTGCAGCCGAGCACCACCAGCGCCGGCCTGCCGAGCTGCAATCGCGCGCCGGTGGCGTTGCCGCCGAAATTCCCGAAACCGGCCGCCACGCCGACGAGGCCGAGCATGGCCGCCTGCTCGGTCGGACTGCCGCCGGAACCCTTGGCGACGAAGGCGATGTAGAAGGTGAGAAACCCGGTGAGCACCCGGATGGAACTGTTGCCCCACAGCCCGGTGACCACCGCACGGCCGAGCGGTTGCCTGCGTTTCCTGGCGGGCACGGCCGATTCCTTGCCCGGTTCGAGCACCTCGGTGCGCGCGTCGGCGCCGTGATAGGTCAGCGTGGCGGGCACCTCACCCTCGGTGACCTCCACCCACGACGGGATCCGCAGGCTCAGGTAGGCGCCCGCGATCGCGATGCCCGTGGCGAACACCAGTGCACCGGTGGAGCCCGCGGCGAGCGCTGCCAGCGCGGCCAGCGCACCCGCCCCGATCGTGCCGCCGACCAGGCCGAACACCGTCAGCCGCGAATTCGTGCGGACCAGGTCGATGTCCGGTGGCAGCACGCGCGGCGTCACCGCGCTCTTGAGTACCGCGAACGATTTCGAGCCGACCATCATGCACAGGGCGAGCGGATACAGCCCCCACGTGTCGATATTGAAGATCAGCAGCACCGCGAACAGCGCCCGCAACCCGAAGGTCGTGGCCAGCGCCAGCCTGCGACCGCGTTGCAGCCGGTCGAGCAGCGGCCCGATCAGCGGCGCGATCACCGCGAACGGCGCGATGGTGATGAGCAGATACAGCGCGACCTTGGTTTTCGACTCGGCGGTCGCGCTCGCGAAGAACAACGTGTTGGCCAGGGCGACGGCGATCGCGGCGTCGAGCGCGAAGTTGGCCATCGTGGCGTAGGTGAGGGCGGTGAGCCCGGACTGGTCGGCGCCGTCGGCCTTGGCCGCGCGCTGGAAGGTGGCGATACCGCGTTCGGTGAGTTCGCGGCTGCGCATCGCGGCCACGCGGGTGACCGTCAATTTGCGCGGCACCCGCTGCTTGGGCGGTTCGTCGGCGGGTTCGTCGGCCCGGGGGAGCGGGCGGGTTCCGGCCGGTCCGTCGAGTGGATCGGGGTGTGGGTGGCTGCCTGCCGGTCCGTCGTGGTCCGGGTGCGGGCGGCCGCCTGCCGGTGTGTCGGGGCGCGGGGGACCGGCGCCGTTGCGTTTCGGGCTCGCCAACGGCGTGGTGGCGCCGGGGTCGGGATCACGGCCGAACCGGCCGCGCGAGCGAACCGGCGTGGTCGGTGGCTCGATGTGCGGGAAGACCTTGCGCGGCGGGGATGGGGGCGGGTAATGCCCGAAGCCGGGGTGCCGACCGGGTGGTGCACCCGAGGCACTGCCGTCCCGGCGACCACGGTCAGGACCGGATGGATCGCGGGGAGTAGTCACAGCCCAATTCTGTCGTACTCGGGCTTTCGGCGTTCACTCGCGGGCGAGCAGTGTCGGCCACACCCGCTCACCGGGGCACGAAGCGCACCTCGAACAGTCGAGGCCAGTACTTGCCGGTGAGCAGGAATCGGTCGGTGCCCGGCAGGTGGGCGATGCCGTTGAGGACGTCGGTGCGCCTGCGTTCCGCGGCGGTGAGCAGGCCGCTCGCGTCGATGACGGCCGTGATGTGGCCGGTGTCCGGGTCGATGCGCAGGATGTCGTCGGTGGGGAAGTTGTTGGCGTAGACGGTGCCGTCGGGTGCGCAGTCGAGTTCGTTCGGTTTCGGGTCGTCGAGGCCATGCAGGGTCACCGACCCGGTTTCGGCGAAGGTCAGCGGGTCGCGGAAGGTGAGTTTCGGGGTGCCGTCGCTCATGACGAGGCGGCCCGGTTGAGCGCACAGCCCCCAGCCCTCGCCCTCGTAGGTGGCGCGACCGGTTTCGGCGAGGGTGTGTGGGTCGCGGGCGAAGGCGACGCCGTCGCGCCAGGTCAGTTGCCAGACGATGTCGTCCGCCCGGGTGAGTCCCTCGCCGAACATCCGGCCGGGCAGGTCGACGCGCGCCCGCTCCACACCCGAGACCTGGTCGCTGACGCGGACGTTCGACACGCCCCACATGCCGGTGCCTTCGTAGCGCAATCCGTCGACCACCTCGAGACCCTGGGTGAACGCCGACGGATCGTGCGGTGACGAGCCGATCACCTCCACCCGCCAGCGCGGCGGACCGGACTGATCCTGGCCCCCGCAGGAGCTCACGCCGAGCACGCTGACCAGCACTGCGACGGCCAACGAACTCCGATTGCACTTCATACGGCAAAATGTATGCCGTGAGCGCAGTATCTGTTTCGGAGTCCGGCGTGCGTCCCGTTCTGGCCCAGGCGGCCGAGGTCGCACTTCGTGCGCTCGTCGAGCTGGAACCCGACGGGGTCGGAGCCCATCTGGGGGTGACCGCCGAGGACGACTCGTCGGCCACCCACCGGTTCGAGGCGACCCTGCCCGGTTACCGGGGTTGGCAGTGGGCCGTCGTGGTGGCCGCGCCGCCCGGTGCCGACCACGCGACCGTCAGCGAGTCGGCCCTGCTGCCCGGCCCCGACGCCCTGATCGCCCCCGAGTTCGTCCCGTGGGAGCAGCGCGTACGCCCCGGCGATCTCGGCCCCGGCGACCTGCTCGCCCCGCCCGCCGACGATCCGCGCCTGGTCCCCGGTTACGTCGCCACCGGCGACCCGGTGATCGACGAGGTGGCCCGCGAGGTCGGCCTCGGCCGCACCCAGGTGCTCAGCCTCGAGGGCCGCCTCGAAGCCGCCCAGCGCTGGTACAGCGAATACGGCCCCGACACCGAGATGGCCAAGGCCGCCCCCTCCACCTGCGGCCTGTGCGGCTTCTTCCTGCCCCTGGCAGGCGCCCTGCGCGAAACCTTCGGCGTGTGCGCCAACGCGATGGGTGCCGACGGCCATGTCGTGCACGTCGAATACGGCTGCGGCGCCCACTCCGACGTCGTCGCCCCCTCCGGCAACGGTTCCCCCCGCTACGAGGCCTTCGACGACCACGCCGTCGACTACATCGACATCGCCCCGCAGGAAACCGCCGAAGCCGAAGCGGTCGACGCGGCGGCGGCCGCCCGCAAGGCCCGTGCCGAAGGCGAGCTCCCGGAATCCCCGGAAGAGGTCATCGCCGCCGAAGTCGACACCGACCTCGCCGCTTTCGCCCCGCTCGTCGGCCTCGCATCGGCACCGGCGACCACCGACCCGGCCGAGGCACCGAGCAACCCTGAATCCGTCGCGGACGCAGCGGTTTCCCCTTCGACAGCCGAATCCACCACGGAGGCGGCCGAGTCGACCTCGATCGCGGCCGCCGCTGAGGCGACCGGTACCGCCGACGCGGGAGTGTCGAGCGCCGCGGACGTCGTCACCGAGGCCGATGCCGCCGACCGGGTCGGCGATGCTGCTGCGCCAACCGAGCCGGTCGGCGAGGCCGGTGTTGCCGCCCAGCCCGGCGATGCTGCTGTGCCAACGGAGTCGATCACTCAGGCCGATGTCGCTGATACTCGCAACCAGGACGCCGCCCAGCCTGCGGATGCCCCCGTAACCGATTCCGCTGCAGCCGAAGGTGTTTCGACTGAAGCGGTTGTCGAAGCGACCACCGAGAATATCGAGGCGGATTCCTCGAATGGTGCCGGCGCCGGTGTAGATGCTTCGGCCGACGCCGCTGCGGCGAATGTCGAATCGGATAGCGGTGCGGCGCAGGAGTCTTCGGCTGCCGGAGCTGCGCACCGACCCGAGTCGGCCGCGGCGGATTCGGCCGCTGATGCTGCTTCCGCCGAGGGTGATCCCGGTGTGACGCACGTCGTGGGCGCCGGGGAGCGCGGATCGTCGGTGGGGCGCTGAACGCTGGGGCGGACCCGTTCGGTACCGCGGGGCTGCGGGCCGGAGTTCTTGCCGCGTGGCGGGATTCGCCGACGCGGTTGCGCGAGGACAGTGCCGGTGAGGCCGATCTGGTCGCCGCGGGCTATCGGGACCGGGTGCTCACCGAGCTGGCGCAGAACGCGGCCGATGCGGCGGTGCAGGGCGGTGTGCCCGGTGAGCTGACGGTGCGGATCGTGGACCGGCGGTTGCACGTCGCCAATACCGGTGCACCGCTCAGTGTTTCGGGTGTGCACGCGCTCACGGCACTGCGTGCCTCGGGCAAGGACGACGGCGCGCAGGTCGGCCGTTTCGGTGTCGGCTTCACCGCGGTGCGCTCCGTGGGCGACGAAGTGGAGATCCGCTCCACCACGGGTTCCATCCGCTTCTCCCTCACCGCCACCCTGAACGCCCTGCACGACAACGGCATCACCCACCCCGAAGACCTCACCCCACCGGCCCTCCGCCTGGCCTGGCCCATCCCGACCACCCCACCCTCGGGCGCCGACACCGAAGTCATCATCCACCTCCGCGACGACATCGACCCCACCGCCCTTCTCGCCGCGATGCGCGCCGAGGCCCCCGACCTCCTCCTCGAACTGCCCGCCCTCCACCGAATCCGCATAACCGACAGCGAATTCACCAGCATCACAACCCTTCTCGACCGCCCCGCCCCGCCACACGGCAGCGCGAACGCCACACGTGGCGAGGCTGCCCACGTCGATACGGCCCCACGCCCTCACGCGGAGCCGGGCGACGAGATCTCGATTACCGCGCCGACGTTCGAAGGTGGCGCGGAAATTGCCCACGCTCCTGGACTCGATACGAGGACCCATGTGGACCCGCCGGTGGGCACCCTCACCAAGCTGACCATCACCGGCCCCGACGGCACCCAACACTGGTGGCAGTACCGCACCGCCCGTGCGCGCTGGCTGCTCCCGCTGACCAACGGTCGCCCGGTCCCCGCCGCGCCGGATGTCCTGCGCGCGCCAACTCGTTCGGATGAGGAACTGTCCCTCCCTGCGATCCTCGTAGCCGACATCGCCATGCAACCCGACCGACGCCGCCTCCTCCCCGGCGCTCGCCTGCACGAAATCGCCTCGGGCTACGCCGATTTCGCCCGCGCCTTGCCGCCGGAGGACCGCCTCGTCCTCGTCCCCACCCCCGCTTTCGCCCGCAGCGAGGCCGACGCCCTCCTCCGCGAAGCGATCATCACCGAACTCCGTACGAACCCGTGGCTCCCGGTCTGCCCGACCCGCGACCGCTCAGACCACGAATTCGATCCGAACCAAGAGGAATTCCACCCCCTCACCGGGACGAATTTCGAGTCCACTGATCGCCACAACTCAACCGCCGGAGCCGACCAGGACGCCTTCGGTACGGACATGGTCACCGTCGATGTATCCGCCCCCGACAACTCGTCCGTCGGCACCGCGCAGCACCTCGGCACCTTCGAGCTCGCCGACCCCACCCGCTCGGCAAGAGTCGAAATCCCCACTCGCGCCTCCGTATTCCCTGACTTGACGCCCGAACTGGCCGCAATCCTCACCGACCTCACCGGCCCCCTGGTCATCCCGGAACTCTCGACCCGCTCCGCGCAGGAAAAGCTGACAGTCCTCGACGTCCACCGCCTGTCGTCGGCGGCCCTGGCCGGCCTCACCACCGGCCTCGAACGAGACCCGCACTGGTGGCGCACCTTCTACTCCACGCTGGAACCCTTCGTCACCGATTCGAGGACAGCCGAGGAGTTCGGTGCCCTGGCCGTCCCCCTGGCCGACGGCCGCCTCGTCACCGGCCCGCGCACTGTCGTCCTCGACGATCAGCTCACCGTCGCGGTCCCGGTCCATTGGGCCCGTCTGGTACACCCGGACGCCACCCACCCGCTGCTGGCCCGCCTCGGCGCCCGCAGCGCCTCGGCCACCGACCTGCTCACCGATCCCGGCTTGCGCGACCTCCTCGAACACGACCCGGCCGACCCGGACACCGTCACCGCGGTCCTGCATCTGGCCCAGTTCGTGAGCGCCGACGAGCTCCCCGACTGGCTCGGCCTGCTCGAATTGCTCGACGACACAGGAGAACTGCGTCCAGCCGACGAACTCCTCCTCCCCGGCGCACCGCTGGCCGACGTGCTGGTCGACGACTCA
The DNA here is from genome assembly GCF_040655475.1 of Nocardia sp. NPDC050413. Taxonomy (NCBI): domain Bacteria; kingdom Bacillati; phylum Actinomycetota; class Actinomycetes; order Mycobacteriales; family Nocardiaceae; genus Nocardia; species Nocardia sp. NPDC050413. The sequence goes on along the minus strand of NZ_JBFAJZ010000003.1, from coordinate 544,875 downwards.
CCTTTCGGTACGGTCGCCGAGGCGACGGTCGCCGAGTTCGGCGAACAGGCCTTGCGCGCGATCGGTGTGGGTTGGGATTTCGCCGTCCTCACCGACCCCGACCCGCTCGGCCCCGACCACGACCTGGACGACGAATCCGCCTGGTGGAACAGCCTTCCCGAGGACCCACGCGAACTCGTCGCCGTCCGCGACCTCGACCTGGTCGACGACACCCGCTGGCCGCAGGCCCTGCGCACCCTGCTCGCGCAACCACGCACCCGCGCCCTCCTCGCCGACCGCGACGGCTACACCACCTGGTGGCTGCACCGCCACGCCCACATCGACGGCATCTCCCTCGGCCGTTACCGCCACCCGGACGACACCGAATTCGCCGGTCTGCTCCCGCCTTTCACGGCAGCCGACCCCGACGCCCTACGTCAGGTCCTCGTCCGTCCCGACGTGATGACACCCGAGCTGGCCGAGGAACTCCTCGACGCCCTCGCCGACCCGTCGAAAACTCCGACCCCCGAAACGGTTTCGCGCACTCATGCCCGCCTGGCCGCCGCCGTCGCGTCCGGCGCGCTCGACCCACGCGAGCTCGACCTCCCCGAGCAGGTCAGGACGCTGGCGGGAACAGTGGTCGACGCCGAGTCGGCCATGGTCCTCGACCGGCCCTGCTTCGGCCTCGTCATCCCGGCCGAGCGCCTGGTGGTAGGCGACCCGGACCATGCCGAGGCCCTCGCCGCCCTGCTCGACCTGCCGCTGGTGTCCGACCAGGTGAGCGCCGAGGTGCTCGGTGCGGGCAGGCAGAGCACCTGGGCCACGGAACCGCTCGGCGTGGTGCTGCGCCAGCTGTGGTCACCGCCGCACACCACCGGCGCGCTCGTGCTGCACGAAGTACTCGAGGTATTCCTGCGCGGCGAGTTCTCGGGCACGGTCCGGGTGCCGTGGTGGGACGCCGACGGCACCGTGCACGTGCAGGTGCCGCGCGGTTAGTTCGCGTGCGCGGTGACCATCTCGGCGAGCAGGTCGAGCTGGGCCTGCACCGCGTCGCTGTCGTCGTCGACGAGCCAGCGCAGCACGATGCCGTCGATGACGCTGAGGATGAAGCGGCTCAGCTGGGGCAGCGGGATGTTCCAGTCGCAGCCGGTGGCGTCGCGGCAGTGGTCCATCACGTCGGCGACGGTGCTGTCGTTGAACTTGTACTGTTCCCGGGCGATGGCGAGTTTGGCCGGGGTCGACTCACCCTCGCGCAGTGCGTAGGTGGTGGTCTCGTAGGTGAGCAGCTGACGTTCCGGAGTGGCCTCGATGTTGCGCCACATCAGTTCCAGCCCCTGGCGAACCAATTTGTGAAGCGCTTCTCTTCCTGTTCCGGTATCGGCCCAGACAGTTTCATCGGCATCGACGGAATCGCGTAATTCCATCGAGAGCGCTTTGACCAGCTCGGTCATCAGCGCGTCCTTGTTTTCGAAACAGTAATGCACCACACCGAGCGAGACGCCCGCCGCTTGGGCGACATCGCGTGTGGTCACGCCCGCCACGCCCTTTTTCTCGGCGAGACCGATCGCTGCCTCTATCAGGTGGGCTCGTCGTTCTTCGACGCTCAATCGGGAGGACACCTGTGCGAGTTAAGCGCTCACGTCGCGAACAGTCAATTCGCCGAACCGCGCCGAATTCCTGGACAGACGACCAGTTGTATGGTTGTCTGCGTCACATCACCCGTGAAGGAGCTGTTCGGATGCCTGTGAACCGTCGTACCGTGCTCGCCGCCTCGACCTTGGGGGTTCCCCTCGCCGCGGCCATCGGAGTTCACGGAGCGTCGAAGGCGCGGGCCGAATCCGCGCGCGGTGGATTCGAATTCGGGCTCGGTATCGCCGATCTCACGGGGCCCGCCGCGGAATGCGGCATGATGGGCTACTCACAACTCGAACAGACGACCGCGGGAATTCATCTGCGGCCGCGAGCGCGCGCGTTCGTGATCGAATCGGGTGGAAATCGGGTCGCGTTCGTCGCGGTGGAGAACGGTGCGTTGTTCCAGTCCGTGCACCGGGGTGTACTGCTCGCGCTGGCGCGCCGATTCGGTGATCGGTATACCGAACGAAATGTCGTCCTCACTTCGACTCACACGCATTCCAGTTGTGGCGGTTCCGCGCACGATTACGCCTATACGCTCGCGACGCTCGGATTTCAGCAACAGGTCTACGACACCGAAGTCGACGGCATCGTCGAGGCGATCGCCGCCGCCGACGCCGACCTCGCGCCGGGCACGCTGGCGCTCGGCCGCACCGAATTGCGCGACGCGAGCGTGAACCGTTCGCGGGTGGCCTTCGACCGCAATCCGGCGCAGGACCGCGCGGCTTTCCCGGACGCGATCGATCCGGCGGTCACCACCCTCGTCTTCCGCCGTGGTGCGAAGGAGGTCGGCGCGCTCACCTGGTTCGCCACCCACAACACGTCGATGACCAACAAGAACCGGCTCATCAGCTCCGACAACAAGGGTTACGCCAGCTACGCCGCCGAGCACCTGGAGCACGGCGTGCGCCATCTCGACGGCGAGCCGTCGTATCTGGCCGCGTTCGTGCAGACCAATGCCGGTGACATGTCCCCGAACCTCGCGCTCGCACCGGGCATCGGCCCGACCGACGACGAGTTCGACAACACCCGGATCATCGGCGAACGCCAGTACGCCGCCTCGCGAGCCGCCGCCGACCACGCGGCACCGATGACGAGCGCGATCGATTCGCTGCTGTGCTACGTCGATCTCGCGGCCGTGACGGTCGAGGGCCGTTTCACCCCCGACGGCGCACCGCATCGCACCGCTCCGGCCGCCGCGGGCCTCTCGCTGGCGGCGGGCAGCGTGGAGGACGGCCCCGGCCTGCCCGGCGGACCCATTCCCGAGGGTATACGTAACCCGCTGGTGGACTTTCTCGGCGGAATCGACCATCCCCACCCGGCGTGGCTGGCCGACGCGCAGGCGCCCAAGGCGATCTTCGCCCCGCTCGGATTGATGCCGCCGGTGCCGTGGGTACCGAATGTGGTTCCGCTTCAGCTGATTCGGCTCGGCGACCTCTACGTGGCCGCCGCCGGAGCCGAGTTCACCATCGTCGCCGGCTTGCGGGTGCGACGGGCGGTCGCGCAGGCGCTCGGTGTCGGCGTGGAACAGGTGCTGTTGCAGGGCTATTCGAATGCCTACCACCAGTACGTCACCACGCCGGAGGAGTACGACGCGCAACAGTACGAAGGCGCGTCGACGCTGTTCGGTCGCTACACGTTGTGCGCGTATGTGCAGGAATTCACCAGGCTGGCAGAGGCTTTCGTGGCGGGCGCGGTCCCGGGTCGCGGTCCCGCACCGCGCGACGTCTCCGCCATGCAGCCGAATCTCGCCGCCGCGCCGGGCCCGGACACGACACCGTCCGGCCGGAATTTCGGTGATGTCGTGCGCCAGCCCGAGCGCACCGCTCGGGGCAGCCGGGTGGAGGCCGAATTCGTCTCGGCCCATCCGAAACACAATCCGCGCCGCGGCGGCACCTTCCTCGAGGTGCAGCGCCGAACCGGGAACGGCTGGCTCCGGGTGGCCAACGAGGGGGAGTGGGATGTGCGATTCCACTGGCGGAAACAGGACGCGGCGGTCTCGATCGCCCGTTTCGTCTGGGACATCCCGGTCGGCGCGGAACCGGGAACGCACCGGTTCGTGCACTTCGCCGACGCGCTCGGCGCCGACGGCGTGCTGCGCCCGTTCACCGGGACCAGCGACGAATTCGAGGTGGTCTAGTCCTCGGTGAGACCCACCTGGGCGCCCTTGTCGCCCCGCAGGGCCGACCGCCGCTGCGCCAGCCAGATCGACGAGCCGAGCACGCCGACGAACAGGCCCATCAGGCACACCGGCCGGGCATCAGCCCAGGCCGGGACCACGAAAGCCAGCACGCTGGCCACCGCCCAGGCGGCGAAGCCGATCAGCACAACCGGGCGCGGATCAACCAGGCTTCGCGGCAGGTGCGGCATCTCGCGGCTGACGGGTCCGGCATCCATACCCAAACAGTAGCGCCATGAAACCCATCAGGGGGCACAGCCGTACCGTAGAGTTCTGCACTGTGACAGTGCCATCCGACGTCCGTGCCCTCGCCGGTGATCTCTCGCTGGCGGTTGTGCGGCTCACGAGACACCTGCGCGGCCGCCGTGCCGAAGCGCAGATCTCGCTCACTCAGCTGTCGGCCCTGGCCACCCTCGCTCGCGACGGCGCGATGACGCCCGGCAATCTCGCGGGCAAGGAGCGCGTGCAGCCGCCGTCGATGACCCGCGTGATCGCCTCCCTCGCCGACCTCGAGCTGGTCCAGCGCAGACCGCATCCCACCGACGGGCGCCAGATCATCGTGTCGCTGTCACCGGCGGGCCGGGCGCTGGTCGCCGACGAGACGCACGCGCGCGAGGCCTGGATGACCGAGCAGCTGTCCAACCTGAGCCCGGAACAGCTCGCGGTGCTCGATCAGGCCGTGGCGATCATGAATCAGATCATCGCGGGTTCGGAGTAGTCAGCCCTGCTGCGGTACCACCTCGTGGCCGAGCGGGAACAGCGACAGCGGAACCAGTTTGAGATTGGCCCAGGCGAACGGCAGCCCGATGATCGTCACCGCCAGCGCCACACTGGTGAACACGTGGCCGAGCGCCAGCCACCAGCCGGCGAAGACGAACCAGATGATGTTGCCGAGCAGCGACCCCGCCCCGGCGCTCGGTTTGTCGACGACCGTGCGCCCGAACGGCCACAGCACGTAACCGGCCAGCCGCAACGACGCGATGCCGAACGGGATCGTGACGATCAGGACGAAGCAGATCAGCGCCGCGAACAGGTAGCCGACTGCCATCCAGAACCCGCAGAGCACCACCCACAGAATGTTCAAGATCAACTGAACCAGCTTCATGCTTCCAGCATGCCAGGATGATCCGGTGGCCGAAGTAATTCCCATCGACGATCCCGCCGACCCGCGTGTCGACGACTTTCGCGATCTGTCCTCCGCCGATCGCAGGCCCGACCTGCCCGGCCGCAAGGGACTGGTCATCGCGGAGGGGGTCGTGGTGGTGCAGCGCATGCTCGACTCGCGTTTCACCCCGAGTGCGCTGCTCGGCGTCGCCAAGCGCCACGAGGCCCTCGCCGACGACCTCGCGGGGCTCGATGTGCCGTACTACCAGGCGACGGCCGAGGTGATGGCCCAGGTGGTCGGCTTCCACCTCAATCGCGGTGTGCTCGCGGTCGCGCCGCGCCCGGCCGAGTTGACGGTCGACGAGGTGCTCGACGGTGCGCGCACGGTGGCCGTGCTGGAGGGCGTCAACGATCACGAGAACCTCGGTTCGATGTTCCGCAACGCGGCCGGGCTGGGCGCCGACGCGGTGCTGTTCGGTGACCGCTGCTCCGATCCGCTCTACCGGCGTTCGGTCCGCGTCTCGATGGGCCACGTGCTGCGGGTTCCGTTCGCCCGGATTCCGCAGTGGCCGGGTGGACTGGAGTTGTTGCGGGAGCGCGGTTTTCAGGTCATCGCCCTCACCCCGAATCCGGCGGCGGTGAACCTGGCGACCGCGATGACGGGCGAGCGGGTCGCCCTGCTGCTCGGCGCCGAGGGCCCCGGCCTGACCGAGGAGGCCATGCGCGCCACCGACATTCGCGCACGTATCCCCATGTCGCCCGGCACCGATTCGCTCAATGTCGCCACGGCTGCCGCGATGGCCTTCTATGAACGAGTCCGCACGTCATGAGCCCGGACGGGCCCTGTCGGGCGGGGTCGGGTTCGGTGCCGTGGGCGTTGGGCGGCACGGTGATCGCGCTCGTCGCGGCGCTCGGCGCGGTAGCGGTGTACGCGTTCGGTGTCGCGCTCGCCGATGTGCATCCGCTGCTCGCGATCGCGGTGAACGTGATCGCGGTGGTCGGTGTCGCGCCGACCGTGTGGCGGTGGCGGTGCACGCCGGTCGTGCGCTGGGTGCTCGCGGGGGCGGTGGTCGGCGTGGCGCTCGGCTGGATCGCGCTACTGGTCTACCTGGTCGTCGGCTAGCCGACCGGGCCTGCGCAGCCAGCGGGACAGACCGCGCCGGGGAGGCGCGGTCGACACAGGTTCGGGCGCCCGGCCTTTCGGATACAGCGTGAATCCGCAGACGGGCAGGTCGCCTAGCCTGGGTGCCTCGAGGTAGCGGAAGCCGAGCCAATGAGCATTGGCCGCGTCGGCGAAATCGGGTGGATCGAAGGGCAGCGATTGCGGGCGCGGCCGGTCGTCCCGATCCCACGGCACCGGATGGTCTCCCGCCCAGAACTCGCGCTCCCACACCATGGGCAGTCCCTCGTTCTCCAGGATGTCGACCCTGGTCGAGCTGAACGAGCGCCGGAATTCCCCACGTTCCCAGTGGGCGAACGCGCCCCAGTGCACGGTGGTGTCGAACGAGATCAGGTAGGTGTGTTCGGAAGCGAGCGGGCGCACGAGCAGATCGGGCAATCTGGTCGGCTCGATCAACGCGGCCTCGGCGGTGCACACGACCGTCACCCCGGGATAACACCCGATATAGACCTCGTCGCGATCCGGACCAGCGCAGCCGTCGAGTGTTCCGACCACGATCGGGCGAACATCGTTGTCGGCGTACAGCTCACCCGCCAGTGCCTGCGCGGCACCGGGATCGGACGCGGGCCGCTCGCGCAGGACGGCGGCGGGATCAGCGGTATCGACATACCAGAGCGTGGAAGCCGATTTCACGTGTCACCTCCGACTGTTATCGGAACCCGCGGTGCGGTGGCTGCCGCCGCGCCGGGCGTGCGCTCGACCCTGCTGTCGATCAGCACGGCCCCGAGTTCTCGGGAGAACTCGGGGCCGCCGGTGCACAGTCAGTTGCCGGAGCTGCGTACGCCCAGCAGGACGTCTTCCCAGGACGGCATCGGTGCCTTACCGCGCTTGTTGCGTGGGGGCTTCGGCTTTTCCGGCTCGGGCTTGGCGGCGGGCTTGTCCTGCTGCGCGGCGGGCGGCGCCGGTGTGGCCCGCTCGCTGGGCGCATCGGGGGCCGTCGCCGCCGGAATCGGCGCGGCGGGCTTGGGTGCCGCCGGGATCGGTGCGGTCGGCATCGGTGCGGTAGGCATCGGCGAGGCAGGCATCGGCGTGGCGGGCATGGCCGTCGGCGCAGGCTTGGCCGGAATGGCCGCCGTCCCACCGCCTGCCGCGACCTGACGCTGCTCGTAGTACTCGTCCAGCGCGGGCTGCGGGCGGCTCTGCGGGCGCGGCGCGGGCGTCATCGGCTCACGCGGACGCGGCTCCACCGGAACCGGCGCCTCGACCACCGGGGCCGACGGTGCGGGCATGGTGGCCAGACCACGCAGGGCGCGGCCGAAATCCGGATCGATCAGGTCGTTGGCCGGGTCGTCGAGCGGGGAGACCGAACCGCCGTGCGCGTCGGGCTGGTAGCGCCAGTGCGCGGCGATCTCGGAGTGCCCGTGGCGCCACTGCAATTGCGCGACCCAGAACCCCTTTTCGTCTTTCCAGGCATCCCATTCGGCGTGTTCGATGGTGTGCCCGCGCTCGGCGAAGGCCGCGGTGACGATCTCGTGCAGCGTTTCCAGCGCCGGACCGTCCGGCCGCACCGGATGGGCTTTCTGCGCCAGTTCGGCGGCGCGAGCACGCTCGAGCAGCACCGGATAGGCGAACCGCTCGACTTTGCTCGCCGGCATGCCGGACTCCGCCGTGACCTGCTCGACGGACGCGCCGGCGCGAATACGGGCCTGGATATCTCTAGGACGCATAGACGCTTCCATTTCGATCTCGATCTGGCCGAATCGTGCGAGGTCGCCGCGCGCCGCCGCGCGGAGCTTGTCGTCGGCGGGCAGCCGGAACTTGGTGCCGGACTCGAGGTCGCTGCACACGATGTGCGTGGAGTCGGGCGTCACCCCGATCACTCGAAGTTCACGCACCGTTACCTCCCTATCGCGTCGGCTCCGTCTGTTAGGACACCGCCCACTTTCCTAGACAGTAGTGCACATTACTTGGCCGCGGCAGCAGACACGCACGTCCAAATCGCGCACGCGGGCACCCCGGACGGCTAATCTGATCAGCTCCCCGCGCGAATCCTGGTCGTGTACAGGCGTTTTGGTGATAGATCAACGGCTCGGCGCCGGATGGAATGTCGCGAAGAATGCGAACTTTGCGAAGCGTGTCAACGCTGACGAACGACGTGTGTCAGCGCCGGAGAATACTGAATGGGTTTGCGCCGACCGGGAGTTGCGGGTGCGATTTTTGCGACGAAGGAACAAAAATCGTGCCCGCAACTCCCGGTCTTACAGGGCGCAAACCCCGCGGCGCCGCAGGCGCCGCCAACAACACAGCGCCGCAAAAATTACAGCTGACCGACGACCCAGTCGATCGAACGGGTCAGCTGGGAGACATCTTCCGGGTCGATCGCCGGGAACATGCCCACACGCAGCTGGTTGCGGCCCAGCTTGCGGTACGGCTCGGTGTCGACGATGCCGTTGGCCCGCAGGATCTTCGCCACCTGGGCGGCGTCGACCGAATCGTCGAAGTCGATGGTGCCGACGACCTGCGAACGGTGCGCCGGATCGGTGACGTACGGGGTGGCGAAGGAGCTCTGCTCGGCCCAGGTGTAGAGGCGCGAGGACGAGTCGAGGGTGCGCTTCACGGTCCAGTCCAGGCCGCCGTTGGTGTTCATCCACTCGATCTGGTCGGCGAACAGCAGCAGGGTGGCGATGGCCGGGGTGTTGTAGGTCTGGTCCTTGGTGCTGTTGTCGATGGCGACGGGCAGCGACAGGAATTCCGGGGTCCAGCGACCCGAGGCCTTGATCTCCTCCACGCGGGCCAGCGCGGCCGGGCTCATGATCGCGACCCACAGGCCACCGTCGGCGGCGAAGCACTTCTGCGGGGCGAAGTAGTACACGTCGGAGTCGGCGATGTTCACCGGCAGACCGCCCGCACCGGAGGTGGCGTCGATGGCGATCAGCGCGTTCTCCGAACCGGCCGGACGCGACACCGGGATGGACACACCGGTCGAGGTCTCGTTGTGGGCCCAGCCGATGAGGTCGACGCTCGGGTCCGACACGGGCTCGGGCGCGCTGCCCGGCTCCGACGACACGACGATCGGGTCACCGATGAAGGGGTTGCCCTTGGCGACCGAGGCGAACTTCGAGGAGAACTCGCCGTTGGTCAGGTGCAGCGAATGCTCACGGATCAGGCCGAAGGCGGCCGCGTCCCAGAACGCGGTGGTGCCACCGTTACCGAGCACCACCTCGTAGCCCTCGGGCAGCGAGAACAGCTCGCGCAGGCCGTTGCGCACCCGCGCCACCACGTCCTTGACCGGCTTCTGGCGATGAGAGGTGCCGAAGACCGAGGCGCCGACAGTCACCAGCGACTGCAGCTGCTCCGGGCGGACCTTGGACGGGCCGCAGCCGAACCGTCCGTCGGCGGGCTTGAGGTCGGCGGGAATTGTCGGGAACGCACTGGTCATGCGGGGGAGTTTAGTGGTGGGCGGATGACGGTGGTCGCGGTGGGTGCGGGTCTGTGAGCCGCCCCACGTCGGACCGGGGATCCTGTCGGCGCCCCCGCCCGCCGACAGGCCGGGCGCGCGTGGAAGTGGCCTCTCGGTGCTCCGCCTTAGCGGCGTCCGGATGCTCTGTCCCGCGGGTCACCGGTCCGGGTGCGGGGAATTTGCCCTGGCGCCAACGTAGTTGGCAGTACTCTTCCGCTATGAGTCTGCTCGCGGTCGATTCCGGACGGAACCTGCTCGACCGATGGCTGTGGGTTTTCGGGCGGCGGCCGGGCTTGTTGTCGGAGGGGGCACGCCGGGAACTGCTGCTCAGGGGGTTGCCCGCCAGTGCGACGATCTTGTCGGTGTGGTCGCGCCGCGGTGAGGGTGGCTACCGCTTCAGTGTGCGAGTGCAATTGCCCGACGAACTGCCCTACGACGTGCGGGTGCGGCAACGGATCCGTAGCCAGGACCTGGAATGGATGCGCCCCGGCGACACCATCGGCTGCCGAGTCGACCCCGGCGACCCCGACCGCGTCGTCCTGTACCTCCCCGAACCGACGAAATCCACCCCCGGCTCCACCGCCAAGATCCTCGCCAACGGCCGCCGCGCCGAAGCCACAGTCCTCGCCGTAGCCCCCATAGCCACCGACTACACCGCCCGCGAAGACCCGGTCCTACGCCTCGACCTGGAACTCCGAGCCTGGGACGAACCAACCCCCTGGCGAGTCCGCCTCATCCAACCCGTCCCCTTGACCGCCGTCGGCCAAATAGAACTCGGCACCCGCCTGGAAGCCGCCTTCTTCACCGTCGACCGAGGAAAGTCCGTAGCCCTCGACTTCACCTCCCTGAGCTGACCCGACAACCTCTGCGTTTGTATTCGCGCACATGGCATTCGAGCCCTCGGTAAGAAGAACTACTGTGGTGACGTGATAGTGCGACGCGCAGCGAAGACCGGCCTCCGGGAGCTGTCAGCGATGCCGACATTCTGGGCGGCCGCGACCCTAGGGGTACCTATCTCTGCGGCTGCCGCGATGTTCATTTTCGGGGTTGCGGCAAAGCTTGCCGATACCGCATATCCAGCGGTCGACGTCCCGGCCGGCAGCCTGTTCGGCTTGCTGACGGTGACAGCGGCGTCGGTGATCTGCTTACTCGCGTGGAAAAGAAGTCCGCGTTCGCTGGGCGCAGCGCTCGGCCTGTCGGTGATTCTGCTGTTTTCCGCGCTCTTCTGGGCGCTATCCCTGTGAAGAACGAATTCATGTATCGACGCGAAGAATGGTTCGGTCCAGAGAGTTGTCTGGCCGTCGTGGCGGGGACGGTGTGCCTCTCCCTGCCTTATCTGGTGGCCGACTTACGGGACGCGATATGGCTGATTTGCGCACCGCTGATCCTGGGAATCACCCTCACCGCGATCGGATCGCTCCCTACACCGTGGCGCCCACATGCCCGCCGTACAGGCGTGGGTTTCCTGGCCGCCTTCGCGTGCCTCGCCCTCGGCATCCCGTGCTTCCTGGCAGGACTCGCGACAGCATCGCTACTCTCCTGACCTGGGCTGAAGACTTGTTCACCGCAGGTGAGCCTGCAGGCTCGGAGGTAGACGTGCCGACCGGACTCGCCGGTTGAGCGAACAAAAAACCGGGCACCGATGCGTTCGGTGCCCGGTCGGGGAGTGGGGGTCAGTCGGCGATGGCGGACCAGCCGGCGACTTCCTCCGGCTTGCGGGGGCCCGGCCCGGTGTAGATGGCGGCGGGGCGGACGAGCTTGCCGAGCTGCTTCTGCTCGAGGATGTGGGCGCACCAGCCGGCCGTGCGGCCGCAGGTGAACATGGCGGGCATCATGTGGGCGGGGACCTCGGCGAAATCGAGGATGACCGCGGCCCAGAATTCGACGTTGGTTTCGATGGCGCGGTCGGGGCGGCGTTCGCGCAGTTCGGCGAGGGCGGCCTGTTCGAGGGCGGCGGCTACTTCGTAGCGGGGGGCGGCCAGGCGCTTGGCGGTGGCGCGCAGCACGCGGGCGCGGGGGTCCTCGGCGCGGTAGACGCGGTGGCCGAAGCCCATCAGCTTCTCTTTGCGGTCGAGGATGCCCTTCACCAGAGCCCGTGCGTCGCCGGTCTTTTCGACTTCCTCGATCATCGGGAGCACGCGGGCGGGGGCACCACCGTGCAGCGGACCCGACATGGCGCCGATCGCGCCCGACAGCGACGCCGCCACGTCGGCGCCGGTGGAGGCGATCACGCGGGCGGTGAAGGTCGAGGCGTTCATGCCGTGCTCGGCGGCCGAGACCCAGTAGGCGTCGATGGCCTCGGTGTGGCGCGGGTCCGGGTCACCCTTCCAGCGGGTCATGAACCGCTCGGTGACGGTGGAGCACTCGTCGATCTTGCGCTGCGGAACGGCGGGCTGGTAGATGCCGCGCGCGGACTGCGCCACATACGACAGCGCCATCACCGAGGCACGCGCGAGGTTCTCGCGGGCGGTCTCGTCGTCGATGTCGAGCAGCGGCTCGTAACCCCAGATCGGGGCGAGCATGGCCAGGCCGGCCTGCACGTCGACGCGCACGTCGCCGGTGTGCACGGGCAGCGGGAACGGTTCGGCCGGCGGCAGGCCGCGACCGAACTGGCCGTCGACGAGCAGCGCCCACACGTCACCGAAAGTCACCCGGTTGGCGACCAGATCCTCGATGTCGACGCCGCGATACCGTAGGGCGCCACCGTCCTTGTCGGGCTCGGCGATGTCGGTGGTGAAGGCCACCACGCCTTCCAATCCGCTGACGAAATCCTGTGGTACCGAGCTCGCGGTCATGGTGACTCTCCTTGCAGGGGCAGGCCGATCTTTCGCAACGATAGACCCGCTGGTACTGCGGAGTAACGTCGCCCCTATGCGTGAACTCGACCCGTCCTCGGCGGCCGCGACCGAGCCCGCCGCGCAGCCTTCCGTAACCTTGTCCGACGCCGCGATTTCCGGCGCTGTCGACCTGAGCACGATGCGTGTCGACTACGGCGATCCGCGGGCGGTGCGCACCACCGAACCCGATCTGGACGAGTCGTGGGTGGCCGGTGGCTGGGAGCCGCTGCTGCGCCGCTGGATCGAACAGGCGGGCACCCTCGGGGTGGCCGAACCGAACGCGATGGTGCTGGCCACCGTCTCGCTCGCCGGTCCGGCGCCACGGCCGGTGGCGCGCACGGTGCTGTGTAAAGGCCTCTCGCCCGAGGGTGTCGTCTTCTATACGAACTACGACTCGGCCAAGGGCAATCAGCTCGCCGCCGACCCGTACGCAGCCGCCACCTTCGTCTGGCCGTCGCTGGCCAGGCAGGTGCACGTGCGCGGGGTGACCGAGCGGGTCGCGCCCGAGGTCACCGAGGCGTACTGGCAGACCCGGCCGCGCGAATCCCGGCTCGGCGCCTGGGCCTCGCAGCAGTCGCGGCCCGCGGCCACCCGCGCCGACCTCGATCGCGCCCTGGCCGAGACCACCGCCCGGTTCGCCGATGTCGACGACATCCCGGTTCCGCCGCACTGGGGTGGTTATCTGCTGCGACCCGACGAGGTCGAGTTCTGGCAGGGCAGGCACGGGCGGCTGCACAACCGGATCGTCGTCCGCATCGACGGCGAACGGACGACAGTTCTGCGGCTACAACCCTGACGGTGGGATATCTCACCGAGCGCAAACATGGGACGTTTCAGCGCAACTGGCTAATCTCCGGCGCGTGAAACTGCTCGCCGATACCCGGCCCCTGCGTAATCGCGACTATCGCAGGCTGTGGACGACCAACATCGTCACCGTCATCGGCGCGCAGCTGTCGGTAGTCGCGGTGCCGCAGCAGATCTTTCAGATCACCGGCAGCTCCGGGTACGTGGGTCTGGCCGGACTGTTCGGCCTGATTCCGCTGGTGGTGTTCGGGCTGTGGGGCGGCGCGCTGGCCGACGTGATGGACCGGCGCACCCTGCTCGTCATCACCACCGCGGGCACCGGGGCGACGGCGGTCGCGTTCTGGGTGCAGGCCGCACTCGGCCTGAACAACGTGTGGCTCGTGCTCGGGTTGTTCGCCACCCAGCAGGCGTTCTTCGCGGTCAACCAGCCGACCCGCGGCGCGCTGATCGCCCGGCTGCTGCCGCCCGAGCAGATCGCCGCCGCCAGTTCGCTGAGCATGACGGTGCAGAACGTCGGCATGATCGCCGGACCGGTCCTCGCCGGTGTGCTGATCCCCGTGCTCGGTCTGCCGACGCTGTACCTGCTCGACGCGATCGCCCTGCTCGCCACCCTGTGGGCGGTGTGCCGCCTGCCCGCCTTCCCGCCGAGCGGTGAGCAGCGCCGGGCCGGTCTGCGCGCCGTGATCGACGGCTTCCGCTACCTCACCGGCCAGCGGATCCTGCTCGCCTCCTTCGTCGTCGACATCATCGCCATGGTGTTCGGCATGCCGCGCGCGCTGTTCCCGCAGATCGCGCACGAGACGTTCCACGATCCGGCCGAGGGCGGGGTGGCGCTCGGTCTGTTGTTCGCGGCGATCTCGGCGGGCGCGGTGCTGGGCGGAGTGTTCTCCGGGTGGGTGCCCCGGGTGCGCAGGCAGGGGTTGGCGGTGATCGTGTGCATCGCGATCTGGGGCGTGGCGATGGTCGGTTTCGGCCTCGCGGTCGGGCTGGCCGGGCACCTGTTCGGGCTGGGGGTGTGGTTGTGGATCGCGCTGGCGTTCCTGGCGCTCGGCGGTGCGGTCGACATGGTGTCGGCGGCGTTCCGGACGGCGATGTTGCTCAACGTGTCGACCGACGAGATGCGCGGGCGGCTGCAGGGGGTATTCATCGTGGTTGTCGCCGGTGGACCACGGGTCGGTGATGTTGCCCACGGTTTTGCCGCCGCCAGCCTGGGTACTGCTGTTGCCGCCGCGGGTGGTGGCGTACTCGTGGTGATCGGGGTGCTTCTCGCCGCATTGGCCTTCCCCGCCTTCGTCCGCTACCGCGTGGCTCGCGCGCACGCCGAGGTTGTCGCCGAATAAGTTGGGAGACAAGGAAATACATGGTCGACGCGGGTGGTGGGCGAGTTCGGGCCGTGACCACCGGTTCCGGCCCCGCCGCGCGCCGTGCGAACCCGGATCCGCGCAGGTGGAGCACCTCACCACGGATTCGCCCCGGTGTGAGCACAGCTCAGGCCAACCCTGATTGCTCATCCACGGCCGACAAGAGTTAGCGTTACACCAAGCGCGCCGTCTGCCGACCGCAAACGGCGCACGGTTCGGCGCCGGGTTTCAGGGCTCGGCGAGAATCTCAACTAGCCTGAGAGGGATCCTTCCGTGCCCGCTGAGAACATCACCAACGTCGCCGATGACGCCAAGGCGGTACTGCAGTACCCCGGTGGCGAGTTCCCGATCTCGGTCACCAGGGCCGCAGAGGGCAACGACGGACTCGACTTGGGCAAGCTGCTGGCCAGCACCGGTTACGTCACCTACGACCCCGGTTTCATGAACACCGCGTCGACCAAGTCGGCCATCACCTACATCGACGGCGAAGCGGGCATCCTGCGCTACCGCGGCTACCCGATCGACCAGCTCGCGGGCCGCTCGACCTTCATCGAGGTCAGCTACCTGCTCATCTACGGCGAGCTGCCGACCCAGGCCCAGCTCGACGACTTCACCGATCGCATCCGCCGCCACACCCTGCTGCACGAGGACCTGAAGCGGTTCTTCGACGGCTTCCCGCGCAACGCGCACCCCATGCCGGTGCTGTCGTCCGCGGTGAACGCGCTGTCGGCGTACTACCAGGACTCCCTCGACCCGCGCGATCCCGAGCAGGTCGAGCTGTCGACCATCCGCCTGCTGGCGAAGCTGCCGACCATCGCGGCCTACTCGTACAAGAAGTCGGTCGGTCAGCCGTTCCTCTACCCCGACAACTCGCTGTCGCTGGTCGAGAACTTCCTGCGGATGACCTTCGGCTTCCCGGCCGAACCCTACGAGGTCGACCCCGAGGTCGCCGCCGCGCTCGACATGCTGCTGATCCTGCACGCCGACCACGAGCAGAACTGCTCCACCTCGACCGTGCGCCTCGTCGGCTCCTCCGACGCCAACCTGTTCACCTCGGTGTCCGGCGGCATCAACGCGCTCTGGGGCCCGCTGCACGGCGGCGCCAACCAGGCCGTGCTCGAGATGCTCGACGAGATCAAGGCCAACGGCGGCGACGTCAAGGAATTCATCCGCAAGGTCAAGAACAAGGAAGACGGCGTGAAGCTCATGGGCTTCGGGCACCGCGTCTACCGCAACTACGACCCGCGCGCCACCCTGGTCAAGCAGGCCGCCGACAAGATCCTGTCGAAGATCGGCGGCGACGACCAGCTGCTCGACATCGCCAAGCAGCTCGAAGAGGCCGCCCTCACCGACGACTACTTCGTCTCGCGTCGCCTGTACCCGAACGTCGACTTCTACACCGGCGTCATCTACCGCGCGATGGGCTTCCCGACCCGCATGTTCACCGTGCTGTTCGCCATGGGCCGCCTGCCCGGCTGGATCGCGCACTGGCGCGAAATGCACTCCGAGCCGCTCAAGATCGGCCGCCCGCGCCAGATCTACACCGGCTACGGTGAGCGTGACTACCGCGCGATCGACAACCGCTAGTCATCTGGACAACGCACACTATCGAAGGGGATAGCCCGCAATGACCAAGCCGGAAATCGAATTCCAGGAGGGCCCGCCGCCCTCTCAGCTCGTCATCAAGGACATCGTCGAAGGCGAAGGCGCCGAAGCTGTGCCCGGCGGCACCGTGGAGGTCCACTACGTCGGCGTCGAGTTCGAGACCGGCGAGCAGTTCGATTCCTCCTGGGACCGTGGTGAATCCATCACCTTCCCGCTGCGCGGCCTGATCCAGGGCTGGCAGGACGGTATCCCGGGGATGAAGGTCGGCGGCCGTCGCCAGCTGACCATCCCGCCGGAGCTGGCCTACGGTCCGGTCGGTGCGGGTCACCACCTGTCGGGCAAGACCCTGGTCTTCGTGATCGACCTGCTCGACGCCAACTGAGCTGAGCTACCGACGGCCCGTGTTTCCCTCAGGGAGACACGGGCCGTCGACGTTTCACACCTTGTCGATCGCGGCGGCCAGCCAGCGGTCGTCGACCTTGCGCATGGTCAGTGCGAAGGTGGTGCGCTGCGACCGACCGTCGGGTGCGGTGCCGTTGGTCAGCCGCTGACCGACGATGGCGACGACGACGTACTCGGTGCCCGCGCCGGACCTGGACAGACACTCCGGCTCGCCCTCGACCGTCGAGGACACCTGAGCGGTCTCCATCGCCGCCCGCAGCCCGGCGGCGCCCTCCACGAACTGGTCGTGGAATTCGCCGGTGGAACCGGCCCGCATCTGCTCGAAGTAGCCGTCCAGGTCGCTGTGGTGATAAGTCACCATCAACCGCGTGAACGCGCAGGCCGCGAGGCGGGCCGCCTCCTGGGGCAGGACGGTGGGCTCGCCCGGCAGCGCCACGGGAGCGGCGGGTTCGCGAAACACGGCCACCGCGCCTGCCGAGCCGCCGATCAGGGCCGCGACGAGCACCAGGAGGCCGACGACGATCCAGCCGACACCGGGCGAGCCGCCCGGCGGGCGCACCGGTCCGGTGGGTGCGACATTGTGTGTACCAGAGCCGGTTTCGATCATCCTGCCCCCCTTCCCGCGCGTCAGCTTACGGGCTGCGGCCACCCGTGGCGCGGCGCGGTCGGGCATCGGGGTAATGTGCGGCGAGTGTGACCGGAGCCATAGCTCCCCGTGTGTCTCGTTTCCAATGCGTTGTCCATGACAGTGACTTGAGGGAGATTCTCGATCATGTTCCACCACAAGGTTGTCCGTCACGCGCTGGCCGCCGTGCTGCCCGTCGCCGTCGCGGTGAGCGTGGTCGGTGCCGGGACGGCTTCGGCTGAATCCGATCAGGTGCGCTTCGCGCAGGGGCTGGCCAGCACCGGCGAAGGGTTCAGCACGACTGTCGCCCCGGATCTGCGCACCGTGTCGGCCTCGCTGTCCGAAGGTCGTTTCGTGCTCGGCCCGCAGGGTGTTGTCGTCGAATCGGCCGCGGGCGAGCAGACCGGGCAGATCCCCACCTCGTTCACCACGGCGGGCGGAAACCTCATCTCCCTCGCCACCGAGATCGCCGCCGACGGCCACAGCCTCACGGTGACCCCGCAGCCCACCCCCGCCGCGACGACCGAACTGCGCACCATCGCCACCAACCCCGCCGCCCAGTTCCCCGACCCGGTCCAGAACGCCGCCGCCATCGGCGCGGGCATCGGCCTCATCGCCGCCGCCGTCGTCTGCATCCCGATGATCACCACGATGATCCTCTACCTCCCCTGCGTAGGCCTCGTCGGCCTCCCCAACGCCCTGGTAGGCGCCCTGATCGGCGCCATCGTCGGCGTTGCGGCACCGGATGTGATCCCCCAGGTCCTGCCCTGATCCTGAAAACCCGTGCCGCCCGGTCGACTTCGACCGGGCGGCACGGGTTTCAGCGCATCAGTTCGTCGAACGGTATATCCCCGACGATCACATGCTCGAGCCGAAGCAACCCTTCCCGGTGGATCTGGTGCAGCCGGTACTCACGGGCGTGGGCGTCGAGCCGGAATTCGAGTACCTCGGCGATCCCGAATTTCGTATCGAGCATGACGACCAGGTAGAGCGGAATGCCGACTCGCGCGTACTGCGCCTTCTTGTCGAGGAGGTCCTCGGCGGCTGTCGACGGCGAGGACACCTCGACGACGATCAGCGCATCGCCCGCCTCCGGTTTGTCTCCTGGTTGCTCCAGGCACCGGTAGACCGTCACATCCGGTCGGCGGAAGGTGAATTTCGGGACCCGCCAGAGCACCAGATCGATGTCGGTCTCCACGCGAATGCACGGTTCGGTGCTCGGCAGGTCTTCCATGGCACCTGCCAGGCGCCGGGCGACGCGGTTGTGTTCGGGCGTCGGTGATTCGCAGAGAATGACGTGTCCGTGCACCACCTCGATCACCCGCGAGATGTCCTCGGGAAGCTGACGGTACTGCTCTTCCGTCATCTGGTGGGGTAGCGAGTCCAAGGCCTGGATCGTCATAGGCAGAGCTTACCGACTGTGTGGTATCGGGCAGCTACTCGTGGACGACCTCGACGGGGTCGGTGAGGGCGAGGGCCAAGGCGGATTGTTGCGATTGGCCGCGTGGGGGGAGGGCTTCGAGGGCCTTGGTGGTTTGGGTGTTGAGGTTGCCGACGATGTTCTGGAGGGCGCCTACGCCGCCGGTGAGTTGTTCGATGGCCGAGACCAGTTGGGCGCCGCCCTGTTCGGCGAGGGTTGGGAGGTCTTTGGCGAGGGCGGCGCCCTGGGTGAGCTGGTCGCGGGCGCTGTTGAGGCGGGCGACGACGGTGCGCAGGAGGGTGCCGAGGTCGGTGTCGGGATCTACTGCTGCGCCGGTCAATTCGCTCAGGCCGGCCAGTTGGGTGCCCGCCTGGTTCGAGACTGCCTGGAGCGCTTCGAGTTTGGTGATGATGCCGGCCAGCTGGGGGTCGGCGGCGAAGGGGAGCGCCTTCAGTGGCGGCAGGATCTGGTCGAGACCGGAACCGAGGGCGGCCGCGCTGTTCTGCACACCCGCGATGGTCACGCCGGTGGAGCTGAGGGCGTCGGCGAGCTGGGTGGCCTGCAGTGCCGCGCCGTCGACGGTCTGGTTCAGCAGCTCGATCGCTGAAGTGAGCTGTCCCGCACCCTGTTTGGCGAAGTCGAGGAAGCCGAGCAACTGCTCCGCCCCGCCGCTGAACTGGTCGGCCCCGTCGGCGGCCGCGTTCACGCCCGCGCTCAGGAGCTGGGCGGTGAACTGCACCGAGGTCATCTGATTGCGCGCCTGCGACACCGCCGCCAGCGCGGCATCCACGCCGGACGCGCCGATCCGATGAGTCACCACGTCGACCGCGCCGTTCACCGTGCCCCGGTTGGCGCCTTCGTGAGTGGTGACGGTGACCTTGGCGCGCTGCGGTGTCGGTGTGGCGAGGGTGGCCATGGCCGAGGTGAGATCGGCGGGCAGCGTGATCACCGCGGCGTAGTCGCCGGGATCGACCTCGCCGGGCTTCGCGAGCGTCCACTCGTAGCCGCCCGCCTCCTGCACCGCCTTGGCGACTCGTTCACCGGTCGGTCCGGTGTCGGCGTTGACCAGTGCGATCCCGGTCGGCGCGGAATCCGTTGTGGCGCAAGCGGCGACGGTGGCACCGGTGAGCAGGACGGCGGTGAGCAGGCAGAGCAGGCGGGCGCGTGTGTGGATCACAGCCGTGACGGTATCGGGACAGTCCGGTGCGGGTGGTGGGGGTTGTCTGAGAGTTCGTTGAGGAACACCAGTTCCCACTCATCGAGACTGTTAACCCCCGAATGCTATGTGCTGTGTCACAGTTCCCGTTTCGCAGCTGTTCTATTCGGTACAACTCTCGAGTCAATCGACATCGAGATTTCTTCGATTCGTCCGGGGGTTCGGGGGTCGCCGGAGGCATCGGGAGGGAGACATTTTCATGTTCCGCCACACCATCACCCGTGCGAGTCGCCGCGTGTTCGTCGCCGCGCTGCCGCTGGCAGTCGCCACCTCGCTGGTCACCGCGGGCACCGCTGCCGCCGATGTGACCGAGCGTCAGGCGCAGATCGCCACCGGCCTGTCCAGCGTCGTCTCCGAGGGTGGTGTCGACTTCCGCAGCTCTGTCTCGCCCGACCTGCGCACCATCTCCGCGACCGTCGAGAACGGCCGCTTCGTGCTCACCCCCGACGCGCTGACCGTGGTCTCCGCCGAGGGCGTCACCGTCGGTGAAGTGCCGCTGAAGCTGAACACCGTCGACGGCAACGCCATCGCGGTCGCCTCCGTGGTCTCGGCCGACGGCAAGAGCGTGTCGATGGCCCCCGCGCTGTCGGCCGACACCAGCACCGAGCTGAAGAACATCGCCACCGATCCGGCCGCCGCCAACCACGACCCGGTCCAGAACGGTGCCGCCGCGGGCGCCACGATCGGTGCGATCGCCGCCGCCATCCTGTGCGTCCCGGCCCTGGCCGCGTTCATCATCGGCTACGTCTTCTGCGCCATCCCCGGCGTGATCTCCACCGCCATCACCGGCGCGGTCATCGGCGCCGTCATCGGTCTGGTCATCCCGGAAGCCGTTCCCCAGGTCCTGCCCTGATGATCCGCACCCGCGGACGGTAGTTCTCGGTTCGACACACGAAAGCCCCGCACTCACCCGTGCGGGGCTTTCGGCTACCTGGCGCGCTTGGTTCTGCCTCGATCGGCGATCCGGAATTCGACGCTCACCGGAATCGCGCTGAGCTCCAAGGCCGTTCGCAACCGCGGAACGGCGTGACCGAGTATCCGTTTGCGCAATGCGGTCAGATCGGCGTCGGGGGCGGTCTCGACCAGCAGATGCAGATCGGGTGCCAGCTGTGTGCCCGAGAGCCGGGCAGTGGCCGAGCGGACCCCGTCGTAGGTCTCGATGTCGGCGGCAACCGGTTCGGCCGCGGCACCGGAACCGAGGCGGGTGTACCCCTGCTCGGTGGAGTCCCCGAGCTGCCACACCGTCTGCTTGGGCAGGCGCGTGAACTGGGCGGCCAGCCACCGCAACGCGGCGAGCGCGAGGACGACGGCTCCCGCCACAGCGAGGAAGAAGACCCATCGCGGTGGTTCCGCCGTCCCGGGGACCAGCGGTGAATCGCGCGAGATCCGGGCGAAGGCACCGAGGTGTGCCGCGATCAGCAGCCCGCCCGCCGTGGCGAGCGTGAGGCCGAGCAGTCCGAGCAGTCCGCGATTGAGCCGGGCGGGCCGGTTGGCGACGGTCATCGCGTACCTCCTGGTCCGATCGTGCGCAGACTTGTGCGCAGGCGGGGGACAACGGCTGGTCTGATGCGGTCCAGCCGGGCGGCCACGGCCGTGCCGAGGTTCTCAGCGGTCCGCTCGGCGGTGTGACGAGTGTGCCCGGCGATGTGGATCTTCTTGCGACGCAACCGGACCCGCGCCTTGTCGACACCGTCGACGGCGCCCGCGGCATCAGTGAGCGCGTGCCGCAGGCTGCGCCGGGCGATCCCGGCCTCGAGATCGTCGCCGGGTTCCAGTGCGAGCACCACCGGCTTGCCCGGCGTCACCGCGGCCGAGAGCAGCGCCGACCCCACCGCGACGAGGACCGCACCCGCACCAAGCACCCACACGCTGTCCCACGACGTGTCGTGCAGCCGGGTGGCGAGGCTGTCGTAGGAAACCCATTCCCGTGACCCGGTGAGCCGCTGGATCAGCGACACCGCGACGAGCACGGCGGCGCCGAGCAGCGCCAGCGCGACGACGACGGCCGGGACGACCCGGCGGGGGCGACGCGTCATCGGACTCTCCTCTCCGGCGGTTCGGGAACCATGGCCGACACCTCGATGTCGACCCGTGGCACGGTCAGACCGGTCAGCGCCTCGGTTCTGGCGATGAGGTGCGCGCGGCACGCGTCGGTGACGCGCGCGACCGGCGACGGATAGCGGATCGGGAGCCGGACGTGCAGGGTGGCGCCGGTCCCGACGACCTCGGCGCGCACCCGCACATCCGGTTCGACCCCGTCCACCTCGGTCGCGGCCCGAGCCGCGATGCGCCGCACGACGCGCTCGTCGATCGTCGTCGCCCCTGGCAGCTCGGCGGCCTCGGGACGCGCGGTGACGCCTGCGAGCTCGGTGGCGGCGCTGGTCACCGCCTGCTCCGATCCTGCGCCGACCGCAGCAGCCCGGACAGATCGACTTCGCCGTCGAGCCAGCGCCCGATCAGCAGGCCGAGGCCACCGAAGATCAGCACAACGGCGAACGCGCCGAGCCCGCCGAAAGCGGCGGCGAAGCCGAGGGACAGGCCCATGACGAGGCAGATCGTGGTGGCGTTCATGTCACTGCACCCGGTCGCGGGTCGGCTGCTGCTGGTCGTCGGACTCGTCTTCGATGTAGACGTCGTTGACGTTGATGTTGACCTCGACGACCTCGAGTCCGGTCATCTGCTCGATGGCCGTGATCACGTTGCGGCGCACCGCGCGCGCCAATTCGGCGATGGCGACGCCGTATTCGACGACGAGTTCCAGGTCGACGGCGGCCTGCTTCTCGCCGACCTCGACCGAGACACCCTGGCCGATGCTCGAGGAAGCGCCCGGAATGCGGTCACGCAGTGCGCCGATCGCGCGGGCGGTGCCACCACCGAGGGCGTACACGCCGCGCACCTCACGTGCCGCGAGTCCGGCGATCTTCTGGACAACGGTATCGGCGATGGTCGTCGTGCCCTGGTCGGTCGCCAGCGCGCCCGTACCCTTGCCCGGTGCGCCGGTCTTCTCGACGGCCTTGCTGTTCTCGGTGCTCGTGCTGGTCATAGCTTCCTCCGATGGTGTTGTGCTCCAACATTTCTCGAACTGACACTGGTAAGACACCGTGGCCGGGCTTTCGTCACGGGCGGGGAACGTGATCTGGATCGCTCCCGTCGGCAACGGTTTCGGCATGCAGGTCGACCACATGGATCCGCAACCCCGCGCCTGCCCACGGGGTTTCGTCGAGCAGGGGGCGAATCGCGGCCTCGAGCTTGTCGATCAGCGGGCGCAACGGCAAACTCGCCGCGACCACGCGCAGCTGCACCGCCGTCTCATCGAGATCCACCGCCGCGCTGCCCGCGTTCCACGGCAGCCAGCGACTGTTCTCCAAGCCCATCGGGACAGCGGGATGTACGCCGTCGACGGCATCGATGGCCGCGACGATCCGGTCGATCAATTCGGTCTCACCGCTCACGATCGCCCCGGTTCGATATCGAGAACCCACACCGTCACCTCGTCGACCTCGGTGCCGGTGTCTTCGGTGACCGCTCGCGCGACAGCCTGCTGCACCGCCCGGCCGACCTCGCCGACATGCGCCGACGCCGTCAGCGCCAGATCGACCTGGAGGCTGAGCAAACCGCCGGTCCGCCGCACCCGGACACCGGCCGAAGCGGCGGGTTCCTGTCCGATCCAGAGCCGGCGCCCGGTGCGGGCGAGCTGACCGACCAGGCCGAGTACGCCGGGCTCGAGCCGGGCGACCCCGGACACCGAGGCCGCCGCCCGCGCGGCGACCGCGGCGATCACGGCGTCGCCGACGATCAATTCGGTTTCGGGGAGCATGCCGGTCACCGGTCCTCCTCGTAGATGTCGACAACGGTGAGGTCGAGCCTGCCCAGGTGCACGCCGACCCGTGCGGTGGCCGCGGCGCGCACCCGCTCGCGCACCAGCGAGACGACGTCCTCGATGCGCGGCACGCCGTGGCGCACGGCGATGGTCATGTCGACGGCGATCACCTGCTCGCCGTCCGCGCCGGGCTCGCTGCTCTGCACCCGGCAACCGCGGGCGCGCACGCCGTCGACGGTGTCGGCCGCGAACCGCAGCACAACGGCCACCGCCTGCTCGCTGACCTGGATGGCGCCGGGATGAGGAGTATCGAGAGCGAGGGTGCGGCCACGGCGCACATCGGCGCGCACGGCCGACATGATGCGCCCGAACAGATCGGGTGGGGGTGGGTCGGGTTCCTCGATCAGTTCGCGGGTGGCCGTGCGCAGGGTCAGCAGGCTCTCCCTGGCAGCGGCGCACTGCGGGCACGTTGCCTCGTGGCTGTCGATGTCGTTGTCGTCGAGTCGCTCCCACACCTGTTCGAGACCGCGTCCGCACGGGAGCAGGTAGTCGTTGTCGTTGTGGGTCACCGCCATGGCTTCATCACCTCTGCCAGTTGGGCTCGGGCACGCGCGATCCGTCCGCGCACCGCAGTGCTGTTGGTGCCGACGATCTCGGCGATCTCGTCATAGGAACGGCCGTGCACTTCGCGCAGCAGCCAGCAGGCCCGCTGTTCGGGCGTGAGCAGTTGCAGCGCGTCGGTCAGCGCGGCCATCTGGCTGCTCACCTCGGTGGCGTGATCGGGTCGGGTGTCGGTGCGGGTCGACGCCGTGGTGTCGGGGTCGACCTCGGTGGAGGGGCGGCGCGCGCGGATGACGTTGAGACACCGGTTGGTCGTCATCCGGTAGAGCCAGCTCGCGAACGCGGCGTCGTCCTGCAGGCGCGCGATCGTCCGCCAGGCCTTGAGGAACACCTCCTGGGTGACGTCCTCGGCCTCGGCGCGGTCGGCCAGCATCTTGGCGGCCAGCCGGAACATCGGTCCTTGATAGCGCAGCACCAGCTGCTCGTATGCGCGGACATCGCCGTCACGCGCCCGACCTGCCAGGGTCGCGTCGTCCAGCTCTGTCTCGGCCGCGGGTGACACCGTCACACGCCCACCTCCTCCGCTGCTCCTGTGATGGACACCGACGCGCAGGACATCGTCACGGCGAATTATGAGTGATCGTCGTCTCTGTGCCGGTTCCCCGCAGGTCCAGGGGTGTCGCGATCTCAGACGGCGGGGCGGATCGGCAGGTCGAGGACCAGCCGTGCGCCGCCGAGGGAGCTGTTCTCGAAGTAGGCCCGGCCCCCGTGCAGCTGGGCCTGCTGGGCGACCAGCGCGAGGCCGAGGCCGGAGCCGATCTTCGTGGCGTTGGAACCACGGGCGAACCGCTCGAACACCCGGTCGCGTTCGGCGGCGGGAACGCCGGTGCCGTTGTCGTCGACCGCGATGACGACGCGGTCGGCACCCACACGGTGAGCCGAGACGACGGCCTCGGTCGCGCCGCCGTGTTTCACCGAGTTGGTCAGCGCGTTGTCGACGGCCAGGCGCAGGCCCGCGGGCAGACCGCGGGTGATCAGTTCGGCGTCGGTATCGATGCGCACCGACAGGCCGGGGTTGTGCCGCATGGCGTCGTGCGCGGCCTGGTCGCACAGGTCGGCCACATCGGTGGCGACATGGTCGGCTTCGGCGGTGAGGTCACCACGGGCCAGCCGTTCCAGTGCGGAAAGCGTCGTCTCGACGCGGGTTTCGGTGCGGGCCAGATCGTCGAGGATCTCGCGGCGCTGGGCGTCGGTGAGATCGAGCGTGCGCAGTACCTCGAGGTCGGTGCGCATCGCGGTGAGGGGTGTGCGCAGTTCGTGGGCGGACACGGCGGCGAAATCGCGGGCGGTCTCCAGCGCGGCGGCGGTCTCGGCCTGGGCCTGATCGACGCGGGCGAGCATGGTGTTCACCGCCTCGGCGAGTTTCTCCGCCTCGTACACACCGGAACCGTCGACCGGTTGGGCGGGGTGGTCGGGATCGGGGAAGGCGCTGCGCGCGGAGACCTGCCGGGTGAGTCGCACGATCGGGTCGACGGCCCGACCGGCGAGGAGCCAGCCGAGGGCAGCCGCCGCGGCGACCGCGATCGCGGCGCCCGCGAGTACCCAGCGCTGCTGATCGGCCGTCGCCTTCGCCGCCTCGGTGGTCGGAATGGCAAGCGACACAGTGCGGCCGGCGGGCTGGTTCTCGGTGGTGGTCAGCACCCGGTAGGGCTGGTCGTTCACCTCGACGGTCTGCGAGCCGGGCGCGAGATCCGGCAGCTGGGTGGAGCTGGACGCGGTCACCTGGCCGTTGTCGCGCACGGTGAGCGCCATCGTGTTCTGCAGCCCGGTGAGGTTCACGAAGCCGGTGGCGAGCACCGGCTCGATCAACACGATGCGCGAGGCGATTTCGAGTTGCTGATCCGTCTGGGTCACATTGTTGCGTTCGATCGCCTGAAAACCCACGAACGCGGCAATGCTCACGATGATCACCGCACCAGCCGCCGCGGCCGCCGCGACCCGTGTTCGCAACGAAAACGATTGCCTGCGACGGACTTTCGGCGACCGCACGGTCATTTAGGTTCCCGCAACACGAATCCGACGCCGCGAATAGTGTGCAAAATCCTTGGCGTGTCATCTATTTCGAGTTTGCGGCGAAGGTATCCGACGAACACGTCGACCACATTCGTATCCGCTATGAAATCGTAGCCCCACACCAATTCCAGCAGCCGCTCACGCGTGAGCACCACACCCGCATTGCGCGCCAGGGTGGACAGCAATTCGAATTCCCTTTTGGTGAGCTCGATTTCCCGCCCGTGCAGCAGTGCGCGATAACCCGCGACATCCACCTGCAGCGGACCGACGGTGATCGCGCCGGGCGCCGCCTGATCGGGAGTGTCGGTTCGCCTGCGCAGCAGGGCGCGGATGCGGGCGACCAGTTCGGCCAGCTCGAAGGGTTTCACCAGGTAGTCGTCGGCACCCGACTCCAGCCCGGCGATCCGGTCGTCCACCGAGGCGCGGGCGCTGAGCACGCAGATCGGCACGTCGTTGCCCATGGCCCGCAGCGCCGTCACCACGCCGGCGCCGTCGAGGACCGGCATGTTCATATCGAGCACAACCGCGTCGGGCGCGTGCTCGGACACCGCCCGCAACGCGGCACCACCGTCGCGGGCGACGAGCACCTGGAACCCGGAGAGCCGCAGACCGCGCTCCACCGAGGCAAGCACGTCTTCGTCGTCGTCGACGACCAGCACAGTAACGGCAGCGGCACGTTCAGTCACGCCGCAATCCTAGGGGGACTCGAGCGTCGAGAACCGCGGCGCCAGCCGCCGATGTCCTGTTCTCGGCGTCAAGCGCCGAGAACCGCGGCGCCAGCCGCCGATGTCACGGCGCTACCTGGTCGCCGTCGTGGTCGGGGGTGGTCGGCCTGCCGAGCGGGGGGTTGGCGAGGATGCGGTCGGCCAGGGCGGTGAGGACGGCCGGGTCCTCGATGGTGGCCGGGGGTTCCACGTGTTCACCGGCGGTGAGCTGGCGGATGGTCTTGCGCAGGATCTTGCCCGAGCGGGTCTTGGGCAGGCCGGTGACGACGATCGCGTCGTGCAGGGTGGCGATGGCGCCGATCTGCTCGCGTACCCGTTCCACGAGCTCGTCGCGCAACAGGTCGGGCTCGATCTCCACACCCTGCTTGAGCACCACATACGCCAGCGGCAGGCTGCCCTTGAGCTCGTCGGGCACACCGATCACGGCGCACTCGGCGATGGCCTCGTGCCCGGAGATGGCGGCCTCGATACTGCCCGCCGAGAGCCGGTGCCCGGCGATATTGATGACGTCGTCGGAGCGGCCGAGGACGTAGAGGTAGCCGTCTTCGTCGAAGTAGCCGGAGTCGCCGGTGAGGTAGTGGCCGGGGAACGCCGAGAGATAGGAGCGCACGAATCGCTCCCGGTTGCGCCACAGGCCGCTCAGGCAGCCGGGAGGTAGCGGCAGGCCGATGACGATATTGCCCTCGGTGCCGTTGGGTACCGGGTTGCCGCTGGCATCGAGCACCCGCAGGCGGTACCCGGGCACCGGCACTCCGGCGGAACCGGGCTTCACGGGCAGTTCCTGCAGGCCGAGCGGGTCGGCGCAGATGGGCCAGCCGGTCTCGGTCTGCCACCAGTGGTCGACCACCGGGGTGTCGGGATGACCGGCGAGCAGGGTGTCGCTCGCCCACTCGAAGGTGGCCGGGTCGAGTCGTTCGCCCGCGCAGAACAGGGCACGCAGCCGGGACAGGTCGTGGCGATGGGCGGCGGTGGCCTCCGGGTCGGCGCGGCGGATGGCACGCAACGCGGTGGGGGCGGTGAACAGCACCCGCACGTCGTGTTCGTCGACGATGCGCCAGAACGCGCCCGCGTCGGGGGTGCCGACGGGTTTGCCCTCGTAGAGCACCGTGGTGGCACCAACGAACAACGGCGCGTAGACGATGTAGGAGTGGCCGACCACCCAGCCCACATCCGAGGACGCGAAGAACACCTGACCCGGGCCCACGTCGTAGATGTTGCGCATCGACCAGGTGAGGGCCACCGCGTGGCCGCCGTTGTCGCGCACCACGCCCTTGGGCTTTCCGGTGGTTCCCGAGGTGTAGAGGATATAGAGCGGGTCGCAGGCGCCCACTGTCACCGGCTCGGCGGGTTCGGCGTCGGCGACGGCGACGTCCCAGTCCAGCCAGCGCGCGGCGACGGTCTGATCCGAGGCGGGCAGCACGTCGGTGGCGGGCTGGTCCTGCGCGAACTCGATGGTCGGGAACTGTGGGCGCTGTTTGACGAGCACCGTGCGCACCGAGGTGCTCTCGGCCAGGTCCAGGGCCTGCAGCACGATCGGCGGGTATTCGATGCGGCGGCCCGGTTCGAGCCCGCCCGACGCGGTGACGACGAGCACCGGCTCGGCGTCGTCGATGCGAGCCGCCAGCTCGGGTGCGGCGAACCCGCCGAAGACCACCGAGTGGACCGCGCCGATGCGGGCGCACGCGAGCATGGCGATCACGGCCTCGGGGATCATCGGCAGATAGATCACGACTCGGTTACCGGCGACCACGCCGAGGTCACGCATCGCCCCGGCGAAGCGTTCCACCTCGCTGAGCAATTCCGCATACGTATAAGTCGTTGTGGTGTCGGTCATGGCCGACACATAGATCAACGCGGCCTGATCCGAACGTCCACCTTCGGCGAGAGTTCCGCCGCGCACATGCCGATCGAGGGCGTTCACACAGGTATTGAGCTTGCCGTCGGGATACCAACGGGCCGAACGTTTGTCGGCGGCATCGAGAGTGTGCTCGGGGGCCAGATCCCACTCGATCTCGCGAGCGGCGGCTGACCAGAAGTCGGCTGGATCGACCAGGCTGGTCTGATAGACCGGCCGGTACTCGTGTTCGGTGTCCAAGCCTGTGACTCCTAGCCTCGCTTCGTGCCCGCTCGATAGATCCTGATGATTGTGGCAGACTTCACGCGACACCCGAGGGGGTGCCGCGACCTTTGGTTTTGCCTGTAACGGGCAGGTCATCGCGCGGACCTCTACCGGGAGTCGGCCAAGAAGTTATTGATCCGTTAGAATCTGTTGTCACTTATTCGGGCAGTCGTAGACGCAATTTCTCGGCCAGCCGCAGTTCTCGGCCAGCACCGTCTGGCGAGCCACCATTGCGCCTGTGGAGGTTCGTGATGGCGCACGGTACGAGGCCAGTTTGGAAAGTGAGTGGGAGATGCGTGACGCCGCTAGGTCCGGCAGCAAGCGCTGGGCGCTCGGCAACTGGGACCTGCGTTGGAAGGTTACGGCCGTCTTGGCTGTGCCTCTCGCGGTCGCGGTCGGGCTCGGCGTGTCGAGGATTACCTCCGAGTTCACCGAGGCCAACCGGCTTTCGAGCATCAACGAGCAGGTAGACGCGATTCCGTCGGTCACCTCGCTCAGTGCTGTGACCGCGCGGGTGACCGGTAGCCAGACGGTGCCCGCCGGTCCTGGGGTCACCTTGGTTACCGATCAGGACCTCGTCGACCTCGACGCTGCCATCGCCGAGGGCGAGGCCGAGCTCGGTCGACTCGTCGACCTGCCGAAGGCGCACTCCGCGCTCGAGCGGATGATCGCCCAGGCCAAGAATGTGCGTGCCCAGGGCAAGGGGCTCACGGCCTCGCCCGATACCGCGCTCGCCTCGGTCGAGCAGATGCGCAAGGACAGTGTCTCGATCGTCGAGTCGACGATCGCCCAGGTGAGCAACCCGGTGATGGACACGGCCAAGCTGCGCCTGGTCGACTCGCTCAACACCCGGTCGATCCTCGTCGATCAGCTGGCCGCGATCTCGGAGATGCTGCGTGGATCGCCCGCGGGCCCGCAGAACTACCTCACCGGCGTGGCAACCGAGCGTCACCTGCTCGACGTGCTCGCCAACCGCTTCCCCGACGGCGACCAGGTGCTCGCCGACCTCAAGACCCAGGCCGACATCCGCCAGAACCTGGTGAGCGGGCCCGACGTGGCCGCAGGCAAGCTGCCCATCGGTGAGATGCGTACCTCGCTGGTCACCAGTCTCGTGGCCTACGAAACCGTCGTCGACGAGTCGACCAAGGCCATCGAGACCTCGATGGACGAACTCACCACCTCGGCCGCCACCGGCGCCTGGACTTACACCGCGGTCGTCATCGCGACCATCCTCGCCGCGCTGCTGCTCGCCGTGTTCGTCGCCCGCTCGATGATCGTGCCGCTGCACCGCCTGCGCCTGGCCGCGCTGCGCGTTGCCGAGTCCGACCTGCCCCACGAGGTCGCCCAGCTCCGCAACGGCGCCGCCCCCGAGGACGTGCCGCTCGAGCCGATGCCGGTGCGCTCCGACGAGGAGATCGGTCAGCTGGCCCGCGCCGTCGACGACATCCACGGTCAGGCGCTTCGCCTGGCCAGCGACCAGGCGCAGATGCGTTCGCAGGTCAACGACATGTTCGAGACGCTGGCGCGGCGGTCCAAGTCGCTCGTCGACCATCAGCTCACCCTCATCGAGGCGATGGAGTACGACGAGAAGGACCCGCGCCTGCTCGAAAACCTCTTCCGCCTCGACCACCTCGCCGCGCGTATGCGCCGTAACGGTGACAACCTGCTGATCCTCGCCGGTACCAAGCAGCGGCGTTCCAAGTCGGCCCCAGTCGAGATCGCCGACGTGCTCCGCGCCGCGATCTCCGAGGTCGAGGACTACGAGCGCGTCAAGCTCGGCGCCACCCCGCGCGGTTCGCTCGTCGAACCGGCCGCCTCCGACCTGGCGCACCTGTTCGCCGAGTTGCTCGACAACGCGCTGCGCGCTTCGCCGCCGGAGACCGACGTCAAGTTCACCTTCGCCCAGGCGCACGACCAGGGTCTGCTGATCGAGGTCGCCGACCGGGGCATCGGTATGCCGCCCGCGGAGATGACCGACATCAACCGCAGGCTCGAGCAGGCCGCCGAGCCCGGCCCCGACACCGCCCGCCACATGGGTCTGTTCGTGGTCGGCCGTCTGGCCGAGCGGCACGGTCTCACCGTCCGCCTGCGCCCGACGTTCGACACCGCGCGCGATCCGGGCGTCACCGTCACCGTGCACGTGCCGGTCGGCCTGATCGTCTCGGGTGCCGGTGGCGCGGTCGTGCCGCCGAACCAGCTGCAGAAGCAGCAGCAACCGCCGCAGCAGCAGCCGCCGCAGCCCCAGCAGCCGCAGCAGCCGAGCACCATGCAGACCCGTGCGATCACCCGTACCCCGGGTGGCAACATGATGGTCACCGTCGACCCGGGCGTGAGCCCGCCGCCGACCGGTCCCGGTGGACTGCCGCAGCGTCAGCCGGGCAACTCGATGGCGCAGACACAGGACGGGAACGAACAGTCCCCGTCGCTGCGCCCCGCCGCCCCCGGACAGGGCAATGTGCCGCAGCGCGGCAAGCTGGCCGCGGCCAACCTGCCCAAGCGCAACCTGGCGGCGGGTGGTCCCGGCGCGCCGCAGCGTCCGCAGCCACCGCAGCCCCCGCAGGGCAAGCCGGGCGAGGCCAAGCCCGCGCCGACGGCCGGCGGCCTGCCGCAGCGTCAGCCGGGTGCCAACGGTGCCCCCGCCCGCGAGCCGGGTCAGCCGCCGCGCGACGCGGCACCCACCCGTGACGGCGGACTGCCGCAGCGTGCGCCCGGTGCCAACGGCGCGCCGCCGCGTGACCCGTCGCCCGGGCTGCCGCAGCGCGACCCGTCGAACCGCGCACCGCAGCGCGACCAGACCGGTGGTCTCCCGCAGCGTGACCCGGCGGGCGGACCGCAGTCCGGTGGCCTGCCGCAGCGCGCGCCCTCGGGTGGTCTCCCGCAGCGTGACCCGTCCAACGGGCTGCCGCAGCGTGAGCAGACCGGTGGTCTGCCGCAACGTGATCCGTCCACCGGCCTGCCGCAGCGTGCGCCGAACAACCCGCCGACCGGCCTCCCGCAGCGTGGCGGCCCCGTGCCGCAGCGTGATTCCGAGCCGGTGCAGCGCGATCCGTCGACGGGCCTGCCGCAGCGTGGCGGCCCTGCGCCGCAGCGTGATTCCGAGCCGGTGCAGCGCGACCCGTCGACCGGTCTACCGCAGCGTGGTGGCCTGCCCCAGCGCGAGCCGACCCCGCGTCTGCCGCACCGCGAGCAGTCCGGCGGCCTGCCGCGCCTGGACAACCCGGTCGGCGGTCTGCCGCAACGGGATCCGGCCAACGGGCTGCCGCAGCGCAACCCCGCCGGTGGCCCGCCGCAGCGCACCCCGTCGGAAACGCCCGCCGCCCACCGGGATCCGGCCGACGGCGGCCTGCCGCAGCGCGCGCCCGGTCTCCCGCAGCGCGGTGAAGCCGCGCCGGAGCGCCCACTCGGACCGAATGGGCTGCCCCAGCGTGCTCCCGGCGCTACTGTGGTACCGCAGGCGAACGCCGGGCCGGGAGTGGCTCTGCCGCAACGGGATCGGGATCCTGCGGAGCCGGGGAACGCTGCGTCGGCAGGGCGTGATCCGGGACGGCACAGCTATCGGTCGAATCCGGCCAAGGCCGCGTCGTTCTTCCAGACCAGGTTGCAGCCGGCACCGGAGGGCGATTCCGTGATGGGCGGAACGCCGATCTTCGCGGAGATGATGTCGGCGTGGCTCACGGACGAGAATTCCGACCGGTCCCAGCTGGCCGCCGCCTTCGAATCACCCGGTGACGAAGGTTGGCAGGCCGCGCGACGGGCCGCCGAGGCGCAGGCCGAGGCCCGCACGGCCGCCGGCTTGCCACAACGCAATCCGGGCGGAAGGCTCGTGCCCGGTGGCGTGACCGGTAACGCCGACCGCACACCGAAGCGCGACCCTGAAACCATCAGGTCCAGCTTGAGTCGTCACCAGCAGGGCGTCCGGGATGGCCGCGCAATGAAGGCAATGAACCTAACCGGAGATAAAGGAGACCGATGAACCCCGATCTAGGTGGTACGAACCGTCAGCTGGATTGGCTGGTTTCGAACTTCGCCAACGAGGTTCCTGGCGTAGCCCATGCTGTCCTTGTCTCGGCCGACGGCCTGCTGATGGCCGCCAGTGCCCAGCTACCGGTCGACCGCGCGGAACAGCTGTCTGCTGTCACCGCCGGTCTGGCCAGCCTGTCCGTCGGCGTGTCGAATCTGTTCGAAGGCGGTACGGTACTGCAGTCCGTCGTCGAGATGGAGCACGGTTACCTGCTGCTGATGGCAGTGGGCGACGGCTCCTATCTCGCGGTCCTGACGAACACCTCGTGTGACATCGGTCAGGTCGGCTACGAGATGGCTCTGTTGGTCGAGCGTGTGGGCCAGACCGTCCAGGCCACGCCACGCGTCACGATGGGTTCCTGATGGTGGGATGGACATAGACGATCACCGCATGGGAAGCGCCGAGCCAAGCCTCGTTCGCCCTTACTCGTTGACTTCCGGCCGTACCAGGCCGGCAGTCGAGTTGGCGTTGGAGGCTCTCGTTGCCTCGCATCCGGTCGCCATGGAGCGGCAGTTCGAACTGAACAACCTCGAAACGTCCATCGTGGAGTTGTGCAGACAATCGCCGTCCGTCGCCGAGATAGCCGCCCAGCTGCGCATCCCCATCGGGGTTGCGCGGGTACTGGTGGCCGACCTCATCGAGGCCGGTCATGTTCGGGTCTCGGCGACTTTGAAAGACGATTCCAGCGACGATGAACGTCGCGAGCTGATCGAAAGGGTTCTCAGTGGACTCCGGCGTATTTGATTCGACGGCGCAGGTCGACACCCGCACGAGCAAGCCGACTTCGGCGAAGATCGTTGTTGCCGGTGGCTTCGGTGTCGGTAAGACCACGTTGGTCGGTGCGGTGTCGGAGATCGTTCCGCTGCGCACCGAGGCGTTGGTGACCAATGCCAGTGCTGGAATCGACAACCTCACCGGCATTCCGCAGAAGTCGACCACCACGGTGGCCATGGACTTCGGCCGGATCAGCCTCGCCGACGACCTGGTCCTGTACCTGTTCGGTACGCCGGGCCAGTACCGGTTCTGGTTCATGTGGGACGACCTCATCCGCGGCGCCATCGGCGCCGTGGTGCTGGTCGACACCCGCAGGCTGGAGGACAGCTTCGCGGCCGTCGACTACTTCGAGGCACGTGGCCTGCCGTTCCTGGTGGCGCTCAACGAGTTCGACGACGCACCGAAGTACCCGCTCGAAGACATCCGCCAGGCCCTCGCGGTCCCCGCGGATGTCCCGATCATGTCGATCGACGCCCGCCGCCGCGAGCCGGCCAAGCAGGCACTGGTCTCGCTCACCGAATACGCGCTGCGCAAGGTGATGCAGGGCTACTGATCGGCGGGTGGGGCTGCGTCGATGAAGGCCGCAGCCCCGGTCTCACTCGTCAGGGTTCCGGTTCGGGATCGGGACGGGTCCAGCCGATGATCATCGCGGGCGCGCAACCGCCCGCCATGAGCGCTGCCAGCAGCATGAGTCCTCCCGCGTAGGCGGTGCGATACGCATCGGCTTCGGGGTTGATAGCGCTTGCCCCGATCAGGAAGAACAGACCCGGCAGGGTCAACGACTGGGTGAGCGCGAGGCCGACCGAGCGGGCTTTGTTGCGCTCGGCGATCTCGAATTCGTCGAGCATCTGTTCCGGCGCGTAATCCTGTCCGCCGCTGGCGATTCGCAGCATGGTCCAGGCGGGCAGGAACAGCAGGAGCGAGATCGTCGCGATCACGACCGGCACGACCTGCAGGTCGAACGCGCACAGCACGCCCGCGATCGCCACCCCGGCAAGCGCGGTCACGGTGCCGATCACCAGTAGCCGCCGACGTCGTTGCGGCCGCCAGCTTTTCAGCATGCCCGCCGTGCGCTGTTCCTGCACGAGCCAGCGCCGCACCCGATAGTCCTGATAGCGGTCGATCAAACCGGTCGCGCTGGTCATGACGTGCCTTTCGTTCGTGGATACACCTCGGCCGAGAGCGGGCCGAATTCCGTGCGGGAGAAGACCGCCTCCACCGGCAGGGCGAACACGTCGCAGATGCGCAGCGCCAGGTCGAGGCTGGGGTAGTGGTCGCCGCGCTCGAGCGCGCCGATCGTCTGGACATTGACATTCACCGCGTCGGCCAGGGCCGCCCGGCTCATCCGCTGTTCGGCGCGCAGCACCGCGATGCGGTTGTAGATCGGGAGGGTTTCCCCTCGTCTGACTGGGCTCACACAACATAGTGTTGTAAAAACACAACATTCTGTCAAGGCTATCCGCGACATCGTGATCGCCCGGCTACGCTCTGCACGTGCAGATGTCGGCGAATGAGGTGATCGCGCGGCTGCTCGACGTGGGTTCGTTCGCGAGTTGGGATCGCCCACCGATCGGGCGCGCCGCCTCACCGCGCTACCGCCAGGAGCTCGTCGACGCGAGCCGCCGGGCGGGCACCGACGAATCGGTGCTCACCGGCGAGGGGCTGTTGCGCGGGCGTCGGGTGGCCGTGATCGCCTGTGAATTCGGGTTTCTCGCCGGATCGATCGGGGTGGCTGCCGCCGAGCGGATCGTCGAAGCGGTGGAGCGGGCGACCGAACTCGGGCTGCCGCTGATCGCCTCGCCGACCTCGGGTGGCACTCGGATGCAGGAGGGCACAGTCGCTTTCGTGCAGATGGTGAAGATCGCCGGTGCGGTTGCCGTGCACAAGGCGGCCGGGCTTCCGTATTTGGTCTACCTGCGCAATCCGACGATGGGTGGGGTGTTCGCGTCCTGGGGATCGCTGGGGCACATCACCTTCGCCCAACCCGGTGCCCTGATCGGTTTCCTCGGTCCGCGCGTCTACGAAGCGTTGTACGGCAAGCCTTTTCCGCCCGATGTGCAGACGGCCGAGAACCTCTACCGCAACGGTGTGATCGACGGGGTTGTGCCGATCGAGGTCTTCCGTCGGATCGCCCACCGCGCGTTGAGTGTGTGCGCCGGCCGACCGCTTCCGTTGTCGGCCGAGCCGGGTTGGGCTGCGCCCGTGCGTAATCCGGGTACCCCAGCGAATCCCACGGCCACAGCATGGGATTCGGTGCTCAGTACTCGGCGCCCCGGACGCCCCGGCATTCGTGACCTGCTTCGCCATACCAGCCAACGGGTTCCGCTGTCGGGCACCGGCCAGGGCGAAACCGACCGCACCGTCCTGCTCGCCCTCGCCCGATTCGGCGGGCAGCCGTGCGTGGTGTTCGGGCACGACCGATCCGGCCGCCTCGAGGAGCAGACGATGAGCCCCGCCGCGCTGCGCGAGGCCCGCCGGGCCATGGCGCTGGCGGGAGAGTTGCGGCTGCCGCTGGTCCTGGTGATCGACACCGTCGGCGCCGCGTTGTCCAAGGAGGCGGAGGAACGCGGTCTGGCGGGCGAAATCGCCCGCTGTCTGGCCGATCTCGTCACCCTCGACACCCCGACGGTCTCGGTGCTGCTCGGTCAGGGCACCGGCGGTGGCGCCCTCGCCCTGCTCCCCGCCGACCGGGTGCTCGCCGCGCGGCACGGCTGGCTCGCGCCGCTGCCGCCGGAAGGGGCAAGCGCCATCGTCTTCCGCGATACCGAGCACGCTCCGGAACTCGCGGCGGCCCAACGGATTCGCTCCGAGGATCTCCGCGAGGACGGCGTGGTGGACCGGATCGTGGAGGAGTACCCCGACGCCGCCGACGAGCCGGTCGCCTTCGCCCGCCGCGTCGTCCTGACGATCGCCGAGGAACTGGCCACCCTGCGCACCCACCCGCCCGAGGAACTGCGCACGCTGCGGCTGGCCCGCTACCGCCGCATCGGCCGGTGGTAAAACCGACCACCGCCCCGGTTCGCACACCTGGGGAAACACGCGAGGTCGCGTCGTTGACGCCACCGGCAACCACTTCTACCCTTCGGTAGGGTGACCTTCCGCAGCGAAAGCAGTCCTGTTCCCACCATCGTGCTCAACGACGGGAACGTCATACCGCAGCTCGGCTTCGGTGTGTTCCAGGTGCCGGAGGAAGACGTCACCAGTGTGGTCGCCGAGGCGTTGAAGGTCGGTTACCGCAGTATCGACACGGCCGCGATCTACGGAAACGAGGAAGGCGTAGGTCGCGCGATCCGTGCCTCGGGGATTCCCCGCGACGAGATCTATGTGACAACCAAGCTGTGGAACTCCGAGCAGGGCTACGACAGCACGCTGCGTGCGTTCGACACCAGCATGCAGCGTCTCGGCCTGGACTATCTCGACCTGTACCTGATCCACTGGCCGGTGCCGAAGGCCGGTCGTTTCGTCGATACGTTCCGGGCTTTCCAGGCGTTGAAGTCGCAGGGCCGGGTGAAATCCATCGGTGTCTCGAACTTCCGGATCCCCGATCTGGAGCAGGTGATCGCCGAGACCGGCGAGATCCCCACCGTGAACCAGATCGAGCTGCATCCCACCCTCGCCCAGCCCGAATTGCGCGCCTTCCATGCCAACAATGCCATCGCCACCGAGGCGTGGAGCCCGCTCGGGCAGGGCACGCTGCTGGACGATCCCACCATCGTGAGCCTGGCCAAGGAGCTCGATCGCACCCCCGCGCAGGTCATCATCCGGTGGCACCTGCAGCTGGGCAATATCGTCATCCCGAAGTCGGTGACGCCCTCGCGCATCGCCGAGAACTTCGACGTGTTCACCTTCGAACTCGACGCCGACGCGATGGCCGCGATCAACCGCCTCGATCGGGGCACCCGGGTCGGCCCCGATCCTGCCACCTTCAGCGCCGGTCTGGACTGATTCCCAGGTAGTCGCTCAACTCCCGGGCGGCCGCCCGGCCTGCCCGGTTGGCGCCGATCGTGCTGGCCGACGGCCCGTAGCCGATCAGGTGCACGCGGGGGTCGACCGCGACCTGGGTGGCCAGCCGGCCGGTCATCGTGATGCCGCCCCCGGGCCCGCGCAACCGCAGCGGGGCCAGATGGTCGAGGGAACTGCGGAAACCGGTCGCCCACAGAATGACGTCGGCGGGCTGGAAAGTGCCGTCGGACCAGCGCACGCCGGTCGGCTCGATCCGTTCGAACATGGGCAGCCGGTCGAGTACGCCTCGGTCCCGGGCGGCGCGCAGCCGGTCGTCGAGCGGCAGGCCGGTCAGCGACACCACCGAGCCCGGCGGCAGGCCACGGCGCACCCGGTCCTCCACCGCGGCCACCGCCGCGCGCCCGTCCGCTTCGGTGAACGGTGTCTCGCGCCACCGCGGCTCCGTCCTGGTCACCCAGGTCGTCGAGGTGACCCGGGAGATCTCGTCGAGCAACTGCACCGCCGAGATACCGCCGCCGACGACGATCACGTGCTTGCCCGCGAACTCGTCGGGACTGCGGTAGTCGCGCGTGTGCAGCTGACGTCCGGCGAAGCTGTCGGCGCCGGGATAGCGCGGGATGAACGGGTGCTCCCACGTGCCGGTGCCGTTGATCAGCCCGCGCGTGCGCAGTGTTCCGGCACTGTCGGTTTCGACCTGCAGCACCTCACCGCGTCCGGCGCAGCTCTGCCCGTCGGCGGTCCGGTCGCAGACCGCGCGCACCGAAACCTGACGGCGAACCCGCAGGTCGAACCGCTTCTCGTAGAGCTCGTAGTAGTGCGGGACGGCGGTCGCGGCCGGTGCCGAGGACGACCCGGGCGGCAGGGTCTCGGCGAACGACATGCCGGGCAGGTCGTGCACCCGGTTCACGGTGGTCAGGGTGAGCGAGGGCCAGCGGAACTGCCAGGCACCGCCCGGCCCCGGCGCGTGGTCGACGATGAGGAAGTCGCGTTCGGGCACCAACCCCAGGCGGCGCAGGTGATAGCCCGCCGACAGCCCGGCCTGTCCCGCGCCGATCACCACGATGTCGAAGTCGGTTCCCACAGCCGCCGATGGTATGCCTTACCGGGCGCCGACCGCTGACTGTGGCAGAGTGAAGACAACCACGTGATCCGGTACTTCTGTGGAGGAATTCATGCTCGGCGTGACCCGCGATGGCGATGTGATCACCATCGAACTGCAGCGCGAACAGCGGCGCAACGCGCTCAACGAGGAGCTGGTCGCCCAGCTGCGCACCGCCATGCTCGCGGCCGTCGACCAGGGGGCGCGCGTCATCGTGCTCACCGGCCGTGGCCCGATCTTCAGCGCGGGCGCCGACCTGTCCGGTGTGTACTCCGAGACCTTCCTGACCGGTCTGCTCGACATGCTGCACACCATCGAAAGCCTTCCGGTGCCGGTCATCTCGGCGATCAACGGTGGCGCGATCGGCGCCGGTGTGCAGTTGGCGCTCGCCTCGGACCTGCGGGTGATCGAGCCCGATGCCTACATCGCGGTGCCCGCCGCCAAGCTCGGCATCTCGGTGGACCGCTGGACCGTCGCGCGGCTGGCCGCCCTGATCGGTGGCGGCCCGGCCCGCACCATCCTGCTCGGCGCCGAAACCGTCAGTGCCGCGGACGCTTACGCGTTCGGCTTCGCCAACAAGATCGGCACCGTCGCCGACGCCAAGGCCTGGGCCAAGTCGATCGCCCAACTCGCGCCGCTGTCGCTGCGGGCCATGAAGCTCATGCTCAACGACGACGGCACCCGCGTCCCGGCCAGCGAGCAGCTGGAGACGGCGCTGTCGGCGGCCTGGACCAGCGACGACGCGCAGGAAGGCCGGCTGGCCCGGCAGGAGAAGCGCCCGGCGAAATTCCAGGGGCGCTGATGAATCCGGCACGGGTCGCGGGTTCGGTGGCGAGTGCGCTCGGGCTGGCCTGGGTGGCGCGTGCCGTATGGGGTCTGCCGAGGGCACTCGGCGCCGGGCCGTCGGAGATCGCGCCGACGGCGCTCGGCAAGTCGTCGTATCGGGACGGCCGTTTCCACAACACCGAGGCCAGCGCGATGATCGCGGCCGGTTCGGTGGCGTCGCTGGTGTGGTCGGGGCTCACCCAGGGGCGGGTCGGGCGGCCGAGGCGGCCGGTGCCGCTGGTGACGCCCGCCGTACCCGAGCAGGCGGAGGAACTGGCCGTCACCTGGTACGGGCACGCGAGCGCGCTGATCGACCTCGACGGGTACCGCGTGCTGACCGACCCGGTGTGGAGCGAGCGGGTCTCGCCGTCGCCGGTGGTCGGGCCTGCCCGGTTGCATCCGGTGCCGGGCGCGCTGTCCACCCTGCCGAAGGTCGACGCTGTCGTCATCTCCCACGACCACTACGACCACCTCGACAAGCCGACCGTCGACGAGTTGGTCCGCGGCCAGCGCGCGCCGTTCGTGGTCCCCATGGGAATCGGTGCACACCTGCGGCTGTGGGGCGTTCCGGACGACCGCATCATCGAATTGGATTGGGGTGGTTCGGTTTCCCTCGGCCACAAGTCGGGCGACCGTGGTCTGACCATCACCTGTGCCGAGGCCCGTCACTTCTCCGGTCGCGGCCTCACTCGCAACACCACCCTGTGGGCGTCGTGGGCGCTGGCCGGACCGACCAAGCGGGTGTATTTCGGCGGCGACACCGGGTACACGAAGGCGTTCGCGCAGGCCGGTGCGGTGCTCGGCCCGTTCGACCTCACGCTGCTCCCGATCGGCGCCTACGACGAGCGCTGGACCGATGTGCACATGACCCCCGAGGAAGCGGTGCGCGCGCACGCGGACCTGTGCCTCGGCGACCCCGGCTACGGGTTGCTCGTCCCGATTCACTGGGCCACCTTCAACCTGGCCTTCCACGGCTGGGCCGAACCGGTGCGCAGGCTGGTGTCGGCGGCCGCCGCGGCCGGCACCGCGATCGCGGTGCCCAAGCCGGGTGAGCGGGTGGTTCCGAATGACCTCCCACCACGGGTTTCGTGGTGGGAAGATGTGGAGTGAACCTTTCGGCTTAGTGCAGCGATGGGCGATCGCGCGAAACTGGGAAAGGAACATCGGCAGATGAGTCTCGTGGACACCTTGAAGGGCTTGCTCGGTAAGGGCAAGGAGGCCGCCGCGCAGAACGCGGACAAGATCAACGATGCCGTCGACAAGGCAGGCACCTTCATCGACGACAAGACCAAGGGCAAGTACAGCGACAAGATCGAGAAGGGCAAGGAAGCCGCCAAGAAGGCCGTGCCCCCGCAGCAGCCGGGCTCGGGACCTGCCACGGGCGGCACC
The DNA here is from genome assembly GCF_040655475.1 of Nocardia sp. NPDC050413. Taxonomy (NCBI): domain Bacteria; kingdom Bacillati; phylum Actinomycetota; class Actinomycetes; order Mycobacteriales; family Nocardiaceae; genus Nocardia; species Nocardia sp. NPDC050413. Next base: position 503,762 of record NZ_JBFAJZ010000003.1, on the reverse strand, counting down.
ACCCCGACCGATCCGGGGCCGAAGGCCTGATCCGGTGCGCGGGGGCCGCGACGACGCGGCCCCCGCCGCCGGGCCACGTCGATGGTCCGCCGCGAGTTCGGTGGTGCGCCGGGTGAACCGGATGTCGAGGTCGAGCTCAGCAACCTCGACAAGGTGTTGTACCCGGCCACCGGAACGACCAAAGGTGAAGTGATCGCCTACTATTCGGCGATCGCCGATGCCATCGCGCCGCATATCGCCGGTCGTGCGGTCACCAGGAAGCGGTGGCCCAACGGGGTGGATCACCCCGATTTCTTCGAGAAGAACCTGCCCGAGCACGCGCCCGCGTGGTTGCACCGCGCCGCGCTCGAGCATTCCAGCCGCCGGGTGGTGTACCCGCTCATCGATTCCGAGGCGGCGATGGCCTGGCTCGGGCAGCAGGCGGCGCTGGAAATCCATGTGCCGCAATGGCGTTTCGAAGCGGGCGAGCGCGGTCCGGCCACCCGTATCGTGTTCGACCTCGATCCCGGGCCGGGTGCGGGTCTTGTTGAATGTGCCACGGTGGCGCTGGCCGTGCGGGACATGGTCGGCGAGATCGGCATGCGCGCCTTTCCGGTAACCAGTGGCAGCAAGGGAATTCACCTCTACGTGCCGCTGGACCGGCCGGTGAGTTCGCGTGGCGCGTCGACGGTCGCCAAACAGGTGGCGACGAATCTGGAGAAGCTGCACCCCGACCTCGTCACCGCGACGATGGCGAAGTCGGCGCGGGGCGGCAAGGTGTTCCTCGACTGGAGCCAGAACAACGCCGCCAAGACGACCATCGCGCCCTATTCGCTGCGCGGACGCACCGAACCCAATGCCGCCGCCCCGCGCGACTGGGCCGAGATCGAGGACGCGAAGTCGTTGCGACAGTTGCGTTTCGACGAAGTGCTCGCCCGCTGGAAAGCCGACGGCGACCTGCTGGCCGACCTCGACCCACCACTGCCCGCCCGTCCCGACTCGCTCACCAAGTATCGCAGCATGCGCGACCCGGGGCGCACGCCGGAACCGGTCCCAGCCACGGCTCCCGAGCGTGGTTCCGACGACCGGTTCGTCATCCAGGAACACCATGCCCGCCGCCTGCACTGGGATGTGCGCCTCGAACGCGACGGCGTCCTCGCCTCCTGGGCCGTCCCGAAGGGCCCACCGACCGAGCCGAAACACAACCGGCTGGCCGTGCGCACCGAGGACCATCCGCTCGAATACCTCGACTTCCACGGCACCATCCCCAAGGGCGAGTACGGCGCCGGGGAGATGACGATCTGGGATTCGGGCACCTACCGCACCGAGAAGTGGCGCGACGACGAGGTGATCGTCGAGTTCGACGGCAAGAAGGTGCGCGGTCGCTACGCCTTCATCCAGACCAAGGGCGACCAGTGGCTGATGCACTACATGCGCGACCAAGGCGCCCGGGAAACGCTGCCCGACACCGGTTCCCGGTCGTTCCCGCACGGCTTGTCGCCGATGCTCGCGACCGCCGGAGACGTGGAGTCGTTGCAGCCTCCGGAGTGGGAGTTCGAGACCAAGTGGGACGGGTTCCGGGTGATCGTCGAGATCGACGACGGCACCGTCACCGTGCGCAGCAGGCGCGGCAACACCGTCACCGCCCGGTACCCGCGCCTGGCCGCGCTGGCCGCCGAACTGGCCGGGCACCGCGTGGTGCTCGACGGGGAGGCGGTCGTCTTCGACGACAACGGGCTCTCGGACATCTCCGCGCTCCAGGCGGATTCGGCCCGCGCGATCTTCGTCGCCTTCGATGTCCTCTACCTCGACGGCACCTCGCTGCTCCGCAAGAAATACAGCGACCGCCGGGTGGTCCTCGAGGCATTGGGACAACTGGCGCCCTCGATGCGGGTGTCGGAACGACTCGGCGGTTCCGGGGCCGAGGCGATGGAGCAGAGCCGTGAACAGGGACAGGAGGGCGTGGTCGCCAAGCGCGTCGACTCGGTGTATCAGCCGGGAAAACGCAGCCAGACCTGGATCAAACAGCGCAACTGGCGATCCAGGGAGGTGGTGATCGGTGGGTGGCGGTCGAGCGCGGCTCGCCCGTTCAAGTCCTTGCTCGTCGGCATTCCGCACGACGACGACTTCGTCTACGTCGGCCGGGTCGGCACCGGGTTCGATTCCGAACAGCAGCGCCGCATCGCCGAACAGTTGCAACGCCTGCGCCGCAAGACTTCACCGTTCACCAACGAGATGACGGCGGAGGAGATCAAGGACGCCGAGTGGGTCACGCCGAGCGTCACTGGCATCGTGCGCTTCCAGGCGTGGACCGATACGGGACGCCTGTGGCATCCGATCTGGGACGGTGTGACAAGTTCGCCACGATGATGCTCGCGCGTGAAAGCTGCGCTGTTGCTAGGGTGATCGCGTTGTACCCGGTTCGAATCAGCGAGGAGTACGCGGTGGATTTCAAGAACCTGGCGGACAAGGCGATGGGCCTTGTCTCCCAGCACGCCGACAAGGTCGACGACGTCATCGAGAAGGCCGGTGACGTGGTGGACAACAAGACCGGCGGCAAGTTCGCCGGTCAGGTGGATTCGGCTCAGGAAGCGGCGAAGAACGCGCTGCGCGACAAGGCCTGAGGCCGACGGCGGGCCGGCCGCCACCGGCCCGCCGGACCAACGCGCTGAGAGTTTGCTCCCAGCGCGTTGCCTTGGGGATTACCCGGTCTGCGCCCAGCGGGTGGTGCCCGGGGGAGCGGTCAAGGTGTTGATCAGGTCGATGCCCGCGACGATCAGGGTCGGCCCACCGGCGACGATGGTGCCGATGATCGCACCGACGGACGCACCGGTGATGAGACCCGGCAGTGCGCCGACGCCGCCCGCGGCCGCGCCGACGACGAGGCCGATCACCGCGCCGATGGCCATGCCGACGAAGCTGCCGATGGCGGTGGCCAGGCCGAAGGTCGAGGCGAAATTAGCCTGTGCCGCATAGTTTTCCGAGGGGGAGGCGACCGGGGTGAGGTTCGGGCGCGCGGTGGCCGCGTCCTTCACGGCCGTCAGTTCGAGCTTGCGGCCCTCGTCGCTGACCGCGTGCGGCAGCGGGTACTCGAGGGCACCGTCGCGCACCGAAAGCGGCAGCGAAAGCAGGGTGGCGCCCGCTTCGTCGCGGACCTGGACGGCGCCGTCGGTGACGGTGAAGGTGCCGTGCGTGAGGGTGGTGACAACAGTGTTGCCGATGAGTTCGGTGCGGTACTCGACGCTCGGCGCCACCGGTTCGGCGTTCGCGACGCCGGTGCCGACGAGTGCTGCCGCGAGCACCGGAATGGCGACCGCGGCGATCTTACGGATGATCATGTGAACATTCCCATCTGGTTTTCATCAGGAGACGTGCCCAAACGAAGGCGCCGCGTTCGTTGCTTCCCCCGAGAAGCGAGCGTCGGCACGTGAAAGCGGTCCAGCTCGGTTGTCGATTGAACGCTAGTCGTCTCGATGGTGTCTCACAGAGGAATTCAGATTTTAAACATGAAATTCCTCATAGATATACGCTATGAGGAGCCGTGCTCGTTCACAGTGCGGCGTTGAGCCCGAGCGCACCCGCGCAGACCGCGAAAACGATCACGAGGGCAACGGCATCGCGCCTGGTGGGGGCGCTGGGATGGGCCGTGAGCATGCCCGTGCCACCGCGCGCGGTGATGGCCTCGGCCAGCTCGCCCGCCCGCCGCGACGACACCGCCATGCACGCGGTGAGAATGTCGATGAGCGGATTCGCGTCGGAGGCGCGATGCAGCAGGCTCTCCTTCGGGCGCAGCTTGCGGGCCGCGCGCAGCACCCGGATCTCGTCGAGCAGCAGCGGCAGCCCGCGCAGGGTGAGCGCGACGACCACCGCCCACTCGTCGACCGGCAGCCGCAGCTTGCGCAGCGGCGCACCGAGCTTGGCCAGCGCCGGGGCCACCTCGCCCATCGGGGTGGTGAACGCGATCAGCAGCGAGGCCGCGACCAGCACCAGGCCGAACACCACCACCTGCGCGTAGACCAGCACCCCACGCGTTCCGTTGGGGATGTTGACCAGCGCGCCGAGCACGATCAGCCCCCAAAACCACAGCGGCAGGCGCGGCAGCGCGCCGAGCGGAATCCTGGCCAGCACGGCGATCGCGATCAGGAACGCGATGATCACGCCGAGCACCGGCCACGCGGGCCAGAACATCAGCAGCAGACTGATGGTGAACGCCGCGATCATCTTGGTGCCGGCCCAGAGGCGGTGCACCACGCTGTTCACGGGTACCTCGCGCAACAAAACGGTACTCATCGGGCCACTCCGTTCCCCGGTTCGTTGCGTGAATTGTCCAGTCGCCACAGCGGTTCGGTGTGCGCGGCGACGGCGCCCACGGTCTGGCGCGCGGTCTCGACGATCACCCCGGAATCCAGGTGGACGGTGCGATCACAGACCACCGACACATCGGCCACATCGTGGGAGATGACGATCAGGGTGAGGCCTGAATCACGCAGGCGGGCAAGCAGTTCCACCACTTCGGCGCGGCCCTGCGGGTCGAGTCCGGCCAGTGGTTCGTCCAGGACGACGACCTGGGGATGGCTGGCGACCATCGCCGCGAGCACCACCCGTTTGGCCTGACCGCCGCTGAGTTCGTCGACCGAGCGGGCCGCGAAGGCCCGGTCGAGGCCGACCGCGTCGAGCGCGCGGCCCACCGCGCCGGAACCGGTGGCCTTGCCGCCCCAGTCGGCGATCTCCTCGCCGACCGTCTGCTTCTGCAGTTGCAGGCGGGAATGCTGGAACGCCAGGGTGACGCGCCCGATCTGCTTGTCGACCGGGGTGCCGCGCAGTTCGCAGCGGCCCTCGCTCGGGGCGATCAGGCCGGCGATGATCCAGGCCAGCGTCGACTTGCCCGACCCGTTGCCGCCGACCACGAGCAGTGCCTCGCCGCGGCGCACCGACAGGTCGACACCGTGCAGCGCCGGTGCCTCCCACGGTGTGCCCCGGTTGTAGGTGTGGCGCACGTCGGTGAGCTCGAGGATGGGTTCGCCCATCGGTGCCCGGCGCCGGTCGCGGGCCGGTTGCGGCCAGGCCGCGAGCCGGTCGACCATGCGGCCCTGCGCCAGGTGGATCACCCGGCCCGCGGCGCTCGCGTCGGCTTCGTGGTGGGTCACCAGGACTACGGCGGTGCCGTGCCGCTCGGGCAGCCGGGCCAGCAGGGCGACCAGGTCGCGGCGGCCGTCCGGATCGATCATCGAGGTGGCTTCGTCGGCGATCAGCAGGGCCGGGCGCCGGGCCAGGGCCGCGGCGACGGCGAGGCGCTGCTGCTGGCCACCGGAGAGGGTGGCGGTTTCGCGGCGGCCCATGCCCTCGAGGCCGACCTCGGCGAGCAGCGCGTCCACGTCGACCTGGGCGGCGAGCTCGGGCGGCAGGCCCCACACCACGTCGTCGGCGACGGAGACGCCGAGGGTCTGGCTCTCGGGACGTTGCAGCACCAGCGCGGTGCCGCCGAGTTTGCCGAGGCCAGCCGAGCCCGGCCGGTCGACGGCGCCGCAGGTCGGTGGTCGGCCCGCGAGCACCCGGGTGAGCGTCGATTTGCCCGACCCGTTGTGCCCGACCACGGCGACGAACTCGCCGGGCCGGATGGTGAGGTCGATATCGGCGAGTGCGTCGGTGGCGGCTCCCGGATACCGGAAACCGACGCCGTGCAGAGAGACGGGCAGCGGTGCGATCTGCCGGTCGTCCTCGGGTGCGTCGAGGCGGTCGCTGCCCGGCAGCCAGCGCAGCCGGTCGAGCACCGAGCCGAGCACGAACCAGGAGACGACGGTACTCACGAATACGCCGAGCGCGACCGAGCCGCCGATGTAGAGCCACCACCAGCGCAGCACGGCGTCGGTGGCCTCGGTCGCCATCCGGCCGAGCGGTTCGAGCTGCGCCTGTCGTTCGGCGAGGTTGTTGATGCCCTCGGCGGTGCTGCGGATGGCGTCGAAGAACAGCTGCCTGGTCCTGGCGAACAGCAGCAGGCTCGCCACGGAAAACAGCCCCCAGCCGAGGCCCGCGACCAGCCCGAGCGCCAGCACGGCGGCGAATCCGCCACCTCGTCGTTTGACGATGCCGACGATCCCGGCGATGGTCGCGGCGCCGAGCACCCCGAGCGCGGGCATGATCCCGGCCGCCACGAACGTCACCAGTCCGGCGGCGACGGTCGCGGTGACCAGTGCCCGCAGCCGGTACCGGTGGGCCAGCAGCCCGAGCGGAACGGCCGCGACCAGCTGCAACGCGGCCGCCATCGGCACCAGCGACCCCACGGTGATGAGGCCGACGGTGAGCCCCGCCATCACCGCCCCGGTGGCCAGCTCGATGGGACGCAGTGGTCCGCGAGGAAGATCCGCGGGCTTGTGATTCACGTGTCCAGTCTGCCAGGGGGTTGCCCCACCGGGATATGCGCGGCGTGTGGATTATGTGTGGATCCCGTGTGCCCGCCTGGTGGTGGGCACGGCGCGCAGGCTCAGATCCGGGGCTCCGCCAGCCAGCCGCCCATCGCCACCGTGCGGAAATGGGTTGTCAGAGCGTGGTTTTCGTCGATGACGTGCAAGGCGATGGCCGGGTCGGGTGCGTAGTCCATCACCCGATGCGGCGGAGTGATCTCCCATTCGCCGCCGAGGACCGAGGCGGTGCTCGGGCAGGTGATCATCGGCTTGCCCGCGAAGGTGGTGGCGATGGGGGAGTGGGCGTGGCCGGTGAGCACGCCGATGATGCGCTGGTCGCCCGCGACGATTGCGGCCAGCCGACCGGGGTCGGCCAGCGCGATCACGTCGACGATCGGGCTGAACAGGTGGTTCGGCGGGTGGTGCAGGGCGATGAGGATGGGGCCGTCGGCGGGCGCCTCGGCCAGGGCGGCGCGTAGCCACGTGTACGTGTCCTCGGACAGTGCACCGCTCGGCTCGCCGGGGATGCTGGAATCGAGCATGAGGATCGTCAGCGGGCCGACGCGGTTGGCGCTGTTGATGGGTGCCGTCGAGGCGGGCTCGCCGAGCAGGCCGGTGCGGAAGTTCGCGCGGTCGTCGTGGTTGCCGGGGAGCAGGTAGACCGGGATGTCGGCGGTCAGGGCCAGGCGCGCCTCGGCGTACTGCTCGGGTTTGCCGGAATCGGTGATGTCGCCGGTGACGAGGATGACGTCGGGCCTGCGCGGCAGGTCCGCCAGATAGCCCATCACCGCCTCGACCCGTTCGGTATTGCGTGCGCTGAGGTCGAAATGGGTGTCGCTGAGCTGAGCCGCCAGGATCATCGGCAGTCGCTTTCTTCTCTGGGATCGCTCCGTTGCGTCAGAGTGCGCCGGGATGACTCATCGGCACCCTTCAAGGCTAGATGACCTGCGCTTATTCGTCTGCATGAGCCGTGCCACGGACCGAAACCCATCGGCTGGTCTGTGTGCGTTTTCACCGCGCGGAAGCTCACGTTCTCCTGCGCGAATCAGCCTGTTGTAGTAAGTGTATTCCGCTGAGTGGGATCGGATGTTTACTCGAGCGGAAGGTCGAATCCGTGAAGTGCCCGCGTCTGGCCGACGAACCGGCCACCGGTGACACGTTCATCTGCGTGGCCAAGGTCGAGGGCAAAGAAGTGCGCGTGGATGTGCGGGTCGAGGACGGCGAAGGCTCGGTGGAGTACAAGAGCCGCGATATCGCGTTCGACCTGGCGGCGACCGCGGCCGACATCAGCACCGAAGCCTCGAACCAGCTCGGTTTCGCGGTGACCGTCGACTGTGGTCAAGGCCTGAAGATCGCCGAGGTCGGCAGCACCTTCACCTGTACGGCGGTCGAGGCCGAGGCCGAGGGCGATACGGCGACCGTCGTGGTGACCGCGCGCAACGACGGCAGCAGCAGCTGGGAGATCACCGGGTAGCACCGGTGCGGCGGTCGGCCTCGGCGAGCAGGTGAGCCGCTTCGTCGGGGTCGGTGGTGAACGGTGCCCAGAAGTCGGGGCCCGGGGTGGCGCGCAGGTCGAGGACCGGTGGGGTGAGCCAGTCGGCGTCCAGTTGCAGCCGCCAGGAGTGCAGATGGGTGCGGGGGAGGGCGGCGGTGCGGTCGAACAGGGGGTCGCCGAGGATCGGGTGGCCGGTCCAGGCGAGCTGCACGCGGATCTGGTGTCGTCGCCCGGTCACCGGTCGCAGGGCGAGCAGGGCGCGATCGTCCTTGCGGGCGACGGTGGTGAACGTGGTGAGCGAGGGGTAGTTCTTGGCGGGCAGCAGGTCGGCGTCGTCGACGAACCACCGGTCGTCCTCGCGGCGGATCGCCTCGCGCGGCGCCGCGATCCGCACCCGGTTCTTGCGTCCCACGCTCAACGGCAGGTCGAGTTCACCGTGGTCGGGCAGGTCGTCCCCGGACACGATCGCGAGATAGGCCTTGCGCGCGGTCTGCTTGTTGAACTGGCGGGTGAGCTGCCCGTGCGCCGCCAGATCGGTCGCCAGCAGCACCAGCCCGGAGGTCACCTTGTCGATCCGGTGCACCGGGTACACCTGTGTCCCCGCCGCCTGCGCGATCTCGACCAGATCGGTGTCGTGCCGCTCCCCGGTCACCGAAATGCCCGACGGCTTGTTCAGCGCCACCACCGCGTCATCGGCGAACACCGTGTACGCCTCGCGCACACTCAGCCAATCCATCTCCACCACAACACCCTAGAGAACGGTGTCCTGCATCCCTTCGACACGGTGCTCCGAGCCGAATTCACGCGCGGCGGAGGCGGTGGGGGCGCAGGCGGTTGAAGCCTCGGACGCGGACGCTGCGCAGGTGACGGATGGCGAATTCGGGGTGGTCGGCGAGGGCTTCGGCGGCGGCGTCGTCGATGAGGATGTTGGCGGGGCGGGCGACGCCGGTGAGGCGGGCGGCGATATTGACCACCGAGCCGTACAGGTCACCGAAGCGTTGCAGCACCTCACCGTAGGCGAAGGCGACGCGCAGTTCGGGGGTGCCGCCCACGAGCATGGTCGACTCCTGGATGGCCAGCGCGATCCGGGCCGCGTCGATCGCGTTCTCGGCGGCGAACATCACCTCGTCGCCCACGTTCTTGATCACCCAGCCGCCGTTGTCGGTGATCGCGGCGGTGGTGGTCGACTCGAAAGCCTCCAGCAGCGTGGACAATTCGTCGGGATGCAGGTGCCGGGTGAGCCGGGTGAACCCGACCATGTCGGCGAAACCGACGGCCAGGGTGCGGGTGGATCCGTCCCCGGCGTCGTCGATGGAACGCGCGATGGCCGCTACCAGATGCCTGCGCCACACATACGCCTGCAACTGCTCGACCTCGGCGAGGGTGTCCTCGGCGGCCGCCCTGATCCGCTCGGCCACGGGCAGGGCGGGATCGGCCGCCTCCGCGCGGACCTTGACCTCGGCGAGCACCAGGTCGGCCTGCCATTCGGCCAGCCGCGCCAAGCCCTGACCGATGGTGCGCGCCGCCGCCGCCTGCTGCCGGAGATTCGACGCCGCAACCACTTTCATGCCGCGGAAGGTGCTGACCGAGTCGATATCGATCTGGGCGTAGTCGACGGCTTCCTCGGAGTTGGCGGGGAAACCGAGCGCCGTCCACAGCCGCCGGGATTCGCTCTCCGGTACGCCGGAGAGCTCGGCCACCTGGGTTCGGTTGAACCGTCGTGGGCCGCCCAGTAGCGCCTCCTCGACGATGCGCTGTACCAATTCGGTCATCTCGGGCTCCGACATACCTGAAACTTTACGGCCACCGGCTGTACACCCGGGGATGCTCACCTTCGGCCTTGGCATGGTTCACAACAATGACGCCCCACACAATTGTTCACCCGCCGGTGCCCTGACCTGGACGATTACCTGTGGGTGAGCTAGGGACGGGAAAAGTGCGTACTTCTGTGCCGCCGGGTTGGCGCCCACACTCGGACTCATGAACAACGTGACCGTGCTCGGCACCGGCGCGATGGGCACCGCGATCGCCCAGGCCTTTCTCGCCGCCGGCTACCGCACCCATGTCTGGAACCGCAGCCCCGAGCGCACCACGGCCCTGGTGGCGGCGGGTGCGGTCGCCCATCCCGCCGTCGCCGATGCCGTCGCCGCGAGCCGGGTGATCGTGACGACCATGACGACCTTCGCCGCCACCCGCGACAGCCTGGACGGTACCGGTGAACTCGCGGGCCGCGATCTCATCACGCTGAACAGCGGAACACCGGCACAGGCAAGGCAATTCGCGCGCTTCGCGCATTGCGTGGGCGCGCGTTACCTCGGTGGCGCGATCAAGAACGTGCCATCGGCCGTCGGAAACTTCGACACCCTGCTGTATTTCGGTGGCGACCGCGCCGTCTTCGACACCCATGTCGAGACCTTGCGCGTACTCGGCGGCGACGTCGAATTCCTCGGCCCCGACCCCGACCTGGCCGCACTCTACGAATCCGCCGTCGGCGCAACCCTTCTGCCCACCCTGCTCGGCATCTTCGAGGGGGCGGCGATCCTTGCCTCCCGTGGAATCCCTGCCGAGGCGATGGTCGGGTACTCGGTGAAATGGTTGCGGATGATCGAATCCCTGCTGCCGATCCTGGCCACCGAGATCGACACCCAGGACTACAGCCGCCTCGGCGCCACCGTCAACCTGTTCCACACGGCGGTCCCCGACGACACCCAGCTGGCGGCGGAGACGGGCGTCGATATGAGCTGGCACGAACCCATCCACCACCTGCTCCGTTGCGCGGTCGCCGAGGGGCGTGGTGACCAGAGCATCACCGCCCTGTTCGAGTTGCTCGCCGCCGGTACTCAGCAGAGCGCGCGAGCTCGGGGGTTGTGCGGCTGATCCCGCAGGACCTCCGTCAGGGCCGCCGCCGCTTCGACGAGCGCCCTGGATCGTCGGGTGAGTGCGGCCTCTCGGGTGGCGAGGGCGTCGCGTAGCTCTCCCGGCCCGCTGCGCCGGAACTGGGTGAGCACCGTGCGCAGGGTGGTTATGCCGTAACCCGCGCGCCGCAACTGGTGCACGATCCTGGCGTCGCGCACCTGTTCGGGCGTGTATCGCCGCGCCCCTTTCGAGCGCTCGGGAACGACCAAACCCTCTGCGTCCCAATGCCGCAGCGTGGAAGTTCGGATGCCGAGCGCGTCGGCGAGTTCGGCGATGCCGAGTGCGTCGGAGTCGCGCACATCCGCGATCGGCTCGGCTCCGATACCGGCCGCCGCCCGCACCGCGAGCGCCAGCTCGCCGCGTTCGGTGTGCAGGGCGGCGTGGGCCGCGTCGAGCCCGGCAAGTGCCCGCTCGGTGTCCCCGGCGACGGCATCGCGCATGATCGCCTTCGCCGCCACCGGGCCGGTCCCTTCCGCCAGCGCGCGGTAGGCCCGGGCGGCCGCGACATGCGCGTCTCGATAGTTCCGGTGGCCGCCCGGCGACCGTTGCGCGGCGGGCAGCACACCGTCGTTCTCGAGGTCGCGCACCTGCTGCACCGAGTAACCGGCCGCCCGCGCCACATCGACCGTGCGCAGTCGGTCCGAATGGAGCTTTGTCACGAGTTCTCCTGGTGATATCGCGTCCGAGTCCACACAAGCACTTCAATGCGACGCTTGAAGCATGCAGATTACCGAGATCGACGACTTCGTGAGCGGACTCGACGGTGTGCTCGCCCTGCGACCCACCGAGGGCAGTGACTTCCCCGAGATCAGCTGGGGCGACGTCTTCTACTACTACGCCCCGGACGGCGTGGTGCCCCGTGGTCAGCCCTTCGCCACGATCGTCACCAAGAACTATCCCGACGACACCGCTTCCGGCCTGGACCGGCCCGGTGCCTTCCGCGTCAACGTCGCGGTCGGCACGGACACCTTCGCCGAATACGCCGACAATCCGCTCGCCGACAACACCTTCGCCCCGCATCCGCAGTACGCCCGCGCGCACTGGCTTTCGATCACGAACCCCGGCCCGGACAACGCCGAGGTGCTGCGTGAACTGCTACGAGAAGCCCACGGCCGCAACAGAGCACGCGTCGAACGCCGTTCAGGACATTGACGGTCGAGTGGTGTGCCCGCGGAACGCTCCCGCGCGGGCGGCGAGCGCAGTGCCGGCCGCCGCCCGCCCCGGCAACCCCGGATCCGGCGGGGTGCGCAACAGCATCAGGCAGTGGTACACCGGGGCCGTCGCCGCGATGAGCAGCGCTCGGGCATCGGTGTCGGCGGGGATCTCGCCCCGTTCCACGGCCCGCTCCACGACGATCTCGCACTGCGCGTAACGGTCCTCCCACATCCGCGCGAGCCCCTGCGCGGCTTCCGTCGACCGGAACGACACCGCGATCAGCGCCGACGCGATCGACGGTTCCGCGAGCAACGACTCCTGGATCTCCTCGTTCAGCGCGGTCAGATCCCCGGCGAGCGAACCGGTATCGCGCGGCTGCCAGTCCAGATCACCCGCCGCCGCGATGACATCGGCGAGCAGCCCGCCCACATTGCGCCACCGCCGGTACACGGTGGTCCGATGCACACCGGCACGTTCGGCGACGGAGTCGATGGTCAGCGCGTCGTAGCCGTTCTCGGCCAGCTCGGCGCTGACAGCGGCCAGTACCTGCTCCCGGTTGCGGGCGGTGCGGCCACCTGGGCGCGGTTTCGGTTCGCTCATGGATCTTCTTCTTGCTCGCGGGGAAATCCTGTGGCACCATACTAATGCAATTGTTGTCGCACTAGTGAGGTTGCCGATGCTCCTTCGAAGCGTTCATCACGTCCTGCGGTCCGCTCGGTCCGCTTCCTCGAATGCTTCGGAGTGCTTGTATGCCAACCCAACTCACCGCACGCGCGGTCAGCAAATCCTTCCTTGGGCGCCCGGTCCTCGATGAGGTGACGTGTGCGTTCGCCACCGGCGAGCGCACCGGGATCATCGGCGAGAACGGTTCGGGCAAATCCACCCTGCTGCGCTTGCTGGCCGGCCGCGAACTGCCCGATTCCGGCGAGGTGACGGTCCGGGCCGACGGTGGCGTCGGCTACCTCGCCCAGGACGAGGAACTCCCACCGCACCTCACCGTGCAGCAGATCATCGACCGCGCCCTGGCCGACCTGCGCGCCATCGAGGACCGTCTGCGAACGCTGGAAGCCGCCATGGCCGACGGTGACGGCATGGCCGAATATGCGGAGCTGACAACCCTTTTCGAGCTGCGCGGCGGTTACGACGCCGAAGCCGAGGTGGAACGGGCCCTGCACGGTCTCGGTCTCGGACTCGTCGCCCGCGATCGCCGCGTCGGTGACCTGTCCGGTGGCGAACAGGTCCGATTGCGGTTGGCCTCGGTGCTGGCGGCCGGCACCGAGGTGCTGCTGCTCGACGAGCCGACCAACCACCTCGACGACACCGCCATGACCTGGCTCGAAGACCACCTGCGCACCCGTCGCGGCACCATCGTCGCGGTGTCGCACGACCGGCGGTTCCTCGAACGCGTCGCCACCGACCTGCTCGAGGTCGACGCCGACCGCAGACGAGTGATCCGCTACGGCAACGGCTACGCGGGCTACCTCACCGAGAAAGCGGCGGCCAGGCAACGCTGGGAGCAGGCCCACGAACAGTGGCAGACCGATATCGCCCGCCTGCGCGAGACCGCCGCGACCACCGCCCGCGCCGTGGCACCGGGCCGGGCGATGAAGGACAACAACAAGATGGCCTACGACCGGGCCGGTGGTCGCGTGCAGCAGTCGTTGGCCAGTCGTGTCCGCAATGCGGAGGAACGTTTGCGGCGGCTGCTGGCCGACCCGGTACCCGCACCGCCGCAGCCGCTGCGGTTCACCCCGGTGCTTCGGACGCGGCGGGTGCAGGGGCAGGTACTCGAAGCGGTCGACGTGGCGGTCGAGGGTCGGCTGCACCGTACGAGCCTGTCGATCGCGGCGGGGGAGCGGGTGCTGATCACCGGGCCCAACGGCGTCGGAAAGACCACGCTGCTCAGGGTTCTCACCGGTGAAGTCACACCCGACGGTGGCACCGTGACCCGGCGCGGACGCATCGGCTACCTGGCCCAGGAGCCTTCGTTCCCCGACCCGTCGCAAACCCTGGCCGCCGCCTTCGCACACGGTCGCGCCGGCGACTCCGATGAGCACACCGAACAACTACTCGCCCTCGGCCTGTTCGATCGCGCGCGACTGGACACCCGCGTGGCCGACCTGTCCACCGGCCAACGCCAACGCCTGGCCCTTGCCCGCCTCGTCACCGAGCCCGTCGACGCCCTGCTCCTCGACGAACCGACCAACCACCTCTCGCCTGCCCTGGTCGAAGACCTGGAAACCGCCCTGAGCACCTATCGCGGTGCACTGCTGGTCGTCAGCCACGACCGCCGCCTGCGCTCACGCTGGCGCGGCGCCCACCTCGCCCTCGGCGCCACCGCCACCGTCTGAATCACGAAGGAGCCCCCGTGCCCGCACCCGACCCGACCACGCCCCATCCCGTTCCCGACCGCACCCGGGTGATGCTGCTGAAACCGCACGTGACCTCGCCCTGGATCGAGGTGGGCGACTTCACCTACTACGACGATCCCGACGACCCGACCGCCTTCGAAACCCGCAACGTCCTCTACAGCTACGGTCCGGAGAAGCTGGTCATCGGCAAGTTCTGTGCCATCGCCACCGGCGCCCGGTTCATCATGAACGGCGCCAACCACCGCATGGACGGTCCGTCGACCTACCCGTTCCCGGTCCTCGGGGGTTCGTGGGCCGACCACATCGACCTGGTCATGGACCTGCCGAACCGTGGCGACACGGTGATCGGCAACGATGTGTGGATCGGCAACGGCGCGACCTTGATGCCCGGCGTCCGCGTCGGCAACGGGGCGATCATCGGCACCGGCGCCGTGGTCACCGCCGATGTTCCCGACTACGGAATCGTCGGCGGCAACCCGGCCCGGCTGATCCGAACCCGGTATCCCGCAGCCGAAGTCGAGCGCCTGCTGGCTTGTGCCTGGTGGGACTGGCCGCTCGACCACATCACCCGCCATATTCGAACTATCATGGCCGGTAGCGTCGATGCATTGGAATCGGCTGCCGCCGAGCTCGATTCGGATCGACGCGCCGAACCGAAAGGCCAGCAATGCCCATCCGATTCCGCCAGCGCAAATCCTTCGGCCCCCTGAAGTTCAATTTCACCCAGTCGGGCCTGTCGTCCTGGGGCATCAAAATCGGTCCCTGGTCCTGGAACTCGCGCACCAGGAAGAACGCCGTCGACCTCCCCGGCCCCCTGAGCTGGCGGCAGCGCTGAGACTCAGCCGAATTCGCGCGCGACGGTGACGTTCACCGTCATCCCGCACATCGGCGCCGCGACCACCATCGCGCTCACTGTCACAGGCCGGCAGGTACTTTCGGCCGCCATCGATCATCGCGGCTGGTTCCAGCTGCCCGCGAAACCGGTCACCACCAGGCGACTGGCTGGGCCGGCGGCCCTGATCGCCGGGTGCGCGCTGGTCCAGCCGACCTAGAGCAGGAGATCTTTGGTGAGGGCGTCGGCGACCATCGTGGCGATCAGGTCGATGAGGGGCGGGACGCGTGCGGAGTCCTCGTCGAGCACGATCAGCCAGGCGTAGAGCGGGCCGAGAACGAGGGCCTGCAGGACGGCGGGGTCCGGTCGGTGCGTCACCTCGCCGCGCTCGATCGCACGGTCCACCACGGTGGTGATGATCGCGCGCTCCACCGCGAGGAAGGTCGAGGCGAAACGGGTACGCAGATCGGGGTCCGCGCGCACGTCGGCCAGCAGGCCCGACAGCGTGTCGGCGCCCGAGCCGACCAGCTGTGCGGCGATCTGCTCGATCAGCGTGACCAGGTCGCCGCGCAGGGAACCGGTGTCGGCGGGGGACTCCTCGCCCAGGTCGTGCAGCAGGACGGCGAAGGTCATCTCCTGCTTGGAGGAGAAGCGCCGGTAGATGGCCGCCCATGAATGGAGTACGCCCATGATCACTTGGGCCGGGAGGTGCTCGGCACCTCTGCTGTGCGCCGTCATCTTCGAGCCGGCCTCGTAGATCCTCGCCACGGCCGCCTCGGTTCAGTTGCTGATCGGCATCCGCCGACCGGTCACACCGCGTCCGATCGAAGCCCGAGCCGGACGGTGATCCGTGGCCGTCCGCGTGAGCGAGGGATTCGCACGGACGGCGTCACGGACCGTCAGATCTGGTCGGAGAAGCGCAGGTCCCGGGAAGAAATCACGATGGGCCAGCCTAATTGTCCGACCGGCCCCGGCATCCCGAGGCGACCGTAAGGATTTCGTCAAGAATCGGCGCGGACGACCAGTGTGTCGATACCCCTTGACGCGTGGCGACGTCGCGAAAACCGACAAGTCGTTCCGAATTCTATGCTTGGCAGATGTGCTGAGATAGCCTAACGAAACACATTCTGCCCGAACGAGTTCCGTGATCCGGCACAGTGGATCCATTGAGGTACAACAGCGTTGAGTTCAGGAAAGAGCCTGATCGTCCGCCCGGCAACCAAGGCCGACATCGACTCCATGGTGGAAGTGCTCGCCGCCGCTTTCGCCCATGACGATCCGATCGATGAGTACGTCTTTCCGGACGAGACCGTCCGGTATCGACGGGCCCCGCGCATGTTGCGCGCCATGATCCGGCACCGCTTTCTGCCCGCAGGCGGGGCCGAGGTGGCGGTGCTCGACGGGCGGGTTGTCGGGGCCCTGCTGTGGTACCCGCAGGGTTATCGTCCGGGTGGCCTGCGCGAAATCATCGCGGGCCCTGAGCTTCTCGCGGCGATGGGATCCGCGGTGCGTCGCGGTATCGAGGTCGACGCGGCCATGGATCGGGCCGCTCCGCCCGAACCGCACTTCTTCCACGTCTATCTCGGCGCCGACCCGAGCCTGCAGCGCAGCGGTGTGGGCCGGGCGCTGTACGCCTCGTTCACCGACAAGGCCGACCGGCAAGGTGCGTCGATCTGCGGCATCTGCAAAGACGCCAATGTCGGCTACTACGAGGCGCTGGGCAACGAGCGCACCGGATCCGTCCGGCTCGGTGCGTCCGGCCCGGAACTCAACATCATGATTCGCCGCCCGCGGCCGCTCTGACCCCGAGGAATGCACATGACTGACATCGCCATCGTCGGCATCGGCTGCCGTTATGCGGGCGGCATCGACTCACCGGAATCGTTCTGGGACTTCGTGATCCACAAGCGCGACGGCGTTCGCGAGATTCCCGAGGAGCGCTGGGACTGGCGCCGCTACTACGACGAGGACCGGCGCGCCCCCGGCCGCATGTACACCAAACGCGGCGCCTTCATGACGGGCGACCCGTGGGCCTTCGACCCGGAGTTCTTCGGCATCTCCCCACGCGAGGCCACCAGCATGGACCCGCAGCAACGGTTGATCCTCGAGGTCGCCTGGGAGGCGCTCGACGACGCGGGCGTGGCCGGACGAGCCGCGGGGTCCTCGCTCGGGGTGTACGTGGGTGCCTTCACCCTCGACCAGATGGTGGTTTCGGCGGGTGCCGCGCTGCCGCATGTCGACCTGCACACCGCCGTCGGTGTGTCGTACACGATGCTGTCGAACCGGCTCGCGTACGCGCTCGACCTGAAAGGTCCCGCCGTGACGGTGGATACGGCCTGTTCGTCGTCGCTGGTCGCCCTGCATCTGGCGTGCCGGGCTATCGCCGACGGTGACTGCGAGGTCGCGATCGCCGGTGGCGTGAACGTGATGGTGCAGCCGGAAACGTTCGTCACGATGTGCAAGGGCGGCTTCCTCGCCGCCGACGGGCGGAGCAAGCCGTTCGACGCCGCGGCCGACGGCTACGGCCGGGGCGAGGGCGCCGGGGTGGTGGTCCTGAAAAGGCTGGCCGATGCCGAACGCGACGGTGACCGGGTCTACGCCGTGGTCAAGGCCACCGGCGCGAACCAGGACGGGCGGACCACCGCGATCACCGTCCCCAATGCGGAATCCCAGGAAAGCCTTGCGCGCGAGGTGATCCGGCGCTCCGGCATCGACGTTCGCGATGTGACCTACGTCGAAGCGCACGGTACCGGCACCCCGGTGGGCGATCCGATCGAACTGCGGGCCATCGGCCGCGCCTACGGCGCACCTGCCGGACGGCCGGGGCAGCTCGGCGTCGGATCGTTGAAGGCCACGCTCGGGCACACCGAGGCCGCCTCCGGCGTCGCGAGCATCATCAAGTCGGCGTTGGCGATTCGGCATCGCACGATCCCTCCCCAGGGCTGGCTGGACACGCCGAACCCCGATATCCCCTTCGACGAGTGGGGGATTCGAGTACTCACCGAGGCCGAGTCGGTCGGGCCCGACGTCGAGCGCATGGCCGTGGCGGTCAACGGTTTCGGTTACGGCGGGACGAACGCGCACGCGATTCTGCAGGAGTACCGGCCGAGCGCCGAAACCGTCCGGCCACCTGTGCATTTCGGTGTGCTGCCGCTGTCGGGGCGTTCCGAGGGTGCGGTACGGGAGCTGGCGCGTGGGTTCGCCGAACGCATCGCCGACGGTGCCGATCCGCAGCGGCTGGCGGAGGCGGCGTGGCGGCGGCGTCAGCATCACCCGGTGCGCACGGGCGTCGCTTTCGGTGAAGACACCGAGCTGGTGCAGGGGCTGATCGATCTGGCGACCGGATCGGGCCGGGTCGCCAAGACCGTTGCCAAACGCGCCGGTGAACCGGTGTTCGTCTGCACCGGCATGGGCCCGCAATGGTGGGGCATGGCGCGTGAGCTGCTCACGGCGGAGGGCACTTTCGCTGTCGAAGCGAAGCGGGTGGACGCGGAGTTCCAGGCGGTGGCCGGCTGGTCGATCATCGAGGAACTGCTGCGGCCCGAGGAAGAATCGAGGGTGACCTCGACCGCCGTCGCGCAACCGGCCAATTTCCTGGTGCAGGTCGCGCTGTTCGCGACGCTGCGGGAGCGGGGGATCGAGCCCGCGGCCGTCGTCGGGCACAGCGTCGGCGAGGTGGCAGCCGCGTACCTGACCGGCATGTTGTCGCTGGGCGACGCCGTTCTCGTCAGCTACCACCGTTCGCGGCTACAGGCGACCACGGCGGGCACCGGCGGCATGCTCGCGGTCGGACTCGGGCCGGACGAGGCCGGTGCGCTCGTGGCGGGTGAGGACGCGGTCGATATCGCGGCGATCAACAGCCCTTCGGCGGTCACCCTCGCCGGTGCGGTCGGCCGCCTCGACGCTCTTGCCGAAACGCTCACGGAGCGAGGCGTGTTCGCGCGTCGTCTGCAGGTCGAAGTGCCGTATCACAGTGCCCTGATGGACCCGATCCTCGACGAACTGCGTGCCGCGCTCGCCGACATCACCGTCGCCGAACCACGCCTCCCGCTGTACTCCACCGTCACCGGCGAGGTGGTCACCGGCGCAGACTGGGACGCCGACTACTGGTGCGCCAATGTGCGCAAGCCGGTGCGTTTCGCGGCGGCGGCCACGGCGCTCGTGAAGGCGGGGCACCGCGTTTTCCTCGAAGTCGGCCCCCACCCGGTGCTCGGCGCCAATATCCGCGAGATCCTCATCGGTGCGGGGGAGACGGGCACGACCATCGCCACCCTGCACCGCAAACAGGACGACGCGCACAGCATGCGTCAGGTGCTGGCCGACCTCTACGCCGCGGGCGCTCTCGACATCGACACCCTGTTCACCGAAACAGTCCGCCCGACACCGCATATCGACCTGCCGCGCTACCCCTGGCAGCGAACGGTGCTGCGCTCGGAACTGCCCGAACTGCGGACGCAGCGGCACGGCACCCCGGACGCGCACCCCCTGCTCGGCGACCGGCGCCCCGACGATGCGAACACCTGGCGGCTCAACCTGTCGACCGCCGCGCTGCCCTGGCTCACCGACCATGTCGTCGGCGGCACCGCCATCATGCCGGGCTCGGGCTACCTCGACGCCGCGCTCAGCGCCGCAGCCGTGCGGGCCGAGTCCGAGCAGGTGGGGCTGGAGGACGTGCGGTTCGTCGCACCGCTCGTCGTCGACGGCGGTGACGCACCGATCGTCGAACTCCACCTGGAGGTTTCGACCCGACGTTTCACCATCCGTTCGCGCGGTGCCGCCGGTTCGGTGTGGACCGTGCACGCGACCGGACGGCTCGTCGAGGGCTCCTACGCGCCGGTCGACGCCGACGTGCCGGACCTCTCCGCGATGACATCGGTCGAACCGGCCGACTTCTACACCGGTCTCGTCGCGGCCGGGCTCGAGTACGGTCCGGCGTTCCAGCGGGTGACCGCGATCCGGCTCGACACGGACACCGTTGTCGCGCAGGTGAACGGTGAAATCGACCGGGATGCAAGCCATCTCGCCCACCCGGCCGTGGTCGACGCCGCCTTGCAAACGGTCGCGGCATTGCTCGCCGGGCGTGCCGCCGAAGGGGCGATGGTTCCCGTCGGCGTCCGCTCGGTGCGCCGGTTGGCCGCACTGCCCGCCGAGATCACGGTGGTGACCCGGATGTCCGGAGACGCCGCCGACATCGACCTGCTCGGCGCCGACAACGCCGTCTGCCTGCAGCTGCGTGGCGTGCGCTTCGCCTCGCTCACCCCGGGTGCGGGACCACTGCAGCGGATGAGCGAATTCTTCTACGAAGAACGCTGGGAGCTGCGCGAACCGGTCGACACGACCGCGCTGCCCGGCAACGACGGACTGTTCACGCTGGTCCTCGGCTACGGCGAAGGCGTCGAAGACCGCGTCGAACGGGTGCACCAGGCCGTGCGCACCGGTGCCGCCGGTTCGGCCGCCGTCCTGCTCGACGACGCCGAGCTGGAAGCGAACCTCACCGCCCGCCTCCGCGACCTCTTCGCTCTCGAAGTGGTCGAGCGCGTGCATGTCTGCGTGGTTCCCGGCGCCTCGGCCGACGGCGATATACCCACCCTGTGGACCCTTCGCCGGGTCGCGGCCACCCTCGAGAGCTTCCTCGACGTCCGCGCGAACGAACTCGCCGTCGACCTGCCGATGACCGGCGACGGGTCGCTGCACGCGACGGTCGTCACCGCCAACGCCTACGCGCACCCGGCCGACCCGACGCCACCCTCGCTCACCCAGGCCGCGATCGCGGGCGCCCGCCGTGTGCTGCTCAACGAACAGTCCCGGCTGCGGTGGCGGCTCGTCGATATCGACGCTCGGGTTACCGAAACCGAACTGGCCGCCGAACTCGCCCTGCCGGGTGCCTTCACCTACGACCGCAGTGACGAGGTGATCCTGCGGGACGGACTGCGCTGGGTCACCGTCGTGGACCGGACCATGCCGCAGCGCCTCGAAACGCTCGACACGGCGGAGCCGCTCACCGATCCGGAGGCGAACTTCGAACTCGAGCTGCCCCGCTCGCGCACCTTCGCCCGGCTGGGCTGGCGGCGGTGCGAACGCCGTGCACCCGGACCCGGTGAGGTCGAACTGCGCATGCGCGCGGTCGGCCTGAACTATAAGGACGCGCTGAAGGTGATCGGCGTGCTCGGGGAGCGGGAGCTGGCGCCCACCTATTTCGGCACGGTGCCCGGTATGGAAGGAGCCGCGACCGTCATCCGGGTCGGTGCCGGAGTCACCGACGTGGCCGTCGGCGACGAGGTGACCGTGACCTCGAAGGGCATGATCGCCCGGTTCCACACCACCGACGCCGCCCTGCTCGCCCGCGTGCGCCCCGGCACCGATCCCGGTCGCTGCACGAGCGGAACGGCCTTCGCCACCGCCGAACACTCCCTGCTCGAGCTGGCCAGGATCCAGCCGGGGGAGACCGTGCTGATCCACGGCGCCGCCGGTGGTGTCGGCACTGCCGCGGTACAGATCGCCAAGCAGCACGGTGCCGTGGTGATCGGCACCGCGAGCACCGAGCAACGCCGTGCGCTCGTGTCGGCCGAGGGCGCCGATCACGTCCTCGGTTCGCGCTCGCTCACGCTCGTGGACGAGGTGCTCGCGCTCACCGACGGCCGTGGCGTCGACGTGATCCTCAGTACCGCACCCGGTGAGTTGCAACGCCAGAACTTCACGATGGTCGCCGAATTCGGCCGCATCGTCGAAATCGGCAAGGCCGACATCTACGCCGGCGGCGTGCTCGAACTGGCCGCCTTCGACAAGAACATCGCCTACTACTCCTTCGACCTGGACCGCATGGCCCGCGTCCGGCGTGACCGCGTGCTCGACCTGGTGCGCGGGATCAACGCCCGGCTCGACGACGGCACCTATCGGGCGCTGCCGTTCACCAGCTACGGCACCGCCGAGGTCGGCGAGGCCTTCGAGGCGGTGGCGCGGTCCACCGGAACCGGACGCGTCGCGCTCGATCTCACCGAAGCCGAGCCCCTCGTCCGCCCCGCCCTGCCCCAAGTGCGTATCGAAGCGGACGCGAACTACCTGATCACCGGTGGTTTCGGGGCCTTCGGCCTGGCCACCGGACGGTGGTTGGTCGGCAACGGCGCCCGTCACCTGACGCTGCTGGGCCGTAGCGGCCCCACCACGGGAGCGGCCGTCGCGCAGCTCGCGGCGTGGGCGCAGCAGGGCATCACGGTGGTCAGCGAGCTGGTCGACATCACCGATGCCGAGGCCGTCGCCGCGGTGATCGACCGAGCGCACACGGCCGACCATCCGCTGCGCGGTGTGTTCCATACGGCGGGCGTGATCGATGACAAACGCGCCACGGTGATGGACGTCGACAGTTTGGCGGCGGTGTATCGGCCGAAGGTGGACGGTGTGCGCGCCCTGGCGGCGGGTCTCGAGGCGGCAGGCGTGCGACTCGACCACTTCGTGCTGTACTCCTCCGGCTCGACGATGTTCGGCGCGGTCGGTCAATTCGCGTACACCGCAGCCAATTCCGCGCTGCAGGCGATGGCCGAATCGGTTGTCCGCACGGGTGGCACGGCGCTCGCGGTCGGCTGGGGTCACATGTCCGGTGGCGGTATGGCCGCCGCCGACGACCACATCACCCGTTATCTGCGCACCACCGGCTTCGATCCGCTCGACATGGACGAGGGCGCACAATATCTGGAACAGGCGCTGCGCCTGGGTATTACGCAGGCGGCGATCATTCCGATCGACTGGGCCAAGGTCGATGCCACCGCGCCGTTCTTCGCCAAGACAGGGCGCCTTGAAACGATGATCGCCGCTGCGGCGCAGGATGATTCGGCGGCCAGTCAGTTGCGTCTGCAGCTCGCCGAACTCGACGAGGACAAACGCGGGGAGGTCGTGGCGTACATGCTGGCCGAACAGCTGGCGCAGGTGATGGGTGTCGCGGCGGATTCGATCGACCTGAGCGTTCCGGTTCCCGAACTCGGCCTGGATTCGCTGATGGCGGTGGAATTCGGTGCGCTGGTGTCGAAGTCGCTCGGTGTCGAGCTGCTGACCTTGCAGATGGGCCGTTCGTTCAGCCTCGAACAGGCGGGAGCGCGAGTGGCGGAGGCGATCGTCGGGGTGCGGGCATGAGCGAGTCGGCGCGGGAACTGGCCAGGAAACTGCTCAACGACACGGTCGGCGAGGGGGTGTCGCGGGCACCGTCCACGCCACCGCCCGCCACGCGACGGCCCCGGCGCGGTCCGGGTCGCCAGTTCGCCGACCACCCCGAGGTGGCGGCGATGGCGAAGAAGCGCGCCACGATCGCCGAACTGTACGACCGATTCGACATGCCGAACCCGGTCTTCCTGCTGCGTGAGAGCGCCAACGACACCGTGATCCGTTGGCAGGGACGCGAACTGGTGAACTTCGGCGCCTACAACTACCTCGGGCTGAGTAATCATCCGAAGGTGGTGCAGGCGGCCAAGGACGCGCTCGACACCTACGGCGCCTCCGCCTCGGCCTCGCGCATCGTCGCCGGGGAGATCCCGCTCTACGCCGAACTCGAGCAGCGTCTGGCCGGGATGTACGACGTCGCCGACGCCTTGGTGACCACCAGCGGATACCTCACCAATGCCGGGGTGATCGGCTTTCTGTTGCGTGACGGCGATGTCGCCATCTGTGATTCGCTGATCCACCGCAGTGTGGTGTCGGGCGTGCAGTGGTCGGGTGCGCGTCAGCTCACCTTCCGGCACAACGACCCCGAGTCGCTGCGGTCGGTGCTGCGGATGGCGCGCGCCAATTTCGACCGTGCGTTGGTGGTGCTCGAAGGTCACTACAGCATGGACGGTACCGTCGGCCGGCTTCCCGAAATCGCCGCTATTGCCAGGGAATTCGACTGTGCCGTGATGGTCGACGAGGCGCATTCGCTCGGTGTGTTCGGTGCGAACGGCCGAGGCGTTCGCGAACATTTCGGCCTACCGGGCGACGCGGTCGACATCTGGATGGGCACCCTGTCCAAGGCGCTCGGCAGCTGCGGTGGATTCGTCGCCGGTGACGCCGACCTGATCGGTGCGATGAAGGTCGCAGCACCCGGCGTGGCGATGCTGAGCGGAGGCCCCGCGCCGTCGACGATCGGTGCCGCCCTGGCCGCCCTCGACATCCTCGACATGGAACCCCAACGCCTGACCCGCCTGTGGTCCAATACCGAGTTCTTCCGGAGCTTGCTCGTCGAACGTGGCCTCGACCTGGGTGTTTCCGAGGGCACCCCGATCTTCCCGGTCATGGTTCCGCAGGAATTCCGCTCCGGTTTCGTCTCGGCCCGGCTGCTTCAACAGGGCATCTACACGGGCGCGATCACCGCCCCGGCGGTCCCGGTCGGCAGCGAACGACTGCGCTTCTTCCTGACCTCCGAACACACCACCGACCAACTCCGGCGCACCGCCGACGAGCTGGCCGAGGCAGTGCGGGTCGCCGAAGCGCTGCCCGTCGTCTACGGCCTCGGCTGAGAGGTTCTTGATCTCACCCGGAACGGATGATGCATCGCGATCGGCCAGGCATGACGATTGCCCGATGACTACTGCGGCGTCGAAACCCGATCTGGCAGCACTGGCCGCGGAGGCCTTCGTCTACGGGTATCCGATCCTGGCCGACCTGGACAAGGTCGCCGAAGCGGTGCGGAACGGTTTGGGGGCGACCGCTGCCGCCCCGTTCAACCAGTTCGCCAATGCGGCGTCCCTGGCCGGGCCGGATACGAATTTCGTGTCCGTCAACAACGACACCGTGTACTCGAACGCGATGGTCGACACCAGTGGCGGCCCGGTGCGGTTCGACGTGCCCGATGCCGACGGCCGCTACTACGTCATGCAATTCGTGGACGCCTGGACGAACAACTTCGCCTACGTCGGTCACCGTGCGACCGGAACCGGGGCCGGATCGTTCCTGCTCGTGCCGCCCGGATGGAACGGTGCCGCACCCGAGGACGTCATCGTGATCCACTGCCCGACCACGATCGTCTCGATCGTCGGCCGCTGGGCGGTCGACGGCGAATCCGACCTACCCACGGTGGAGGCGCTGCAAACCGGCCTGCTGCTCACCCCCACCGGTACCGGAAAGGGACTGCCGACACCGGCCACCGGCGTGCCCGACGACCTGCTGTTCTTCGAACAGCTGCGCGTCGCGATAGCCGCGTTCCCACCCGCCGAACGCGACAAGCGGTACCAGCAGCGGTTCGCCCCGCTCGGATTGCTGGCGGATGAATCCCCTTACCGCGCTTGCGATCCCGGCCTCGCCGAGGCGCTGGTCGAAGGTCTGGCCGAGGGCAGGAAGAACCTCGAGTCGGAGCTGAAGCACGTCAGCGCGCCGGTGCAGAACGGCTGGAACCTGACCTACCACCTCTTCGACTACAACCTGGACTTCTTCGAAGTCGGAGCCCTCGACGATCCGGAATGGAAGGTGCCCGATACCCCCGCCCGCTACACGCAACGCACCGCGGCGGCCCGCGGGGGACTGTGGGGCAATCACGGCTACGAGGCCGCCTACGCGATGGTCTACGTCGACAGCGCGAGCGCCGCCCTGGACGGATCACAGCGATACCAGTTGACCTTCGCCACGCCCCCGCCGTGCGGCGCCTTCTGGTCGATCACGATGTACGACGCGCAGAACTTCTACCTCGTCGACAACCCCATCGACCGCTACTCCATCGGCGACCGCACCCCCGGGCTGGTCACCGCCGCCGACGGCTCCCTCACCATCGCCCTTCAGCACGACGAGCCGACCGACCCGACGCAACGTGCCAACTGGCTCCCCACTCCCGCCGGCCCCTTCCGTCCCCTGTTGCGTGTGTACGAACCCGACCCCAGCGTCCTAAACGGTTCCTACGAACTCCCACCGATCATTCGACAGCCCTGATCGGTGACCGGCACTCCTGACATCGGAGGCTCGGTGCGGGTCGATGGAGCACTTCGCGACGTAGGGTGAGACCGCCTCCGACCGGAAGGAACACCGTGACCGAAGCAGCATCCGTAGTCGTCGCTTACACCCACCTGTTCCCAGGTTTGGAACTCGACCTCCCCGGCGACCGCTTCGACATCGTCTTCGCCGACGGCAGCGAAGCGGCGGCCACCCTCACCGAAACAGGCGGCGGCCCGGCCATCCTGGTCGACGCCTACCGCACCCAGGCGGGTACGGAAATCGCCGAAACCCTCTGGCCTGTCCGGCGTTCGGTGGACGACGAGCATCGGGTGAAGCTCGGGAAGGCCCTGCGCTCGACCAGCTAGGGCCGCAGTGCTCCGAGCGCCCAGTCGTCAGTGCAACCGGGTCGCGAGCCCGTCGAGAACAACGCCGAGTTGCCGTTCGAACCTCGGGTCGCCGTCGTCGCGGAGATGTCCGGCGGCCTTGACCAGCTCGGCCCCCTCGCCGAGCCACGCATCGCGTTCGGCAAGCGAATATCGAGTGGGGTCCGCGCCGGTGGACGGGCTGCGCTCCTGCTCTTCGATGACGAAGCCGACCACGAAGGCCGTGAGCAGGTCGAGGGTGTCGTCGGCCTCGGGCAGTGAGAACCCGGCCGCGGTCAAGCGCTCGAGCCACGATTCCTTCGCCTTCACCACGTCGGGGTCGGCGAAACGCGTGCCGCTGAAGATGCGCGCCCCGTCCCGGTGCCTCAGATACTCCGACCTCAGGACGCGGGCGTAGGCGGACACGTCGTCACGCCAGTCGGCGCCGCGCGGGATCGCCGCCAGGGCATCGGTGACGCGGCGCATGACGAAGGTGGCCATCTCGTCGAGGAGTTCCTGCTTGTTGCGGACGTGCCAGTACAGGGCGGGGGCCTTCACGTCGAGCCGGGCGGCGAGCGCGCGGACGGTGAGGGCGTCCATGCCCTGCTCGTCGAGCAGTTCGAGCGCCGTCGTCACGATCTGCTCCCGGGTGATTCCTTTTGCCACGGTTGACACCTTAACAAAGTTAAGGCACCGTTGACGGCATCCTGAATTAACTTAGTTAAGGAGACATCTCATGCGTGCTGCTGTCGTCGAAACCCCTGACGCCACACCAGTTCTCGCGGACTTCCCTGATCCGCAACCGCGGCCGGAGCGGGCACCGCTGAGGCTGGTCGGCGCTGGTTTGCACCACGTCGTCCGTGGGCAGGCCGCCGGGCGCCACTACTCCGGTGGCCCGGCACATCCACTCGTACCGGGCGTCGATGCCGTGGCGCGGACCGAGGACGGGCGGCTGGTCTACACAGGTTTCGCCCTGGCGCCGTGGGGGACCATGGCGGAATGGATGGTCACGCCGTTCGAGGCGGAACTTCCCGCCGGGGCCGATCCGCTCGCTGTCGCCGCCGGTATGAATCCGGCCCTTTCCGGCTGGATGCCGCTGATCGCCCGGCGCGAGGAGGCGGGCGAACTCGGGACCGTACTCGTGCTCGGCGCGACCGGCGCCTCGGGCGGTCTGGCGGTGAGTGCCGCGCTGGCCCTCGGCGCGAAACAAGTCGTCGCGGCCGGGCGCGACCACGCAGCGCTGGAACGACTGCGCAGCCCGGGCGTAGTGACCGTCGCACTCGCCCCGGACGCACCCGACACCTGGTCGACCACCCTCGGTGCGGCCGTCGCCGACACCCAACCCACCCTCGTCCTCGACTACGTGTGGGGCACCGTCGCCGAGGCTGCCTTCGCAGCAGTGGGAAGCTCCGGCCCGTCCGCCAACAGCGTGCCGCTCGATTACGTGCAGATCGGCACACTCGCCGGAACCGACGCCTCGCTGCCCGCGGCGCTACTGCGCAGCCGCCGCATCCGGATCAGCGGCAGTGGCCTCGGCTCGGTCTCGAAGGAACAGATGATCGCCGAGGTCCCCGCCATCCTCGCCCGCTTCGCCGACGGCACCTTCGACCCGCCCTACACCGCATACCCGCTCAGTCGTGTCGGCGAAGCCTGGGCACATCGGGGCCGTCCCCGCGCCGTCATCGTCCCGGACTGATCGCGGACTTCCTGGTGAACATATTTCAGACTTGCAGCTCAGGCGGCGGGGTCGTCCACAGGGCGCTGATCGGAACACCGGTCAGCGCGTCGCCGAAAGGGAGTTGCTGGTCACCGCAGTAGAGGACCAAGCCGGCATGGAAGCGATCGCCGAGGCGACGTTGCAGGGCTCGCAGGCCTCGGAAATCGTCGGGGCGAATGGTCTCCGCCGCTTTGACCTCGATCGCGACGATCCTGCCCGCGTTGTCCTCGAGGACGGCGTCGACCTCGTAGCCGTCCCGGTCGCGGTAGTGGTGCAGCCTGGCCATGGTCGTGCTCCAGGTGAGTTGACGGGTCAGTTCGCCCAGTACGAAAGTCTCCAGGATGGCGCCGGTGGTCGTGTCATTGGTGACGCCGGTCAGTAGATAGGCGGCGAGACCGGAGTCGGTGAAGGTCAGTTTCGGTGTCGAAATGGCACGTGCGGTGGCATTGGCCGACCAGGCCGGGACCAAGCGGACGAGGTAGATGAGCTCCAGGATGTCGACATAGTCCCGCAGGGTCGTGACCGGTATCCCCAGATCAGCGGACAGGCGGCTGTAATTGAGTAGGCCGCTGGTCTGCGCGGCCAGGGCTGCGACGAGGCGACGCATGTCGGATCCGCGGCGGATGTCGGCCACCTGGTGCACATCGCGACTCATGATGTCGTCGAGGTAGGAGCTGTAGAACTGGGCGCGTCGACGCGGCGCGGTACGACGGATGGCTTCGGGATATCCGCCCCTGGCCGCCGCAGCCAGGTAGTCCTTGCGTCTCAGCTCCGATGATCCGGTGCGGAAGTCGGCACCGGCAGCGAACACCGCATCGATGAAACCATCTGGGGTGCCGTTGATTTCACCTTGCGACAAGGGAAAGAGCTCGATGGTTTCCGACCGGCCGGGCAGTGAATCGCCCAGAGAGCTGAGTCCGAGGAGTCTTGCCGAGCCGGTCAGCAGAAAATGCCCCGCCCGTGGATCGCGGTCGACAGCGTGCTTGATCGACAACCAGAGATCCGGAACGCGCTGCACTTCGTCGATCATCATGGTGCCTGGTGCGTCGAGGAAGGCGGCCGGGTCGGTTTCCGCCGAGGTACGCGTAGCTTTGTCGTCGAGATAGCGTTTGGTGACCTCCGGCATACCGCGCAGGCACTGCTCAGCCAGCGTACTCTTCCCGGTCTGCCGTGCACCGTTGAGAATGACCACCCGCGTGTCTGCCAGCGCCTCTTTCACCAGCGCAGCGGCTTTTCTCGGGAGGAAACCAGCGGTGTGATGCACAGCCGAATCCTACGCTCTCCCGTCGATCTGCCGAAGGTTCTCCCGTCGATCTGCCGGAGAGTGTGTCGTCGATCTGCCGGATGAAGCGTCGCGTCCTTGCTTTCGACTCTGAGATCCACGATGCCCTGCTGCTGACCTGGCGTCAGGACCGAAACCGAGCTGCACGGGATCGTCATCTACGAGCAAGGCCCTCGGCAGGCTTCGAACCTGCTACATCCTGGTTTCAGGTCGTGTACCGGAGCTGCCCGGGCGGGCGACAGGGGTTTCCGGCACAGTGTTGCCATGGGTTCGTCGGTCGCCGGCTCTTTCACTGTCGCCACATTCAACGTCAACGGAATCCGCGCGTCACGTCGTCGTGGATTCGACCAGTGGTTGCGGGCCAGGTCGGCGGATGTGGTCGCGCTGCAGGAATTGCGTTGTTCCGCAGCCGATGTGGGCACCTTCCCGGGCTATTCGGCGGCAGTGGATGTCGGTTCCGTGGCCGGTCGCAACGGAGTGGCCGTATTGACCAAGGTTCCCGCCGCTGCTGTGCGGACGTGGGTGACCCACCCACCCAGGGCCCGCGGACTCGGTGAGTTCACCGCGCAGGGACGTTATATCGAGGTAGACCTGGCCGACCGCCCGGTGACGGTGGCCTCTCTGTATCTCCCCAAGGGTGGTCTGCCCGCGCATCTCCAGCGCCCGGGATCGATGCGCGAGCAGCCCGACGGTGGGGTCCGGTACGAACGCAAGCAGAGGTTCCTCGCTGCGTTCGCCCGCGAAGTGCACCGGAACCGGCTCGCTGCGCTGAGTGTGGGACGCGAGTTCGTCCTCACCGGGGATCTGAACATCGCGCACACCCGGCACGATGTGACCAACTGGCGTGCCGCCCGCACGATGGACGGCTTCCTGCCTACCGACCGCGAGTGGTTCAGTTCGATTCTCGGCACGCGCAGGCTCGTCGATGTGGTGCGACAGGTGCACGGCGATCGCCCGGGTCCACTCACCTGGTGGAGTTGGGCGGGTCAATCGTTCGCCAAGGATGTGGGTTGGCGAGTGGACCACCAACTCGTGACACCCGGTCTCGCCCGCCTCGCGACGTCTGTCGTCGTCGACAAGGAACCGTCACCCGCCGAGCGCCTCTCCGATCACGCGCCCCTCATAGTGACCTACTCGGCGACGCCCGACTGAGAAGTTCTGGTGCCCTCGGCGGGGCACATCGAAGATGGGAACGCAGGCGACCTGGAGGTTTGGGCCGGCCAGGTGATGATCGAAGCGGATTTCAGTCTTGAATGAGCGACCCAGGCGTTGTTCGGCGCCGGTTTTGGAACTGTTTGGGGGTCACTCCCTTCCAGCGTTTGAATGCGTGTATGAAGCTCGCGGATTCGGCATAACCGAGGCGGATAGCCACGTCGTGTACCGAGAGCGCGCCGGTGCGGAGCATCTGTTCGGCGAGTGTTTCGCGGACCTCGTCGCGCAGGATCTGGTAGCTGGTGCCTGCTTCGCCGAGTCGTCGTCGCATGGTTCGGGTGCTGATGTGGAGTGCGCGGGCGACCTCGTCGGGACCTGCTGTGTCCAGGTCGACGTGGGTGAGCAGGTCTCTGATCTGTGCCGCGATGCCGTGGCGGTGTCGGCGTGCGGTGACCAGTTGTCGGCACTGCTCTTCGCATTGGGCGAGGGTGCGTGGATCGGCTCGAGGGAGTGGCTGGGTGAGCAGGCGTGGGTCGAACGCGACGATGTTTTCGGGCCGGTCGAAGATCGGTAGCTGGTGGAACACGTCCGCGAACGGTGTGGGCGAGGCTGGTCGTGGGCGGCGGATCTCGACTCGCGCTGGTGCGAACTGGCCGGGGAAGAGGTCTTCGATCACGGTGAGGATGGCCGCCGCGTCGCGATCGAGGAGGAATTGTCGGGCCGGTGGTGTGAGGGCGGTGTCGTCGAGTCGCACGATCACCTCGGCCTCGGACACCTCGACTCGGGGAACGCAGAAGGCGAAGGTCAGGTCGAAATAGCGAAGGAAGAACGACAGGGCGTCGCCCAGGGTGGGACTGGCCAGGCAGGCGAATCCGAAGATGCCGAATGTGGTGGTGCGGTATCGGCGGCCGAGTTCGAGCCCGGGGTGGTCTTCGTCGGTGAGCGCGGTGGCCAGGTTGGTCGCGACGGCGAGTTCCTGTGCTGCGGAAACGTGCGCGTGGGGGTCGGCGAGGTGGGCCGCGGTGAGACCTGAGCCGTCGAGTGTCTGCTCGGGGGTGAGTCCGTGGTCGCGGGCGAACTGGGACATCAGGGCGACGCTGGCAGCCGACCGGGGAAAATCGTGATGGGAAACCGCTGCGGCCGGGATAGATCCCGTCATGACCAGCGAGTTTACAAGTCTGCCGAGGGTTTGGCCAAAATTGTCAATTCTCTGGCCGCGCGGATCTACGTCCCGCGATGCTCCGTGGTTAGCGTCGAGGACCATGCGAGATGGGACAACAAGCGTGGCGGACACCGTATCGGTGGCCATCGTCGGTGCGGGTTTCGCCGGACTGGCGATGGCCAATGAGCTGCTGCGAGCGGGGATCAGCGATTTCGTGATCTTGGAGAAGGCGGATCGGGCGGGCGGGGTGTGGCGCGAGAACACCTATCCAGGTGCCGCCTGCGATGTGCCCTCGCCGTACTACTCGTTCTCCTATGCCCCGAAGCCGGACTGGACCCGGCGCTACGCCGGTCAGGCTCAGATCGAGAGCTACCTGACCGATATCGCGTCCGCGCCCGACCTGCGGGGCCGGATTCGGTACGACGTGGACGTGACAGACGCACGGTTCGAGGAGTCCGAGGGGCTGTGGATCCTGTCCACCGCCGACGGCGGTTCGGTCCGCGCTCGGGTGTTCGTGCCGGCGACAGGGCAGCTGTCTCGTCCGGCGATGTCCGACATCGAGGGACGCGAGCGGTTCGAGGGCGCATCGTTTCATTCGGCGCAGTGGCGTCATGATGCGGACCTGCGGGGACGGCGGGTGGCGGTGATCGGCGCGGGCGCGAGCGTCATCCAGTTCGTTCCGCGAATTCAACCGCAGGTCGCACAGTTGACCCTGTTCCAGCGGTCGGCGCCCTACATCCTGCCCAAACCGGACGGTGTGTACCGGTCGATCCACCACTCCGCTTTCCGGCGGCTGCCGCTGCTGCAAAAGCTCGAACGTGGCCTGTGGTGGACCCTGGGCGAGGTGTGGACGCTGGGTATCACCGGTAACCGGCGGATCAGCGCTGCGGTCGAAGCCGCGGCGAGCTGGCAACTGCGACGGCAAGTGGCCTCGGCGGCCTTGCGGCAGAAGCTGACACCCGACTACCCGATCGGTTGTAAGCGGGTGCTGTTCGCCAACGACTACTACCCTGCCCTGGCCGAGCCCAACGTCGACGTCGTCACCGATCGCATCACCGAAATCACCGCAGGTGGAATTCGCACCGCTGACGGCGTCGAGCACGCGGTCGATGTGATCATCTACGGCACCGGATTCGCCACCCAGGAATTCCTCGGACCGATGACGGTGCGCGGGCGCGCAGGCCACGAACTCAGCGCCGCGTGGGCCGATGGCGCCCGCGCTCATCTGGGCATGACAGTTCCGGGGTTTCCGAACATGTTCGTCATGTACGGCCCCAACACCAACCTCGGCACCGGTTCGATCATCTACATGCTGGAACGCCAAGCCCGCTACATCCGCCAAGCCGTCGAGGTGTTGGCGCGAAACCCGGGTGGGGTCATGGAGATTCGTGCGGAGGTCGAACAGCGCTACGACGACGAGATACAGCGACGCCTCGCCGGCTCGGCGTGGTCGGGTTGTGTGAGTTGGTACAGATCCGCCTCCGGTCGGATTTCCAGCAACTGGCCGGGTTTGGTCTCGGAGTATTCCCGACGGACGGCGACGTTCTCGCTCGCTGACTTCCATGTCGGTGCGGTCCCGCGAGGATCCGGCATCGCCGAGGCGACCACATGAGACGAGCAAGGTGAGGCCACCCCGGCGATTCGGCGGCGCGATACCGCCACCGTTCTTGGGGGCCGGTCAAGATAGCATCGAGGCCGGCACTAGGTCAGGACTGGAGATGCCTCGCAACAGACGTCCGCAGGATCGGGAAGAAAAGCGTGCAGAGATCGTGGTGGCTGCTCGTCGGTTGTTCGTCGAGCAGGGTTACGACGCGGCATCGATGACACGGATCGCCCGCGACGCCGGAGTGGTATCGAACACGCTGTACTGGTACTTCCAGGACAAAGACGCGGTATTGATCGCGGTCCTGGACGCGGTCCTGGCCGACTCGATGGCCTCCTACAGCGAAATGCTGGGCGCGGGGCTGTCCGATCGGCTGCTGTGGCTGGTGGGGGAGTTGGAGCAACTGGGGCGGCTGGTGAGCACGGTGCACATGCGTGCCGAGAAGTCCGAAGCCATTCACGAATGGCACGAGCAATTCCACGCGCTGGCCGAGGGATTGTTCCGGGCAGAACTGATCGAGCTCGGCGTACCGGCCGACGAGGCCGATCCGCTGGTCGCGATCGGCGTTTTCGTTGTCGAGGGCTTGCTGACACATCCGGCGGGGCAGGCTCAGCGGCGGGCGGTGCTCGAGACGTTGCTGAAAAGCGCTCGCGGTCTTGCCGCAGCCGCCGACTGAGTGCCTGGTCCGCGAGACCGGGGTGGCCTACTGCGTGTTGTTGCGTGCGGTGTAGCCGAATTGTGTTGCCAGGAAAAAGAGTTGGTCACGCACTGCACGTTCGAAGTGCTCGCCCAGGTAGATGTCGAAGTGATCGCACGGGTAGTTCTGGACATGCACGTGTGCCAGGCCCCGGGCATGACGCTTGGTGGCCTTCGCGGGCGCGGCCGCGTCGTGGTCGCAGACACACAGCAGCGTCGGAGTGCTGAAGCGAGCCAGCGCGCGACCGGGCCGATCGAGCGGAAGGCGCAGCGCCAGCCGCGCGGCCAGAGCGTTGGCGGCATCGAATTCACCGTCCGGGCCGCGCAATACACCCCACATGCTGTCGCCGCCGACACCGGTCACGGGTTCTTCCCCGGCGTCGATCTCGGTCAGCTCGATGTTCTTCGACACCTGAGCCCGTACCGACGGCAGCCGTTTCAACAACGTGCTGGTGCGCCGCGAGAGACGCGTCCCCGCAGGCAGGAGTGCGGAAGCACCGGCAAGGGCATCGGGTGAGGCCACGAACGCGGGCATCCAGGATGTCCCCGCCATCGGCAACAGGATCGGCTTCGCGCCGAACAAGGAACCGATTGTGTCGAGGACACCTGCCGCTGTCAGCGCTACCACGCTCAGCGGGCCGGTCCGGATACGTGAGCGCAACGACGCCGGTCCATCGGTGAAGGGGCACTGGGCGACGACCGCCGCGACCCGGCGGTCTTCGGAGGCGACCTGAAGGACATGTCCGCCACCGAAAGAGCTGCCCCACAATGCGATCCGGTCGGCATCGACCTCCGGAAGAGTGCGGACGAACGCCAGGGCGGCATGCCAATCGGCGCGTTGCCGACCGATATCGAGGAGCTGGCGTGGTGCTCCGCCGCTGGCCCCGAGGTGACGGTAGTCGAACACCAGCACCGACCACCCCGCCTCGGCGAACCGTTCCGCGTAAGCGTCCAGGCGCATCTCCCGCACCGCCCCGAGCCCGTGACCCATGATCACCATCGGGCGCGGGCCGTCGAGGTCAGGTGCGGTGTACAACCATGCCGCGCACTCGTCCTGACCTGAGGTGAACGAGACCTCGCGCCGCTGCACCGTCGCCGCCTCATGCCGATCGGCAGGCCCACTGATTTCCATGACTCGCGTCCTCTCGGTTCGCCACTTCTTGGATGACGTCCAAGAAGTGGTTCGCGGTTAAGGTAGAGGGTTCTTGGACGCCAGTCAAGAACTCGGTCGGCTCACAGATCTGGTGGCGGCGATCCCGAACCTCAAGCGCGCTACAAGCGGCATTGGCGAGGTTTTGTGAAGTCCTCGGCATGCCCGGCGACTTCATCTTTCGAGGACGGACGGAGTCTGCGTCGAACATCCACTGTGAGCCGCACTGAATCACCAGGTCATGACGGGGATATCACAGCCGGCCCGGGGCTCTCCGCGCATCGTCGGCCAAACCTGGCCGCCAGCCGCAACGGCGCACGGCACCACGACAGCCGTGCCATCGCGCGCCCTCTGCCTGGCTGGGCAGACAGGATCACCACGTCAAATGCGACGCGGTGATCCTGTTCCCATCTTCGAGCGCCCCCGGCAGGATTCGAACCTGCGACACCCGCTTTAGGAGAGCGGTGCTCTATCCCCTGAGCTACGAAGGCGGGGGGCTCGCTCGGCGGGCCGAGGTGAGTATAACGCGAGGGGGTGGGTGGGGGTGTCGGGCTCGGTCAGAAGGCGGGGTAGGTGCCGGTGTCGTAGCCGGGGTCGGTGAGGTCTGTGGGGGTGGGGGTGGCGGCTCGGCCGGTGCCGTCTTCGAAGGCTTCGGCGTCGTAGCCGATGCCGTGCATGCCGGCGAACAGGGCCGAGAACAGCAGAACCGAGCCTGCTCCCCAGGCGCCGGCGAGGAGGGCGGGTTTCCACCAGGGTTCGGAGTACCAGCCCGCGGGGACGGGGCGGCCGGCGACTCGGCCGCCGGGGTAGTAGTGGCCGGTGGTGGGGGAGGGGTGGGGGGAGGCGGTGATGCGGCGGCCGTTGTAGTCGATGGTTCGGGGTTGTTCGACGCGGCCCGCGATGTCCTGGCCGTCGAGGGCGGGGATCGGGTCGCCGGGGTCCATGTTCATGGCCTGGCGGGCGGCGCGGATGTAGTAGAGGCCTTCGAGGGCGGTGCGGCGAGCGAGGTCGGCCTGGTGGGGGGAGCGCGCGCGGTCGAGTTGGGCGGTGGCGGCGGTGTGGCGTTCGGCGGCGTCGGCGAGGGCCTGGCGGGCGGCTTCGTTGCGCGGGGTGAGGGCGTAGACCTGGCCGCCGAGGCGTTCGATGCCCACCCTGGCCTCGGCTCGCGCCTCGTCGAATTCGCGGGCGGTCCGTTTGTTCTGTTCGGCGCGCAGGTACAGCAGGGCACCCACCGACAACACCAGGATCAGGACCAGCCACCACAGCATCGCACGCCTCATTTCGTCGAGGTGTCGAGATGCCGTCCAGTTTACTGACCGGTTGCGGCGAACGCGCTGACCGCTGATGATCAGCGCGTTGCCGAATTGCTCAACCGGCGAGATGGCGGGCGATCACCAGGCGCTGGATCTGATTGGTTCCCTCGAAGATCTGCATCACCTTCGCCTCGCGCATGTACCGCTCCACGGGGAAGTCCTGGGTGTAGCCGTAGCCGCCGAACACCTGGACGGCGTCGGTGGTCACCTTCATCGCGGCGTCGGTGGCGGCGAGTTTGGCGACGCTGGCCTGACGCGAATAGGGCAGCCCGGCGTCGCGGCGGCGGGCGGCGTCGAGATAGGTGGCGCGGGCGGTGTCGACGGCGGCGGCCATGTCGGCGAGCACGAAGCCGAGGCCCTGGTGGTCGATGATCTTGCGGCCGAACGCTTCTCGCTCCTTGGCGTAGGCGACGGCCTCGTCGAGCGCGCGCTGGGCCACGCCCGTGGCGACGGCGGCGATGCCGAGGCGGCCCGCGTCGAGGGCGCTGAAGGCGATCGAAAGTCCTTGTCCCTCTTCGCCGATGCGGCGTTCGGCGGGCAGGAACACGTCGTCGTAGGCGGCGGTGGTGGTCGGGATGCCGCGCAGACCCATCTTCTCCTCGGGCTTGCCGAAGCTCAGACCCTCGGTGCCCGCGGGCACGAGGAAGCACGAAATGCCGCGCGAGCCTTCGCCGGTGCGCGCGAACAGGGTGTAGAAGTCGGCGCGGCCACCGTTGGTGATCCAGGCCTTGGTTCCGGTGATCCGGTAACCGCCGTCGACGGGGGTCGCGCGGCAGCGCAGGGCGGCCGCGTCGGAACCGGCGTGCGACTCGGAAAGGCTGTAGGCGCCGATGGTTTCGCCCGAGAGCATCCCGGCCAGCCACTGCTGCTTCTGTTCGTCGGTGCCGTAGGTGAACAAGGGATGGCACGACAACCCGTGCACGCTCACCGCCACCGCGACCGCCGCCCACCGGCTCGCCAGTTCCTCGAGCACCTGCAGGTACACCTCGTACGGCTGCGCGCCGCCACCGAACTCCTCGGGGTAGGGCAGGCTGAGCAGTCCGGCCGCGCCGAGGGCGGGGAAAACGCCCTCGGGAAAGACCCCGGTCTTCTCGCTCTCGGCAACGCGCGGCTCGAGCACTTTGTCGGCGATCTCACGGGTCAGTTCGATCAGATCGCGCGCTTCTTCGGTGGGCAACATGCGGTCAACAGCCATGGCCGTCACATTACGGCGGAGGCTGTCGAACGGTTCGCGCCGACAATGTGTCCGCCGGAATCTTGGCTGGGAGAACCGTTGCCCAGGCCAAACCTTTCGGTAACATCCCGTGTGACGTGGATCATTCCGCGGCGAGGGATTCGAAGGAGCACCGATGCTGAGCACAATGCAGGACGACCAGCTCTCGCTGGCAAAACTGCTCAACTATGCCGCCACTTTCCAAGGCGATTCCACCGTGTCCACCTGGACCGGCGACGGTGTTCGCACCATGACCTACCGCGAGCTCGGCGCGGATTCCGCTCGGCTGGCCAACGCGCTGCGCGGGCTCGGCATCGAAGAGGGCGACCGGGTCGGCACCTTCATGTGGAACAACAACGAGCACATGACCGCCTACATCGCGGTCCCCGCGATGGGCGCCGTCCTGCACGCGCTCAACATCCGGCTGTTCCCGGAACAGCTGGTATTCGTCGCCAATCACGCCGAGGACCAGGCGGTGATCGTCGACGGCACGCTGGTTCCGCTGTTCGCCCAGTACCTGCCGAACCTCAAGACGGTCAAGCACGTGATCGTCGCCAACGGTGACCCGGCCGCGCTCACCGCGCCCGAGGGCGTGCAGGTGCATTCCTACCGTGAGCTGCTCGACAGCCAGTCCGCCGAGTTCGATTTCCCCGTCGTCGACGAGCGTTCGGCCGCCGCGATGTGTTACACCTCGGGCACCACCGGCGACCCGAAGGGTGTCGTCTACTCGCACCGCTCCAACTGGCTGCACGCCATGCAGGTGAACTCGCCCAACGGCATGGGTTTCCACGGCGGCGACTACGTGCTCGCGATCGTTCCGCTGTTCCACGCCAACGCATGGGGCCTGCCGTACGCGGCGCTGATGTCGGGCGCCAACATCCTGATGCCGGACCGTTTCCTGCAGCCCGCGCCGCTGCTGGAGATGATGGCCGCCGAGAAGCCGAGCTTCGCCGCCGCCGTGCCGACCATCTGGGGCGGTGTGCTCGCCGCGCTGGCGGCCGCGCCGCAGGACATCTCGCACCTGCGCACGGCTGTCGTCGGTGGTTCGGCGGTGCCGCCGTCGATGATGCGCGCCTTCGAGGAGAAGCACGGCGTGCGCATCCTGCACGCCTGGGGCATGACCGAGACCTCGCCGCTGGGCAGCGTCGCGCACCCGCCCGCCGGTGTGGAGGGCGACGACGCCTGGGAGTACCGCTACACCCAGGGCCGTTTCCCGGCCAATGTGGAGGCCCGCCTCGTCGGTGACGACGGCAAGGTCGTCCCCAACGACGGTGAGTCCCTCGGTGAGCTGGAGGTGCGCGGCGCCTGGATCACCGGCTCCTACTATTCGCCCACCGGCGCCGAGGTCGACCCGGACAAGTTCGACGACGGCTGGCTGCGCACCGGCGATGTCGGCAAGATCAGCCCCAACGGCTACCTGACCCTGGTCGACCGCTCCAAGGACGTCATCAAGTCCGGCGGCGAGTGGATCTCCTCGGTCGACCTGGAGAACGCGGTGATGGGCCACCCCGCCGTCGCCGAGGCGGCCGTGATCGGCGTGCCGGACGAGAAGTGGGACGAGCGCCCGCTGGTCGCCATCGTGCTGGCCGAGGGTGCCGCCGCCGAGGCCACCGAGCTGCGTGACTTCCTGGCCGACAAGTTCGCCAAGTGGCAGCTGCCGGAGCGCTGGACCTTCATCGCGGAGGTGCCCAAGACCAGCGTCGGCAAGTTCGACAAGAAGCGCCTGCGCGCCCAGTACGCCGAGGGCGAGCTCGAGGTCGTCACGGTCTAGAACGACGAAAAGGGCGGGCGTGGAATCACTTCCACGCCCGCCCTTTCGCCGGCCGACGAGGATTCAGCAGTTACGGAGCTCGGGACTCTGGTTCAAGAGCTGTGCGCGTGGGCTGATGTAGCGGGTGTAGGTTTCCCCGCCGACCGCCGAGAGCGGGAAGGCCGCGACCCGGTGGCAGTTCTGGAAGGCCAGCTTGACCCCGAAGTGGCGTTCCAGGCCACCGCGGATGGCGTCGGAGGCAAGGGCACGCAGCAGCTGGCCGCGGGCCGTCTCGTCCGGCGGCGGGACCCGGTTGTCGGCGTATTCGTCGGTGCCCGAACGCAGGTCATCGGCAACCCGGCTCACCACTTCCCAGGCGTAGGGCAGCG
Organism: Nocardia sp. NPDC050413; assembly: GCF_040655475.1. Taxonomy (NCBI): domain Bacteria; kingdom Bacillati; phylum Actinomycetota; class Actinomycetes; order Mycobacteriales; family Nocardiaceae; genus Nocardia; species Nocardia sp. NPDC050413. The sequence goes on along the minus strand of NZ_JBFAJZ010000003.1, from coordinate 463,939 downwards.
ACCGGCGGACGCAGTCGACGAATTCCGCGTCGTCGATATCGCCCTGTTCGGCGCGTTCAAGTAAGGCGGCGGGAACATCGAGGGACATGGCGCTCTCCTCCTGCTCGAAGTGTTTCGGTGGAATGCGATGCCCGGCCGAGTGTAAACGAAATCCGTTGTCGATAAGCGGGTTCAGTCCGAAAGGGCGCGGCGCAGCGAGGATTTCGCGTCCGACCACAGGGCGGTGACCAGTTCGCCCGCTGGTTGCTCGGTGCCGAGCGAATGTGCTTGGCCGGCCCACAGATTCACCTGATCCGGGTTGCCCGCGGCCCGGCCCTCGGCGCGGAGAGGCGAAGTGGCGTAATGGATTTCAGGATACGCCGCGGGCGCACCCGCGGTGTGGTCGATGAGGAACCGGTTGCGGATGCCGCGCGCACGCCGACCGGTGAAGGCGCGGGTGAGCATGGTCGGTTCGGTGGAGCCGATCGCGCCGCGGTGCACCGCGTTGGTTCCGGCTTCCGGACAGCGCAGCAGGGCCGTGCCGACCTGCGCCGCCCGTGCGCCCGCGGCGAGAACCGCCGCGACCGCAGCGCCGGTCGCGATGCCACCCGCGGCGACGATCGGGCGATCGGTGGCGGCGGTGAGCAGTTGCAGCAGGGCGAGCAGGCCGAGCGGGTCGATCGGGTCGTCGGCCGGGTCGTCGAGGAAGCACGCGCGGTGCCCGCCCGCCTCGGCCCCCTGGGCGATCAGTGCGTCGGCGCCCGCGTCGAGCGCGATGGCGGCCTCGGCGGGCGAGGTCACCGTCACCCAGACCTCGGAGCCGACGGCGTGCAACCGGTCCACCTCCACCGCGGTGGGGCAACCGAAGGTGGTCGACACCACCGCGACCGGCTCCTCGGTCAGCAGGTCGATCTTGTCGGCCCAGCCGTCGGTGTCGTGCTTGGGCGTGCCGAGCGGAAACTCGACCCCGAGTTCGGCCAGGTAGCCCGCGTAGGAGGCCGGATCGGCGACCGGGCCCGGCGCGAAGAGGTTCACGCCGAACGGTCCTGAGGTGAGCGCCCTGGTCGCGGCGATCTGCGCGGCCACCGCCTCGGTGCCGAGGTATCCGGCGGCCAGCTGTCCGAATCCGCCCGCGGCCGACACCGCGGCCACCAATTCGGGAGTGGACGGGCCGCCCGCCATGGGTGCGGCGACGACGGGGACGCGCAAGCTCTCGATCACCATGCCAAGAGTGTGGCCCGGCAAACCTGTGTCCAGCCCCCGCGACACCGTGGGTTACACGCCTCGATCCTGGGCTCGTTACTAGTCAACACACGATTCACCTGGGAATTTGCCACCGAAGGTTGCGGAATGATCACGGCGCGGTACAGTTCACGTCACGACGGATGCCGAACCGTTACACATAGTCCGGCATCGGGAGAGATCCCAGGTCGATCGCGAGATCGGCTTCGTACCGTCATTGTCGCCGGACGCTAGGACGAAACCTTGTCGCAGCACCGTATGGGCCCCGATTCGATCTCCGTCAAGGCCCTGTTGGCCGACGGTGGCGCCGGACGCCCCAGCCGGCACCGCGCCGCGCCCTCGCGCACCGAGCGGGTGCGGGCCGCCGCAGGTGCCGCGGTCGCCGCGGGCGCCCTGGTCGGGACCGCCGCACAGGTCGTCCCCGCCATCGCCTACGCCGCCCCGCTGCTGCCGACCACCCAGGACGACGTCGAGGAATCCGTCGTTCCCGAGTCGGCCCGCGAAGACGTGAACCTCGTCGCCGCGCAGGAAGTCGCCTCCCACGTCGAGGCGCCCGCGCCGGTGCAGGCCGTCGCCGCCCCCATCGCCGCTCCCGTGGCCGCCCCGTTCGGCATCGGCAACCTGCCCCCGGAGATCTCCGGCCCGCTGGCGCAGGTCGAAGACATCCTGCAGGGCATCCAGCACCAGGTCGCGCCGCCGCAGGCCGCCCGCCCGGTCGCCGGTCCCATCAGCTCCGGCTTCGGTGCCCGCTGGGGTGCCATGCACAGCGGCATCGACTTCGCCGACAACCTCGGCGCCCCGATCCACTCCGTCATGAGCGGCACCGTCGTCGAGGCGGGCCCGGCCTCGGGCTTCGGCCTGTGGGTGCGGGTGCTGCAGGACGACGGCACCACCGCGGTCTACGGCCACGTCAACGACATGCTCGTCAGCGAGGGTCAGCGGGTGAACGCGGGCCAGGTCATCGCGACCGTCGGCAACCGCGGCCAGTCCACCGGCCCGCACCTGCACCTCGAGATCTGGGATCAGGGCGGCGCCAAGATCGACCCGCTGCCGTACCTGGCCTCCAAGGGCGTTCCGATGGAATGGGGCCCGTCGGCTCACTGAGCGGATATCGCCCGCAAACAGGCACGATCGAGTGACGGTGGTTCGTATGAGCCCCGTCACTTTGCCGTTGAAGCGGCAACAGTGACAAAGCCCGCGCCGATACTCCTCTGGGCCCGAGATTCTGGGGGCTACCGGCGCGATCCCGGTATGTGTGTGGACGGTCGATATGATGGCTCGATCTGCACGGTGCGGTTGTGGCCGCGCGTCAGGCTCGATGAGAGGTGAATGATCCCGCATGGAAACTGCCCGTCGTTCTGCCCGCGGTAACCGCCGTCGCCGGTCGAGCAGTCCGACTTTCGGGCAGTTGCTGACCGCCGCTGTCGAGTCGTCGGCCGATCGGGTGGCAGTCCGGTTCAATCCCACGGGCGAGCCGGCCGATCAGCGCGAGCTCACCTATTCCGAGTTCGACCAGCGGTCGGCCCAGCTGGCGCGAGAACTGATCGGGCGCGGTATCGGCCCTGGCGACGTGGTCGCCATCGGCATCGCCCGCAGCATCGAATCGGTGCTCGCGGTGTGGGCCATCGCCAAGACCGGTGCCGCCTACGTGCCGGTGGACCCGAACTACCCGGCCGACCGGATCGCCCACATCCTGTCCGACTCCGGTGCGGTCCTCGGCCTTACCACCACTGCGCACCGCGCGGTCCTCGGCACCACGCTGCCGTGGCTCGAGCTCGACGACTCCGCGACCGCCGAGCGGATCGCCGCCCAGCCCGCGCACCCGGTGTCCTACGCCGACCGCGTCCGCACGCTCGACGAGCGTCATCCGGCGTACCTGATCTACACCTCAGGCTCCACCGGCAAGCCCAAGGGCGTCGTGGTCACCCACACCGGCCTCGCCCCGCTGGTCGCCGCCGAACGCGAGCACTACGGCGTCACCGCCGACTCCCGCGTGCTGCACGTGTGCTCGCCGAACTTCGACGTATCGGTGCTCGAGCTGCTGCTGGCGTTCTCGGCGGGCGCCACCCTGGTGATCGCGCCGCCGCAGGTGTTCGGCGGTTTCGAACTGGCCGACCTGCTGCGCCGCGAGCAGGTGTCGCACATGCTCATCACGCCCGGTGCGCTGGAGTCGGTGGAGGCGGCCGATCTCGACGATCTGAAGGTCGTCGTGGTCGCGGGTGACAAGTTCGGCCCGGAACTGGTCGGCCGCTGGGCCGTCGGCGATCGCCGTTTCTACAACGGTTACGGTCCGACCGAGGCGACCATCCTCGCCACCAGCACCGCGCCGATGGATCCCGCCGCCCCGGTGACGATCGGTTCGGCCATCGCCGGAATCGGTGCGTTCGTGCTCGATTCGCGGCTGCGACCGGTGCCCGCCGGGGTGATCGGCGAGCTGTACCTGTCCGGTCCCGCGCTGGCGCAGGGTTATCTGAACCGGCCCGCACTGACCGCGGAGCGTTTCGTCGCGAGCCCGTTCGGCGCGCAGGCGGGCGACGCCAACGCACGGCTGTATCGCACCGGCGACCTGGTGCGCCGCAGCGAATCCGGTGACGGTGTCATCGAATACATGGGCCGCTCGGACTTCCAGGTGAAGATCCGCGGTTTCCGCATCGAGCTCGGCGAGATCGACAACGCCCTCACCGCCCACCCCGACATCGACTTCGCGGCCACCCTCGGCAAGACGCTGCCCTCCGGCGTCACCGCGCTGGTGTCGTATGTGCTGCCGCGCACGGGCGCCACCCTCGACATCCCCGCCGTCGACGCGTTCCTCTCGGAGTCGTTGCCCGGCTACATGATTCCGGCCGCCATCATGGTGCTCGACCGGATCCCGCTCACCCCGGTGGGCAAGCTCGACCGCAACGCCCTGCCGGAACCGGTGTTCGCCGCGCGCGAGTTCCGCGCACCGTCCACCCCGGTCGAGGAGATCGTCGCCGACGTCTTCGCCGCCCTGCTCACCACCGGTGGCGACGAGGAGATCCGGGTCGGCGCCGACGACGACTTCTTCGAACTCGGCGGCAACTCGCTGCTCGCCGCCCAGGCGGCCACCCGCATCGGCGCCGCGCTCGACACCAGGGTGCCGGTGCAGGTGCTGTTCGAGGCGAGCACCGTGTCGGCGCTGGCCGAACGGGTGGAACGCCACATCGGCACCGGTTCCGGCCAGGAACTCCTGCCCCAGGAGCGGCCCGAGATCATTCCGCTGTCGTTCGCGCAGCAGCGGATGTGGTTCCTGAACCGGTTCGATCCGGCCAGTGCCGTGAACAACATGCCCATCGCGGTGCGGCTGTCGGGCGCGCTCGACGTCGACGCCCTGCGCGCGGCGGTACGCGACCTGGTGACCAGGCACGAGGTGCTGCGCACCATGTACCCGCAGGTCGACGGTGCCGGTCAGCAGCTGATCCTGCCGGTGTCCGATCCGCGCGCGGTGCCGGAGATGGCCTGCGAGCAGGTCACCGAGGAGCAGGTGCCCGGGCTCGTCGCCGAGACCGTCGGTGTCGGCTTCGATGTGTCGCTCGCACCGCCGATCCGGCTGCGGTTGCTGCGGCTCACCGCGCAGGAGCATGTGCTGATCTGCGTGGTCCACCACATCGCCGGTGACGGTGTGTCGATGGGCCCGCTCACCCGCGACCTGATGACCGCCTATGTGCAGCGCAGCGCGGGGTCCGAACCCCAATTGCCGCCGCTGCGTGTGCAATACGCCGACTTCACGCTGTGGCAGCGCGCCGTGCTCGGCACCGAGGACGACCCGGAATCGGTGCTGGCGCAGCAGATCGGCTACTGGCGAACCCAGCTCGCCGGCCTGCCCGACCAGCTCGCCCTCCCGGCCGACCGGCCGCGCCCGTCGGTGGCCACCTACCGTGGCGCCACCTTCGACTTCCGCATCCCCGCCGACGTGCACGCCGGGCTGGACAAGCTCGCGCACACCCACAACTCGACGCTGTTCATGGTGGTGCACGCGGCGCTGTCGGCGCTGCTCGCACGGCTGTCGGGCAGCAGCGATATCGCGATCGGCACGCCGGTGGCGGGCCGTGGCGACGCCGCCCTCGACGACCTCATCGGCATGTTCGTCAACACCCTCGTGCTGCGCACCGAGGTGGATCCGGCGATGGGCTTCGAGGAGCTGCTCGCCCAGGCGCGCGCCACCGATGTGGCCGCGTTCGGGCACGCCGACGTGCCGTTCGAGCGGCTGGTCGAGCTGCTGGATCCGGCCCGTTCCACCGCGCGGCACCCGCTGTTCCAGGTGATGCTCGCCTTCCAGAACATGGCGCGCACCGCGCTCGAGCTGCCGGGCATGACCGTGAGCGGGGTGGATCTGAGCATCCCGTTCGCCAAGTTCGACCTGCAGTTCGAGATGGTCGAGGACGCCGACCGCCACGGCGTGCCGCACGGCATCGCGGTCGGCCTGACCTATGCGACCGACCTGTTCGACGCGGCGACCGTGGAAGGTATCGCCGCCCGGTTCGTCCGGTTGCTCACCGCCGTCGTCGCCGACCCGGCGGCCCCGCTCGGTGGGCACGAGCTGATGGAACAGGCCGAGCTTGATCGAATCCTGCTGGGCTGGAACGACACCCGTCACGAGCTGGCGCCCGCGCTGCTGCTCGACGGTTACCGCCGTGCGGTGGCCGAGCACCCCGATGCGGTCGCGCTCGCCTACGAGGGCACCGAGCTGACGTACCGGGAGTTCGACGAGCGGGTGAACCGCTTGGCGCGCAAACTCGTCGCCGACGGTGTCGGACCGGAATCGTATGTGGCGCTGGCCGTTCGGCGTTCGCTCGAGCTGGTGGTCGGCATGTACGCCATCGTCACGGCCGGTGGCGCGTACGTGCCGCTCGACCCCGACCACCCCGCCGAGCGCATCGCCCACATTCTCGACACCGCGCAGCCGGTGTGCGTGCTCACCACCACCGCCGACGCGGTCGAGGTGCCCGCCGGAACGCCGGTGATCGCGATCGATACCGTTGCGCTGCAGGACTTCTCGGCCGAACCGCTGACCGCGTCCGAGCTGTCGCGCCCGGTTCTGCCGCAGCACCCCGCCTACGTCATCTTCACCTCCGGTTCCACGGGCAGGCCCAAGGGTGTCGCGGTGTCGCACGCGGCGATCGAGAACCAGATCGCCTGGATGCTCGCCGAATACCCGCTCGGGCCCGGCGATGTGTACCTGCAGAAGACCGCGACCACGTTCGACGTGTCGCTGTGGGGCTACTTCATGCCGCTGCGCACCGGCGCGAAGCTGGTCGTCGCCACCCACGACGGGCACCGCGACCCGGCCTACATCGCCGAAACCATTGCGGCGCAACGTGTCACGATGACCGACTTCGTGCCGTCGATGCTCACCGTCTTCGCCGCGCACACCGCACCGGGCAGCATTCCCACCCTGCGCGATGTGTTCGCGATCGGTGAGGCGCTGCCGCCGGAGACCGTCGCCGCCATGCGCGCGGTCTCGGACGCCCGCGTGCACAACCTGTACGGCCCCACCGAGGCCGCCGTCTCGGTGACCTACTGGCCCGCTGACGACCCGGGCCGCGGCTCGGTGCCGATCGGTGTACCGGAGTGGAATACCCAGGTGTACGTGCTGGATTCGCGGCTGCGCCCGGTTCCCGCGGGTGTGGTCGGCGAGCTCTACCTCGCCGGTGATCAGCTCGCACGCGGGTACGTCGCCAGGCCGGATCTCACCGCCGATCGCTTCGTCGCCAATCCCTTCGGCGCGAACGCGCGCATGTACCGCACCGGCGACCTGGTGGTCTGGCGCACGCAGCCGGACGGCAGGGGCACGCTGGAATACCTGGGCCGCACCGACTTCCAGGTGAAGTTCCGTGGTCAGCGCATCGAGCTCGGCGAGATCGAGACCGCGCTGCTCGGCCAGCCCGCGGTGAGCCAGGCCGTGGCGATCGTCGCGGATTCGCCTGCGGGAGAACAGCTGGTGGCCTACGCGGTGCCGAAGCCGGGCGCCACGATCGAACCGGCACCGCTGCTGGCCGCCATCGGGGAGACGTTGCCGTCCTACATGGTTCCGGCCGCGCTGGTCGCGCTCGACGAACTGCCGCTCAACCCCAGCGGCAAGCTCGATCGCAAGGCGCTGCCCGCACCCACCTTCACCGCGGGTGAGTTCCGGGCACCGGCCACGCCCACCGAGGAGATCGTGGCGGGCGTCTACGCCGAACTGCTCGGCATGGCCCGGGTCGGCGCCGACGACGACTACTTCGCGCTCGGCGGCAACTCACTGCTGGCCACCCGTGCGATCGCCAGGATCAACGAGGCGCTCGACGCCGACATCAGCATCCGCGACCTGTTCGAGGCGCCGACGGTGACCGCGCTGGCCGCCCGGATCAGCGCGAGCGGTTCCGGCGCACGGCCCGCCCTCGTCCCGGCCGCACGCCCGCAACGGATTCCGCTGTCGCTGGCACAGCAGCGCATGTGGGTGCTCAACCAGGTCGACCCCGCCTCGGGCGCCTACAACCTGCCCTTCGCGCTCCGCCTCACCGGTGACCTCGATGTGGCCGCGCTCGACGCCGCCATCGCCGATGTGCTCGGCAGGCACGAGTCGCTGCGCACCCGTTTCCCCACCGCCGACGGCGAGGGCGCCTACCAGGAGATCGTCGCGGTCGCCGAGGTGCTGCCCGACGGCCTGGTCGTGGAGACCACCGACGACGTGCTCGGCCGGGTCGCCGAACTCGCGGGCGCCGGTTTCGACGTCACCCGTGAGGTGCCCGTGCGGGCGCGGCTGCTCACCGACGGATCGTCGGATTCGCTGCTGGTGTTCGTGGTGCACCACATCTCCGCCGACGGCGCCTCGCTCGCCCCGCTGGCGCGCGACCTGATCACCGCCTACGTCGCCCGTACGGGTGGGCAGAGCCCGGCGTGGACGCCGCTGCCGGTGCAGTACGCGGACTTCGCGCTCTGGCAGCGCGAGGTGGTCGGCGCCGACGACGAGCCGGGTTCGGTGGCCGCCGCCCAGCTCGACTACTGGCGTACCCAGCTGGCCGGAATGCCGCCGCTGCTCGAGCTGCCGCAGGACCGTCCGCGTCCCTCGGTGCCGAGCCTGCGCGGCGCGACCACCGAGCTGCGGCTGCCCGCCGAGGTGCACGAGCAGCTGAATCATCTTGCGCGCGAGCACAAGTCGTCGCTGTTCATGGTTGTGCACGCGGCGCTGGCCGTGCTGCTCGCCCGGCTGTCGGGTAGCACCGACATCGCGATCGGGACCGCCGTCGCCGGCCGTGGTGAGCGGGCGCTCGACGAGCTGGTCGGCATGTTCGTCAACACGCTCACACTGCGCACCGCGCTGGACCCGGCGGGCTCGTTCGACGAGGCCGTCGACCTGGCCCGCGAGACCGATCTCGGGGCGTTCGCCAATGCCGATCTGCCGTTCGAGCGGGTCGTCGAGGTGGTGGCGCCGGGCAAGGGCAGCGCACACAACCCGCTGTTCCAGGTGGCGCTGACCTTCAGCAACAACGAGACCGCCGCACTCGAACTGCCCGGCCTCACCGTCGCCGCGCTCGACACCGGGGTGTCGGCCAAGTTCGACCTGCAGGTCGACGTGGAGCCGCGCTACACCGACGAGGGCGCGCCGGGTGAGCTGGTCGCCCTGTTCAACTACGCCATCGACCTGTTCGACGAGGCGACCGTCCGCTCCATCGGCACGCGCTTCGCCCGCATCCTCACGGCGGTGGCCGCCGACCCGCAGGTCCGCGTGGGCGACATCGACATCCTCGACGAGAGCGAACGCGCCCGCTTGCTCGCAGGCGCCGCCCAGGCACCCGCGCCGACCACGGCGACCGGCGGAACCACGCTCACCCAGGCCTTCACCGCCGCCGCCGAGGACGACCCGGACGGGCCCGCGCTGGTCTGGGGCGAGGAGCAGCTCGGTTTCGAACAGCTCGACGCCCGCTCCTCGCGCCTGGCACGCCTGCTGATCGCGCGTGGTTTCGGACCGGGTTCCGGTGTTGCCCTTGCTCTTCCGCGTGGCGCCGACTGGGCCGTCGCGGTGTGGGCGGTGCTCAAGGCGGGTGCGGCGATCGTGCCGTTCTCGCGGGAGACGGCGGCCGAGCCGACGGCCAAGATCGGCATCACCACCGGCACGGCACCCTCGTCGGAGCTCGACTGGGTGGTGCTCGACGATCCCGCCGTGCGCACCGAACTGTCCACGCAGTCGGCCCGCCCGGTGACCTACGCCGACCGCACCCGCGCCCTGCGCGGCAGCGACCCGGCCTTCGTCGGCGCCGAGGGCGTGCGCAGCTACGACGACCTCGCCACGGCGGGCTCGCGGGTGCGCACCGAGGCCGAGCTCACCTTCGAATCACGGACCTTCGCCACCGCGACCGACACCTTCGCGGCCGTCGTCGAACCGGTCGCGGCCGGTGTGGCTGGTGCGTCGATGGTGCTGGTCACCGGCGATCCGTCGGCGGCGCTCGCCGAGGAATGGGTGAGTCACCTGTTCGGTGACCGGGCCGGTCTGGACGCGGTGGATACGGGCGAACTCGAGGATCTACGCGCGGTGATCGCCGACGACGCGGCACCCGGCGACGCGGGCCGGGCCGAGGTGGTCCTGGTACTCGCCGAGCTGAGCGCCGCCGCGGTCTGAAACCATGACCGAGGCAGTTTCGGTGACGGATGAGGTGGATTCGCGATGACACGACCGGTACGCACTCGCCCGGTGCGCACACGCCGCGCCCGGGTGACCGCGCTGCCGCAGCTGCTGGCCACCGCCGTGGAGACCGCTCCCGACGGTGTCGCCGTGGTGCTCGCCGATGCCACCCGCACCCTCGGTAGCCTCACCTACGCCGAGCTCGACGAGCGGTCCAGCCGCATCGCGCGCCTGCTCATCGCGCGCGGGATCGGCGCGGGCGACCTGGTGGCCCTGGGGATTCCGCGCTCGATCGAGTCGGTGCTCGCGGTGTGGGCGGTGGCCAAGACCGGTGCCGGTTTCGTGCCCGTCGACCCGAACTACCCGCCGGACCGGGTGGCGCACATGGTCACCGATTCCGGGGCGGTGTTCGGGCTGACCGTCGCGAGCGCGGCCGAGCGGCTGCCCGCCCAGGTGCAGTGGCTGGCCATCGACGACGCGGCAACGGTGGCGCGCCTCGACGAGTTCTCCGGTGTGCCGATCACCAATGCCGACCGGGTGCGCCAGATCCGCGCCGAGGACCTCGCCTACGTCATCTACACCTCGGGCTCGACGGGTCTGCCCAAGGGCGTGGCGGTGTCGCAGGCCGGGCTCGCCGGGTTCAGTGCCGAACAGCGCAAGCACTACGGGGTCGAAGCACACTCGCGGACACTGCATTTCGCGTCCCCGTCGTTCGACGCGTCCATTCTCGAACTGCTGCTCGCCGTCGGTGCGGGCGCGACCATGGTGATCGTCGATCCGAGTGTGTTCGGCGGTGACGAACTGGCCGCGCTGCTGCGCCGGGAGCGGGTGAGTCACGCCTTCATCACCCCGGCCGCGCTCGCCTCGATCGACCCGGCCGGTCTCGACGACTTCCGGGTGGTCGCGGTGGGCGGCGAGGCATGTCCGCCGGATCTACTGCGGCGCTGGGCGATTCCGCTGGCCGACGGCAGTCTGCGGCAGTTCCACAATGTGTACGGGCCGACCGAGACCACCATCGTCACCAATATCAGTGTGCCGCTGAAACCGGGTGATCCGCTCACCATCGGCGGACCGCTGGCCGGTGTGGCCGAATACGTGCTCGACGATCGGCTCGGCCCGGTGCCGCCCGGTGTCACCGGCGAGCTGTACATCACCGGCGCCCAGCTCACCCGCGGTTACCACGCGCGGCCGGGGCTCACCGCGTCGCGTTTCGTGCCGAACCCGTTCGAGCCCGCCGGTTCCCGGCTCTACCGCACCGGCGACCTGGTCCGCTGGACCACTGACGGCGCCCTGGAGTACGTGGGGCGCAACGACTTCCAGGTGAAGATCCGTGGTTTCCGGATCGAGCTCGGCGAGATCGACGCCGTGCTCTCCGCGCACGAAAGCCTCGACTTCGCCGCCACCGTCGGCCACGAACTCGACAGCGGCGCAACTATTCTCGTGTCCTACGTGCACGCCGCCCCGGGTGCCGTCGTCGACACCGCCGAGCTCACCGCGTTCGCCGAACGCAGCCTGCCCGCGCACATGGTGCCGACCGTGCTGATGGAACTCGACACCATCCCGCTCACCCCCGTGGGCAAGCTGGACCGCCGGGCGCTGCCCGCGCCGGTGCTCGAGCATGCCGAATTCCGCCCGCCCGTCACCCCGGTCGAGCAGATCGTGGCGGGCACCTTCGCCCAGGTGCTCGACGCCGACACCCAACTCGGCCTCGACGACGACTTCTTCGCCCTCGGCGGCAACTCGCTGCTGGCCACCCAGGTCGCGGCCCGGCTCGGTGCCGCCCTCGACACCGAATTCCCGGTGCGGCTGCTGTTCGAGGCGCCGACGGTGGAGGCGCTGGCGCGTCGACTCGCCGAATCCGCCGGTGCCGGTGCGCGTCCGGCGCTGGTGGTCCGCGAGCGGCCCGACCGGATCCCGCTGTCGCTGGCCCAGCAGCGGATGTGGTTCCTCAACCAGTTCGATCCGCAGTCGGTGGCCTACAACATCCCGATGGCGGTGCGGCTCACCGGCGCCATCGACGTGGCCGCGCTCGACGCGGCCGTCGCCGACCTGGTGGCCAGGCACGAAACCCTGCGCACCGTCTACCCCGAGACCGACGACGGGCCGGTGCAGCGGATCCTCGATCCGTCGGAGGCGACACCCCGGCTCGAGGTGCGTACCCTGACGGCCGCCGAATTGCCTACGGCCATGCGGGAACTCGGCTCGCACGGTTTCGATGTGCGCAGTCAGGTGCCGTTGCGGGTCGCGCTGTTCCAGCTCGGTCCGGAGGAATCGGTGCTCGCGGTCGTCGTGCATCACATCGCCGGTGACGGCAGTTCGCTCGCCCCGCTCAGCCGGGATCTGATGCTGGCCTACGGCGCCCGTTCGGCGGGTACCGCGCCGGACTGGGCGCCCCTGCCTGTGCAGTACGCCGACTACGCGTTGTGGCAGCGCGAGCTGCTCGGCAACGAGGACGACCCGGATTCGCTGGCCTCGGCCCAGCTCGACTACTGGCGCACGGCCCTGGCCGGGCTGCCCGACCAGCTCGACCTGCCCGCCGACCATCCGCGCCCGGCCGTCCAGTCGCTGGCCGGTGGCCGGGTGCCGATCGAGATCGACGCCGACACCCACCGCGCGCTGCTCGCCCTGGCACGTGCGCAGGGCGCCACCCTGTTCATGGTTGTGCACGCCGCGCTCGCCGTGACTCTCGGTAGGCTGGCCGGTACCGATGACCTGGCCATCGGAACCCCCGTCGCCGGTCGTGGTGAGGCCGCGCTCGACGACCTCATCGGCATGTTCGTCAACACCCTCGTCTTCCGCACCACCCTGAACGCAGGCGAACCGTTCACCGATCTGCTCGCGCGGCAGCGGGAAACGGACCTGCAGGTGTTCGCCCACGCCGACCTGCCGTTCGAACGACTCGTGGAGGCGATCAATCCGGCTCGCTCCACCGCGCGGCACCCGCTGTTCCAGGTGGGTCTGTCCTTCCAGAACCTCACCCGCACCGGGCTCGAGCTGGGGGAGACCGATGTCGAAGGCGTTGACGTGGACCTGGCGGTCTCGCAGTTCGACCTGCATGCCATCGTCGCCGACGCCTACGACAGCGAAGGCGCGGCCCAGGGCATCAACGGTGTACTCACCTACGCCACCGATCTTTTCGAGCCCGAGACCGCGCGGGTGTACGCCGACAGGTTCGCGCGGGTACTCGCCGGAATCGCGGCCGCACCCGAGCGGCCAGTCGACGAAATCGACCTGCTGTCCGAGGACGAACGCACTCGAATCCTGCACGACTGGAACGACACTCGGCACGAGTGCCCGTCGACCACGTTGCCCGCGTTGTTCGACGAGACGGTCGCGCGGTATCCCGATCGGGTGGCGTCGGTCGCTCCCGACGGTGCCGAGCTGACCTACCGCGAGTTCGCGACGAGGGTGAACCAGCTTGCACGGCACCTGATTTCGCAAGGCGTCGGTGTGGAGGACCGGGTGGGGCTCGCCATCCGGCGGTCCGTGGATCTCGTCGTCGCCATGTACGCGGTGGCTCAGGCGGGAGCGGCCTATGTTCCGCTCGATCCCGATCAGCCCGCCGAACGAGTGCGCCACGTCCTCGACACCGCCGCGCCGGTGTGCGTATTGACCACCACGCGTGACGGTTTCGGCGATGCCGTCGCGATCGACACACTCGACCTCGCCGGGTATCCGGCGAGTCCGATCGAGGCACGTGAGCGGCGGGGCCGTCTGCGGCCGGAGAACACGGCTTACGTCGTCTTCACCTCCGGGTCCACCGGCAAGCCCAAGGGCGTCGCGGTGCCGCACGGCGCCATCGTCAACCAATTGCTGTGGAAGACCGAATATTTCGGCCTCACCAGCGACGATTCCGTGCTGCTGAAGACCGCCGCCACCTTCGATCTCTCGGTCTGGGAGTTCTGGACCACCGCCGTGAGCGGCGGCAAACTGGTGATCGCCGCACCGGACGGGCACCGCGACCCCGCCTACCTGCTGCGGGTGCTCACCGATCAGCAGGTGAGCACGCTGCACGTGGTCCCGTCCATGCTCGACGCCCTGCTCACCGAATGCGCGGGCGCGCTTCCGGTTTCGCTGCGCCGCGTGCTCGCCATCGGCGAAGCCCTCCCGGCCGACACGGCTCAGCGTTTCCTCGCCGCCACCGACGCCGCCCTGCACAACCTGTACGGGCCGACCGAGGCGGCGGTCTCGATCACCGACCACCGCGTCACCGCCGCCGACCGCACCACGGTGCCGATCGGCGCGCCGGAATGGAACAGCCGCGTCTACGTGCTCGACGCCCGCCTGCGGCCGGTGCCTCCGGGCGTGGCGGGGGAGCTGTACCTGGCAGGCGACCAGCTCGCCCGAGGCTACTTCGCCCGCCCCGACCTCACCGCCGATCGTTTCGTCGCCAACCCCTTCGAACCGGGCGCCCGCATGTACCGCACCGGTGACCTGGTGGCCTGGAACGCGGTCGGCGAACTCGACTACCGGGGCCGCACCGACTTCCAGGTGAAGATCCGCGGCTTCCGCATCGAACTCGGCGACATCGAATCGGCCCTGCTCGCGGCGCCGCAAGTGGCCCAGGCGGCGGTGCTCGCCACCACCGACCCCCAGCTCGGTGACCGGCTGGTGGCCTATGTGGTGCCCGCCCCCGGCGCCGAACTCACCGCGACCGTCGCCAGAAACGCGGTGGCGCAGGTGCTTCCGTCGTACATGGTGCCGTCGGCGTTCGTCGTCCTCGATGGGCTGCCGCTCAATGCCAACGGCAAGCTCGACCGTGCCGCCCTGCCCGCGCCGGTCATCGAACCGCGCCGGTACCGGGCGCCGGAAAGCGCCGACGAGATCGCGGTCGCCGAGGTCTTCACCGAGGTGCTCGGTGTCGGCGACCCCGGCCTCGACGACGACTTCTTCGCCCTCGGCGGCAACTCACTGCTCGCTACCCGCGTGGTCCACCGCCTGCACGAACGCACCGGAACCGCGCTCACCGTCGCCGCGTTCTTCGCCGACCCCACCGTGGGTGGTCTCGCCGAGCGTCTCGGCGGTTCGGGACAGCAGGATCTGGCGGCCGCGCTGTCGGTCGTCCTGCCACTGAACGACGCCGCCCGCGGCGGCACGCGAGTCGGCGGTCCGGAACCGCTGTTCTGCCTGCATCCGGTATCCGGGTTGGCCTGGGCGTATTCGTCGCTGGTCCCGTACCTCCCGGCCGACCGCCCGGTTGTCGGCATCCAGTCACCCGCCCTCAGCGAACCCGGCTTCCAGCCCGGTACCCCCGACGAACTGATCGACCGCTATGTGGCCGAAATCCGCGCCGTCCAACCGCACGGCCCGTACCGGTTGCTCGGCTGGTCGCTCGGCGGTGTGCTCGCCCACGCCGTCGCCACCCGACTGCAGGCAGCGGGCGAGACGGTCGCCTCGCTGACCATGCTCGACAGTGTGCCCGGCGCCGACCTCACCGACTTCCGCGCCGAACTGCGTCATGCCCTGCTCGACCTGGGCATCCCCGACGACAAGCTCCCGTCGGCCGAGGATTTGGCCGACCTGGGTGATGACGCCGTGGCCGCTCTGCACACCACCCTCGCGGCCGACCTGCCGATCTCACGGGACGATTTCGTGGCGATGTACCGGGGCGCGCTGCGTTCGGTCGCGCTGGTGACCGAACTCGTCCCGGACCGGTTCGACGGATCGCTCACCTATTTCACGGCCATGGACACCGGTGGCGTGGACCGTGGCGGCGCTTCGCGGTGGCGGCACCACGTCAGCGGGGTCATCGTCGATCACCCCGTCGGCGCCACACATCAGCTCATGCTCGCCGACCCGGCACCGACCGTCATCGGACCGGTTCTGCACCAGGTCATCAGCGGGTCTGGGCATAGCACCACGTAACGGGCGGGCGGCAGATTACGATTCTGTTGCCAGAGAGTCGGTGTGTCATGGCGCACACCTCGGCGACGGTCGGCGGTGCAATGTAGAGATCTATGCTGTGTCCCGTTCGGCCTCGTCGGACGCGAGAGGTGTATTGGTCTGTGGAAAGCCCCCGCCGCGCTGGCCGTGAACGTCGTCGAACCGGCGGTCGAGCGCTGTTCGGCCAGTTGCTCACGGCTGCTGTCGAGTCCGCAGCCGATTCCGTCGCGCTGCGCTACAACCCGACCGGCATGCCCGGCGCCGAGCAGGTGCTCACCTACCGTGAGCTCGACGAACGCTCCTCGCGGCTGGCCCGTGAACTGATCGGCCGTGGTGTCGGCGCGGGCGACGTGGTCGCCGTCGGCATCTCCCGCTCCATCGAATCGGTGCTCGCGGTGTGGGCGGTCGCCAAGACCGGCGCCGCCTACGTGCCCGTCGACCCGGCCTACCCCAGCGACCGGATCGCGCACATCGCCGTCGATTCCGGCGCCACCCTCGGCCTCACCACGGCCGCCCACCGGGCGAGCCTCGGGACCAGCCTGTACTGGATCGAGCTGGACGACCCCGTCGTCGCCGAGCGCATCGCGGCCCACCCCGCGCACGCGGTGAGCTACGCCGACCGGGTGCGCCAGATCGACCCGGCCCACCCGGCCTACGTCATCTACACCTCCGGCTCCACCGGCAAACCCAAGGGCGTGGTGGTGACCCACGCGGGTCTGGCCTCGCTGGTCGCGGCCGAACGCGAGAACTTCGGGGTCGGCCCGGAATCGCGAGTGCTGCACGTGTGCTCGCCGAACTTCGACGTCTCGGTGCTCGAGCTGCTGCTCACCTTCGCCTCCGGTGCCACGCTGGTGATCTCGCCGCCGCGCGTGTTCGGCGGTTTCGAACTGTCGGATCTGTTGCGCCGCGAGCGCGTGACCCATCTGCTCATCACGCCCGGCGCCCTGGAATCGGTCGACCCGGCCGGGCTGCCCGACCTGCGCACCGTCGTCGTGGCGGGCGACCGGTTCGGGCCGGAACTGGTCGGCCGCTGGGCGGTCGACGGCCGCAACTTCCACAACGGTTACGGACCGACCGAGGCGACCATCCTCGCCACCAGCACCGCCGCCCTGCACCCGCACGAGCCGATCACCCTCGGCACCGCCGTGCCCGGCATGGGCCTGTTCGTGCTCGACGCGCGGCTGCGGCCGGTGCCCGCGGGCGTGGTGGGCGAGCTCTACCTCTCGGGTCCGGCGCTGGCGCAGGGGTACCTCGGCAAGCCCGGGCTCACCGCGCAGCGGTTCATCGCCTCGCCGTTCGGGCCGGGCAGGCTCTACCGCACCGGTGACCTGGTGCGTCGCGTGGAATCCGCTGCCACCCTGGAGTATCTCGGCCGCACCGACTTCCAGGTGAAGGTGCGTGGGTTCCGCATCGAGCTCGGCGAGATCGACAACGCCCTCACCGCCCATCCCGACCTCGACTACGCCGTCACCCTCGGCAAGTCCATGCCGTCGGGGGCCACCGGTCTCGTGTCGTATGTGCTGCCGCGTCTCGGACGCACGGTCGACACCGGCGAGCTGGCCGAATTCCTCGCCGAATCACTGCCCGCGTACATGATTCCGGCCGTCATCATGGTCCTGGACAAGCTGCCGCTGAACTCGGTCGGCAAACTCGACCGCGCCGCGCTGCCGACCCCGGTGTTCACCGCTCGCGGTTTCCGCGCGCCCGCCACACCCGCCGAGCAGGCCGTCGCCGATGTGTTCGCCGCGCTGCTCTTGCGCGACGGCGCGGGCCGGGTCGGCGCCGACGACGACTTCTTCGAACTCGGCGGCGACTCACTGCTGGCCGCCCAGGCCGTCGCCCGCATCGGTGCCGCACTCGACGTGCGGGTGCCCGTGCAGGCCGTCTTCGAGGCGCCGACCGTCGCCGCGCTGGCCCAGCGCGCCGAACAGCAGCGGACCTCGGCGGGCGCGCTGGCACTCGTCGCCCGGTCGCGACCCGCACAGATCCCGCTGTCCTACGCCCAGCAGCGGATGTGGTTCCTCAACCGGTTCGACCCGTCCTCGGCCGTCGACAACATCCCACTCGTCATCCGCCTGAACGGGCGCCTGGATCTGCCTGCCCTGCAAGCCGCGATCGGCGACCTCGCCACCCGGCACGAGGTGCTGCGCACGGTGTACCCGGCCATCGAGGGTGTCGACGGGCCGGTGCTGGAAGGCCACGGCCACCAGCTCATCCTCGCGCCCGGCGACCCGCTGGCCACCCCGGATTTCGAGGTCGTCGCGATCGAGGAGGCCGAGCTGGCCGACGCCGTCGCCGACACGGTGCTCACCGGCTTCGACGTCACCGCCGCACCGCCCGTACGGATCCGCATCTTCGAACTCGACGAGTCCGAACACGTGGTGGCGTGCGTGATCCACCACATCGCCGCCGACGGGTTCTCCTTCGCCCCACTCACCAGGGACCTGCTCACCGCCTACGCCGAACGACGCGGCGGCGGCGCGCCGCAGTGGCCGCCGCTGCCGGTGCAGTACGCCGACTACACGCTGTGGCAGCGCGAACTGCTCGGCCGCGAGGACGACCCGCATTCGCTGCTCGCCACCCAGATGGCGTTCTGGCGCGACACCCTCGCCGGCCTGCCCGAACAGCTGGAACTCCCCGCCGACCGGCCGCGCCCCGCCGTCGCGAGCCACGAGGGCGACCTGCACCACATCCATGTCCCGGCCTCGGTGCACGCGGGCCTGCAGAACCTCGCGCGCGAACACAACGCCACCGTGTTCATGGTGGTGCACACCGCGCTGGCGTTGCTGCTCGCGCGCCTGTCGGGCACCCGCGACATCGCCATCGGCACCCCGGTCGCCGGGCGCGGCGAGCAGGCGCTCGACGAGCTCATCGGCATGTTCGTCAACACCCTCGTGCTGCGCACGGAGATCGACCCGGCGGTGTCGTTCCGGCAACTGCTCATCGACGTCCGCGCCCGCGACCTGGCGGCTTTCGGCCACGCCGACGTGCCGTTCGAGCGGCTCGTCGAACTGCTCGAGCCGGTCCGTTCGACGTCGCGGCATCCGCTGTTCCAGGTGATGCTCACCTTCCAGAACCTGGCCCGCACCGACCTCGAACTGCCCGGGCTCACCGTCAGCGACGGTGATTTCACGGTGCCGATCGCCAAGTTCGATCTGCAGGTGGAGGTCGCCGAACACATCGGTGACGACGGGGCGCCGCAGGGCATGGCCGTGTCGTTCGGATACGCCACCGACCTGTTCGATCGCGGCACCGTCAGCGATTTCGCCGATCGGTGGGCGCGGGTGCTCGGCACCGTGGTCGCCGATCCGACCCTGCCCGTCGGGGACATCGACGTCCTCGCTCCCGGTGAGCGCGAACTCGTGCTCCGCGAAGGCAATTCGCCCGGTGTGCCGGTTCCCGAGGTGACCCTGGTCGACCTCCTCGCAGCCCAGGCGCGCCAGCGCCCCGGCGCCGTCGCGGTGCGGGCGGGGGAGCGGTCGCTGAGCTTCGCCGACCTGTTCGGTCAGGCCTCGGCGCTGGCCCGCGCGCTCATCGCCCGCGGCGCCGGTCCGGAAACCCTTGTCGCCGTTGCGGTGCCACGCACCGAGGAGTTGCCGGTCGCGCTGCTCGCGGTATTGCTGTCGGGTGCGGGGTATCTGCCGATCGACTCCGGGTACCCGGCGCAACGCCTGGAGTACGTGGTCGACGACGCGAAACCCGCTGTGCTGCTTGCCTCGTCGTCGGAATACGACATCCTGCGCGACGCCGGACACGGCTGGGCATCGGCACTGCCGGTGGTGCTGCTCGACGAGCGCGCCCTGCATTCCGACGCCCCGCTGCACTCCTCCGAACGCCACGCCCCGCTGCGGCCGGATCATCTGGCCTACGTCATCTACACCTCCGGTTCCACCGGTCTGCCCAAGGGCGTAGCGGTGAGCCACCGCAATGTGCTCGAGCTGTTCGCCAATACCCAGGTGCTGTTCAGCTTCGACGTCGACGACGTGTGGACGGTGTTCCACTCCTTCGCCTTCGACTTCTCGGTGTGGGAGCTGTGGTGCGCGCTGGCCGGTGGCGCGTCTGTGGTGGTCGTCGACCACGTCACCTCGCGCTCGCCGATCGAGTTCCGCGCCCTGCTCGCCCGCGAACAGGTGACGGTGCTGAGCCAGACACCGACCGCCTTCGCCCAGCTCGACGAGGCCGACCGCGCCGCCCAGGCCGCGGGCGCCGCCCCGCTCGCGCTGCGCTACGTGATCTTCGGTGGCGAGGCACTCGACCCGCGCAAACTCGTCCGCTGGTACGACCGGTACGGAAACAGCCCGGCCGCACCCGAACTGGTGAACATGTACGGCATCACCGAGACCACGGTGCACGTGTCGCACCTTGCCCTGTCGCCGCAGCCGTCGGCGACCGCGGGCAGCGTGATCGGTCGCGCCCTGCCCGGGCTTTCGGTCGCGGTGCTCGACGACCGGTTGCGTCCGGTGCCCTTCGGTGTGGCCGGTGAGCTCTACATCGCGGGCAACCAGGTGACGCGCGGCTACCTCGGCAAGCCGGGACTGACCGCGACCCGTTTCGTCGCCGACCCGTACGGTCCGCCCGGGTCGCGCCGCTACCGTTCCGGCGACCTCGGCCGCTGGGTCAGCTTCCGTGGCGCGCCGACCCTCGAATACGGCGGTCGTGGCGACCAGCAGGTGCAGTTGCGCGGCTTCCGGATCGAGCCGGGCGAGATCGAGTCGGCGCTGCTCGGCGTCGCCGGTGTCGGGCAGGCGGCGGTGGTCGTGCGTGCCGACGAACACGCGGGCGACCGGCTGATCGCCTACGTGGTCCCGGTGGCGGGGGCAGACCTCGACCCGGTGGCCGTCCGCGCGACCGTCGCCGAATTCCTCACCGGGTACATGGTTCCCGACGCCGTGATGGTGGTGGCCGGGCTGCCGCTGACCGCGAACGGCAAGCTCGACCGGGCCGCGCTGCCCGCCCCCGAGTTCGCCGCGGCGGCGACGTTCCGCGCGCCGACCACCCCGATCGAACAGAGCGTGGCCGAGGTGTTCGCCACGCTGCTCGGCGTGCCCGAGGTCGGACTGGACGACAACTTCTTCGATCGCGGCGGCAACTCGCTGCTGGCGACCCGCGCCATCGCCCGCATCGACGCCGCCCTGGCCGCCGACCTGGTGGTGCGCGACCTGTTCGAGGCGCCGACCGTGGCCGCCCTGTCCGCGCGGGTGCGCCCCGGCGCGGTCACCAACCCGCGCCCGCCGCTGGTTCCCGCCCAGGAGCGGGGCGTCATCCCGCTCTCGCCCGCCCAGCAGCGCATGTGGTTGCTCAACCGCATCGACCCGGATTCCCCGGCCTACAACATCCCGCTGGTGCTTCGCCTGCGCGGCGCGCTCGACACCTCGGCGCTGCGCTACGCCGTGGCCGATGTGCTCGAGCGGCACGAGGCGCTGCGCACCCGCTTCCCGGCCGACGCGCCGGGCGAGCTGCCGTACCAGGAGATCCTGCCGGTGAGCGCGGTACTGCCGGGCGGGCTGCCGATCGAGACCTGCGACGACCCGGCCGAACGGGTGATGCGGCTGCTGGCCGGTGGTTTCGATGTCACCGAGCGAGTTCCGTTGCGCGCGTGCCTGTTCACCGTGCCCGACACCGACCCGCTGGCCGAGGAGGAGCACGTCCTCGCGGTGGTGGTGCAGCACATCATCGCCGACGGTGCCTCCCTCGCCCCGCTGGCCCGCGACCTGGTGATCGCCTACCGCGCCCGCGTGGAGGGGCGTTCGCCGAGCTGGGCGCCGCTGCCGGTGCAGTACGCCGACTACGCGCTGTGGCAGCGCGCGGTGCTCGGCGACGAGAACGACGAGAGTTCCACCGCCGCACGCCAGCTCGCGTTCTGGCGGACCACCCTGGCCGGTCGCACCGGAACCATCGAACTGCCGCACGACCACCCGCGTCCGCCGCAGGCCTCGCTGCGCGGTGCCGATGTGCGGACCACCCTGCCCGCCGACGTGCACGCCGGGCTGGCCGAGATCGCCCGCGAGCACAACGCGTCGCTGTTCATGGTCGTGCACGCGGCGCTGGCGGTGCTGCTCGCCCGGGTGAGCGGCGACACCGATATCGCCATCGGCACGCCCATCGCCGGGCGGGGGGAACCGGAGCTCGACGACCTGGTCGGCATGTTCGTCAACACGCTGACCCTGCGCACCGAGGTCGCGCCGCAGCGCGGTTTCGCCGAATTCGTCGACACCGTGCGCGAAGTCGACCTCACCGCGTTCGCCCACGCCGACCTGCCGTTCGAGCGGATCGTGGAGGAGGTGGCGCCCACCGGCGCCGTCTCGCACAACCCGCTGTTCCAGGTGGTGCTGTCGTTCCACAACAACGAGACACCGATCCTGCGGCTGCCGGGACTCACCATCGAAGCGGTGGACTCCGCCGCCCGCTCGGCCAAGTTCGATCTGCAGGTGAACGTGGAACCCACGCACACCGCCACCGGCGAACCCGACGAGGTCGGCGTCGTGTTCACCTATGCGACAGACCTTTTCGAGGAACACACCGTCGCCGCGCTGGCGCGTGGCTTCGCCGAGATCGTCGCGGCCGTCGCCGCCGATCCCGCGGTGCGGGTGGGCGATATCGACCTGCGTGATGCCAGGGAGAAGGAACGCGAACTCACCGCCGCGGCCTACGCGCCCGCCCCGTCGGCCAACGGCGCCGCGCTGGCCCAGGAACTGGCCGCCGCCGTGGAAGAGGACCCCGACGCGCCTGCCCTCGACCTGGGCGACGCCGAACTGAGCTACCACCAGTTCGACGCCCGCTCTTCACAGTTGGCGCGGTCGCTGATCGCGCGTGGTGCGGGACCGGGCAACGGCGTCGCGATCCGGCTCGACCGGGGTGCCGAGGCCGCCATCGCCGTGTGGGCGGTGCTCAAGGCAGGGGCGGCGGTGGTGCCGCTGCTCACCATCGACGCGCCGCTACCCGACGGGCTGGAAGTGAAGCTCGGGCTCAGCCTCGACATCCTCGACCCGCCCGACGGTCTGGACTGGTACGACCTGGCCGACCCGGCCCTGCGCGCCGAACTGGCCGCGGAGTCGCCACGCCCCATCGGCTACGCCCACCGCACCCGCGCCCTGCGCGGCGACGACGTGGCCTTCGTCGGTGGTGGCCGGGTACTGAACTACGACGAACTGGCCGGTGCGGCCGAGCGGATCGGGCAGCGCACGGGTCTGAATTTCGAATCACGCACTCGCACGGCGGGTAGACCGGATTCGGTGGCCGGGGTGCTCGAACTGGTCGCGGCCGGAATCGCCGGTGCGGCTGTCGTTTTGGGGTCCGGTGACGACGGTGCCGACGAGGTGAGCCATGTGTTCACCGAATCGGCGGTCGCTGTTGCCGAACCAGGGGAAGGTGCCGGTGCGACGATCGTCGCGTTGAGTGAGATGATCGGCAACGCCGGCCGGTCGCAGCAGCGGCGTGCGGTGGCTGGGATGGATGGATAGGTACGAGGTGCGTGCATGACCGGGCAGCGGCGAGTCGACTCCGGCGATCGGATGGGGCTGTCGTGACCAGGGCGTCGCGGGCGTCCGGGACCCGAGCCAGGCAGCGGGGCAAGACGCTGCCGCAACTGCTGTCCGTCGCGGTGGAGTCCAACCCGGGTGGGGTGGCGCTGAGCTGGTCCGACGGTGTATCGGCGCCGGTTCGCCTGACCTACGGCGAACTCGACGAGCGCGCCAACCGGTTGGCCCGGTTGCTGATCGAGCGTGGGGTCGGTCCCGAAGATGTGGTCGCCGTCGGCATCGGCCGCTCACCGGAGTCGGTGCTCGCCATGTGGGCGGTGACCAAGGCCGGTGCGGCCTTCCTGCCCGTCGATCCGAACTATCCGCAGGCGCGGGTGTCGCACATGCTCGCCGACGCGGGCGCGGTGGTCGGGCTGTCGATGTCGGCGGCCGTCGATCGCCTGCCCGCCACCGTCGACTGGTTGTGCCTGGACGATCCCGCAGTGCGCCGCGCCGCCGAGGAACACCCCGGCGACCCCGTGACCTTCGCCGACCGGGTGCGCCCCCTGCGGCTGCAGCATCCCGCCTACGTGGTGTACACCTCCGGCTCGACCGGTCTGCCCAAGGGCGTCGTGGTGACCCACGCCGGTCTCGCCGGGTACTGCGCCGAGCAACGCGCCCACTACGGCATCGAACCAACCTCGCGCACTCTGCATTTCGCGTCGCCGTCGTTCGACGCCGCCGTGCTGGAGCTGCTGATGGCCGTCGGCGCGGGGGCGACCATGGTGATCGCGCCCGCGGGCATCCTCGGCGGTGCCGAGCTGGCCGAGGTGCTGCGCCGCGAGTCGGTGACGCACATGTTCATCACCACCGCCGCCCTCGCCTCGCTCGATCCCACCGGCCTCGACGAACTGGCCGTGGTCACCACCGGTGGTGAGGCGTGCCCGCCGGATCTGATCCGCCGCTGGGCGACCGGCACCCGGCGTTTCCACGATTGCTACGGGCCGACTGAAACCACCATCGTCACCAATATCAGTGCGCCGCTGGAGATCGGCGACACGGTGAACATCGGTGCCCCGCTGCGTGGGGTCACCGAGTACGTGCTCGACGAACGCCTGGTCCGCGTGCCCGATGGCATGATCGGCGAGCTGTACATCGCGGGTAACGGGCTGGCGCGCGGCTACCACCGCAGGCCCGCACTCACCGCTTCCCGGTTCGTCACCGATCCCTTCGACCCGGCGGGCGGACGCATGTACCGCACCGGCGACCTGGTGCGCAGACGGCCCGACGGCGCCATCGAATTCGTGGGACGCAACGACTTCCAGGTGAAGGTGCGCGGGTTCCGCATCGAGCTCGGCGAGATCGACACCGTGCTCACCGCGCACGAGTCCGTCGACTTCGCGGTGACCGTCGGCCACGAACTCGACAACGGCACAACGATTCTCGCGGCCTATGTGCATGCCGCGCCGGGTGCCTCGATCGATCTCGACGATGTGCTCGCCCACGCCAAGGCCGGTCTGCCCGCCCACATGGTGCCGACCGCGCTGACAGTGCTCGACACCATCCCGCTCACCCCCGTCGGCAAGCTCGACCGGGCCGCGCTGCCCGCGCCGACCCTGCGCGCCGCCGAGTTCCGCAGGCCGTCCGGGGCGATGGAGGAGCTGGTCGCCGCCGTCTTCACCGACCTGCTGCACCCGGCCGACCCGATCGGCGCCGACGACGACTTCTTCGCCCTCGGTGGTAACTCCCTGCTCGCCACCCGGGTCGCGGCGCGGCTCGGCGCCGAACTGTCGACCCGTGTTCCGGCCGGGCATGTCTTCGAAAGTCCCACTGTCGCCGGGCTTGCCGCGCTGCTGGAGCCGCTGAAGGGCGCCGGTGGGCACGCGCCGTTGACCCGGCGCGGCCGTCCCGAGCTGATTCCGCTTTCGCCCGCGCAGCGGCGGATGTGGTTCCTCAACCAGTTCGACCCGAACTCCACGGCCGAGACGATCCCGTTCGCCCTGCGCCTGACCGGGCCGTTCGACGCGCACGCGCTGTACGCGGCGTTGTCGGATCTGGTCGGCAGGCACGAATCCCTACGCACCTGGTATCCGGTGCTCACTGCCGGTGAAACCGCCGACGGCGACGGTGTGGCCGAAGGTGTCGGGCACCAGGTGATCCTGCCCGCTTCCGAAGCGGTGCCCGAGGTGCTCGTCGACAGCCTGTCCGAGGACGAATTGCCGCTCTGGCTGGCCGAATTCGCAGCCAAGGGTTTCGATGTGGCGGCCGGGGTACCGCTGCGGGTGGCGCTGGCCGAGCTCGGCCCGCGCGATCATGTGGTCGCGATCGCCCTGCACCACATCACCGCCGACGGTGCCTCCGTCACTCCGCTATTGCGCGACCTGCTTGGTGCCTACCTGGCTAGGCGCAACCGGTCCCGCCCCAGCTGGGCGCCCCTGCCGGTGCAGTACGCCGACTACACGCTGTGGCATCGCGAACTGCTCGGCGCCGAGGACGACTCCGACTCGCTCGCCGCCGCCCAGATCGCCTTCTGGCGCAATACGCTCGCCGCCCTGCCCGACCGCCTCGACCTGCCGACCGACCGCCCGCGGCCGCCCGTATTCACCGGACGCGGTGCGGAATTCGGCTTCCAGATCCCGGCCGCCGTGCACACCGCGCTCGCCGACCTGGCCCAACGCACCGGCACCTCGGAGTTCATGGTCGTGCACGCAGCGCTCGCGGTGCTGCTGAGCCGGGTGGCCCACACCGACGACATCGCCATCGGCACCCCGGTGGCCGGACGCGGTGCCCGCGAACTCGACGACCTGATCGGCATGTTCGTCAACACCCTGGTCCTGCGCACCCAGGTGGACCAGCGGGCCAGCTTCCTCGAGCTGCTGCGAGCGACCAAACGCGCCGACCTGGCCGCCTTCGCCCACGCCGATCTGCCGTTCGAACGGCTCGTCGAACTGCTCGACCCGGTGCGCTCGCAGGCGCATCATCCGCTGTTCCAGGTGGCCCTGTTCTTCCAGAACCTCGACCTGCCGACGCTGCGGTTGCCCGGCATGGAAGTGGCACCGGTCGAATTCGGTGGCGCCGTCGCGCGTTTCGACCTGCAACTGACCGTCGTGCCCGGCACCGATCCGGCCGAACCGATGGCGGCGCTGTTCACCTACGCCACCGATCTGTTCGACGCGGAGTCCATCGAGAACCTCGCCGGACAGTTCACCCGCCTGCTCTCGGCGGTGACCGGCGAGCCGTCGCTGAGTGTGGCCGAGGTCGACCTGCTCACCGACGACGAACGCCACCAGAGCATCGTCGCCTGGAACGACACCACCCACCCGGTGACGCCGGAGCTCGTGCTCGACGCCTATCGCCGTGCGGTGCAGGCACATCCGTCGGCGACGGCGCTGGTGTACGAGGGCGTCGCGCTCACCTATCGGCAGTTCGACGAGCGGGTCAACGCACTGGCCCGCGTGCTGATCGGCGCGGGTGTCGGCCCGGAAAGTCTTGTCGGACTGGCTGTCCGGCGCTCGCCGGAACTGGTGATCGGGATGTACGCGGTGCTCACCGCCGGTGGCGCCTACGTCCCGCTCGACCCCGATCACCCGGCCGACCGCATCGCCTACATCCTCGACACCGCCCGCCCCGCCTGCGTGCTGAGCACCCGTGCCGACGCCACAGCCCTCCCCACGGGAATCGACGTGGTGCTGGTCGACGAAATCGACACCACCGGTGTGTCCGTCGAACCGGTGCGCCCCGAGGAACTCCTCGCTCCGCTGCACCCCGAGCACCCCGCCTACGTCATCTTCACCTCCGGTTCCACCGGTAAGCCCAAGGGCGTGTTGATCTCGCATGCCGCCATCCACAACCAGCTGGTGTGGATGCTGGCGAAATACCCCCTGGTCCTGGGCGACGTCTACCTCCAGAAGACCGCGACCACCTTCGACGTGTCCCTCTGGGGCTATTTCCTCCCCTTGCGCGTGGGGGCCACCCTGCTGCTGGCGACTCCCGACGGCCACCGTGATCCGGCGTATCTCATCGATCTCATCGATACCCACCGCGTCACCGTCACCGACTTCGTCCCGTCGATGCTCACGGTCTTCGCGGCGCAGGCTCGCGCCGACCGGCCGGAAGTCGACTCCACGACGAGCGGGTCGGCACGCAGCGACAACGCTTCCGGTGTGGTCGCCGACGCCACCCAGGCCTCGGGCGGATCGGCCGACTCGGCACCGCGAGGTGTGGCGGGTGGGCTGCCGCAGCGTGTGCCCGGGAATTCCGCAGGGCTCCAAGGCGGTTCGGCGCACACGGCGACGAGCGGTGGCGATGCCGGTCAGGCTTCGTCCGGGCTCGGTGGCTCGACGCAGTCCGGTTCGCGACAGGCGCACGGTCTGGGTGGTCCGGCCTCGGCGGCCCCGTCCGGATCCGTCGGGGATCGTGTCACCCGCGAGCGGCTGTTGCGTTCGGCGCTGGCTACCGCGCCCGCCCAGGAGGACGAGCCGCCGGCGTGGTCGCTGCGGGCCGCGCGGACGTCGGTCAACCCGCTCCCCGGGCCGGTCGATGCGCAGCCTGCCAGCCTGTCGACATTGCGCGACGTGTTCGTGATCGGTGAGGCGTTGCCCCCGGAAACCGTCGATGCCATGGCCGAGGTGTGTTCGGCGCGGCTGCACAATCTGTACGGGCCGACCGAGGCGGCTGTCTCGGTGACCTACTGGCCCGCCAGGGCGGGGGAGCGCTCGGTGCCGATCGGCCTGCCGCAGTGGAACACTCGGGTGTACGTGCTCGACGAGCGGCTGCGGCCGGTGCCGCCGGGCATCGCGGGTGAGCTCTATCTCGCGGGTGACCAGCTCGCGCGCGGGTATGTCGCGCGGCCCGGCCTCACCGCCGACCGGTTCGTCGCCGACCCGTTCGCCGCCGATTTCGGTGGTTCGGTGACCGGCGCCCGCATGTACCGCACCGGTGACCTGGTGGTGTGGCGCAGGCCGACCGCCGGCGAGCCCCAACGGCTCGACTACCTGGGACGCATCGACTTCCAGGTGAAGTTTCGCGGCCAGCGCATCGAGCTCGGGGAAATCGAAACCGCTCTGCTGGCAAGCGAATCCGTGAGCCAGGCGGTGGCGATGGTCGCCGCGACCGAACTGGGCGATCAGCTGGTGGCCTATGTGGTTCCGGCGCCCGGCCGCGCCGCCGACCCGGATCGCTTGTTGGCCTCGGTCTCCAAAACCCTTCCGGCGTACATGGTTCCGGCCGCCATCACGGTGCTCGACGAATTGCCACTCAACCCGAGCGGCAAACTCGACCGCAAAGCGCTGCCCGCACCGCATTTCACCACCCGCGCCTTCCGCGCCCCGGCGACCGCGGCTGAGAAACTGGTCGCTGGGCTCTACGGGGAAGTGCTGGGGCGCAAGGACATCGGCGCCGACGACGACTTCTTCGCCCTCGGCGGAAACTCCCTTGTCGCGACCCGGCTGGTCGCCCGTCTCGGTGCCGCCACCGGCAGCCGCATCCCCGTGCGCACCCTGTTCGAGCACCCGACGGTCGCGGCGCTGGCCGCCACCATCGACCCGGCCGCCGTCGACGCGACGGCGGACACCGTCTCCACCCTCGGCCGCCTGGACCGCCCGGCCGAACTCCCACTGTCACCTGCCCAGCGCCGCATGTGGTTCCTCAACCGCTTCGACCAGGGCGCCACCGGCGACGGCACCGCCGCCTACAACCTCCCCTTCGCGCTGCGCCTCACCGGCAACCTGGACGTCGACGCCCTCACCACGGCCCTGCACGACGTCCTGGCCCGCCACGAAGTCCTGCGCACCGTCTACCCCGACACCGGCGACGGCCCGATCCAGCGGATCCTGCCCGCCGACGAGGTCGACCTCGACATCACGGTCCACCGCATCGGCGAACCCGCCGACCCCTTCGCCACCACCAAGCTCCCGGTCGTGAACGCTGCCGCCGATGCGGCCGGACAGCCCTTCTTCCGTTCGGGTGGCCGTTCGCTACCGGGCGGCGACGCACACCTCGGCGAAGACGGCGCCCCGTCCCCCGGCGCGGATCACCCGACCTCCGGCGTTTCCGGTTTCGGGGACGATCGGCCCGCCGGCGTGGGGGCCGCCGAGTCCGGGTCCGGCGCGGAGCTGGTCGAACAGATCACCGTGCTGGCCTCGACCGCCTTCGATGTGACGACCGAGGTGCCCTTGCGGGTGCGGTTGTTCGAGGTGACCGGTGCCGATCCGGACGCGCCGACGGAATACGTGCTCGCGGTGGTGGTGCACCACATCGCGGCCGACGCCTCGTCGATGGCGCCACTGGTGCGCGATATGACCACCGCCTATCTCGCACGGGCGGCCGGGCACGCGCCCGACTGGGCGAGTCTGCCGGTGCAGTACGCCGACTACGCGCTGTGGCAGGTGGACCGGCTGGGCGCGGAGAGCGACCCCGAATCTCTTGCCGCGCAACAGGTTGACTTCTGGCAGGCGGAACTATCCGGGCTGCCGGACCTGCTGGAACTGCCCGCCGATCGCCCGCGCCCCGCCGTCGCCTCGCTCGCGGGTGACCGGGTGCCGGTGCGGATCGACGCCGACACCCACGCCGGGCTCGCGCGGATCGCGCAGCAGACCGGTTCGACGGTCTTCATGGTGCTGCACACCGCCTTCGCCGTGCTGCTCGCGCGGCTGGCCGGTACCGCCGACGTGGCGGTCGGGACACCCGTCGCCGGCCGCGGGGAACGCGAACTCGACGATCTGATCGGCATGTTCGTCAACACCGTCGTCCTGCGCACCCGCTACGACGGGAGCGCGGCCTTCACCGGCCTGCTCGCCGACCAGCGCGACCGCGATCTGGCCGCCTTCGCCGCCGCCGATGTGCCCTTCGAACGGCTCGTGGAGGTCCTCGACCCGCCGCGTTCCACGGCACGTCACCCGCTGTTCCAGGTCGGCCTGTCCTTCCAGAACGTGGACCACGCCACCCTCGAACTGCCGGGTCTGCGGATCGCCCCGGTGCCCGCGGAGCTCGCGGTCTCGCAATTCGACCTGCACCTGATCGCCGGTGACGGGTACGCCGAGGACGGCAGCCCCACCGGCATCGAAGGGTTCTTCACCTACGCCACCGACCTGTTCGACGCCGCCACCGTGGCCGGGTTCGCCGAGCGGCTGAACCTGCTGCTCGACGCGATCGTGCGGGACCCGGCCCGGGTGGTCGGCGATGTCGACCTGCGCACGGCCGTCGAGCGGTCGAGCGAAATCGTCAACGGTGCCGCCGATCTCGCGATGCCGACCGGCACCCTCGCCGATCTGCCCGCCTCGGCGCGGCCCGAAGCGATCGCCCTCGTCGCGGACCTGCCCGAGGGCCGTCTCGAACTGACCTATGCCGAGTTCGAGGCGCGCGCGAACCGCCTTGCCCGCCATCTCATCTCGCTCGGTGTCGGCCCGGAGTCGCTGGTCGCGCTCGCCCTGCCCCGTTCGGTGGACCTGGTGGTGGCCATGTACGCGGTGGCTCGTTCCGGCGGCGCCTACGTGCCGATCGACCCGGATCAACCCGCCGACCGTACCGACTACATCCTGCACACGGCAGCACCGATCTGCGTGCTCTCCAACGGTTTCCGCACCGACGCGGCACCTGTGGTCCGGGTGGACCATCCGGCGGTGCAGTCCGCCGATCCGGCCCCGGTGACCGATGCGGATCGTCGGGCGCCGCTGCGTCCGGAGAACACGGCCTACGTCATCTTCACCTCCGGCTCCACCGGGCGACCCAAGGGTGTCGCGGTCCCGCATGCGGCTGTGGTCAACCAATTGCAGTGGCTCCGTGCTGAATTCGAGACGACGGCGGCCGACGCGTTCCTGCTGAAGACCCCCGCCACCTTCGACCTCTCGGTGTGGGAGTTCTGGTCGGCGGCCGTCTGCGGTGGTCGCCTGGTGATCGCCGCACCCGACGGGCATCGCGATCCGGCCTACCTGGACGCGCTCATCGCCGACGCGGGCGTCACCACACTCACGGCGGTTCCGTCGCTGCTCGACACCCTCGTCGGCTACTGGGAGGCGACCGCGCCACCACTGCGCCGCATCCTGGCGATCGGCGAAGCACTGCCCGCCGCGCTGGCGCGGCGACTGCTGAATACATTGCCGGACACCAGGGTCGACAACCTCTACGGTCCGACCGAGGCCGCCGTCTCGATCACCGATCATCGGGTGACTTCCGCCGACACCGAGACGGTTCCCATCGGCACGCCCGAGTGGAACAGCCGCGTCTACGTGCTCGACGAGCGGCTGCGCCCCGTCCCACCCGGCGTGCGTGGCGAGCTGTACCTCGGTGGTGTTCAGCTGGCCAGGGGTTACCTGCGCAAACCGGCCCTCACCGCCGAGCGTTTCCTGGCCGACCCCTTCCAGCCGGGTGCCCGCATGTACCGCACCGGTGACCTGGTCATCCGCACGCCCGCGGACAGCGCGACCCGTGGCGAACTGATCTACCTGGGCCGCACCGACTTCCAGGTGAAGGTCCGTGGCTTCCGGGTGGAGCCAGGCGAGGTCGAGGCCGCGCTCCTCGCTCTCCCTCGGATCGCCCAAGCCGCCGTCCTGGCACGCACCGACGCCCACTACGGCGACCGCCTCGTCGCATACGTGGTGCCGGCGGACTCCCGCGCGGCCGAAGGTGGAGACATCACCTGGGCATCCGCCCCGGCCATTCGCCCGGAACTCGATGTGGCGCAGATCAAGTCCGCACTGCGGGAGAAGTTGCCCGCGTACCTGGTGCCCGAGGCATTCGTGGTGCTCGATGCGCTGCCGCGCACCGTCAACGGCAAGCTGGACCGCGCTGCGCTGCCCGCACCGGTCTTCGAATCCGCCGCTTTCCGCGCGCCGACGACGCCGACGGAACAGTTGATCGCCGGGGTCTACGCCGACATCCTCGGGGTGGACGACGTCGGTGCCGATGACGACTTCTTCGCCCTCGGCGGCAACTCTCTACTCGCGACCCGTGCGGCCGCCCGCATCGCCGAGGCGTTGAACCGCGCGGTGGGCGTGCGACTGCTGTTCGAGGCCCCGACGGTCACCGAACTCGCGCTGCGGGTGCACCGAGCCGACGCGTTGTCGGCCGCGCGCCCGGTCGCGGGACCGCGCCCGGCCCAGGTGCCGCTGTCGCTGGCCCAGCAGCGCATGTGGCTGCTCAACCAGCTCGACCCCGACGCGACCGTCTACAACATCCCCGCCGCCATCCGCCTCACCGGCACCCTCGACCTGCCCGCCCTCGAGGCCGCCGTCCGTGACCTGTTCACCCGCCACGAAGTCCTGCGCACCCGCTACCCGGCGACCCCGCACGATCGGGTCCGGCAGCCTGCGGCGCTCACCAGGGGAACCGCCACCGGGCAACCTGCGACCGGTGTTTCGGTGGATGCCACCACAGCGCACCGTGGCACGGGGACGGCTGGGCAACCGGCGACCGGTGCGTCGGCGGGCGCCACGGCCGGGCGCGGCACCGAATGGGGCCCTATGCAGGAGGTGCTGGCACCGGGCGCGGTCGAACTCGACCTCACACCTCTACCGGTCACCGCCGACGACGTCCTCGCCGAAGTGCGGTGCACCGCCTCGACCGGGTTCGATGTCACCGCCGCGCCACCGGTCCGGTTGCGCCTGCTCCGGCTCGGTGCCGACGAACACGTGTTGGTGTTCGTCGCGCATCACATCGCCGCCGACGGCTTCTCGATGGGCCCACTCACCAGGGACCTGGTGCTCGCCTACACCGCGCGCACCTCGGGCGCCGCGCCCGCGTGGACGCCACTGCCCCTCCAATACGCCGATTACGCGGTGTGGCAACGCGATACGCTCGGCGACGAGGCGGACCCGGCATCGATCGCGGCGAACCAGCTCGCCTACTGGACCACCGAACTCGCCGACCTTCCCGACGAGATCGACCTGCCGACCGACCGGCCACGACCAGCGGTGCAGTCCTTCGCCGGTGCCACAACGGGTTTCGACATCGACGCCGACCTGCACGCCGGTCTCGCCGCATTGGCACGACGCGAAGGCGTCACCCTGTTCATGGTGGTGCAGGCCGCACTCGCCACCCTCCTGGCCCGCCTGTCCGACACCGACGATGTCGCCATCGGCACCCCGATCGCCGGTCGCGGCGCGCGCGAACTCGACGACCTCGTCGGCATGTTCGTCAACACCCTCGTGCTGCGCAGCCGCGTCGCGGGCGACGAACCGTTCACCGCGCTGCTGGCAGCCACCCGCGACACCGACCTGCGCGCCTTCGCCCACGCCGACGTCCCGTTCGAGCGGGTCGTCGACGCGGTCCAACCGGCCCGCTCGACGAGCAGGCACCCCCTGTTCCAGGTGGCGCTGTCGTTCGAGAACCTCGCGCCGGTGACCGTGGAACTGCCCGGCCTCGCCGTGCACGCCCTCGACGCCCGCACCGACGACGCCAAGTTCGACCTGCTGCTCACCGTGCGCGAACAGCAGCACAACGGCGGCATGTACGCCGAATTCACCTACGCCACCGACCTGTTCGACGAATCGACGGTGCGTACTCTCGGCGCCCGATTCACCCGCCTGCTGGCCGCCGTCGCCGCCGACCCCGCCGTGCCCGTCGGTGATATCGACCTGCTCGACGAGCGGGAACTCGCCGCGCAGACCACCTTCGCGGGCCCATCCGCCGCGCCGCCGCGCACCCTCGCCCAGCTCATGGGCGACGCGGTCCGCGCCAATCCGTCGGGAATCGCACTGCGCGGCGAAGGACGCGGCTTCACCTACACCGACCTCGACGCGGCCGCCAACCAGTTGGCTCGTGCGCTCATCGCCCGTGGCGCGGGCCCGGAGGTCCCGGTGGCCGTGGCCATCCGGCGATCGGTGGAATCCGTGCTCGCGCTGTGGGCCATCGCCCGCACCGGCGCGGTGATCGTGCCGATCGACCCCGGCTATCCCCTCGACCGGATCGCGCACATGGTCGCCGATTCGGGTGCGACCCTCGGCGTCACCCTGGCCGCCGAACTTGCCGACCTGCCCGCGTTGCCGGCCGCCGGTGGCTGGGTGGCGCTCGACGACCGCGCGTTCACCGCCGAGGTCGCGGCCAATCCCGGTGTCGGGCTACGCGAGATCGAGCTACTCGGTACCGCACGCCCGGGTGGCGCGGCGTACATGATCTACACCTCCGGGTCGACCGGTCTGCCCAAGGGCGTCGTGGTCACCCATGCCGGTGTCGCCAACTTCTGCGCCGAACAGGTCGAGCGCTACCGGCTCGACAAGTCCACGCGCGCACTGGCATTCGCCTCGCCGTCGTTCGACGCGTCCATGCTGGAACTGCTGCTCGCCCTCGGCGGCGCGGGCACCCTGGTCCTCACCCCGGCCGACACCGTCGTCGGCACCGACCTGACCGCACTGATCCGCGCGGAAGGGGTGACCCATGCCAACCTCACCCCGACCGTGCTCGCCACGCTCGAACCCGAGGACCTGCCCGACCTGCGCGTCCTGAGCGTCGGCGGCGAGCACCTGCCCGCCGAGCTCGCCGCCCGTTGGGACACGCTGCCGCAGCGTCGCGTGCACAACGCCTACGGCCCCACCGAGGCGACCATCGCCGTCACGCTCAGCGCACCGCTGCACGGCACCGACGTGAACATGGGTGGCCCGATCCGTGGCGTCCGTGCGCTGATCCTCGATCCGCGCCTGCACCCGGTGCCCGAAGGCGCCACCGGTGAGCTCTACGTGGGCGGCATCCAGCTGGCGCGCGGCTACCATCAGCGCGCGGGCCTCACCGCCGCCCGCTTCGTCGCCGATCCGCACGGTCCGGCCGGCGCCCGCCTCTACCGCACCGGCGACCTCGTCCGCCGCCGCGGCGACGTGCTGGAATATCTGGGCCGCAACGACTTCCAGGTGAAGATCCGTGGTCTGCGCATCGAACTCGGCGAGATCGATGCCGTGCTGGCCGCCGCACCCGGCGTCAGCTGGGTCACCACGATGGGCCGCGACAACGGCACCGGATCGACCATGCTCGTGTCCTATGTGCAAGGCACAGATCTGGAACCGGGCGCACTCACCGCCGCCGCCGCCGAGGCGCTGCCGGACTACATGGTGCCCGCCGCCGTCGTCGTACTCGACGAACTGCCGCTCACCCCGAGCGGCAAACTCGACCGCCGCGCCCTGCCCGACCCGGTGCTCGGCCGCCGCGAGTTGCGGCCGCCGCGCAGCTCGGCCGAACGCGCCGTCGCTCGCGTGATCGGCGAGGTGCTCGGCCACGACCGGGTCGGTGTGGACGACGACTTCTTCGCCCTCGGCGGCGACAGCATCACCGCCATCCAGGTGGTGTCGCGGGCCGCCGACGCCGGCGTCACCCTGCGCCCGCGCGACCTGTTCGCCGCGCGCACCGTCGGCGCCCTCGCCGAGCGTGCGCAACTCACCGCCGAGGCGACCACCCGGACCGGCGCCCTGCCGCTCACCGCCACCGCCGCCCAGCTCCTGGAAGCGGGGGAGCAGGCCGTCGAACCACGCGCCCTGCTGCTCGACGTGCCCGCCGACTGCCCCGACGAGGCCGTCGCCGCCGTCGCGGCCGCGGTGATGAACCAGCACCCCATGCTGTGGGCGGTCCTCGACCGCACCGAATCCGACCCGGTACTGCGCATCCCCCCGGCCGCGGAACGCACCGGCGGCGCCTTCCGCAGGCTGGCCGGTGAGGACGGCGAGGCCTCGCTGCCCGTGGACGACATCGTCGCCGCCGCGGCCGCCGCGCTCGACCCCGACGAGGGTCGCAACATCCACTTCATCCTCACCGGCGACGGCCCGTCCACCCTCGTCGTGGTGGCCAATGCGCTCGTGCTGGACGAGGTTTCCTGGCGCGCCGTGGTCGATCAGCTCACCACCGCCTGGAGCCGGGGCCGCCACGCCGCACCCTCGGCGCCCGACGCGGGTCTCGACGACCTGATCCGCCGCCTGGCCGACTACCCGTCCTCGCCCGCCGCCCGCGCAGAACGCGAGTACTGGCACCGCGCCGTGCGCGCCAGGACGGCCGATTCGGGCGACCTGCGCCAGCGCCGCCGGGTATCGCTGAGCATCACCGGCGAGGGCACCGCCGCCGTCGGCACCGTCGCCGAGGCCTATCGCGCCACGGTCGACGAGGTGCTGCTCACCGCCGTCGCCCTCGCACTGCACACCGCCGCCGATTCGGCGGCCGTCCGCGCGATCGGCAGCGTCGTCCGGCTGCGCGCCGACCAGCGCGTCCTCGGACGGCACGACGCGGAGAACGTGGTCGGCGGATTCACCACCGACTTCCCGCTCGCGCTCCGCCTTGACGGCGTTGACCCGGCCGACGCGCTCGTCGGCGGCCCCGCCGCGGGCACGGCCCTGTCCCAGATCAAGGAACTGTGCCGCACAGTTCCGGCCCACGGCGCCGGCTTCGGACTGCTGCGCTACCTCGACGCCGACGCGGCCGACACCGTGCGCACCGTCGACCGCGGCCGCTTCGCGCTCCGGGTGCGCGACCTGCGACCCGCCCGCGTCCACACGGACGTGGCCGTCGACGATCTGGTCCTCGTGCTCACCGTCGACGCCACCGCCGACGGCATGGTCGCCCGCTTCGACTACGCCGCGACGGTTCTCGACGCCGACGCGGTGAAGCACTTCGCCGAGCACTGGATCCGCGCCCTCGGCGGACTCGCCGAACACGGCCTGCGCCCGGACGCGGGCGGATTCACCCCGTCGGACTTCGCCCTGGTCCGCCTCGGCCAGACCGAACTCGACCGCCTGGTGCGCCGCTACCCCCGGCTCAGCGACATCTGGCCGGTGACACCGCTGCAGTCCGGGATGCTGTTCCACGCCCTGCTCGCCGAGAACTCGGTCGACCCCTACATCACCCAGATCGTCCTCGACCTCGACCCGTCCGTCGACACCGAACGCCTGCACACCGCCGCTCAGACCGTGCTCGACCGGCACGACAATCTGCGCGTCGCCTTCGCCACCGACCCGGCGGGCACACCGCTGCAGGTGGTCATCGACGACGTGGACGTGCCGTGGCAGCTGATCGATGCCGACGAAGCCACCTACGAGCGCATCCGAAGTGCCGACCTGGCAACGCATTTCGACATGGCGGTCGCGCCGCAGCTGCGTTTCACCCTGGTGCGCACACCCCAGCGCGCCCACCTGGTGGTGACCAGCCACCACATCCTCATCGACGGCTGGTCGATGCCGCTGCTGCTGCAGGAGCTGCTCGCCGCCTACACCGTCGGGCGCACCCGTCGCCTGCCGAAACCGGCGCCCTACCGCGACTACCTGGCCTGGCTCACCGAGCAGGATCTCGACGCCGCCCGCCAGGCCTGGCGTGGCGCGCTCACCGGCCTGGCCGAACCGACCCCGCTGGCTCCGGTCGAGAAGGGCCGCGAAATCGCCTCGGGCACCGGGGAAACCGGTTTCGCGCTCTCACCGGCCGATACCGCGGCGCTGACCCGGCTCGCCGCCGACCTCGGCGTCACGGTGAACACCGTGGTCCAGGCGGCCTGGGGTCTGCTCATCGCCCGCCTCGTCGATCGCGACGACGTGGTGTTCGGCGCCACCGTGTCGGGCAGGCCCGCCGCGCTGCCCGGCGTGGAACGCATGGTCGGGCTGTTCCTCAACGCCATCCCGGTACGGGTGCGGGTACGGCCCGAGCACACCGTCGCCGAGCTGCTGCGCACCCTGCAGGACGAGCAGGCCGCCCTGTTCGACTACCACTACCTCGGTCTCGGTGAGATCCAGGAGATCGTCGGTGTCGACGCGCTGTTCGATTCGCTCGTCGTGTTCGAGTCGTTCCCCGTCGACCGGGCGGCGATCGACCGGGCCGCGAGCGGGTCGGCCACCATCACCGGCCTCGACGCGACCAACGGCACCCACTACCCGCTCACCGTGCAGGTGGTGGCAGGCGACCAGCTGCGTGTGTCGGTGAAGTACCTGCGCGACGTGTTCGACGCCTACACCGCACACCTGCTGTCCCAACGGTTCTCACTGCTGCTTGCCCGCTTCACGGCCGACCCGCAGACCCGCCTCGGCGCACTCGACGTGCTGCTGGCCGACGAACGCGGCACCCTCACCGCGCTCAACGCCACCGACGCACCGGAACTGCTCGACGAGTCGACGCTACTGACGCTGTTCGACGCCCAGGTGGCCCGCACACCCGACGCGGTCGCGGTGATCGACGGCGAGAACAGCTACACCTACGAGCAATTCGACGCCAGGTCACGGAAACTCGCCGCCACGCTGAGCGCGCTCGGAGCCGGTCCGGAGGTGCTGATCGCGGTCGCCATGCGGCGCGGTATCGAGCTCGTCACCAGCATCTACGCGGTGTTGCGCACAGGGGCGGCCTACGTCCCGGTCGACCCGGACCATCCGGCCGAACGCACCGAACGCGTGCTCGCCGCCGCGGCACCGCTGTGTGTGCTCACGACCACGGACACCGGATTCCACAGCAGCGCAAGGGTCGTCGAGATCGACACCCTCGCCCCCGATTCCGCCCCGTTGGCCCAACCGGCACCGGACAACCTCGCCTATGTGATCCACACTTCCGGTTCCACCGGAAAACCCAAGGGCGTCATGCTGACCCACCGTCAGCTCGTCGCCCAGTTCCGCTGGGCGCAACGCGACTACCTGCACAGCCCCGGCGATGTGGTGCTGCACAAGACACCGGTCACCTTCGACATCTCCACCTGGGAACTGCTGTGGCCGTTGCAGACCGGTGCGGCGGTGGTCATCGCCCGGCCCGACGGGCACCGCGACCCCGACTACCTCGCCGAGGTCATCACCGAACATTCCGTCACCACCGTGCACTTCGTGCCGTCCATGCTCGACGCCTTCCTGACCGACCGCCGGGCGGGCCAACTGCCCTCGCTGCGACGGGTGTTCGCCGCGGGTGAGGCACTGCAGGCCGCGACCGCGCGCCGGTTCGCCGAGGTGCTCCCCGGAGCCGACCTCGTCAACTGGTACGGCCCGGCCGAGGCCACC
This sequence comes from Nocardia sp. NPDC050413, assembly GCF_040655475.1. Classification (NCBI taxonomy): domain Bacteria; kingdom Bacillati; phylum Actinomycetota; class Actinomycetes; order Mycobacteriales; family Nocardiaceae; genus Nocardia; species Nocardia sp. NPDC050413. Next base: position 424,832 of record NZ_JBFAJZ010000003.1, on the reverse strand, counting down.
GTCGTCACGGCGACCGAAGTGACCGCGGGGGAGCACATTCCGATCGGCGAACCGGTCGCCAACACTCGCGTCCACGTGCTCGACCGGCACCTGCGGCCGGTACCGCCCGGCATCGCGGGCGAGCTGTACCTCGAAGGCGTGCAGCTGGCGCGTGGGTACCTCGCCGCGCCCGCGCTCACCGCCGAACGGTTCGTCGCCCACCCGGGTGGCGGCAGGCTCTACCGCACCGGCGACGTGGTCCGCCTCGACGCCGACGGCGCACTGGAATACCTGGGGCGCAGTGACTTCCAGGTAAAACTACGGGGTCAGCGGATCGAACTCGGTGAGGTCGAAGCGGTCCTGCGCGGGCATCCGGCGGTGCGGCACGCCGCCGTCGCCTTGGTCCACGGCCCGACCGGTGACCGCCTCGTCGGCTATGTCGTCCCCACCGAAACGCGCGCCGAGCAGCCGGGAACCGCCACCCCGGCGGCGGGCTACTCCATCGAAAGCGGTACGAGTACTGGTGGATTGGATGAAGCCGAAGTGCTGTCCTATGCCCGCACCGCGCTCCCTGCGTACATGGTCCCGGCCACGCTGGTCGTGCTCGCCGCGCTGCCGCTCAACGCCAGCGGCAAGCTCGACCGCAAAGCCCTGCCCGTCCCGGCGGCGACCACCCGGCCCTACCGGCCGCCGACCACCCCGGTCCAGCGCGCGGTCGCCGAGGTCTTCGCCGAGGTGCTCGGTGCGGGCAAGGTCGGCCTCGACGACGACTTCTTCGAGCTCGGCGGCAACTCGCTCGTCGCGACCAAGGCCATCAGCAGGCTGCGCACCCGCGTCGGCGCCGACGTGCGCGTGCAGTGGTTCTTCAGCGACGCCACCGTGGCCGCGCTCGCCGAACGCATCGACGCCACCCAGGCGGGCGCCGGCGACTACGACCTCGAATCCGACGACGCCCTCGGCGTGCTGCTGCCCATCCGCAACCGCGTGCCACACGGCACCGAGGCGGGTGGCCCGCTGTTCTGCGTGCACCCCATGTACGGGCTGGCCTGGTGCTATGCGGGGCTGGCTCAATACATTCCGGCGCGCAGACCGATCTTCGGTCTGCAGTCACCCGCGCTCAGCGAGTCCGGGTATCTGCCGGGCACCCTCGCCGAGATGGCCCGCCGCTATGTCATCGAGATCAAAGCCGTCCAGCCACAGGGCCCCTACCGCCTGATGGGCTGGTCGCTCGGCGGTGTGCTCGCCCATGCCGTCGCCACCGAACTGCAGGCGGACGGCGAGCAGGTGAGCATGCTCGCCATGCTCGACTCGCACCCCGACATCGACGTCCCCGATTTCCACACCGCCGTGCGCGACGCGCTGGCCGAACTCGGGGTCGACCTGAGCGCCGCCGTGGCGACCAACGGGGTGCGCGAACTCAGCGACGAGGCGCTGGCCGCCCTGCACGCGATCATCCCGGCCAACATGGCCGTGCTCACCCCCGAGCGGGTGCGCCGCATCTATCGCAGCGCGGTGCGATCGGCGGAACTGATCGCCGAGCACCGGCCCGCCGTATTCCGGGGCAGGCTGGAGTATTTCAGCGCGCTCGGCCACGAGAAGGCGGCCGCGAACTGGGCCCGGTATGTCGACGGCGAAATCCGCGATCGGCCGGTCGCGGTGGTGCACGATCAGATGACCTCACCGCAGGCACTCGCCGAGATCGGGCCCCGGCTCGCGGAACTGCTCGACGCGGGCGACCGGGCAACCGGGGCGCGATGAGGCGGCTGTGGCTGATGCGGCATGATGTGACCGCGCTGTTGTAACGATTACTACTGTTGTATCGAGTGCATAACCCGTAAGGTTCTGCCGTGGTGCAACTACGCCCCGGGAAACCGGGTGCGGACCGAGTCGGAATTCGAGACGAAGCGAAGGTGCGAAAGTGATCCGTCGGCACACCCGGCGTCGTGGCCTCCGAGCCGCGGCGATGATCGCGGCAACGGCAGTGGCCGCCGGACTGTTGTCCGGCCTCGGCATCGCACCGGCTTCGGCCGACCCGATCATCGATTCCAAGAGCCTGCTCGCCAACCCGGTCTCCGAAGACGGTTCCAAGATCGTCAAGGCCGAGGTGAAGGATTCGCGCAGCCTGCGGCTGCACGTGTACTCGGCGGCCATGGACCAGAACATCATCGTCGACGTGCAGCGTCCCGCCGACGCCTCGGTCCCGCGCCCCACCCTGTACCTGCTCAACGGTGCGGGCGGTGGCGAGGATTCGGCGTCCTGGGTCGCCAAGACCGACGCGCTGGAATTCCTGTCGGACAAGAACGTCAACGTGATCCAGCCGATCGGTGGCTCCTGGAGCTACTACACCGACTGGATCAAGGACGACCCGGTCGTCGGCCGCAACAAGTGGAAGACCTTCTTCACCGAGGAACTGCCCCCGCTCGTCGACGGCGCGCTCGGCACCAACGGAGTGAACGCCATCGCGGGTCTGTCGACCTCCGGCACCACCGTTCTCGCGCTGCCGATCGCCAAGCCCGGCCTGTACAAGGCGGCCGCGGCCTACAGTGGCTGCGCGCAGACCTCCGACCCGGTCGGTTCGGAATTCGTGAAGCTCACGGTCGAGACCTGGGGCGGCGGCGACACCATGAACATGTGGGGCCCGCAGGGCTCCGAGGAATGGGTCAAGAACGACCCGTACGTGAACGCCGAAGGCCTGCGCGGCGTGGAACTCTACGTCTCCACCGGCAACGGCCTGCCCGGACCGTACGACACCCTCGACGGCCCCTACGCGCTGCCTGGTGCCTACGGTCTGGCCAACCAGATCGTCATCGGCGGCATCATCGAGGCGGGCACCAACTACTGCACCAATAACCTGGCCAACCGGCTGAAAGAGCTGAACATCCCGGCCACCTTCAACTTCCGTCCCAACGGCACCCACTCGTGGGGCTACTGGCAGGACGAGCTGAAGCTGTCGTGGCCGACGCTGGCCCGGGGCCTCGGCCTCTAAGTTCCCCACGATTCCACCCGAACCGTCCCGCTCGCACCGTCGCGAGCGGGACGGTTCGCGTTTGCCCGACTTCGTCACGCCGTTTGCGAATTGTGGTTAACTTAGGTTGACTGGTCCAGCGCCGTGGCCGGACGGCGCCGAGCCGTCGACGACGGTTCGCGCAACGGGAAGTGAGCAACGTACATGGTCGCCGATCGCAGGGAGTCCCACCGCGGCCCCGAGCAGGCGACCGCGCAGGCCAAGGTGGTCCGCCGCAGGCCCAAGGACCGCAAGATGCAGATCATGCGCGCCGCCGCAAGGGCGTTCAGCGCGCGCGGCTACTACCCGGTCGGCGTCGACGAGATCGCGGCCGAGGTCGGCATCTCCGGGCCCGCGCTCTACCGGCACTTCGCCAACAAATACGCACTGCTCGTCGCCGCCGCCGAAGAGGGTGCGCGTGGGCTGCGCGATGTGGCGAAAGCGGCCGATGACCCGGCGCTGAGCCCGCACGACCGCCTCCACGCGCTACTCACCGCCGTGGCCGAGCACAATATCGACATCCGGCGCGAAGCCGGTCTGTACCGCTGGGAACGTCGTTACCTCGAGCGCGAGGACCGCGTCCGCATCCGCGCGTTCTACCGGGAACTCGAGGCGATGGTCGCCACGCCCATCGCGGAACTGCGACCCGACGCGAGCCCCGAGGACATCACGCTGCTCGCCGTCGGCGCACTCAGCGCCCTGGCGAGCATCGCCGCGCACCGCACCACACTCTCGCATTCGCGCATGCTCGCCCTGCAGCTCGACATGGCCTGGTCCATCGTGCGCGCCGACCTGCCGCCCGCACCGGCGCCGGCCGAGCCGGACAAGCAGAATCGCGGGCTGCCGGTGACATCGAAACGTGAACAGCTGCTCACCGAGGCGATCCGCATCTTCGGCCGCAACGGCTACCACGAGTCGGGTATCGAGGAGATCGGCGCCGCCGTCGGCATCAACGCCTCCAGCGTGTACCGCCACTTCGACAGCAAAGCCGACCTGCTCGCCGCGGCCTTCCACCGCGCGGGCGACCGCCTCGCCGTGGGGATCAGCGAAGCGCTCGCGCAGTCGAACGACCGCGCCGACGCCGCCCGCCGCATCGCCGACGAGCACGCCCGCCTCACCTTCGCGACGCCGGAGATCATGCCGGTGTACTACGCCGAATTCAGCAATCTGCCCCAGGCCGAACAGCATCGGCTGCGCGCGATCCAGCGCCAGAACATCCTCGAATGGGCCAACCTGCTCGACGGCGACCCGATCGAGGCGCGGTTCCGGGTGCACGCCGCGATCGGTCAGATCATCGATGTGGGCAGGCTGCTGCGCTTCGACTCCCGGCCCGAACAGCTCGCCCGGCTCGGCGCGCTCACCGGTGCGGTGCTGCTCGGCGGTCAGTCAGCGCCCGTGGCGTAACCGGAACGCCGCCTTGGCCAGGCGCAGATGTCCCGGCCTGCGATCGAACGTCGACAGGCGCACCGGCGCGCGGAAACGCCTGCGCGCGATCGACATCGTCCGGCTGAATTCCTGCAAACCCTGCTGACCGTGGCTGTGCCCCTGCCCGTATTCGCCGACCCCGCCGAACGGCAGGGCCGGGATACCGGTGAACGCGGTCGACGAATTCACCGTCACCACACCGACTTTCAGCTGGGCGGCGATGAACTCGGCGCTGACGATATCGCGGGTGAACACGGTGACGGCGATGCCGTTGCCCGCCGCGTTCACCCGGGTCACCGCGTCGGCCAGATCCGACACCCGGTTCACCACCAGCACCGGGCCGATGCCCTCGCCGGTGATCGCGATGCTCTCCTCCGGCACCTCGGCGAGCACGATCGGCTCCACATACGGGTCGCGGAAGGAGTCGAGTCCGCCGAGCACCGCGTGCCCGCCGCGGGCGATGGCATCGCGCACCTGGGAGCGCACCACGTCGACCTGGTCGGCGTTGATCATCGGGCCGTAGGCGGCGCGGTTGTCCGCGCCCGGCCGCAGCTTGGCAGCCCGGTCGGCGGCGCGGGCGAGGAAATCGTCGAAGACCGAGTCGGCGACATAGCAGCGCTGGATACCCGAGGCGTTCTGACCGGAATTGGCCATGGCCCCGAACACGGCGGCCTCGGCGGCTTCGTCGAGGGCGGCGTCGACGTGCACGATCATGCTGCCCTTGCCGCTGTGCTCGACGACCACCGGCGTGAGCGAGCGCGCACACTGCGCGATCACCTCGCGGCCACCGGCCTCGGGACCGGCGTAGGCGATCTTGTCCACCTCCGCGCCGCACAGCGCGGTCGCGGTGCGCGCGTCGCCCGTCACGGCCTGCAGCACCGGATAATCGGGTACCACGCGCGACCAGCTCGCGGCCAGCCACAGGCCGACGCCGGTGGTGATCTCGTGCGGTTTGAACACCACCGTGTTCCCCGCGGCCATGGCGTAGGCGATGGATCCCATCGGCGTGAACACCGGGTTGTTCCACGCACCGAGCACGCCGACCACACCGAGCGGCAGATAGCCCACCGAGGCGTATTGATTGCGGGTGAACCAGCCCGAGCGCAATCGTTTGCGGCCGAGTGCGCGTTCGGCATTACGGGCGGCCCAATCCAGATTCTCCACCGCGAGCATCACCTCGAGCGCGGCATCGGCCTCCGGTTTCCCCGTCTCGTTGCGCAGGATCTCGACCAATTCGCCACTGCGCCGGGCGATATGGCTTCGCCAATCCAGCAGCAGGCTGCGGCGTTCACCGAAATCCAGTTCCCCCCACCAGTTCTGTGTCGCCCTCGCGGTGCGGACCGCGCGCGTGACCTCGGCGCCGCCCTGCACCGGATATTGCGCGAGCTGTTCGCCGGTGCGCGGATCGAACGACATCAGCAGATCGGTACGGCCCGGCAATGCGGCGGCCGATTCGGCCATGGTCACCTCCCTCTACCCGGATGCCAGGGTATGGGCGTGTCGTCGCGGCGACAAGGAATCGGACCGAATCTCCCCGGGCCTGCTGGAGTACCGACCCGGAAAATCTCCGGACCGGTAACATCGCGCCGAACGGTATGGATCACTTACCGGGAAGAAAATTCCGTGGCGCGCACCCGTTCGATCGGCGCCGCCGCGGCCGATGGTGGAGAGTTGATGCCGAGTTCTATCTCAGTGGATTCGCCCGTGGGTGGCGTCGCGTCGCACGGCGGTGAGCCCGCGGTGCTCGTTTCCGACGTGCGCAAATCCTTCGGCGACGTGCACGCGCTGCAAGGCATCAGTTTCCAGGCCGAGAAGGCCAGCGTGCTCGGCATCCTCGGGCCCAACGGCGCGGGCAAGACCACCACGGTCAAGATCCTGTCCACGCTGCTGCGCCCCGACTCCGGCACCGCCGTCGTCGCCGGGCACGACGTGCTCACCGACGCCGCGGGCGTGCGCCGCTCGATCATGATGACCGGCCAGTACGCCGCGCTCGACGAGAACCTCACCGGACGCGAGAACCTCGAACTGTTCGGTCGCCTGATGGGCCTGACCAAGTCGGCCGCCCGCAAGCGCGCCGAGGTGCTGCTCGAGGAATTCGACCTGGTCAGCGCCGGTAAACGGGCCGTGCGCAACTACTCGGGCGGTATGCGTCGCCGCGTCGACATCGCCTGCGGGCTGGTGGTCCGCCCCGAGGTGGTGTTCCTCGACGAACCGACCACCGGGCTCGACCCGCGCAGCCGTCAGGGCGTGTGGGACCTGGTGACGGCGCTGAAGAACCAGGGCATCACGGTGCTGCTCACCACGCAGTACCTCGAAGAAGCCGACGTGCTCAGCGACAACATCATCGTCATCGACAAGGGCACCGTCATCGCCGAAGGCACCGCCGATCAGCTCAAGGCCAAGACCGGCGGCAGCTACTGCGAGATCATCCCGCTCGACCTCAGCCGCATCGCGGCCGCCGTCCAGGCCCTCGGTGACCTGGTCCCGGCCGCCGTCGCCGCCGAGATCGCGGGCGCCGACAAGCTGTCCATCCCCGCACCCGACGGCGCGGCCACCCTCGCCGAGGCGCTGCGCAGGCTCGACAACGCGGGCATCGAACTGGCCGACATCGCCCTGCGCCGCCCCTCTCTCGACGACGTGTTCCTGTCGATCACCGGTCATTCGGGCGGCCACTAGTGAGCGTATCCACCCCTGCGGCGAAGGAGCTCTTCGCCGACCTACCCCAGGTGCACCAGAGCAGTTTCGCGCAGTGGCGCGCGCTGACCGGTCGCATCGTGCGGACCATGGCGACCAAGGGCGAACTGATCGTCGCCGTGCTCACCCCGCTGGTGGTGACCGTCGCGTTCTACCTGCCGTTGCGCTACGTGATGAAGGTGCAGGGCATCGACTACGCGCAGTACGTGATGCCCATCATCGTGCTGCAGACCATGGCGATGACCATGATGTCGAACGCCCAGCTCGCGGCGTTCGAGGCGCTCACCGGGTTGAGTACCCGGCTGCAGACCATGCCGATCGGGTCGCTGGTTCCGCTGATGTCGCGGATCTGCGCCGGTCTGGTGCGTTCGCTGGTCTCGCTGGTCGCGACCGTCGGCTACGGGTACCTGATCGGATTCCGGTTCACCGGCGGCGTGGTGCAGGCACTGGCGTTCTGCGGGTTCGCGCTCGCGGTCGGCGTTGTACTCACCCTCGGCGCCGACGCGCTGGGCAGCCTCACCAAGAACCCCGAGGCGCTGAGCCAGGCACTCACGCTGCCGATCCTGATCTTCGGCATGATGTCGACCGGCTTCGTGCCCGAGAACAGTTTCCCCACCTGGGCGCGCGGGTTCGCCCGCAACCAGCCGATCTCGCAGTTCGCGCAGACCCTCAGCGATATGGCCGCCGGTCAGCTGTCGTGGGCGGGCACCTGGGTGTCGCTGGTGTGGCTCGGCGTCGCGGCAGTTGTATTCCTCCCACTGGCGGTGTGGGCGAGTGTGAGGCGATCATGACGACAACGGAAACGGCGGCCCAGCTGCCGGTGGTGCACGCCAAGCCGGAGAGCGCGGTGTCGGTGTGGTTCAGCCACAGCCTCATCCAGACCAAACGACTGCTGATGGTGTGGTTGCGCGACCCGTCTACCACCATCCAGACAATCGCCTACCCGGCCGTGACGCTGCTGATGTTCCGCATCGTCCTCGGCGACTCCATCACCGCAGCCACCGGCACACCCAGCATCTACGGCCAGGCCGCGCTGCTCACCCTCGTCGCGGCGATGACCGGTGCGGTGGTCAGCGCGCTCGGCTTCAAACGCGAGAAGGCCTCGGGCCTGCTCAGCCGCTTCTACACGATGCCGCTGAACAAGGCGTCGCTGCTCACCGGGCGCCTGATCGCGGAGGCGTTGCGCATCCTCATCACCACGGTGATCGTGCTGCTCGTCGCCGTACCGCTGGGCTTCCTGTTCATGGAAGACCCGCTGACCAATATCGCGCTGGTCTGCGTTCCGATCCTGTTCGGGCTCGGCTTCGCGGTGATGGTGACGGCGCTGGCGACGATCACCGAGGGCGTGATGCTCATCAGCCTGATCGGCATCCTCAACACCCTGCTGATGTTCTTCAACACCGGCTTCGTCCCGATCATCGCCTACCCCACCTGGTTGCAGACCGTGGTCGCGAACCAGCCGATGAGCTGTGCGATCGACGCGATGAAGGGCCTGTCCTACGGCGGTCCCGTCGCGGACCCGCTGCTCAAGACAGTCCTGTGGACGGTGGGGATGATCGCGGTGTTCGCCTACCCGGCCATCCGCGGCTACAAGAAGGCCGCCGAGACCGCGTAGTTCTGTGGAAGGCCGCGCCGTTGCAACGGCGCGGCCCTTCTCATGCCGGTTCCGCGAACGGGTAGTCGACCCAGCGGTTGCGGTTGGTCCAGCCGACCAGGTCGTAGCGCCAGCGGAACGGCCAGGTGTGGGCGACAGTGTTGAACAGCACCGCGCCGAGGGCGGTGTAGTCGTCGTGGGCCGACAGCAGCGCGCGCTGGCCGCGTTCGGACTCGGTGAAGAACGCTTCGAACATGGCGATCGACTGGTCGGTGGTGAGTCGGCCCAGGCCCCACAGACCGCGCATCCGCATCCAGTACACCGCCCGCGCCTGCCACGGCCACAGCGCCTCGACGGGGTCGGTGCCCTGTTGCACGGCCGAGACGGCGGTGTCGATGAGGGCCAGGGAATCGCCCACGCTGTAGCCCGTGCACGGGTGCATCATGCCGCCGCGGGAACCGAACGGGATCGCCGCCGCGGCGCCCTTCTTCGGTGGCGGCTGGTCGAGCGGGTAGTGGGCGGCCTCGTGCGGTTCGTCGCCGGTGAGCCGAATGCCGTGGGCGGCAAGACGATTCAATGTCCGCTTGCGCAGTTCGTGCTGGGGCATACCGCCGCGCAGGCCGAGGCTCGTCTCTTCGAAGATGACGGTTCCGTCGCCGAGCGGCACCGCGTACAGGAACGACGGCGGCTCGTCCGGGCCCGCACCGTTCTCCGGTCGCCAGTCCAGCAGCAGACCCTCGCCGTCACCGACCATCGGCGCCGCGGTCTCGGCATCGACGAAGATCCCGTGCGCCGACGCCGCCCGCCGCTTGCCGAGCGTCGGCAGCCCGCGGGTGTCGAACACCGTGCCCGCCGAGATCACCGTCCCGTCGGCCAGCTCCACCTCGTGCTGGTCCACCCGCCCGGCCCGCTGCGCGAACACCGTCGCGTCATCGATCGCGAGCGCAGCGTGCAACCCCGCCTTCGACAGCACACAGTAGGCCCGCTCGATCCGATGCTCGGTCTTGGTCCACACCGTCGGCGCCGCGATCCGCTGCGCGATAGCGCTCTCCGGCAACCAGCCCGGCAACTCGTCCACCCAGCACGAGAACGTCGGCGGAAACAACCGCTCCGGCCGCGGATCCACCGCCGCCACCCGCAACCCGGCCACCGCAGCCCGATGCGCCAACCCCCGCCCAGCCGGCCCCAACCCGACCACGCAAATATCGAACTCCCGCACACTCACCCCCGCATTCAATCCACACCCCACACCCCGGCGCAACCACCGCGCGCCGTGGTCAGATAACACCATGAGCAATCAGGGGGAGCCGACGCCCGGGCACGCCGCTGCGATCGCAGCGATTCTTACCGTGGTCGTCGCAGGATGCTGCGGTGTCTTCGTGCTGCTGAGCGCGTTGCTTCTGACGGACTACGAGCAAGGACTCGGCGATACCTCGGGCGCCGCAGTGGCGGTGGCGGTGGTGATAGAGGTGCCGATCCTCGTCTGGCTGGCCGGCGCGATCCTGCTCATGTTCCGGCGTCGACTCGGGCGCTGGATCGTGGGGATCGGTGCGGGGGCCGGTCTGCTCGCCACGGTCTCGACCGCGGTGACCGTCGATCCGGAATCCCGACCGTGGGTCGCGGCAGCCATCGTGATCTTCGGCCTGATCCTGGGCCTCACCGTCAGCAACTCGACAGGACGATGGGTCGCCCACCCGGCGCTACCGCGGCTCGGCAGCAAGCCGCGCTAGTGTCCGGTCGACGACACGCGAGGTGCGACGAGTGCTGCCGGGTCGATACGAATGGCTTTGCCTGCCAGGTCGATCGCGATGGGATGTGAGTCCTCGGCGACGAGTTCGTAGTGTTCGGCGACCAACGTGTAGGCAGTGACCGATATCGGCTCTTCGAGATCGACGAGCCAGTAGTTCTCGATGCCTGCTTCCGCGTATTCGGCGAACTTGGTGACACGGTCGGTGCGGCGCGTTCCGGGCGACAGGATCTCGACGGCGAGGGTGACCTCGTCCGGCGTCCAGCGCGCCACCGCCTCGGCGAGGGCAGGGACTACGCAGAGGTCGGGTACCCGGACCGTCGCAGGCGGCCGGGCGTCTATGACGACTTCGACTTCGCCGAGAGGTTCGAGTTCCGGGGGGAGCTGTCGCTCGAGCTGCCAGGCCAGACGGGTGATAACGCGCTGATGAATCGAGGTCGGACGTGGCGACACGACGAGTACCCCCTCCACGAGCTCGTATGTCCGGCTGTTGTCCTCGGCGCGCGCGTCCCAATCGGCCAAGGTCAGCAGGTGGTCCGGCCAAGGTGTGGTCATGTGTCACCTCCTCCGTCCGTGCTGCTCCAGTCTGCCACGCCGCCCGGCTCACTCGGCGTCTACGACGTGGGCTGGTCGTCAGTCCTCGAGGGCGAGGGCCTGGCGGATGGTGAGGCGGCCCTGGGTTTGCATGAGGGAGCGGCGGTAGATCTTTTCGGCCACGATGACGACGGCGTAGGTGGCGGCGACCATCAGCGCCAGGGCGATGAGGGGTTCCCACCAGGCCGCCGTGCCCTCGGCCAGGCGGCTCGGCATGGCGATGATCGAGGTGATCGGGAGGTAGGAAGCGACGACGCGGCCGGTTCCGGTGAGGAAGATGCCCGCGAACAGCACGATCATGATCAGCATCGACAGGGGAGTGGCGGTGGACTGCAGGTCCTCGCTGCGCGTCGACAACGAGCCTGCCACCGCCCACAGGCTGGCCAGGGCCAGGAAGCCGACGACGAAGAACACGATGAACCAGCCCGCGGCACCGGCGATCGGACCCAGCTGATCGGCCTTGCCGAGGAACACCAACCCGCCCAGCCCGGCGCCGACGAACAGCACGAGCTGCCCGAAGGCCAGCACCGCATTGCCGACCACCTTGCCGATCAGCAACTGCCGCAACGGAATCGCGCTCGCCAGGATCTCCACGATCCGGTTCTGCTTCTCCTCGACCACACTCTGCGCGATCGACATCCCGAACAGAATCGACGCGAGATAGAAGAGGAAGGCGAAGACCAACGCCACGATCTTGGCCAGGCCAGGATCGATCGCGCTCTTGTCCAGCAACGTGTAGCTCACCTGCGCGCCACGGGTGAGGTCGTCCATGGTTGCCCCGAAATCGGCGGCATTGCGCTGCAAGGCCAGTTGCTGTGCGGCGGCGGTGATGTAGGTGGTCGCGTCGTCGTTCTCGGCGGAATAGCCGATGAGTTCCCACCCGTCGGGCGTGGGAACGAGACCGGCCTCCACGCCATCGTCGCGAACGCTCTGCTCGACCTCGGCTCGGTCGGTCACCTGGTACCCGCGGAAGCTGAGGTCGGTGCCCGACCGGGCCGCCAGCTCGTTGGCCAGGCTCAGCACTTCGCCCGCGCCGCTCCCGGTGGCGACGATGTCGACCCGTTCGGGCCTGCTGCCGAGAAACCCGCTCACGGCGACCGAGGCGATGATCGCCACGATGGTCACCACTGTCGAGATCACGAAATTGCGATCCCGCAGCTTCACCACGATCTCGCGAGCCGAAACGATCCGCCACACCCCGTTCACGCCGCACCTCCTCGGCACGCGGCGATCACGCGATCCGCTGACTCCAGCCGCCTCACGCCGTCACCTCCCGGTAGATCTCGGCAACGGTCGGCCTGACCTCGGTGAACTCACGCACCGATCCGCGCGACAACGCCTCTTTCAAAATGGCGTCGGTCTCCGACGCCTCGAAAACCGCACGCCCACCGTCTATTTCAGCGGATCGAATCCCGGGATGGGACCGTAACCACTCCGCGTCACCGTCGACGACGAGCCGATATCGCAACCCGCCGGCGGAGCGAAGCTCGTCGACCGAGCCCTGCCCGACCACCCGCCCCGAGGACAGAATGACGAGCCGGTCGCACAACCGCTCGACCAGATCGAGCTGATGCGAAGAGAACAGCACGGGCACACCCTTCGCCGCGTACTCCCGCAACAACTCGACCATCGAGTCGACGGCCAGCGGGTCCAGCCCGGAGAACGGTTCGTCGAGAATCAGCGCCGACGGCTCCGCGATCACCGCGGCCGCGATCTGCACCCGCTGCTGATTGCCGAGCGACAGCGACTCGAGCTTGTCCTTGGCCCGGTCGGCCAAACCGAACCGGTCGAGCAGGCCGAGCGCACGGGTCTTGGCCTCCTCGGCGGGCACAGCACGCAAGCGTGCGAGGTAGACGAGCTGATCGAGCACCGGTTGTTTGGGGTAGAGCCCGCGTTCCTCCGGCATGTACCCGAAGGAGCGGCGATCCAGCGCCGTGACCGGTCGCCCGTCCCAGCGCACCTCGCCGGCCTGCACGGCGAGCACGCCCATGATCATCCGCATGGTCGTGGTCTTGCCCGCCCCGTTCCCACCGACGAACCCGGTGAGCACCCCCGGCGCCACCGTGAACGACACGTCGTCGACCGCGACCTTGTCGCCGAACCGGCGGACCACATGCGCGACTTCCAGCATCGAACCTCCCCGTCTGTAGCCGTGATCACAACCGTACCGGCCCAACGGATTACCGGGGCGTGACCCAGGTGGTGATCTCGGCGCGCACCACCTCGACGCCGTCCTTGTCGAAGATCGACACCGGCACCGTCAGCTCGCGCCCTTCGGTGATCGCCGCGAAATCGGGGATCTCGGCCAGCTTCGCGACCGCGCGCAACCCCGACTCGGCCTTCGCCAGGTACTGCACATTCATGCCCTTGGGGATCCAGCGATGGGTGGTCGGCACCGTCGCCTCGCTCAGCATGCCCATCGCCACCTCGGCCAGATTGCACGCGGCGATGGCGTGGAAGGTGCCGAGATGATTGTGGATGCCGAACCATTTCGGCGAGGTCACCTCGCACAGCCCGGGCTCGAGCCGCACCACTTGCGGCAGCACCGTGCCGAAGTAGGGGACCCGGGCCACCATCCCGAGTGAGAACAGCGCGTGCCCGATGCGGTTGTCGGGCAGCTTCTTCCAGCCGCGGTACGTCGCGGTTTCCTGTGCCATCCCCGTATCTTACTCAAAAGTAAGATAAGCGGGAAGCCCACCTGACCAGCGCCGGTGACCCGCCAGCTACCATGGTCGAGCACAGTCCGATCAGTGACCGATGCCTCATGCCCCCCGATTTGAAGAGCTTTGTCGGCATGGTGCATACTGTTCGGGTTGCCTTGCGCAGGATCGTCGCCCTTCGGGGCCGACGGGTCGAGCAGGGCAGGCAGCAGTTGTGTATCCCACCGGTTCGCCGGTGTGGATACGTTCGGGACCACGTTGTAGCAAAAAGGGCGACACGCCCGACCGCGTGGACCGGAGAACCATGACAGATGAACAGCGGCGAGGACTGGGCGGTGCCCGGTGGCGATCTCGAAACCTCACGTGTGTTCGGGCTGTGCAAATGAGGGTGGTGCGGGAGCTTGCTCCTGTGACCACGAAGGAAAGCGGAGAAAAGGACACTTAGCGTGGCGGGACAAAAGATCCGCATCAGGCTCAAGGCCTATGACCACGAGGCGATCGATGCGTCTGCGCGCAAGATCGTGGAGACGGTGACCCGCACCGGCGCCCGTGTGGTCGGGCCTGTGCCGTTGCCCACCGAGAAGAACGTGTACTGCGTCATCCGTTCGCCGCACAAGTACAAGGACTCGCGCGAACACTTCGAGATGCGTACACACAAGCGCCTCATCGACATCCTCGACCCGACGCCGAAGACGGTCGACGCGCTCATGCGCATCGACCTGCCGGCCAGCGTCGACGTCAACATTCAGTGACGGGGACTCGAGATATGACTGACAACAAGAACCGGCCCGCAGCCGGCATCCTGGGCACCAAGCTCGGCATGACCCAGGTCTTCGACGAGAAGAACCGCGTCGTCCCGGTCACCGTCATCAAGGCGGGCCCGAACGTGGTCACCCAGATCCGCACCGTGGAGCGCGACGGCTACTCGGCCGTCCAGATCGCTTTCGGCGCCATCGACCCGCGCAAGGTGAACAAGCCGGTTTCCGGCCAGTTCGCCAAGGCCGGTGTCACCCCGCGCCGCCACGTCACCGAGATCCGCGTCGCGGATGCCTCCACCTTCGAGGTCGGCCAGGAGCTTTCCGCCGACGTCTTCGAAGAGGGCACCTACGTCGACGTGACCGGAATCAGCAAGGGCAAGGGCTTCGCAGGCACCATGAAGCGTCACGGCTTCAAGGGCCAGGGCGCCTCGCACGGTGCGCAGGCTGTGCACCGCCGCCCGGGTTCCATCGGTGGCTGTGCCACTCCCGGCCGCGTGTTCAAGGGCATGCGCATGTCGGGCCGTATGGGTAACGACCGCGTGACCACGCAGAACCTGTCGGTTCACAAGGTCGACGCCGAGAACGGCCTGCTCCTGGTCAAGGGTGCCATCCCCGGCCGCAAGGGCAACGTCGTGATCGTCAAGAGCGCCGTGAAGGGTGGTGCGCACGCATGACCAGCCTCGAGAAGAAGGCCAACCTGACGCTGACCGTTAAGGCTGCAGGCGGCAAGACCGAAGGCACCGTCGACCTCCCCGCGGAGATCTTCGACGTGACCGCCAACGTCGCGCTGATGCACCAGGTCGTCATCGCGCAGCTGGCCGCCGCTCGCCAGGGCACCCACGCCACGAAGACTCGTGGCCAGGTCTCCGGTGGTGGCAAGAAGCCTTACCGCCAGAAGGGCACCGGCCGCGCCCGCCAGGGTTCGACCCGTGCGCCGCAGTTCGCCGGCGGTGGCACCGTCCACGGCCCGCAGCCGCGCGACTACAGCCAGCGGACCCCCAAGAAGATGAAGGCCGCCGCCCTGCGCGGTGCCCTGTCCGACCGGGCCCGCAACGAGCGCATCCACGTGATCACCGAACTGGTCTCGGGTCAGACCCCGTCGACCAAGGCCGCGAAGAGCTTCCTGTCCGAGCTGTCGGACCGCAAGAAGTTCCTCGTCGTCGTCGGTCGCGAGGACGTCGCCGCGTGGAAGAGCGTGGCGAACCTGCAGAACGTGCTGCCGATCGCCCCGGATCAGCTCAACACCTACGACGTCCTCAACAGCGACGAACTGGTGTTCAGCGTCGAGGCCCTGAACGCGTTCGTTCACGGTCCCGCCGAGGCGGCCCAGGAGGAGAGCAAGTGAGCACCATCGCCGACCCCCGCGACATCCTGCTCGCACCGGTCATCTCGGAGAAGTCCTACGGACTGATCGAGGAAGGTACCTACACCTTCCTGGTGCACCCGGATTCGAACAAGACGCAGATCAAGATCGCCGTCGAGAAGGTTTTCGGCGTCAAGGTCACCAGCGTCAACACCGCCAACCGTCAGGGCAAGCGCAAGCGGACCCGCTTCGGTTACGGCAAGCGCAAGGACACCAAGCGCGCGCTCGTGACCATCTCGGCCGACAGCAAGCCCATCGAGATCTTCGGAGGACCGGTCGCGTAAGCGGCTGGCGATCCAGAAAGCAGAGAAGAACTCATGGCAATCCGTAAATACAAGCCGACTACACCGGGCCGTCGTGGCTCGAGTGTCTCGGACTTCGCCGAGATCACCCGGTCGACGCCGGAGAAGTCGCTGCTGCGCCCGCTCACCAAGTCCGGTGGTCGTAACGCGCACGGTCGCATCACCACGCGTCACCGCGGTGGCGGTCACAAGCGTGCCTACCGTGTCATCGACTTCCGTCGACTGGACAAGGACGGCATCCCGGCCAAGGTCGCGCACATCGAGTACGACCCCAACCGCACCGCCAACATCGCACTGCTGCACTTCGCCGACGGCGAGAAGCGCTACATCATCGCGCCGAAGGGCATCAAGCAGGGCAGCCCGATCGAGTCCGGCCCCACGGCCGACATCAAGCCGGGTAACAACCTGCCGCTGCGCAACATCCCGACCGGTACCACGATCCACAACGTGGAGCTGCGTCCGGGCGGCGGCGCCAAGATGGCCCGTGCCGCAGGCATGAGCATTCAGCTGCTCGGCAAGGAAGGGCCGTACGCGACCCTTCGTATGCCGTCGGGTGAAATCCGCCGTGTCGACGTGCGCTGCCGCGCCACCGTCGGCGAGGTCGGCAACGCCGAGCAGTCGAACATCAACTGGGGCAAGGCCGGCCGTATGCGCTGGAAGGGCCGTCGTCCTACCGTCCGTGGTGTCGTCATGAACCCGGTCGACCACCCGCACGGTGGTGGTGAGGGTAAGACCTCCGGTGGTCGCCACCCGGTCTCCCCGTGGGGCCAGCCTGAGGGCCGTACCCGCAAGCCCAACCGCCCGAGCGACAAGCTCATCGTCCGCCGTCGCAAGACCGGCAAGAAGCGCTAAAGGAGGAGGTAAGAAATGCCACGCAGCCTCAAGAAGGGCCCGTTCGTCGACGACCACCTCCTGAAGAAGGTGGACGTCCAGAACGAAAAAGGCACCAAGCAGGTCATCAAGACCTGGTCGCGTCGCTCGACCATCATCCCCGATTTCATCGGTCACACTTTCGCCGTCCACGACGGTCGCAAGCACGTCCCGGTGTTCGTCTCGGACAACATGGTCGGCCACAAGCTCGGTGAGTTCGCGCCGACCAGGACGTTCAAGAGCCACGTCAAGGACGACCGGAAGAGCAAGCGGCGATGACTGAAACCAACACCGAAACGGTTCAGAACCCGACTGCCCGCGCTACCGCTAAGCATGTGCGGGTCACCCCGATGAAGGCGCGTCGCGTCGTGGACATGGTCCGCGGCAAGCGTGTCGAGGACGCGCTGGCCATCCTGCGGTTCGCCCCGCAGGCCGCCAGCGAGCCGGTGGCCAAGGTCGTGGCTTCGGCTGCGGCGAACGCCGAGAACAACCTCGGCCTCAACCCGGCCACCCTGGTCATCTCGACTGCTTTCGTCGACGAGGGTGCCACCATGAAGCGTTTCCAGCCGCGGGCCCAGGGCCGCGCGTTCCGGATTCGCAAGCGCACGAGCCACATCACCATCGAGGTCGAGAGCGTGCCCACTGCCGGCGCTGCCACTCGTAGCCGCCGGAAGGGAGGGGCAAAGTAAATGGGACAGAAAATCAACCCCCATGGCTTCCGCCTCGGTATCACCACCGACTGGAAGTCGCGTTGGTACGCGGACAAGCAGTACGCGGAATACGTGAAGGAAGACGTTCAGATCCGCAAGCTCCTCGCCACTGGCATGGAGCGGGCCGGTATCTCGAAGGTCGAGATCGAGCGCACCCGTGATCGCGTCCGTGTGGATATCCACACCGCGCGTCCCGGCATCGTGATCGGTCGCCGTGGCGCGGAGGCCGATCGCATCCGCGCCGAGCTGGAGAAGCTCACCAAGAAGCAGGTTCAGCTGAACATCCTCGAGGTCAAGAACCCCGAGTCGGATGCGCAGCTGGTTGCTCAGGGTGTTGCCGAGCAGCTGTCCAACCGTGTGGCGTTCCGTCGTGCGATGCGTAAGGCCATCCAGTCGGCCATGCGTTCGCCGAACGTCAAGGGCATCCGTGTGCAGTGCTCGGGCCGCCTCGGTGGCGCCGAAATGTCGCGCTCGGAGTTCTACCGTGAAGGTCGCGTCCCGCTGCACACGCTGCGCGCGGACATCGACTACGGCCTTTACGAGGCCAAGACCACCTTCGGTCGCATCGGCGTGAAGGTCTGGATCTACAAGGGTGACATCGTCGGTGGTCGTCGTGAGGTGACCGCTGCCGCTGCCGCTGCTCCGGATCGCCAGCGTCGCGAGCGTCCGAGCCGCCCCCGTCGGTCCGGCGCCACTGGCACCACCGCGACCAGCACCGAGGTCGGTCGCGCCGCCACCGCAGTGGCGGAGGCTCCGGCAGAGAACAAGGAGGGCTGACGCATGCTGATGCCCCGTAGGGTCAAGCACCGCAAGCAGCACCACCCCAGCCGCTCCGGCATGTCCAAGGGCGGCACCGCGGTGGCGTTCGGTGACTACGGCATCCAGGCTCTCGAGCCTGCCTACGTCACCAACCGTCAGATCGAGTCGGCGCGTATCGCGATGACCCGCCACATCAAGCGTGGCGGCAAGATCTGGATCAACATCTACCCCGACCGCCCGCTCACCAAGAAGCCTGCCGAGACCCGCATGGGTTCCGGTAAGGGTTCGCCGGAGTGGTGGGTCGCGAACGTGAAGCCCGGTCGGGTCATGTTCGAGATGTCTTACCCCAACGAGGAGACCGCTCGCGAGGCCCTGCGCCGCGCGATGCACAAGCTCCCCATGAAGTGCAGGATCGTGACCAGGGAGGAGCAGTTCTGATGGCTACCGGAACACCGGCCGCAGAGCTCCGCGAGCTCAACGAAGAAGAGCTCGTGGCCAAACTGCGCGAGTCGAAGGAAGAGCTGTTCAACCTGCGCTTCCAGATGGCGACGGGTCAGCTCGACAACAACCGTCGTCTGCGCGTCGTCCGCCACGAGATCGCGCGCATTTACACGGTCATGCGTGAGCGCGAGCTCGGCCTGGCCACGGCGCCCGCGGGCAAGGGAGATGCGGCATGAGCGAGAAGAAGGAAGAGCGCGGCAGCCGCAAGGTTCGTAGCGGCTACGTCGTCTCGGACAAGATGAACAAGACGATCGTCGTCGAGCTGGAAGACCGTCACCGGCACCCGCTCTACGGCAAGATCATTCGCACCACCTCCAAGGTGAAGGCGCATGACGAGAACGAGATCGCCGGCGTCGGCGACCGCGTTCAGCTGATGGAGACCCGTCCGCTGTCGGCCACCAAGCGCTGGCGTCTGGTCGAGGTCCTGGAGAAGGCCAAGTAAGGTCCCTCCTCGATCCATCGAGATCGTTGCACGAAGGCCCGTTTCCCTCTGGGAAGCGGGCCTTCGTCGTTGCCAATCGGCGGCCGTGCCTTTGCTGGCTGGTCGATATCTATTGTTGCCACTGCAGTGGCGACTTGGGAGCGGATGGCGTCGGACCTGGTCGCTGCCAGTTTGGAGTCCGGCTGGAACGTGAGGAGAGCCGGTTGGGGGTCGTTCGACATAGCGGGCTGGCCAAAACCAGAATCTGCCGAGCCGTTTCGGCTCGAGCTCGATGAACGGCTCGGGTTTAGTGTCTCCTCCGAGTGGCGAGTACTTTTGTCCGACACATGGTTTGGCAAGGAGCCCCGCGACTGGTTGCGAGCTGACGGCGCATTGTGGGACGATGCGAATCGCGGTGCGATCTGGCGGGCTTTGTCGGGCGCAAGGAGCGCGCGCGACGCTGTTGCGCACCGATTGCCGCACAAGAAGGCAATGGACGCCCAGTTGCTGGGACACGATGGATCGCCAAGTCCGAAGATTCCTGCTGGAAACGCCCTTCTCGCGCATTGCGTGTGGGAGAGCGATAATCCTGGAAGGTCCGGTCTCGGTACGCCAACGGTCCAGCACGGGTACGCGCGCGGCGTAGTCGCCGAGCTAATGCAGATAGCTGACGATACTATCCGCGCTGTGCGCGAGCATCCCTCCTCGATCCATCGAGATCATTGCCACGAAGGCCCGTTTCCCTCTGGGAGGCGGACTTTTGTCGTCGGCATGGGTCGAGTGATACCTGGCTGATACCATCGGATCATGGCGATGACACTGCGTCTCAATGGGGACGACGACCGGCGGTTGACCGAGTTGGCCGAACGCCTGGGACGGAGCAAACAGGATCTGGCTCAAGAGGCCATTCACATGTATGTGACACGGCAAGCAGAGGCATTCGGGTCCTTGATCGACTCGATCATGGACGAGCACGCCGAGCTGATGCGACGGCTTGCGTGATCTACCTCGATCTCGCTGAGGTCGTTGCCATTGCCCGTGCGGTGAACAAGACGCCGCACGCGGTTCGCGATATCGGCCTGCTGGCAGGTGCTGTCGAGCGTCCGAAGGCGACTGTCTTCGGCCAGGAAGCCTATCCCGGGCTGTTCCTCAAGGCAGCGGCTCTGCTGCATTCGATCGCCCGGAATCACGCGCTGATCGACGGCAACAAACGCACTGCGTTCGTCGCATCTGTCGCGATGCTCCGATTGAACGGATACCGTGTTCGTCCCCTCCCCGACGAGCAGGAGGAGTTGATGAACCGTATCGCGACCGGCGATGCCGAGGTTGCCGAGATAGCGCAGAGCTTGGAGTCGTGGTCCGACGGGATCGGGTAACTCAGCCGGTGAAGGCGTAGGGGTGGCGGATCTTTCGGGCGAATTCGACGACGTTGGTGACGGTTTTGCCGGGGACGCCCACTTCGGCGCCGATGCTGCGGGCTGACCAGGATTGGTCGGTGAGTTCGAGGATTTCCTCGATTTGTTCGAGGGTCAGGCGCAGGGGGCTGTGGGTGGCGATGCGGCGGGCGAGGGCGCGGACCTCGGTGTCGTCGTAGTCGAACTCGTCGACAGGGTGGTCTTCGAGGAGGTCGTCCTCTGGGGCGGATTCCTGCGCGGTGAGCGGTTCGTCGGCATTCGAGGTGTCAGTTGGCAGTGCGACCGGCGCAGTGGGTTCGGGGTCTTCGGCGGACGTCTCGGTCGGTGCGACCGGCTCAGATGTTCGGGCCGACGGTTCGACCCGTGCGATCGACTCGGATTTGCGGGTAGACGGGGTGGCCGGTGCGACGGTCTCGGTGACCTCAGTGACCGGTGCGACGGGCTCGGTGACTGCGGTGGGCGACGCGACTGGCTTGGTTACCCGGGCGGGTTCGGTCTCGAGCAGCAGTTGCTCGGCGGGTTCCGTGGCGAGGGTGAGCTGTTCGGGCTCGTCGGCGGGGGCCGGTGAATTGTGTTGCGCTACCACCGGAGTGGGGGCAGCCGTGTCGCCGTTGTGGTCACGGGCGACGGTGCCGGCGTGCGCCGTCGCCTCGGGAACGGGGTCGGTGCCGGTCGCTTCGCCGGGAGTGGGCTGGGCGGCGGCGGTGACGGGTATTCGCCGCAACGAGGGGGTGGCGCCATTGGTGTCGCTGTGGCCGTTGCGGCGGTGGTCGGCGGCGGCCCGGTGGATGAGTTCGAGAGTGCCGGGGGCGGTCGACTTTTCGGTAGCAGGGCGGCGGGTGATGTGCGGGCGCTTGGGGTTCGGGCGCTCGCCCGGCGCGGCGTCGTCGGATCCGGCGATCGGATCGTCCTCGTCGCTACGCGGCGCTTCGATATCGGGTGCGGCGTCGTGCCCGGTATTGCCGCCGCGTGCGATGTCGCCATCGATAGCGGCTTCGTTGTCCAGACCGGCGTTGTCGAGCTCGGCGTTATCGACCTGCACGGCCTCATTGCTGTGTGTGGCGCGGTCGGCCTGCAGGGCATGGTGGTCGACCCGTGCGCTGTCGGCGGCCCGAGTATCGAGGGAGACGTCGACACCGTGTTGGGCGCGGACCTCGCGGACGGAATCCTCGCCGACGACCATCGCGACCGGCTCAGCACGGACGGAATCCTCGCCGACAACCGTCGCGACCGACTCGGCACGGACGGAATCATCTACGGGCCCGACCTCGTCGGAGACCGCTTCGGTGAGCGTCGCGGTGTCGACGGCGGACAAGCGTGCGCCATTGCCGATCGTCGACAGCGGGTCCGGCTGAGCCACAGCAGAATCCACCCGCTCGGAGGGGGAGTAGCTCCCCGGCAGCTCGACCGAGGCGCCCTCGATCAACATCGCGTACCGCGCCGAAACCCAGGCGTGCAACCAGATCACGACACCGACCATCACCGGCGCGATGGAGAACTCGGCCGCCCGCCCCCACGCACCGGAGGCAAGATGGGGCCCGGCGTTGAGGGCGACGGTGGTGCCGAGGAGGGCGAGTTCGAACACGATGACCTTGCCGCGTTCGAGTTCACGCCCCCAGCGGGCGGCGGTGGTCGCGGCGATCATGATGACGATGATCGGGATGGAGATCATCGCCTCGATGCCGAAACTGAGCCAGTACAGCGGGTCGCTCATGTCCCCGCTCGGCACGAGGTTGTGCTGCACATTCACCCCGGCCCACACCATGCCGAGCAGCACCACACCGATCAGCGCGCGCGAGGACCATTCGGCGCGCCGGTAGAGCTGCGCGAGCCGCGCGTCGGCACTCGATACGCGGCGCCGTGCGGCCAGGGCTTTGCGGTGCCAGCGGGCGTCGGCTTCGTCGGTACGCCGGATCAAAGCGCCGGTGCGACGGTCACGTTTGTCGGCGGCGAGTTCGTCAGCGACAGCGCGACGCCGCTGTTTACGGCGCTGGGCCCGGATCCATTCGGCGAGTTCGCGTTCGGCGCGGATCTCCGCTTCCGAGAGGGCGTCGTAGAGTGCCGTGTCGTGCTGTAGCGGCAGCTTGCCCCTGGCGGTGGCGACCTGCTTGGCGAGGGCCGTGATCTCGGTATCGGCAGGGTCGATCGACCGATCGTCGGACATCTCGCGCCTTCCGCGTCACTCGAACATATGGACTATCGAACATATGTGTGATTGCAGAGAGCGTAAACGCCGACCGTTCCCGGGTCAACGATCATGGTGTGGAATTGGAGCGGAGAAAGCTCTCAGGCCCCGGAATCGCCGTCGAGTAAACGCTTTTCGTACGTGGCTCGTGCGGACGAACCACTAACGGCCGCAAGCTGATTGGGAACAGTCCGCCGCAGTATCAGATCTCGGGCCCACTGGGGAAGCACTCCAGCCCATCGCAGCATCGGCCCGAGCGACCCCGGCACCGTCACCTCGAAGCGTGGCCGCTGGATCACCTCGACAACGGCCCGCGCCACATCGACGGGCTGCAACAGCGGCGCCGCCCCGGTGGACGTGCCCTTCGCGAGTTCGGTGTCGACGACCCCCGGCATGATCGCGCTCAACCGCACACCGCTGCCGCGCAGTTCCTCCCGCACCCCCGTCAGGTACCCGAGCACACCGTGTTTGGTCGCCGCGTAGGTCGCCTCCCCGGCGGGTGACACCTTCGATGCCACCGAGGCGATGGTGACGATATGTCCCCGCCCCCGTGCGCGCATGGCGGGCGCCGCCAGCCGCACACCCCGGATCACCCCGTGCAGATTCACCGCGAGCATCCGCGCGGTAGCACTGTCGGGTTCGTCGTCGAACGCCCCGACCCACATCACCCCGGCATTGTTGACCAGCACGTCGACCGGCCCGAGCAGCGCCTCGGTGACGGCGAGGAAGTCGTGGAACGACCGCTCCGAGGTCACATCGAGCTCGCACCCGTGCACGGTCCCCGGCAACTCGGCCGCCGCCGCCCGCGCCGCATCGCCGGACAGGTCCCCGATACACACCAAGGCCCCCGCGGCCCCGAGTTCCCGGGCGATCTCCCGCCCGATCCCGGCCGCCCCACCGGTCACCGCGACTACCAATCCGACAAGCGCACGTTTCACCGGACCGATGCTAGGCCAGTGCGGTGTGCCAGACGAGGGCTGCGGCGAGGGCGCCTGCTCCGTTGAGGGACCAGTGCAGGGCGATGGGGGCGAGGAGGCTGCCGCTGCGGCGGCGGAGCCAGGTGAAGACCACGCCCGCGGCGGCGGTGGCGGCGACCGCGAGGGTGATGCCGATGACCTGGCCCGCGAGGCCACCGCCGACGATGCCGGACAGGCCGGTATTGCTCGCGGTGAGGCCGAGGGAGGAGGCGATGTGCCAGAGGCCGAAGAGCAGCGAGCCCGCCGCGAACAGGCCGCGTACACCGAGCACCCGGTCGAGGGTGCCGTGCAGGACCCCGCGGAAGGCGAGTTCCTCGGGGATCACGGTCTGCAGCGGGATGACGATCATCGATGCGATCAGTGCGCCGGAGATCGTCGCGTACCGGTCGGCGAGGAAGAAGGGCCTGGTGATCGGCAGCAATGCCCCGATCGCGACGGCGGTGAGCACGATCCCCACCGCGCCGAGCGCGTAGACGGTGCCGCGGCGCCAATGCCTGGGTGACAGCCCGAGTTCGGTCCAGCCGAGCCCGCGTTTGCGCATCAGGGCGAGCAGCAGGAAGGCCGCGACGGGCACGGTGACGATATTGGCCCAGGCGGTGGTGAAGTGTGCGATCAGATTGGTTCCGGCGAGCACAACCACCACGACGGCGATATCGATATAGGCGTGCAGTCCGGGTCGGGGATCGGCGGAGACGGGCACCCGGTCGAGTGTACGGAATTATTACAGAAGGGAAACGGTCCGTGAGCTACTCGACAGCCGATCCGGACCAACCGGGCAAATCGTGCCACGCCTGCAGAGTTCGCCGCGATTCGAATCGCCGGGGCACGCGACTGATCGGGTCGGTGAATTCGAGGGTGGCCGCCAGTAATTGCAGTGGCCGCGTGTAGTCGTCGACGGATTTGTCGGTGACGACCGGATAGAAATCGTCGCCGAGGATCGGCACGCCGAGGCTGTTCATATGCAGCCGGAGTTGATGGGTGCGCCCGGTATGTGGCCGCAAGCGGTACCGGCCGAGCCCGTCGCGATGCTCGACGAGCTCCACGTGGGTCTCGGCATTGGGCACTCCGGGCACTTCCTGCGCGGCGAGCACATGCTTTTCCTTGATGATCCGGCTGCGCACGACCCTCGGCAGCTCCAACGCGGGATCGTAGGGCGCGATCGCCTCGTATTCCTTGCGCACGGTCCGGTGCCCGAACATCGTCTGATATGCCCCGCGCACGGCCGGATTCACCACGAACAGGATCAGTCCGGCGGTCACCCGGTCGAGGCGGTGCGCCGGGATCAGGTCGGGCAGGTCGAGTTCGCGCCGCAACCGAACCAGCGCGGTCTGCAGGATGTGCTGACCGCGCGGAATGGTCGCGAGAAAGTGCGGTTTGTCGACGACGAGGATGTCGTCGTCGCGGTGCACGATGCCGATCTCGAACGGCACCTCCTGCTCCACGGGCAGGTCACGATGAAACCAGACCGCACCGCCCGCGACGTACGGCGCGTCGGGCGCGAGCGGCCCGTCCAGGTCGACGATCTCGCCCGCGCGCAGCATCTCGTCGATGCGCGCCGGATCCACTCGCGGCAACCGCTCGACGAGGTGGTCGCGCACGGTCGCCCAGTGCCCGTCCTCCGGGAGCCGGAGCCGGGCCGGGTCGAGGCCGTGCCGCTTGGGCAGCGGCGGCTGCTGCCTGCGTCGCATACCGACAGTCTCGCCGCCGGACGACCCGGCCCCGCCACGGGCCCCCGGTTCAGACCGTGCGTCGGGCCAGACCCGGGTAGTCGAGGATCAACCCCGCATCGTCGTAGGACAGGGTGGCGCGGTAGTCGAAATCCGACGAGGTGTAGTCGAACCGTGGACCATCGTCGCCGTCGGTGGCCCGGCGGTAGTGCTGCGGCAGTCGCACCGTCTTCAGGTCGGCGGCGCGGATGTAGACCGCGGGTGCGTCGGCCGAGTCGCCGATGTCGAGTGCCAGCCTGCGCACCGGGAGCGAGTTGGTGAATACCGATGCCTCGAGGTCGACGTCGAGGCACCCGTCCAGTTCGGGTGCGGTTGCGCCGTCGACCTGCCAGCGTCCGAGCCCGTCGGATTGCACGGTGAGCGTGCGCCTGCCGTCGGGATAGCGTCCGGTGATCAACGCCGAACGGGTATGCCAGCTGCCGTCGAGCCGCAGCCGGTAGTCGATCACCCAGACGGCGCCGTCCTCGGTTCCGGTGGCGCACCCTTCGACGAGCACGCCACGATCACCGTCGCGGAAATACGTCACTTCGAAACCGGTTCGCGCCTGGTGCTGTATCCAGGCGGCCGATGGGGGCAGGTGAGTGAACACGAAGGGGGCATGCCCCGAAATTCGGGTATCAATCCTCAGCCGGCACGTTGATCCAGAACCATCAATTTCGCCTCGACGAGAATCTGGCGCGCACGCCGCCGCACCCGGCACAGGTCGACGCTGCATTCGAGGTGTATCTGCATGGCCCGATGCGCTTGTTCGGGTGTCATATTCCCGGGGTCGGTCCGGCAGTCCGCAATTGCCGAAATAATTGACGTGACAAACATTTTCGTACTCCCACCGCGTCGATGGATAACAAGGTAGGAGCAAATTACGCCCGATTCGGTGCGATATCGCCGGGGTTGACGGGCAGTTCACGCAACCTTCCCCACCCGGCCACAACCACTCAACTTAGGCTAACCTACATCGGCAGAGCTTGCTGTGGACAGGTCGAGAGGGCAGAACGTATGACGGTGCAGGTAGCGCCGCCGCCGGGGGTGGAGTCGGGCAACCGGCCGTCCAAGGCGGCCGCGAAAGCGCAGAAGCAACGAGAAGCGCAGGCGCGCAAGGACATCCTGGCCCCGGTGGCGGGCATGCTCACGGCGGCGAGCCTGATCGTCGCGGTGGCTTCGGTGTGCAGCGTCGTGCCGTTCGTGTTGATCGTCGAGGCGTGCCGCGAACTGCTCACCAGCCCGATCGACACCGACCGGGTGTGGTGGCTGTTCGGCGCGGCCGTCGCGGTGCTCGTCCTGCGGGCGCTGCTGCAGGCCGTCGCGCTCACCTGGTCGCACGCGGCCGACGCCGGTTACCAGCTCACCTTGCGCCGTCTGCTCGCGGCCAAACTCACCCGGGTGCCGCTCGGCTGGTTCGGCGAGCGCAGCTCCGGCGAGGTGAAGACCTATCTGCGCGACGATGTGGAGGCACTGCACTACCTGGTCGCGCACGCGCGGCTCGAGTTCGTCGGCGCGCTGGTGGTTCCGCTGGTCACCCTCGGGTACCTGTTCACCGTCGACTGGCGGCTCACCCTTGTGCTGCTGATCCCGCTGATCGCCTATTTCGTGCTGTTCGGCCGGATCATGGACCGTGACGGTCGCGACCGGCTCGCCGTCTACACCCGGTGGGAGCGGCGCACGGCCGAGGCCACCATCGAGTTCGTCGACGGCATCCAGGTGGTTCGTGCGTTCGGTCAGGCGGGCAAGGCGCACAGCGAGTTCCAGGCCGCCGTCGACGGTCAGGTGAATGCCGCGCACCGGATGAAGATGCCGATCATCCGGGTGCAGTCGGCCTCCGACATCGTCGTCACGCCGGTGTTCGTGATGCTCGTCGTCGTGCTCGCCGGGCTGGCGTTCGTCGGCGCGGGCTGGGTCGAGCCGCTCGACCTGCTGCCGTTCCTGCTGGTCGGGCTCGGTATCGGCAGTTCGCTGCTCGGTCTCGGTTACGGGTCGCAGGCGTTGCGGGCCGGTGGCGCCGCAGCGCTGCGGTTGCACGAACTGCGCCGGACGCCGGAACTCGAGATCGCCGAGTCGACCGGTGACGTGCCGGTCGAGCGCGGCGTGGTCCGCTTCGAAGGTGTCGAATTCGGTTACCGCACAGGGCACAACGTGTTGCGCGGCATCGATCTGGAACTGACGCCGGGCACCATCACCGCGCTGGTCGGCCCGAGCGGTTCGGGCAAATCCACCCTCGCCAAACTGCTGCCGCGTTTCTACGACGTCGGTGCCGGACGGATCACCATCGACGGACGCGATATCCGCGAGTTCAGCAGCGAAGCGCTGTATCGCACGGTCGGTTTCGTGTTCCAGGACGTCCGCCTGATCCGCGGTTCGATCCGCGAGAATCTGCTGCTCGCTCGCCCCGGCGCCGACGACGCGGCCATCGAACGGGCCGCCCGCGCCGCCCAGATCCACGACCGCATCGTCGCATTGCCGCGCGGATACGACTCCGAGATCGGTGACGACGCCACCTTGTCCGGCGGTGAGGCACAACGTCTTTCGATCGCCCGTGCGCTCTTGGCCGACACCCCCGTCCTCGTCCTCGACGAGGCGACCGCCTTCGCCGACCCGGAGTCGGAGGCCGCCGTGCAGGACGCGCTCGCCGCGCTGGTGGCGGGCCGCACCGTGCTCGTCATCGCGCACCGCCTGCACACCATCACCGGTGTCGACCGGATTCTGGTGCTGGACAACGGAACTCTCGTCGAACAGGGCACCCACGACGAACTGCGCTCCACGGGCGGGCTGTATCAGCGCCTGTGGGACATCAACGAGGCCGCGCTCGGCACGCTCGCCCTGGTGGAGGAAACACGATGATCCGCAAGGTTTTCCGCCTCGTCCCCGACGAGTTCGCCCCGCTCGTTCCGCGTCTGCTGGCCGCCATCGTGCTGCAGGCCGTGTGCCAGGCCATCGCGTACCTGCTGCTCGTTCCACTGCTCGAGGCCCTGTTCGGCGACGACCTGTCCGGCGCGTGGACGTGGGCACTCGGCATGACCGCGGCCGTGGTGGGCGTGGTTGTGTTCGGGTACCTGCAGGCCGTCATCGGTCTGCGCATCGGCCTTGGTATGCAGCGAGGGCTGCAGACCCGCCTCGGCGACAAGCTCAACGAACTGCCGCTCGGCTGGTTCGAAGGCCGTGAGGCAGGCCCGCTCTCGCGGGTGATGGTCGAGCAGGTGCGCGAGATGCAGGGCCTGATCGCCTATCTGCTCACCAAGGTGCTCACCGGTGTGATCGTTCCGGTGGTCGTCGCGCTCGGCATGTTGTTAATCGATTGGCGCATCGGTGTCGCGATGCTGCTGGCCGCGCCGGTGCTGTACCTGGTCAACGCGGTCGCCAACCGCGCCTACATCGGTGCCGACGCACGGCTGCACGAGGCGGCGGCCGAAGCCGATTCGCGGGTGGTCGAATTCGCGCAGGCCCAGCCGGTGCTCCGTGCGTTCGGCGCGGTCGGCACCGGCAACAAGGCGCTGGAGGCGGCGCTGGTCCGCCAGCGTGGCGCGGTGCTGAAGATGATGGTGGCCACGGTGCCCGGCCTGATCGTGTTCGCCCTGTTCGTGCAGGCGGTATTCCTCGTGCTCGCCTACCTCGCGGTGGTTCAGGTGACCGACGGCGCCATCTCGGCGGCCGCCGCCATCGCCCTGATCGCGGTGAGTTCGCGGTTCATCGAACCGGTGAACCAGGCCGCCCAGCTCGGCGCCGCGCTGCGGTCGGCCGCCTCGGCCGCCGACCGCATCACCGAACTGCTGGCCGAGCCGACCCTGCCGATGCCGACCGAGCCGGTCACACCCGGTGCGCCCGCCGTCGTCTTCGACAAGGTGAGCTTCGGCTACCGCCCCGGCGAACCCGTGCTCAGCGACCTGACCTTCACCGTCCCGGCGGGCACGACCACCGCCATCGTCGGGCCGAGCGGCGCGGGCAAGACCACCCTGCTTCGCCTGGCCGCCCGCTTCTACGACGTGGATTCCGGCGCTGTCTCGGTGGGCGAACACGATGTGCGCGAACAGCCTTCGAACACACTGCTCGATCAGCTCGCCCTGGTCTTCCAGAACGTCTACCTGTTCAACCGCTCGGTGGCCGACAACATCCGCATCGGCAAGCCCGACGCGAGCGAGGAAGAGGTGCTGCGCGCCGCCCGCGCCGCACGGGTCGACGAGATCGTCGACCGGCTGCCCGACGGCTTCGACACCATGGTCGGCGAGGGCGGTGCGTCGCTCTCGGGCGGTGAGCGTCAGCGGGTGTCGATCGCCCGCGCCTTGCTCAAGGATGCCCCGATCGTGCTGCTCGACGAGGCGACGAGCGCGCTCGACCCGCACAGCGAGGCCGTAGTGGTGCGCGGCATCCACGAACTGGCAAGGGACAAGACCGTTCTCGTGGTCGCGCACCGCTTGGCGACCATCGCCCACGCCGACCAGATCCTGTTCCTCGACGGCGGTCGCATCGTCGAACAGGGCACCCACGCAGAGCTGCTCGCGCTCGACGGCCGGTACGCCGCGTTCTGGAACGAGCGGGAGCGGGCGTCGGGCTGGCGGCTGGAGCCGGTACCCGCCTGAGAACGACGACGGGCGCGACGGGTGTTCCGTCGCGCCCGTCGCTGTCGGGATCAGAAGCCGCGCAGGTGATCCGGGGTGATGTGGATCGGGACGGAGTAGGCGGCGAAGAACTCGTCACGCGTCATCTCGATGTCGACGAAGCCCTTGGTGTATTTGCTCGCGAATTCGGCGAGGGCGTCGTCGCTCACCGGTTCACCGACTCGGGCCGAGCCGGTGAACACGGCCACCTCGCCACCGCTCGGGCTGCTGTTGAAATTCAGCGAGGCCCGCGGATTGCGCGCCAGGTGTTGCAGCCGCTTGGCCTTCGGCATCGTGTAGATCAGGAAAGTGTCCTCGCGCCACAGGAACCACACGGGGTTCGGCTGCGGGGTGCCGTCGGCACCGATGGTGGTGAGCCAGACGACGTGCTCGTCGGCCAGTCGTCCGGCGACCGTCGCGCCGAGCGGGGTACTGACGTCGAGAACGGACATGGGGACCTCCTCGGAGTAGGAGATCCCCAGTCTAGGACCGGCGCCCGTCGGGGCGCCGGGTCCTCACTTCCAGTACGCCTGGTACTTGATGGCGGTCTTGGGCAGAGCGTGGTGGGTCTTGAGGGTCTTCACGATCGAGCGGGTGGTGTGGCCGTCGCAGGCGACCCAGGCGAACGCGTCTGCGGGGCAGGTCATTTCGCTCGCGGCTTCGCGCAGCAGGCGGCCGTCGTCGATGCGCTGCACCCAGGTGACCGTGTGGTGCGGCTTGTTGTGCACGGGGATCGTCGTGTCGGATTCGTACTGCCATTCCAGCCATACTCGCGCGGGGGTGTCGCCGATGGCGTCCAGTAGCGAGTTGATAGCCGGGAGCGAGGCGGTGTCGCCGAAGACGACGTATTCGCTCGGGGTCTGCTCGGGCAGTTGGAAGTCGGAGCCGAGGACGCTGGCGTCGAGGGGGTCGCCGGGCTTGGCGCGGCGGGCCCAGTTGGCGGCGGGTCCGTCGTGCAGCGCGAAGTCGATGCAGACGGTGTCCTCGGCCGGGTTCTGGTTCACCAGGGTGTAGCCGCGGTGGTGCAGTTTGTCGCTGTGCTCGTCGGGAATCCACAGGCGGATCCACTGCGTGGGGTGCACCGGGTTGTCGGCCAGCAGCCCGCCCGCGGTGAAACTGATCCGCACGAATTTGTCCGTGATCTGCTCGTTGGCAGTCACCGTGAGGCGGTAGTCCGAGCCACCCCAAGCCTTGACCATCAGGCCGTTGAATCCCTTACCCATGAACGTTAGGTTAGCCTAACGACACTTACTTGTCTGCCCCCGGTGGAGAAATAAGGTAAGCCTATGCAACCATGGGCCGTGCTTGAGAGAGTGGAGAACGAACCGGTGCAAACCCTGCTTGTGGTCGGTGCGGGGCCGAAAGCCCTTGCGGTAGCGGCCAAATCGCATGTCCTGCGCTCACTCGGCCTGCCCGCGCCACGCGTGGTCGTCGTCGAGGCTCACGCGGTGGGCGGGAACTGGTTGCCCACCGGTGGCTGGACCGACGGGCAGCACCGGCTCGGCACCAGTCCCGAGAAGGACATCGGGTTCCCGTACCACTCCACCTGGGCCCGCGGTCGCAATCGCGAGATCGATCGGGCCATGTCGGCCTACAGCTGGACCTCGTTCCTCATCGAGCACGGCACCTACGCCGAGTGGATCGACCGTGGCAGGCCGAGCCCGCAGCACCACGTGTGGGCGAAATACCTGCAGTGGGTGGCCAAGTCGATCGACCTCGAGCTGGTGATCGGGCGCGTCGAGCAGATCCGCCACGACGACCGCTGGCAGGTGCGGGTCGTCGACGCCGACGGCGCGGCCACCGAGCTGAGCGCCGACGGCCTGATGATCACCGGCCCCGGCCGCAGCAGCCGCGCGCTGGCCGAACACCCGCGCGTGCTCAGCATCGCGACGTTCTGGGATCTGGCGGGCAAGCGCGGTCTGCCCGCCGCCTCGCGGGCCGCGGTGATCGGCGGCGGCGAGACCGCAGGCTCGGCGCTCGACGAACTCGTGCGCCACGAAATGCTCACCATCTCGGTGATCTCGCCCATGGCGACCATCTACACCCGTGGTGAAAGCTATTTCGAGAACTCGCTGTTCAGCGATCCGGTGAAGTGGAACGCGCTGAGCATCCAGGAGCGTCGCGACGTGATCCGGCGTACCGATCGCGGTGTGTTCTCGGTGCGTGTGCAGGAAAGCCTGCTCGGCGACAGCCGGGTCCACCACCTGCAGGGCCGGGTCACCAAGGTGGTGCCTGCCGGTGATTCGCTCGCGCTCACGCTGACCAACGAGCTGCGCGCCGATCAGGTGCACAACTTCGACCTCGTCGTCGACGCGACCGGTGGCCAGCCGCTGTGGTTCCTCGAGATGTTCGATCAGCAGACCGCCGATCAGCTGGAACTGGCGGTGGGCGGCCCGCTCACACAGAACCGCGTCGAATCGTCGATCGGCTACGACCTGGCCGTGAACGGGCTGGCGAGCAAGCTGTATCTGCCGAACATGGCCGCGATGGCGCAGGGTCCCGGCTTCCCCAATCTCAGCTGCCTCGGTGAGCTGTCCGACCGAGTGCTGCGCACGGTCCCGGCGCGCAGCCACGTTTCCGCAGCGCAAGCGGTCTCACGCTGACCCGTGCGGTGAGTTACCCACTGATCTCGCGAGAACATGGGTAACTCACCGGGAACGGGCGACCGTGGCCCTCGATCTCGTCTGGCCGCCAACGCGAATCGCGCCGCGCCTGGCCTAAATTCGCGGGGAGGCGGGAACAGGCAGGTCGGCC
Organism: Nocardia sp. NPDC050413; assembly: GCF_040655475.1. NCBI lineage: Bacteria > Bacillati > Actinomycetota > Actinomycetes > Mycobacteriales > Nocardiaceae > Nocardia > Nocardia sp. NPDC050413. The sequence goes on along the minus strand of NZ_JBFAJZ010000003.1, from coordinate 391,807 downwards.
GGGGTGCGGGGAACCGCGTAGAGGAAGATGCGGCGGTCCGGGCGCACGTCGTACTCGCCGATTCGCTGCCAGCTCGCCTTGTCGAGGGTGCGCTCGATGGCCTTGTTCCGATGATCGGGATCGCCCATCATGCGCCGGCAGTCGGGGTTGGCCGCGAACACGGCCGCGGGCACGAGCGAGAACCAGGCGGTCATGATGCCCTTGCCCATCACCGCGGTCTCGGCGGTGGCGATATGGACGCCGACGTCACCGGGGTCGGCGTCGTAGAGCTTGCCGATCTCGTCCTTGGCGGCCCGGTAGAACTCGATGTAGGCGACGTCGACCATGCCCTTCTCGGGCTGGCCGATCACCGCGAAGTCGAGGCTGAGAATGCACGGGCGCGAATAGGTTCCGGCCAGCTGAGTGCGAAGGTTCTCGCGACGGCGCGCGGCGTCCCAGTCCTGTTCCCAGGACTCGAGCAGGTGCGGGCGGGCCATCCACTCTTCGAGCATGTCGGGGTCGGTACCGTCGGGATCGGCCATCCGCAGAGCGAAGGGCGCCTCGAACACCGGCAGGTTCGGCGCGGGGGTGGCGGCTACGTCGGCGGGCAGGTCTGTCTGCTCGCGGGGTAGCGCGGTGGGGGTCCCGGCGGGGTTCATCTGCTGGGTGCTCCATTCCATCGTTACCTTGGTCACCTCAATTGGTAAGGCTAGCCTATACTAATGGGTTGATGCTACTGTTGCCCGACCGATCGCCCGGTGGTTGCCGGAGCGCGCCCGGAGCTGGTTCGGGCTCGGCGGCAACAACATTCGCCCAGGTCCCGGACGACTGCGCCGGGTAGGCCCGTGTCCGGGCCCGGCGAGAGATAGTGCGAAACGGCCGCAGCTTGACGCGGTCGGTGAGGGAGAGCGACATGGCAAGAGAACTCGGCTGGATCAGGCAATTCCAGGCCCCCCGAACCGACTCCCTACCGCCACTGATCGTCTTCCCGCACGCGGGCGCGGGCGCATCGGCCTACCGGGTGTTCGCCAAGCGTATGGCGCAGGACTTCGACACCGTGATCGTGCAATACCCCGGCCGTCAGGACCGTCTGCGCGAACCGGCCGCCGAGACGCTGCCCGAACTGGCCCGCGGCGCCTTCGAGGCCTTCCGTGACTCCGCGCGCGACACCGGCGCGCCGATCACCGTGTTCGGCCACAGCATGGGTTCCATCGTGGCCTTCGAATTCGCCCGGCTCGCCGAGGCCGCCGGGTTGTCCGTGCGTTTGCTGGTGGTTTCCGCGGCCGCCGCGCCACAGCGGATCGCCGAGCTACCTGGTCATCCGACCGAGGACGAGGAATTGCTCGACCACATGGCTGCCCTCAACGGAACCGGCGCCGACGTGATGGCCAGCCGCGAGGTGATGCGCATGGCGCTGCCCGTGCTCAAGGCCGACTACCGCGCCTTCGACGCCTACTCCTGCGGTGCCGATGTGCGCGTCGCCGCACCCGTGCTCGTACTCGGCGGTGACGACGACCCGTTCGTCGGCCCGCGCGACCTCTACGGCTGGGACCAGGCCACCACGGGCGAAGTGGAGGTGAACCTCTTCGCGGGTGGGCACTTCTACGTCGACGAGAACATCGACGGCATCGCCGAGGTGCTGGCCGGACAGGCGCTGACCCGATGAGCGTCGATCCCATCGTCATCGTCGGGATGGGCGTCGAGGCCCCCGGCGGCATCGAAACCCTGCCGGACTTCTGGTCCGCGCTCGCCGGCGGCCGAGAACTGATCGGCCCGTTCCCGCGCGACCGTGACTGGCCGCTGGCCGAACTGTTCGCCCTCGGCAGGCTCGACGGCTGGGCGCCCGTCCGCGACGCCGGTGGATTCCTGGACGGCGCGACGGAATTCGACGCCCAGTTCTTCGGCATCACGCCGCGCGAGGCGGTCGCAATGGACCCGCAGCAGCGGGTGTCCATGCGGGTGGCGTGGCGCGCGCTCGAGCACGCGGGCATCAATCCCGGGGCGCTCGACGGTGATCCGGCCGGTGTCTTCATGGGCGTGTCGATCACCGAATACGGTCCGCGCGCGGCGGGTGTCAACGAGTACAGCGGATACCGGGGGACCGGCACCGCGCTCGGTGCGGTGGCCGGGCGGATCTCGCACGGGCTGGGCCTGGTCGGTCCCTCGATCAGCGTGGACACCGCGTGCGCGTCGTCGCTCACCGCCGTGCATCAGGCCGCATCGGCGATCCGGGCGGGGGAGTGCGACTGGGCGCTGGCCGGCGGGGTGTGCGTGATGGGCACGCCCGGCGCGTTCTACGAGTTCTCCAAGAACAACGCCCTGGCCACCGACGGACACTGCCGTTCCTATGCCGCCGACCCGACCGGCACCCTGTGGGGTGAGGGCGCGGGCGTGATCGTGCTGGAACGAGAGTCGCGCGCGAAGGCGCTGGGTCATCGGATCTACGGGCAGTTGCTCGGTTCCCGGGTGAACCACAACGGCGCCGGTGCGCCGATCGCCGTGCCGAGCGCGGACGCCCAGCGGCGACTGATCGAGGCGACCGTGGCCGCCGCGGGGGTGAGCGTCGACGATATCGGCCTGATCGAGGGCCACGGCACGGGAACGGCCGTCGGCGATCCGCTCGAATTGGCCGCGCTGGCCGCGACTTACGGCAACCCTGATCGTTCCGATGCCCCGCTGCTCGGTTCGGTGAAGTCCAATGCCGGTCACGCGCAGGCGGCCTCGGGCATGCTCGGGCTCATCAAGGTGCTGCTGTGCGGCGAGCACGGCACCATCGCGCCGAGCCTGTGGGCGGATCGGCCGGCCACCGATATCGACTGGAGCGCAACCACTTTGCGTTTGGCGGCCGAGGCGACCGAGTGGAAGCCGCGCCCCGACGGGCTGCGCTACGCCGCGGTGTCGTCCTTCGGTGTCGCGGGAACCAACGCGCACGCCATTGTCGGCCTGCCGGTGCTGGAGGAAACCAATCATGGCTGAGTACCGTCTGCCCGACGGCAGCGTTCCTGTTCTGCTGTCCTCCGAGAGTGCCGACGGCTTGCGTGCCGAGGCGGCCGCCCTGCGCGACTACGTCGACGCGCACCCCGAGGTGACACCGGAACGGCTGGCCGACATGCTGTTCCGCACCCGGATGCCGCGTCGTCGGCGGGCGCTGATCCTGGCCCGGCCCACTGCCGTCGACCAGGCAGCCGTGCCAGGAAACGGTGCCGAGTCGTCGAGTGAGCTGCGCGCCGCGCTTCATGCGATCGCGACCGGCGCCGAGCACGACACCGTGGTTCTCGGTGATGTCCCTGCGAGTTCTCGCCGCATCGGTTTCGTCTTCCCTGGTCAGGGCAGCCAGCGACCCGGTATGGGTGCGCTGTTCTACGCGCGATCACAGGCCTACCGCACCGTCGTCGACGAGTGCGCCGCCATCCACCACGAACGGTTCGGCCACTCCCAGCCGATGCACTATCTGCTCGGCAACGAGGGGCAGTACGAAGACGCGGTGTGGGAAGTGCAGCCCGCCTTGATGTTCCACATGACCGGCCTGGCCGCGCTGTGGCGGGCCGCCGGGGTGGCACCGCAGGCGACGATCGGACACAGCCAGGGCGAGCTCGCGGCCGGTGCGGTGTCGGGTGTGATGACCCTGCGCGACGCGGTTCTCGCCGTCACCCACCGCGCCCGCCTGGTCGAGCGCATCTCCCCACGCGGCTATTCGATGGCCGTGCTCGGGATGGACCGCGAGTCCTGCGAGGCGTTGCTGGCCAGGCATTCGGGCTGGGCCGAGCTGTCGGTGGTGAACTCACCGCACATCCTTGCCATCTCCGGTGACCGCGAGACCATTGTCGACCTGGTCGCCACCGCGACCGAACGCGGCCAGTTCGCCCGTGAGATCCGCGTGGCCTACCCCGCACACACCTCCATCGTGGCCGAGCTGCGCGCCGAATTCGTGGACATGCTCGGCGACGAGATGAGTGGCACGCACTTCGCCGAATCCGAGATCGATTGCTATGGAGCGACTCTCGGCGCGAAGATCGGCTCCGATCTGAATCACCAGGACTACTGGTACTGGAACCTGCGCAACCGGGTGCGTTTCGACAAGGCCGTGATCGCGGCGGGTAGCGACGGCGTGGACCTGCTGATCGAGGTCGCCGAACACCCCGTGCTGCAGCTCGCCCTGCAGGAGAACCTCGGCCTCGTGCCGTCGCGTCCCGGCCTGCCGCAGCGCGACTTCCGTGTCCTCGGAACGTCGCTGCGCACCGCCGAGGGCCTCTCGGAGTTCACCCGCAACCTCGCCCAGGTCGCGGTGCTCGACGCCGGGTACCGCTGGGACGCGCTGCGCGTGGACGACACCGTCACGTTGCCGCTGCGCGACTTCCCGCACACCGTCACCGCCCCGAAGCGGCTCTGGGCCGCCCCCGACGAGTCGGCAACCCCGCCCGAACTCGTGATCACCACACCGAAACCCCAACGGCTGGTCGAACAATGGACCCCGCTCCAGCGCCGCACCCTGACCGCCCCGCGCAGCATGCTCGTCGTGGACCACACAGGTGAGTGTGCGTCTCTGGCCGCCGCCCTGGTGAAGGCCGCGGACCGTCACGGTGCCGAGGCTCGTGTGCTCGGCCCGGCCGAACTGAACCCGGCTGTCGGCGCGGGCTCCGAGGCGAACGATCGAGGATCCGCCGCCGGTGCGATGAGCTCCGCCGAACCCGGTGAAGAGCATGCCGCGCGTGACCTGCCCGACTCGGTGCGTACGCAGCCGTTCGATTCCGTCGTTGTCATGCTGCCACAGTCGGTGGCCGACGACACCGCGACGGCTGTCGATGCACTGACCTCGTTTTTCGCCGAACGGAACTGGGCCCTAGCGCTTTCCGTGCTACGTCCGGGCGGCGAATGCTGGCTGCTGACCGTCGGTGGCGAGACCGTGCACGAGAGCGATCCGATCCCCGGTCTGTTCCAGGCAGGCGTCGCGGCCGGGTTCCGCAGCGTCGGGATCGAACACCCTGGCACCTTGTTCCGCCATCTCGACCTCGCCGCGAACGAGGATCCGATCGCGCAGGCGGCCCGGATCGTCGGTGCGGTGCATTCCAGCGGTGAGGCGGAGCTGGCGCTGCGTGCGGGCAAGCTCTTCGTCAAACGATTGGTGGTCGACGAGACCGCCGAAACCGGTTCGCTCGCCGAGGGTCTCGACCACGTGGTGATCGTCGGCGGCACCGGTCAGCTCGGTCTCCGTTTCACCGATCACCTCGCGCGCACGGGCACCGGCCGCGTCACCCTGCTCAGCCGCAGCGGCGAAACCTCGGTCCTGGCAACGGAACTGGCGCGTCTGCGTGGCCTCGGCGCCACCGAGATCGTCGTGCGGTCCTGTGATGTGAGCGATCCGGAATCGGCGAAGGTCTTCGCTGCCGAGATCGCCGATCGCCCGGCCGACCTGGTGATCCACGCCGCCGTGAACTACGTCGACGCCGAACTCGACCAGGTCACCGCCGAGGCCGTCCATACCGCCGCCCGCGCCAAGCTGCACGGCCTCGACACTCTGATCGACACCGTGCCGCTGACCACCGATTGCCGTGTGCTGCTGTGCTCCTCGATGGCCGCGACCATCGGCGGGCGCGGCCAGATCCTGTACGCGGTCACCAACCGCATGCTCGATGTCGCCGCCCGCAGGCTGCGTGCCCGTGGTCTCGCCGCGGCCAGCCTGCAGTGGGGGCTGTGGAGCGTGGCGGGCCCGCTCGACGACGCCGGGTTCGCCCGCGTAGAAGAGGCGGGCGTGTTCCCGATGGTTCCCGTCGACGCCATCGAGGCGGGTTTCACCGCGCCGGTGCGCGACGGCATGATCATCGCCGCCGACTGGGACTTCCTGCGCGAGGTCCTCGGCGCGTTCGGCCAGGACAGCGTGCTTGCCGGACTCGAGTGCGCGACCGGACCGGTTTCCGCTGTCGCGCCGAAGTCCGCGCCGGTTTCAGTTGTCCCCCAGGAGATTCCGCCCACATCCGCGCAGTCGTCCGTGGCCGTATCCGCCGAATCGGCGGCGCGGCCCGACAACTCCTCGCTCGACTTGCGCGTGCGCACCGAACTGCTGAAGGTGATCGGCGGCGACAGCGCCGAATCCATCGACGCAACCATGCCCTTGGTCGCCCTCGGCCTGGACTCGTTGCAGGCCTTGGACTTCCGCAAGCGCGTCAAGGCGGAGCTGGACCGGGATCTGCCGGTCGCGGCGATTCTCGGCGGCGCGTCGCTCGACGACGTCGTGCAGCTGATGGCACAGAACACCAACCAGGGCTAGGGGCCGAAAGAACATGTCAGACACCGAAGCCACCCTGTCCGTCGCGGAACGTCGCAAGCAGCTGTTGCAGCAGAAGCTGCGCGAGCGCGGCATGGCCGCGTCCACCGCACCCGTCGCCGTGCCGCGCATCGCGGCGGGGGAGCGCCGCCCGCTCACGCCGGGCCAGCGCCGCATGTGGTTCCTGCAGACCCGCGACCCGCAGGACACCGCCCTCAACATCTGCGTGGCCTACCGACTCACCGGCCCGCTCGACGCCGACCGCCTGCACACCGCGTTCGATGCCGTCGTCGCCCGCCACGACATCCTGCGCACCACCTACGGTGTGGACGCCGACGGCGAACCGTTCCAGGTCTTCACCACCGACGCCCGCGCCGAGTGGACCACCCACGACCTGACCGACCTCGCCGAATCCGGCCGTGACCTGCGGGTGGAGGTGCTGGCGCAGCGCGAGTTCAGCCGCCCCTTCGCCCTCGGCACCGAGCTGCCGTTGCGCGCCACCCTGATCCGCACCGCCGCCGACCAGCACGTGGTGCTGTTCACCATCCACCACATCTGCTGGGACGACGACTCCTGGGCCGTCTTCTTCACCGAGCTCAACGCCGCCTACCGCACCGCGCCCGCGCAGGACGACACCGCGCCCGCGCAGGCGGACACCGTGCAGTTCGCCGCCATCGCCCCCACCGCTGAACCCGCGGCCGACGACGTCGCCTACTGGCGTGACGCCCTGCGGCCCCTGCCCGAACCGCTGGAACTGCCCGGCTCGGCTTCGGCCACCGCGGGCAGGCAGGCGCAGCGCCGCACCCACCGGCTCCCGTCCGACCTCGTCACCCGCACCGAACAGTTCGCGCGCGAACAGGCCGCGACCCCGTTCATGGTGCTGCTGGCCGCTTTCGACGCCCTCGTGCACCGCTACACCGCCGCCGACGACTTCCTCGTCTCCATCCCCGTCACCGACCGCCCGGCGGGCACCGACCAGCTCATCGGCTACTTCGGCAACACCCTGCTGCTGCGCGCGGGCATCGGCACCGGCGACGACTTCACCACCCTCGTCGCCGCCGTCCGCGAAACCTGCACCGGTGCGTTCGCACGCCGCGGCGTCGGTATCGATCGCGTGGTGCGCGAAGCGAACCCGGACCGAGTCGCCGGTCGCGACGGTCTCGACCAGTTGGTCCGACTCGGCTTCAGCGTGCGCAAGAGCGCCGACGGTTTCGCCATCGACGGCGTCACCTCCACCCTGCTCGAACTCGGTGCCGTGAGCGCGCAGGTGCCGCTGGCCTTCGCCGTGGTCCTCGACACCGACGGCACCGCCGTGGTCGAGGCCGAATACCAGACCGACGTGCTGTCCGACGCCCTGGTCGATCAGTTGCTCGGGCACTTCGGTGTGCTCCTCGACAGCGCGTTGCGCGAGCCGACCCGCAGGCTGCGCGACCTCGAGATGCTCGCCGCCGACGAGCGCGCCGCACTGCTCGACCGCTCCCACGGTCTGCTCGTCGACCAGCCCGCCACCACCCTTGTAGCCCTGTTCGAATCGGCCGCCGCCGCATCGCCCGACGCGCTCGCGCTGGTCTCCGACACTGCCGAACTCACCTACGCCGAGCTGCACGCCCGCGCGAATCGCCTGGCGCACTGGCTGATCGGGCAGGGCATCGGTACCGAGGACATCGTCGGCCTGCGCCTGGGCACCTCGGTGGAGTTCATCGTCGCCGTGCTCGCCGTGCTGAAGGCAGGCGGCGCGTACCTGCCGATCGATCCGGCCTACCCGGAAGACCGCATCGAATACCTCGTCGAGGACGCGAACCCCCGATTACTGCTCGGCGCGGTCGAATTGGCCGCCGCCGAGGAGACGGCAGCCGAACTGTCCGGCTCGGCGCCGACCGATACCGACCGGTTGCGCCCGCTGCGCCCGGCCAACCTCGCCTACGTCATCTACACCTCCGGCTCCACCGGCAAGCCCAAGGGTGTTCCGGTGCCGCACAACGCGATCGCCGAACACATCGTGTGCTTCTCCGCCGAGTGGGACATGACGCCCGCCGACCGGATGATGCAGTCGTCGTCGGTGAGTTTCGACGCCTCGCTCGCCGATATCGCCATCCCGCTGTCGGTCGGTGCGCAGATCGTGGTGCCGAAACCCAAGCCGTTCCGCGACATCCGCTACGTCGCCGACCTCATCACGCGGCGTCAGGTGACCGTGCTGCACATGGTCCCGTCGATGCTCAGCACGTTCCTGCTGCTGCCCGAGGTGAGCGAATGGCGTTCGCTGCGCCAGGTTCCGGTTGGTGGCGAGGCGCTGCCCGGCGAGGTGGCCGACCGCTTCGCCAACACCCTGGAAGCCGAACTGCGCAACCACTACGGGCCCACCGAGGCCGTGGTCTGCTCGACCTACATGCCGGTGCACGGGCCGCAGGGGACCGGCGTGGTGCCGATCGGCGTGCCCAACCGCAACGTCTACACCTACGTCCTCGACGAGGCGCTGCAGTTGGTGCCCGACGGTGTGGTCGGTGAGCTCTACCTCGGCGGCGATCAGCTCGCCCGCGGTTACCTCGACCGCCCCGCGCTGAGCGCGCAGCGTTTCGTCGCCGATCCGTTCACCCCCGGCGCCCGGCTGTACCGGTCCGGTGACCTGGTGCGCCGCAACAGCTTCGGTGAACTCGAGTTCGTCGGTCGCGCCGACGAGCAGGTGAAGGTGCGAGGTTTCCGCATCGAGCTCGGTGAGGTGGAAGCCGCCATCGCCGCGCACCCGTCGGTCGCCCAGTGCGTGGTCGTCGTGACCGAGGACCCGGCCATCGGCGCCATGCTCGCCGCCTACGTGGTGCCCGCCGAAGGGTTCATCGACCTCGAGCAGATCCAGTCCTTCGCCGCGGCCGGCCTGCCGGACTTCATGGTGCCCAGCGCGTTCGCGGTGATCCCGGAGGTCCCGCTCACGGTCAACGGCAAGCTCGACAAGCGCGCCCTGCCCGCAGCCACCCCGGCCGTCGCGCGCACCCACCGCGCGCCCGCCACGGCCACCGAACGCAAGATGTGCGCGCTGTTCGGCGCCCTGTTCAACCTCGACGAGGTGAGCGCCGACGACTCGTTCTTCGAACTCGGTGGCCACTCGCTGCTCGCCGCCCGCCTGGTCGCGCAGGTCCGCGCGGAATTCGGCATCGAACTCGACGTGCGCGTCATCTTCGACAGCCCGACTCCCGCCGCGCTCGCCGCGAATCTGGTCGCCCGGTTCCTCGCCGAGTTCGACATGGACCTGGATGCGGTCGACTCCGATTTCGAGGAGGCAGCCGAACCGGCGTCCGCGGCGAGCGCCGATGCGGTCGCTGCGGCACCGACCACCCGCCCCGCGATCGGTGGACGGCCGCGCGGTGAGCGCATCCCGCTGTCGTACTCGCAGCTGGCGATGTGGTTCCAGTACCGCATGGAAGGTGCGGGTTCGGTCGGCAACCTCCCGCTGGCCATGCGCTTCGACGGCCCGCTCGACATCCCCGCGTTGCGCGCCGCGCTCGGTGACGTCGTGGCCCGCCACGAGTCCCTGCGCAGCACGTTCCCCGAGCACGAGGGTGTGCCCTACCAGGTGATCCACCCGGCCACCGAGGTCGCGCTGCCGGTCAGGCAGACCGCCGCCGACCAGGTCTCGGCCGAGCTGGCCGAGATCGCCCGCTACGCCTTCACCCTCGACGGTGAGCCGCTGCTGCGCGCCGAACTCCTCGAAGTCGACGCGAACACCCACGTGCTGTCGCTGCTGGTGCACCACATCGTCGCCGACCACGCCTCCTTCGGTGTGCTGCTCGACGACCTGACCACCGCCTACCGCGCCCGCAGCGAGCAGGGCAGCGCGCCTGCCTGGGAGCCGCTGCCGATCCAGTTCGCCGACTACGCCCTGTGGCAGCGCGAGCTGTTCGACCAGGCGGCGCCGAGCGAGTTCGCGCAGACCCAGATCGACTTCTGGCGCACCACGCTGGCCGGGGTGCCCGACGAGATCTCGGTGGCTCACGACCGTCCGCGCCCGCCGGTGCTCGGCAAGCGCGGTGAGGTGGTCACCTTCTCGTTGCCCGCGAGCATCCGCACCGGTCTCGAGTCCCTCGCGAAGGGCAGTGGCGCAACCGAATTCATGGTGTGCGAGGCGGCGGTCGCGACCCTGCTGCACACACTCGGCGGCGGCACCGACATCACCCTCGGCACGCCCGTCGCGGCACGCACCGATCCGGCCACCACGAACCTGATCGGGCTGTTCGCGAACATGGTCGTGCTCCGCAACGATCTGTCGGGCGCGAGCACCCTGCGCGACACCGTGATCCGGGCCCGCGACGTGGTGCTGGATGCCAACGCGCACCAGGAACTGCCGATCGAGCGACTTGTCGAGGCACTCAATCCGCGCCGTTCGCGGTCGCGGAACCCGTTGTTCCAGAGCATGATCCATTTCCGTGGAGCGGACTGGGCACCGACCACCTTGCCGTTCGCGACCTCGGGTGCCAGCACGGTCACCGTGCTACCCGCCGACTTCGACGTCTCGTTCCTCGATCTGAACCTGAGCCTGAACGTGACCGCCGAGGGCGGCATGGACGTGCGCGTCGTCGTCAACGCCGACCTGTACGAACCGGCAACCGCCGCGCTCATCGCCGACGCCCTGGCCGCCACCCTGCGCGCCTTCGCCGACAACCCGGACCAGCCGATCGCCGACCTGCGGGTGCTGCCGCAGGCCGACCTGGACCGGCTGCTCGCCGTCCCGGCGCCCGTCGCCACGACGGCCGCCGCCGGGGGAGCCGCCGATTCGGACACCGAGCGCACCCTGATCGCCCTGATCGAGGAGCTCCTCGAGATCGACGACGTCACCGGCGACGACAATTTCTTCGCCCTCGGCGGCGACAGCGTCATCTCCATCCAGTGGTCGGCCCGTGCCGCCGCGCAGGGACTGCCGCTGACCCCGCAGATGGTGTTCGAATGCGCGACCATCACCGAACTGGCCGCCGCCGTCGACGCCGCTCCCCGCGAAGCGGAAACCGAAGAGCCCGAGCAGGTCGCGCACGCGCCGATGAGCGCGTCCGGCCTGGACTCCGACGCCCTGTCCGCGCTCACCGCGGCCTGGTCCGCACAGGGATGAACAACCCGACATCCGCGCCGCACCTGTCGGGTATCAGCCCGGCACGGTGCGGCGCCGCATGTCGACCGGGTCTCGGCTATCCGACGACCCGACCACTAGGAAAGGACGCAGCATGAGTGCGCCGCAGATCGAAGACGTACTCGCGTTGAGCCCGCTGCAGGAGGGGTTGTTCTCCCTGTCGCGCATGGCCGGGGCCGAGATCGACCTCTACACGATGCAGTTCGTCGTCGACATCGACGGCCCGCTGGACACCGCCCTGCTGCGCCGCAGCGCCCAGGCGATGCTCGACCGTCACCCGAACCTGCGGGCCGCGTTCTGGGACACCGACGTACCCAAGCCGGTGCAGATCATCCCGTCCCACGCCGAGCTGCCGTGGGCCGAACGTGACGCGGTGGCAGCGGAATTCGACTCCATCGCCGAGTCGGAGCGGCGTGTTCCGTTCGCGCTGAGCCGGGGCCCGGCCCTGCGGATCCTGCTGCTGAACGTCACCGACGCGCCGCAGCCACGCAAGCGGATGATCCTCACCGCCCACCACATCCTGATGGACGGCTGGGCGGTCGCGGTGTTCTTCACCGAACTGCTCGCCGTGTACCAGGCGGGCGGCAGTCTCGACGGGTTGCCCGCCCCGCGCCCGTACCGCGACTACATCGGTTGGCTCGGTGCCCAGGACCACGATGCCGCCGCGCGTCGCTGGGCCGAGTACCTGGGTCAGGTCAGCGCGCCGCTGGTGCTGGCCGACGGTACCGGTGCGCGCGAGTCCTCGGTGCCCGAGACGACGCGACTTCGCCTGTCCGCCAGTGAAACCGAAGCTTTGCAGCAGTGGGCGCGCGCCAACGGTATGACGCTCAATACCGCTGTGCAGTTCGCCTGGACGGTGCTGCTGGGCCGGATCACCGACCGCACGGATGTCGTCTACGGCACCACCATCAGCGGCCGTCCGGAGAAGCTGGCCGGTGTCGAGGGCATGGTCGGGCTGTTCATCAACACCGTGCCCGTCGTGCACCGGCTCGAGTCGACCGAACCGGTCGTCGCGCAATGCGCTCGGCTGCAACGTGATTCGTCGACCATGCGCGATATCGGCTACCTGAGCCTGTCGACCCTGCAGCGCGCGGCAGGCCATGGCGCCCTGTTCGACACCCTGTTCGTGTTCGAGAACGCCCCGATCGACGACGCGATCAAAACGGTCACCGCCGCCGACGGTGCCCAGTTCCGGCCCATCGAGATGGAAAGCCTCGCCCACTACCCGCTCACCGTGGTCTCGCACCTGAGCGAAGGCGAACTGCTCGTCCTCGTCGAGGCGGTGCCCGCCCTGCTCGGCCACCTCGACCCCGCCGACCTCGGCGCCCGCCTTGTCGCCATCCTGCGTATCCTGCCCGCACTCGACGCCGAGGCGACCCTCGACGCCGTCGACCTGCTCACACCCGCCGAGCATGCCGAACTAGCCAGTGCTGCCGCGGATCTCGTGCCCGCGCCCTCGTCCACGCCCTGGGAGCTGTTCGAGCAGCAGGTCGCCGCGACGCCGGATGCGACTGCCCTCACGACCACCTCGGGCGAGCACTTCACCTACCGGGAGCTGCACGATCGTGCCTGCCGCCTGGGCGCCGAGTTCGCCGCACACGGTGTCGGCCCGGAAACCGTTGTTGCCCTGATGCTCCCGCGTAGCACCGATGCGATCGTGGCTATTCTCGCCACGTTCGCCGCCGGCGCGGCCTACGTCCCTGTCGACATCACCTTGCCGGTCGGACGCATCGAATCGATTCTGCGCCAGTCGAACCCGGTGCTCGCCGTCGTCCTCGACAAGGATCGTCACCTGCTCGACGGGATCGCGGGCTCCGGCGTCGAGGTGCTCACGTTGGATGACGCCGAGGTTGTCGACCGGATCGCGAACCGCCCGGCGCAGGTCCCCGCCGTCCGCCGCGAACTCGACCACGCCGCCTACATCATTTTCACCTCCGGCTCCACGGGCGAGCCCAAGGGTGTCGTCGGCACGAACGCCGCGCTGGCCGGGTACTTCGCCGACCATCTCGCGCGGTTCTACCGCCCGGCCATGGCGAAACTCGGTCGCCCGCTGCGCATCGCGCACGCCTGGTCGCTCGGGTTCGATGCCTCCTGGCAGCCGATGGTCGGCTTCTTCGCGGGCCAGGCCCTGCACCTTTTCGATGCCGACGAGATGCGCGACGCACACCGAATCGTTTCGGGCATGGCCAAATTCGACATCGACATGATCGACACCACCCCCTCGATGCTGGCCCAGCTGGCGGCGGTGGGGTTGCTCGATCGTGAGCTGTCCGTCCTCGCTCTCGGTGGTGAGGCCATCGATACCGCGCTGTGGGCACGTTTGCGCGCGCTCCCGGCGACGGCCGTGTACAACTGCTACGGGCCGACCGAGACGACCGTCGAAGCCGTCGTCGCCCCGGTCGCCACCTCGGAGATCCCGACGATCGGCACCGCCAACGGCGGCATGGTCGGCTACGTGCTCGACTCCCGATTGCGCCCGGTTCCGCAGGGGATCGTCGGCGAGCTGTACCTGTCCGGCGTGCAGCTGGCCCGCGGTTACCTGGGTAAACCTGCCATCACCGCAGACCGGTTCGTCGCCGACCCGGCCCGTCCTGGGCAGCGCATGTATCGCACCGGTGATCTCGTCCGCCGCCTGCCGGGTGGTCGCTTCGGTTACCTCGGCCGCGCCGACGCGCAGGTGAAGGTGCGCGGGTACCGCATCGAGGTCGGCGAGATCGAGACCGCGCTGCGCCGGTCGGCCGATGTCGACACCGCCGCCGTCACCGTGGTCCGTCGTGCCGGTGGCGCGTCGTTGGTCGGCTTCGTCGTCGGCAAGGCCGGACGTGCCGTCGTGGTGAGCCGGGTGCGTGCCGACCTCGCCCAGCGCCTGCCCGCGTACATGATTCCCGCACGCATCGTCGTTCTCGACCGGTTGCCGGTGAACGTCAACGGCAAACTCGACGGGCACGCGCTGAACGAGCTCGCCGAACAAGCACTTTCGGCGGCCGACAGCAATGCCGCCGCCGAGACGCCGACCGAGATCACGCTCAGCGAGGTCTTCGCCGAACTCTTCGACGGTCGCGCCCCCGGTATCGACGCCGACTTCTACGAACTCGGTGTCGACTCCATCGTCGCCATCTCCCTGGTGAACAAGGCCCGCCGCCGCGGCCTCGCGCTCAACCCGCGCATGGTCCTGGCCTGCCCGACCATCCGCGAACTCGCCGCCGCCGTCGACGACGCGCCCGCCGCCGCCGAGGCGGGCGCCGACTCCTACGGTGTGGTTCCGCCGCTGCCGGTGGTGTCGTGGATGTACGAGTACGGCAACTACCGCCGCTTCACCCAGACCGCCCTGCTCCGCCTACCCGCCGGAATCGACCGTGCCGGACTGGAATCCACACTGCAGGCTTTGCTCGACGCGCACGACACCCTGCGTGCCGTGCTCACCGATACGCCCGACGGTCCGCGCCTGCTCACCCGCGCGCCCGGTGTCGTTGCCGCGGGCGACGTGGTGATCGAAGCGCCGCGTGGACTCGCCGGTTCCGAACTGGATTCCGTCATCACGGAATTCGCGCGTATCGCCAACGACGCGATCGACCCGAGATCGGGAGAGATGGTGCGTGCGGTGTGGTTCGCGGGTGCACCTGGCTCGTCGGAAGTCGACCAGAGCTCGGGCGACGCGAAGAATTCCGGGGACGACGCTGATGGCGATCCCGGCGACATCCTTTTGCTCGCGGTGCACCACCTGGCTGTCGATGTGGTGTCCTGGCACATCATGATCGACGGTCTCGCCGCCGCCTGGCAGCAGATCCAGTCCGGCGTCGCCCCGAAGATGCTCCCGGAGTTCACCTCCTACCGGCAGTGGTCCGAGGCCATGTGGCAGCGCGCCAGCACACCGGAAGTGCTTGCCCAGCGCGACTATTGGGCAGCGCAGGTGCGCGAACCCGACGCGCCCCTCGGCGCCCGGCATCCCGCACCCGCCTCCGACACCTGGTCGACCCTGCGCGTGCGCACGGTGGCCACGCCCGTCGAGGTGACCGAACGCCTCCTGGCCCGCATCGGCAAGGACGAGGGCGTCCGCGAGTTCCTGCTCACCGCCCTCACCATGACCATGGCCTCGCTACACGCCGACAACGGAAACGACCCGGCCGCAGGCGCGTTGATCGCCCTCGAAGGCCACGGCCGCGCCGACACCGAGCTCGGCACCGACACTGCCAACACCCTCGGCTGGTTCACCAGCGTGTTCCCCGTCCGCCTCGGCGTGGGCGAGCGGTGCGTTGATGTCGCACGGGCCCAAGCCGATCCGGCCTCCGCGCGGTCACTGCTCGACTCCGTCACCCGGCACCTTCGTGAAATCCCCAACCAGGGACTCGATTACGGCCTGCTCCGCTACGTCGACCGGGTCCCCGAACTCCGCAACGCCGCCGAACCACAGGTGGAATTCAACTACCTCGGCCGAATCGACCTCAGCGGCAACGACAACGATCCATGGTCGCTGCTGGTCGGCGCCCACGACACCGCCCTCCCACTCGACCCGGAACCCGACCTTCCCCTGCGGTACGCGCTAGACGTCATCGCCGGCATCGGCACCACCCCCCAAGGCCCAACTCTGACGACCAACTTCCGCTGGAGCACCGCCCTGTTCACGGAAACACAGGCCGACCGGTTCGCCGAACTGTGGACCCAGGCCGTACAAGCCCTGGCCACTGCTCTCTGAACACCGGCCGATGTCAGTGGGCCGGTAGAGTTGGCGGGCCATTATCAGGGGGAGGAATGTAGTGCGCCTGGTCGCGGGGTCTTTCGCTTTGTCCTTGATGCTTACGTCGTGCGCCGTAGCCGGTACGGCCGAGCCGCACTGTCCGTCGGGGACATTGAACGTGCAGACGAACGAACGCGAGTTGGGTGACTTCGTCGCGCTGCAGAACAAAGTCCGCGATGTCGTGACCGCGCGCGAGGTGCCGATCACGATGCGCGAGATCGGCCGCCGCGCAGGCTGGTCGCCGGAATGGGACCGTATGATCCCGCTCCGACCAGGCGCGGCCCCGGAAAAGATCCTCGCGGCCGCAGGCATCGACGATCCGAATATGTGTGTGAAGGGGATTCCGACCTTCGACCCCTTCTACGAAAGGGTCCACTATCCGAATTCATTGTTCCTCGTCGGTTCCCGTCCGGTCCACCGCGTCGAGTGGTTCCGTCCGCAACCCCTGATCGACTTCGGTGCCAAAGGCTTCCTCACACCGGATACGGAATTGATCATCGACCGCAGCATGCTCACACCCGCCCCCGGGCAGTAACTCCGGGCACGTCCGACGAACTCGCCCTGCTGCGCATTCGGCCCAGTCACTGGTTACGCTGGTTGCCGACCGTTTTCCATTCGACGCAGTTCCGCTGTTTTTCGGAAGGAAGAATATGAGTCCCGCCATCGGCGCCGTCGTCATTCCCGTCTCCGACCTGGAAGCCGCCAAAAAGGTCTATACGGCCCTCTACGGCCAACCCCACACCGACCAGCCCTACTACGTCGGTTACAACGTCAACGGCTTCGAGATCAGCCTCAACCCCCAGGGCGACCGCGCCACCGGACCGGTCGCGATGACCGACGTCGACGACCTCGACGCCACCCGAAACGCCCTGCTCGCCGCAGGAGCCACCGAGAAATCGGGCCCGCAGACAGTTGCCCCCGACCTCCGCATCTGCACGCTGGCCGATCCCGACGGCAATCCCTTCGGCCTGCGCGGGAAGTAGGTCACCGACGCGCTTCGATGCCGTCGAGTACCTGCTCGAGGCCGGTGTCGAACTGCCAGCGCAGGTCGTCCTTGCGCCGTGCCTCGTGCACATAGCGCTGGAAGGTCGGATAGCGGCCGGTGCCGAGCAGCCAGGTCATCTGGGTGGACAGACCGGTGCGCGCCTGTGCACCGGTCGTCCAGCCGCGATCGTCCATGAGCGCGCGTAGGCCGATCTCGGCGCCGGTCGCACCCTGCACATACGCGAAAACCGTTCGCGCGGCCGCCATCGCCGTGTCGAGGTCGAGACCGAGGTCGTCGTGGAGCGCGGTCAAGGCGTGCTCGGTCAGGGCCATGCGGTTGGGTGTGAGCTCGTAGACCAGCTCCGGTGCGGTGAGCCGGGTGAGCCACGGGTGCCGCAGGATCAGCGCCTGAAGGGCCGTCGCCAGCTCACGCAGCGTCGCGCGCCAGCCGTCACCGGCCGCGTATTCGACCTCGCCGTAGACGAGGTCGACCATCAGTTCCAGCACCTCGTCCTTGCTCGCCACATGCCGGTAGGCAGCCATCGGCGCCACGCCGAGCTCCGTGGCGAGCCGGCGCATCGTGATGGCGTCGAGGCCGTCGACGTCGGCCACCGCCACCGCGGTCTCAGCAATTCGCCTGGCGGACAACGGTTTACCGGTGTTCCGGTCGCCTTCTGTCAGCCGTTCCCAGAGAGAAGTCACGCCTGTTCCGCTCCTGATGTGTACTTAGTACGCACGAAATGTGTACTTTGTATTTGTGAGCATACGCAGTACACATCTGCTGGTGGCGGGCGCCTTCGGCCCGGCCGTCTTCGTCCTCGGCTACCTGATCAACGGCGCACTCCAGGCCGGCTACGACTCCTCCCACGACACCATCAGCGCCCTCAGCCTGGCTCCCCACGGCTGGATCCAGAACAGCAACTTCGTCCTCTACGGCATCCTGACGGTGCTCTTCGCCGAAGGGCTCCGCCGCACCGCGTCCCTGCGCACCGTCGGGTACCTCGCCCTGCTGGTCGCCGCCGCCGGACTGATCGTCATCGGATTCTTCCCCACCGACCCGGTGCTCGGCTTCCCCGAAGGCGCCCCGACGGTCGTCACCGCGACCGGCGGCATCCACAACCTCGGCGCCCTTGTCGTCTTCACTGCCTTCCCCGTCGCGGCCCTCACCACCGTCACCCGCCGTTCCCGCCTGTGGTCGGTCTTCTCCATCGCCACCGCCGTGTTCTCGATAGCAGCGGTCGGAGCCTTCTTCGCCGCCGTGGAATCGACACCGGCAGGCGCCCAATCGTCGGCCGGTTTCTACGAACGCCTCCCGACGCTGTTCATCGGCCTCTGGCAATTCGTCTTCGTCTACCGGGTCCTTACGAAAACAAATAACGTGCCGTTCATCGGGAGATGACGTGGCGACCGGTCGGGCATGAACCTACCGTCCCGGAACGGGTCGCATTCATGCACACAGCTTGGGCCCACACCGGTTACTCGAGGAGTCCCTATGCCCCAGATCGCGTCACGTCTGTCCGTGGTCATCGCCGCGGTTGCCGTCATCACAGCCGGCGGCGGTAGTGCGGCCGCCGCACCGCAGACAGGTGAAATGACCCTCACCTTCGTCCGCCACGCCGAATCGGCCGGCAACGCATCAGGCCTGATCGACACGTCCGTCCCCGGCCCCGATCTCACCGACAAAGGCTGGGAGCAAGCCGCCGCGGCCGCGCTGCGCCTGGCCGACTGCAAGTTCGACGGTGTCTACGCCTCGACAATGGTGCGCACACAGCAGACCGCACTGCCCACCTCGGAACTGTGCGACCGCCCCGTTGTCGTCGAGGAGGGCTTCCACGAAATCGAAGCCGGAATCTACGAAGGCACACCCGAGAAAGACGCGATGGCGAACTACTTCGCCGCACCGGTCCAGTGGATGCAAGGCAACCTCGACGCCCGCATCCCCGGCTCGATCAACGGCCACGAATTCAAAAAGCGCATGGACGACTCCATCCAGGACATCCAGGACCGCGGCAACAAACGCGCCACGATCTTCTCCCACGGCGGCTCCATCATGGTCTGGACCCTCATGACCGTCAGCAACCCCGACATGACCAAACTCCAGTCCGACCCTATCCGCAATACCGGCCGCGTAATCGTCAAGGGCAGCCCCGCCAAAGGCTGGAAACTCGTCACCTGGGACGGCACCCCGGCCGCCTGATCTGGGCATCCTCGCCGCGAGCGGATCAGTAGGGCCGAGGCTCGCGGCGAGGTGTGCTGCTCGCCGCCGACTTCGCTGCCCCGCCTGCGTAACCCTTCAGGCGGCCGAGGGGCGGGGGTCGGTCCAGAGCGCGTCATCCGCCGCGGTGAAGCGCTCGGCCAGTTCGGTGCGGGCGTCGGTGACGCCGCCGCTGCCAGACACGCAGAATTCGGTTTCCGCGGGTGTCAGCAGTTTGACGTGGACGAGCCGGATTTCCGACAGCGGGCCGGTGATCGTGCGCGGCACATCACCGATGTCCATACCGAGCAAGACCGTCGCGTTCCCGAAGTCATCGAGATACGTCTCGGCCAGTTCGGCAGGCAGATCGACCTCGCCGATGCCGATGGACAGCGTGCCGTAGTGCTCGAGCGCCCGGGTGAACGCGAACCCTTCCCGCCCGACGATTCCCGCGATTCGAGCCACCAGCCTGCCCAGCCACCCGCTCGCCACCGCGGCCGCGTCGGCATCCGCAGGCACCGCGCTCGAAGCTGCGTAAACCTCGACCTCCAGCCCATTGGTCGGCTCCGCATCCGACCACCGCGCCGGCCACGACAACCCACAACTGCTCACCAGCACCCCCTCCTCGCGACGAACCACCCGCAGACTGGGGAAATCAATGCTCGCCGGTTCGGGTTCATGCAGGAAGTCCATCTGCTGCCACAGCTCAGCGGGAAAGATCCGCGACTGATACGCGGGCGCCATAGCCGGTTCCACAAGCTGCCCCCACGCCCCCCAAACCTCATCCAGCAGCGTCCACATATCCCCGTTGTACTGCATCCGGAAGTCTTCTTCAGTCAAGTCCTGCACCGTTGCAGTCAACCCGGATCAGCCGTCTTCCCGCAAATCGGGAGACAGGCCTGATTTGCCGAAAAGAGTTGCTGGGCAACAGTTTTGCGTGTGCAGTGTTGTTCAGATCTCCAGGGTGATCGTGGGCAGCAGCGGTCCACCGTAGTACTGCGGGTGACTTATCTTCGTCACTGCCTGGACAAGGGCCCATGACGCATGGGCGGTGCCGTAATCCACCTTTTTCGTGAGCTTGTTGATGGTGACCGGCAGATCGACATCATCCTGAGGTGGGTCGGTTCGAGAAAAGAGCTGAACGCGATAGGTCAGCATCGCGCCGGAATCGGCAACAAGGTCGATCCGGACCCGCCAGGGTTTCGGGTAGATCTGCCCCGTCCAGAAATAGCCCTTCTCCCAGCACGCGCGGTCGAGAAGGAGGGCCGGGTGGTCGGGTGGGTTTCGGCCGAGGAAGAAGATGTGCGAATTCTTCTTCTCGATACCGTATATCGAGTAACCGCCACCGGGTTCGACCGGCAGATGACACGCGGCGTCCGTAGTGGTCTCGTGACGCGGTCGGTGCGGCTTCTCCTGGCACACCCACGTCGTAGGCGTCTCCAGGATCTCGAGCTCCGAGCGTATTCCGAGCGCCCGGCGCAGATACGAAGCGACATGCTCCTCGGTGGCAAGTGGTTCCTGCATATGACGAAACTCTAACGCGAAGTTTCTCAGCGGGCAGGCGAGCCGACGATGATGCTGCCGACGTTGCACTCCTCGAGTTCGTCGATGCCGGTGGCGGTGGCGAAGGCGGAAGTGTCGGAGAAGCCCTGGGCGACGACGCCGAGGTTCATGGCGGTGGCCGAGAGGTAGACGGTCTGCATGAAGACGCCGACGTGCTTGAGGATGTTGGCGTAGGCGACCTGTTCGTAGCTCCACATCACCCGGCCCGCGCGGGCCGAAATCAGCAGGACCACTTGGGGTTCTGCGCCGCCGGCCAGGGTGGCCGAGGTGGACTTCACCAGTTTCTGGACGGCGGGGGAGTCGAAGGGGGCCACGTGACGCAGGGCGTGGTCGACCGAATCGTAGTGGTACAGCCCGCTTTCCAGGCCTGCCACATTGCGCACCACGGGGTAGACCTCGAGCTCGTAGGCACCGCCGCCGGAGGGGTAGGGGCGGGAGCCGTCCTCGCGGGTGCGGGCGCTGCGGAAGAGCAGCTCACCCAGCTGGGCGGTGGTGACGGGGGCGCTGTCGTCGAAGGCGCGGGTGGAGACGCGGTCCTCGAGGGCGGCCGACAGGCTCGGGTCGCCGACACGAAGCGCGACCAGGTCGGGTTTGGGCAGGAAGATCGGGTCACCGGCGAAAGGCGATCGGCGAGCGGGCAATTCGGGGAACTTACCCTCGGCCCAGCGGGTCGGTCCGAAATCGTCCCAGGTGACCGTGCGGGCTCCGAGCGTGCTGCGCCGGTGGAACCACAGGTCGGGCGCGTTCCAGGAGCGGGTGGTGAATTCGTGCTCTTCTTCGTCACCGTCGACGAGGAACCCGCACCACTGCAGATCCGCCATGAACTGCGTCTTCACCGCAGCGGCCACCGGAGAGTCGGCGGCGAGCGGACCGTCGAGCAGGGCGAGCAGGCGCGGATCGTGGATGCGTAGATCGCACCACGAGCGCGGATGCTCGAGTACGAAACCCTGTGCGTCGCGGTGCAGCACGGCGAACTTCGACAGCGTGGCCGACCAGGTCGGCAGCGCGACCTCGGGCCGGGGCGCGGGCTGGGCGAAGGGGCGGATGCTGTAGAGATCGCGGCCCCCGTCGCGCACGGTCACCGCGAGCCAGCCGCCGTCGGTGAGCTTGCGCATCAGGCCGGTGATGTCGTCACCGGCGGCCGCGGTCGCCATCTCGGCGGCCGTCGCCGGGCCCTGGTTCAGAGTTTTCAGTGCCTGCAGTGCCCCCGCGCCCAGACCGGTCAGTTTCTCGTTGCGCGGCGGATTGAGCAGCACCGCACCGGCCGGCGTGGTCAAACAGGTGACACCTGCGCGGAGGGCGAACCGAGTCTGGGCGGGATATGGGGAGGCAAGCACGGTGAATCCTCGAGTTGTGGGTGGAGCTTATTTCGCGGCAGCGGCGAACGCGGGTTCGAGTTTGTCGAGCATGTAGGGCACCGACAGGGCGCTCGGCTGGTTGATCGCGCTGATCTCCTGCGTGGTCAGGAACACCACCGAACCCTTGCGCACCGACGGCAGATCCGCGTAACCCGGCAGCTGGCGGTACTTCTCGTCGAGACCGGGGGAGTAGCCGGCCAGCAGCAGATCGGCGGTCAGTTCGTCGACACGCTCCGGCGACAACGCCAGCCGACCCTGGTTGGCGGGCTGCGCGGTGAGGTTCGCCGGGATCGACATGCCGAGCTGGGTGAACACCTTGGCCGAACCGTCGTCGGGGTCGGTGAGCACCATCAGCTGGGCGGGGCTGGCCAGCCAGGTGCTGGCGAAGGTCTTGCCCTTCAGGCCCGGGTTGGCGGTGGTGATGGCGGCGATCTTGTCGTCGACCTTCTTGATCGTCGCGGTCGCGTCGGACTCCTTGTGCAACACCTTGCCGAGGGCCGCGACCTGGTCCTGCCACGGCGTGACGGCGTCCTTGGTGAGCGCGGGAATGGTCGGCGCCACCTTCGACAGGTCGTCGTAGGTCTTCTGATCGGCGATGAACGGGTCGGCCAGGATCAGATCGGGTTCCAGCGCGGCGACCTGCTCGGCGACGCTGCCCTGGGTGTTGAGCGCGGTCGCGGACTTCAGGCTGTCGGGCGTCCACGGCGGGGTGCTCTTGGACAGCGCGGAGACATTGTCGATGTAGCCGACGGGCACCACGCCGAGCGCCAGCGTGGAATCGAGCCACTGATTGCCGAGGGCGACAATCTTTTTCGGCGTCCCGGTGACGGTGGTCTCGCCGCGGGCATGGGTGATGGTCACCGCTTCGCCCGAGCCCGCCTCGTCCTCGGTGGAACCACAGGCGACGACACCGAAGGCGAGCGCACCGGCGAGCGCGGCCACCGCGGCGCGCCGCCAGCCGCGTGAAGTCCGAACTGACGTCATGAGCGCATCCTCCATCGAGCAGGTTTAGGTCAGCCTAGGCTAACCTACGGCGAATCGGGAGGGTGCAAGCCCCGTCTACAGGGCGACGCGCTGGTCGGCGGGCATGAACAGCTTGTCGCCTTCCTTCACATCGAAGGTCGTGTAGAACTCGTTGATATTGCGCACCACCTGGTTGCAGCGGAATTCGTTGGGGGAGTGGGTGTCCTGCAGGCCCTGCAGCGTCGCCTCGACGGTCTGCTTGTCGCGCCACTGCCGCGCCCACGACAGGAACACCGAGCGGAAATCGGGCGTCTCGCCGGACCGCTGCGCCACCTTCTTGTACGCCTCCAGTGCTATCTGCAGGCCGCGCAGGTCGGCCAGGTTCTCGCCGACGGTCAGCGCGCCGTTCACGTGCTGCCCCTCCGGTGCGCCCTCGGGGACGAGCACGTCGTACTGCGCGATGATCTGCTGGGTCTTGGCGTCGAACGCGGCGCGATCCTCCGGCTGCCACCAGTCGCGGCGGTTGCCGTCACCGTCGTACTTGGAGCCCTGATCGTCGAAGCCGTGGCCGATCTCGTGGCTGATCGTCGAGCCGACCGCGCCGTAGTTCACCGCGTCGGTGGCGTCCTTGTCGAAGAACGGCGGCTGCAGGTAGGCGGCGGGGAAGACGATCTGGTTGGTCGTCGCGCTGTAGTAGGCATTCACCGTCTGCGGCGACATGCCCCACTCCGAGCGGTCGACCTCGGTGCCGAGGCGGGCGAACGCGCGCTTGGACTCGAAAGCGTTGATCGCGAGCAGGGATTCGATCAGCTTGCCACGTTTGATCTCCACCGAGGAGTAGTCGACCCACTTGTCGGGGTAGCCGATCTGCGCCACGATCTTGTCCAGCTTGGCGATCGAGGCCTGCCGCGTCGCCTGCGACATCCAGGTGGAATTGGTGAAGTTGTCGCGCCACGCGGCGGTGACATCGGCGACCATCTCCTTGGCGCGCTCCTTCGCCGCGGGCGGAAAGTGCTTGTCCACGTACAGCTTTCCGAGCGGCTCGCCCAGATTGTCGTCGACGACGCCCACCGCGGAGCGCCACATCTCCGGCTTCTCCTCCAGCCCGGCCATCACCCGCCCCACGAATTCGAACCGCGCGTCGGCGATCGCCTTCGGCAGGAACCTCGCGTAGGTGTCGGCGACGTGCAGTTTGAGGTAGTCGCGCCACAGGGCGATGTCCACCTCGCTCCACAGCTGCGCGGCCGCGGTGACGAACGACGGCTGCCCGACGACCATCTTGTCGAACAGCGACTTGGGCCGGTCGGTCATGCCCGAAAGCCAGGGATCCCAGTCGA
Organism: Nocardia sp. NPDC050413; assembly: GCF_040655475.1. Classification (NCBI taxonomy): domain Bacteria; kingdom Bacillati; phylum Actinomycetota; class Actinomycetes; order Mycobacteriales; family Nocardiaceae; genus Nocardia; species Nocardia sp. NPDC050413. The sequence continues at coordinate 367,322 of NZ_JBFAJZ010000003.1, read as the reverse complement.
ACTGCGGTCCCAGCTGGGTGAGCTCGTCCCAGCTCATCAGGTTGTAGGTGGCGTCGGTGTCGCGCAAGCGCACGCTGTCCCAGTGCGCGGCGGCGATGCGCTTCTCCAGGTCGAGCACGCGCTGGGCCACCCCGGCCGGGTCGGGCAAGCCGATGCCCTGCGCCAGTTTCTCCAGGTACACCTGGTAGCCCGCCAGCTGCTCGGCGAACTCCGGCTTGCGGTAGTACTGCTCGCCGAGCATCAGGCCCGACTGGCCGACGCTGGGGATATAGGCCTTGGAGTTCTTCCGGTCGATACCGATGCCCATCCCGATCAGGCCGGCGATCGGTGCGATCGCCATCTCCTTGGCCAGCTCCGGCTTGCCCGGGGCTTTGTCGATCGCGGCGAACAACCCGGAAAGCGGCGTGATGCCGAGGCGCTCGATCTCGTCGAGATCCAGGCGCGCGTCGTAGAGATCCTTGATCTGCTGCGCCTCCGAACCCGGCTCGGGATCGGAGATGGATTCGATGATCGCGCGCAGCTGATCGAGGGTCCGGTCGTTGGCGTCGGTGATCGCGCCGACCGAGGCCTTGTCCGGCGGCAGCTGGTAGTCGCGCAGCCAGGCGCCGTTGACGTGGCGGTACAGGTCGTCCTGCGGGCGGATAGCCGGATCGCCCCCGCTCAGATCCACCCCGTTCAACTGCGCCGCGGGCGCATCGGACGAGCACGATGCCAGGGCGACGGCCACCGGCACCAACCCCATGGCGGCCAGGAATGCGCGGCGGTCGACAACCGACGGACGGCCGGACTGTGTCACAGGACTTCCTTCCCCGATGCGGCAGCCGCACCCATGCTCGTTGCGATCCAGCTCGCACAGGCTACCGGCGCGGCTGCCGTCTCGGGGGCTGCGGCGATCAGGAAGAGCTGCCGGCGCTGCCGGTCGCCAGGTCACAGGCCAAACCACTGCCCGCGTTGATGATTCGCATGACCGTCGGCACGCGCTTGGAGACAAGCGGCATGCCGGTGGCGTGCAGCAGCGCCGTCAACTGCACCTCGCCCTCGGATTCCACGTGGTAGAACGCGGTGGCCTTGGCGACGGTGACGCCGCCGACGGTGACCTCGAGGTCGACGGTGTCGCTGGCGAAGAACTTGCCGTTGGCGACGAAGTCGACCTGGGCGCCGACGTAGTCGTCGAGGCCGACGACGTCGATCTTGGAGGTGCAGCCGACCGTGAGGGTGTCGGTGAGCATGTCGATGACGGGCCCGGCGGCGGCCTGCGGCGCGAGCACCGTGAGGACGGCGGCGAAGGCGGTTGACGCAAGGGTGAGTTTCATGGGTGGCTCCTCGTCGGCTCGTCCCCGCGACGAGCAGGGGGACCGTAACAACGGGGCACACGCCCGCACGGCAGTTTGAAACATATTCGCTTCAAATTGGCCGACGACCCCCGATTTGGGTCGACCTGCGGGTTCACCTACACTAGACCGGTTGCCTGCGGGAGCTCTGCCCTCGCAATCCGGCCGTGAACCCCCAGTGGTGGACAAAACCGCTGGCAGGCGCGCGTCTGGTGGGTAACTGACCATGTGCGTCGGGTCGGCAATCCGGCGTACGTATACATCCAGGTCCAGGAGGTGCTGAAGTGATTCAGCAGGAGTCGCGACTGCGCGTCGCCGACAACACCGGGGCGAAGGAAATCCTTTGCATCCGCGTGCTCGGTGGCTCGTCGCGTCGCTATGCCGGTATCGGTGACATCATCGTCGCCACCGTCAAGGACGCCATCCCCGGCGCGAACGTCAAGAAGGGCGACGTCGTCAAGGCTGTCGTCGTGCGCACCGTCAAGGAGCGCCGCCGTCCGGACGGTTCCTACATCAAGTTCGACGAGAACGCCGCTGTGCTGATCAAGGCGGACAACGATCCGCGCGGCACCCGCATCTTCGGCCCCGTCGGCCGTGAGCTGCGCGACAAGCGTTTCATGAAGATCGTTTCGCTGGCCCCGGAGGTGCTCTGACATGAAGGTGCACAAGGGTGACACCGTGCTCGTCATCTCGGGCAAGGACAAGGGCGCCAAGGGCAAGGTCATCCAGGCCTACCCGGCGACCGGCAAGGTTCTCGTCGAAGGCGTGAACCGCATCAAGAAGCACGTCGCGGATTCCGCCAACCAGCGTGGCGCCTCCTCGGGTGGCATCGTGACCCAGGAAGCCCCCATCCAGGTTTCCAACGTGATGGTCGTCGACTCCGACGGAAACCCGACTCGCGTCGGCTACCGCACCGACGAAACCACCGGCAAGCGGGTTCGGATCTCCCGTAAGAACGGGAAGGACATCTGACATGACCACCTCTGAGCAGACTCAGCCCCGGCTGAAGGCGCGCTACCGCGCCGAGATCAAGGACGCGCTGAACAGCGAGTTCGAGTACGCCAACGTGATGCAGATCCCCGGCGTGGTCAAGGTCGTCGTCAACATGGGTGTCGGCGACGCCGCCCGTGACGCGAAGCTGATCAACGGTGCCGTCAAGGACCTCGAGCTGATCACCGGCCAGAAGCCGGAGATCCGCAAGGCCACCAAGTCGATCGCGCAGTTCAAGCTCCGTGAGGGCATGCCGATCGGCGCGAAGGTCACCCTGCGTGGCGACCGCATGTGGGAGTTCCTGGACCGCCTGGTCTCCATCGCGCTGCCCCGTATCCGCGACTTCCGCGGCCTGTCGCCGAAGCAGTTCGACGGCAACGGCAACTACACGTTCGGCCTGAGCGAGCAGTCGATGTTCCACGAGATCGACGTGGATTCCATCGACCGCCCGCGCGGTATGGACATCACCGTGGTGACCACGGCGACCAACAACGAAGAAGGCCGCGCGCTGCTGAAGCACCTCGGCTTCCCGTTCAAGGAGAACTGAGCACATGGCTAAGAAAGCACTGCGCATCAAGGCGGAGGCCAAGCCGAAGTTCGCCGTCCGCGCCTACACCCGCTGCCAGCGTTGCGGCCGCCCCCACGCGGTCTACCGCAAGTTCGGCCTGTGCCGCGTGTGCCTGCGCGAAATGGCCCACCGCGGTGAGCTCCCGGGCGTGCACAAGAGCTCCTGGTGACCCCGCGCTCCTCGTGAGCGCAGCCACCTAAGCGAATACCGAACGAAGGCACGGACTTCCAACCGAAGTCCGTGCCTTCGCGCGTTCCGGGCCCTGCTCAGAGCACCAGATCTCGCCACGGAATGGTGATCGGGAACGGGAAGCCGATGGTGATCTCGGTGGAATCGCCCGGCGACCATGCGCCGACCAAGATGTAGTTGGCCTTGTGTAGCGGTGATACGCCCGCGGGCAAGGGTCCGGTACCGGATTCCAGGCCGAACGCCTGCACGTAGGCGATTTCACTGCGCCGCGGATGCAGGGTGACTTCCCAGTACCAGGGGATTCCCGCGGCCGCGTATTTGGCCTTCTTGGCTTCCATTTCGGCGGCGGTGTTCGAGGGGGAGAGGACCTCGCCGACCAGCAGCGCGTCGTCCGCGCGGACGTAGGCGTAAGGCTCGTCCAGGCATCGGTGGACCATGAAATCCGGTGTCACGAAGTCGGATTTGTTCTCCCGGCCGAAGAAGACGTTGGTCTCGGTGCGAACCTGCCAGCACTCGTCGGGTCTGCTGTCCATCGCGTACCTGGCGTCGCGCCGAAGAGCGCTCCACAACAGGTTGCTCGCTTCCTGATGCTCGCCTGGTCCACGGCGCCTCCAGACCACACGACCGTCCCACAGTTCGATGTGCGAGGCGATTTCCTCGGGCTGCTGCTCGAGTTCCTCCCACGTCATATATTCGGGCAGCTTCGGACGCCGGTCGTGCGCGTTCGTCATGGCGCAATGATAGGGAGGTACGGGTCAGGGGAAGGGGGAGTGGTCGGTGCCGCAGTGCAGGTTTTCGGGTGGGAGTTGGGCGGTGAACAAGTAGTCGCGTTTGGCTTGTTCGGCGCAGGTGCTGGGGACGTACATGGTGCTGTGGCCGGCACCTTCGATCACCAGGACCCGGGCGGTGGCCAGTTGCGCGGCGCCGGCGTAGGCGCCGTGCAGTGGGGTCGCGGGGTCGTAGCGGCTGTTCATGACCAGGATGGGGGCGGCGGTCTGCCGGTTCCATGGGCCGGTGTAGCGGTCGGCGTCGCGGGCGGGCCAGAAGGCGCAGGGCATGGCGTTGAAGACGGCGGTGCGGCCGAAGTACGGGTTGTGCAGGTCTTCGACGGCGGCGACGCGACTGTAGGCCGCGGGTTCGGTCGGGACCATGCTGTCTGAGCACTGGATGGCGTAGAACGCTTCGGCCCGGTTGGCGGGGTAGGCGGGGTCGAACAGCGAGTCGGGGACGAGGGCGGGGGCGCTGGTCGCCGCGTCGAACAGTTGCTGCAGCAAGGTCGCCAGATCGGCGTAGGTGTCGGGGCGCGACAGGCTGCCCGCGGCGGTCACCACCTGGGAGAACGTCCATGGTGTTCCGTCGAGCACGATGGGGGCGTGGCGGGCCCGTTCGGCCAGCGCGAGCCATTTCAGCTTCGGATCGCCTGCCGAGAACGCGCAGCGCGGGCCCGCCGCCGAGCATTCGCGCAGGAACGCGTCGAAGGTCTCGGCGATGCCGACCGCGACACCCTGCCTGGTATCGAGGGGAAGGTGGGTGCCCTCCGCGCCGTGCCCGTCGGCATTGCCCTCGAAGTCGAGTGAACCGTCGAACACCATCGCGCGCACCCGGCGCGGAAACATGTTCGCGTAGACCGCGCCGACCTGCGTGCCGTAGGAGATGCCGTGATACGTCAGCGCGTTGTCGCCGACCGCGCGACGCAGGAGCTCCAGGTCACGGGCGGTATTGGCGGTGGACGCGTGATTCAGGATCGGACCCGCCGCCTGACCGCAGCGCGCGGCGAGATCGGCCGAACGCGCGAAGAACTCCGCTTCCTGACCCGCGTCGGTGGGGGTCCCGGGGAAGGTGCCGAAGTATTCGGCCTGTTCCTCGGCAGTGGCGAAGCAGTGCACGCCCGCACTGCGTGAGACCCCGCGCGGGTCCCACGACACCAGATCGAAGCGCGCGCGAAGCTCCTCGGAGAACAGCCACGGCCAGCGCGCCCGTTCCCGTAACCGGTCGACGCCCGAGGGGCCAGGACCGCCGAAGTTCACGAACAGAGTGCCGAGGCGCCTGCTCGGATCGCTCGCGGGAAGCCGGATGGTGGCCAGCTCCAGCTGCGCACCCGCCGGTTCGTTGTAATTCAGGGGCACCCGTGCCAATGAGCACTGGAAACCGTCGTCGCAGTCCGACCAGCTCAACTCGGGAGTCGCCGCGGATTCGGCGAGCCGGTCGACATAGGCGTCGGCGGCGCGAGCGGGGGAGGGAAACGCGAATGTGCCGACACCGAGCAGAACAGCCAGCGCGTAGAAACCGCCTCGGCGAGTTCCACGGCACACCGAGCGCGAAAACACCTGCCGAGCCTCCTGCACAGATCCGACGAACTCCGTGAAGCTACCACAGCCCACCTGGGGAAATCGGTTGTCGCCGAACCTGTTTCGACACCACACCGGGTAGCCTGGTGGATTCATAAAAGTCACACAGAATTCATCGGGAATTACCGGGTTACCTGTGTATTACCGGAACCTGATAATCCTGTGTCTTCTCCGAGAATGTGATCCGAGCGATGGCCGGCAATTCCACTTCTCGCTACCGTCGGAGTTGTCACGCAGCCGGAAGGGTCAAAGTCGATCCCCGATTCGATTCGATGCGAAGGATGTGGGATTGTGACTGTGACCACAGTAAAAAGAGCACGTGACCTGGGCAACCGTCAGCCGCTGCGGGGTATACCGGCAGGCGCGATGACAATGGTGGCGTTTCTTTCGATATTGGCGGGATTTATCGGCGCAGCAGCCTATACGCATTCCGCCGGATACTTCGTGACATTCATGACCGGAAATACCGAACGCGCGCTGCTCGGCTGGTTCGACGGCGACTATCTGCTGGCCGTCGGGGCGATATCGCTGCTGTTCGCCTTCGGCCTCGGCGTCGTCGTTGCCTCGCTGCTGCGACGGCGGCTGTGGCGCAACGGCCACTACGGCGCCTCGGTGGTGACCACGGTCGCGCTGGCCGCCGCGGTGGTGGTCGACTACGTGGTGAGCCGAACCGGCGGGCAGGAACTGGGTTTCGTCCCGATCATGTTCGTCGCGTTCGCGGTCGGCGCGCTCAACACCGCGTTCGTCAAGAACGGAGAGGTCAGCGTCCCGCTCAGCTACGTCACCGGAACGGTCGTGAAACTGGGCCAGGGCATCGAGAGCCACGTCAGCGGCGGCAGCGTGCGGGACTGGCTCGGTTACGGCCTGCAGTACGCGGCCTTCGCGACGGGCGCGCTGCTCGGTGGCGTGATGAGCATGCTGGTCGGCGGTGAGATGATGCTGATCGTGGCCACCGGCGTCTCGGCATCGGCCATTCTGGCCACCTCGCGGTCGAACGAGCCCGCGTCCTGACCCCGGATTTTGTCCTGACCACGGCGTTGCCTACACTAGAGCGGTTGCCTGGGCAGATCTGTGTCCGCTCCACGCTCGGCGTGGGCGGATCGTGCCGGGCGCCGAGCGCTCGTGAAGAGTACTCATCCGGTCGGTAAGTGCCGCCCGGACCAGCCGAATTGTTGTAGGCCCACGGTCGCCTCGCGAAAGCGGGGAGATGCTGCATGGGAACCGCAGCGAGAAAGGTGTCGAGGTCTAACCATGACCATGACTGATCCGATCGCAGACTTCTTGACGCGTCTGCGCAACGCCAACTCGGCGTACCACGATCAGGTGAAGGCTCCGCACTCCAAGCTCAAGGCGAACATCGCCGAGATCCTGAAGCGCGAGGGTTACATCGCCGATTACCGCACCGAAGACGCGCCGGTGGGCAAGGCCCTCGTCGTCGATCTGAAGTACGGCCCGAGCCGTGAGCGCAGCCTGCAGGGCCTGCGTCGCGTCTCGAAGCCGGGTCTGCGTGTGTACGCGAAGTCCACCAACCTGCCCAAGGTCCTCGGCGGCCTCGGCGTGGCGATCATCTCCACGTCGACCGGCCTGCTCACCGACCGGCAAGCGGCCAAGCAGGGCGTCGGGGGCGAAGTCCTCGCCTACGTCTGGTAAGGGAGGTCTGGACTAATGTCGCGTATTGGTAAAAACCCCATCGCAATCCCGGCCGGTGTCGACGTCAGCATCGACGGCCAGGTCGTCACGGTGAAGGGTCCCAAGGGCACCCTGTCGCACACCGTTGCCGAGCCGATCACCGTCAGCAAAGACGAAGCCAACCAGCTCGTGGTGGCCCGTCCCAACGACGAGCGCGCCAACCGTTCGCTGCACGGCCTGAGCCGCACCCTGATCGCCAACATGATCGAGGGTGTCACCAAGGGCTACGAGAAGAAGATGGAAATCTTCGGCGTCGGTTACCGCGTTCAGGCCAAGGGTTCGAACCTCGAGTTCGCCCTCGGCTACAGCCACCCGGTGCCGATCGAGGCCCCGGAGGGCATCACCTTCGCGGTGGAATCGCCCACCAAGTTCTCGGTTTCCGGGATCGACAAGCAGAAGGTCGGCCAGATCTCCGCTGTGATCCACGGACTGCGCAAGCCCGACCCGTACAAGGGCAAGGGCATCCGCTACGCCGGCGAGGTCGTTCGCCGCAAGGTCGGAAAGACGGGTAAGTGATCATGGCGCAAACTGCTAACCAGAAGGCCAAGCGGATTCCGCTGGGCAAGGACGCATCGACGAAGCGTCGTCTGTCGAAGACCCGCCGTCACTTCCGTCTGCGCAAGAAGGTCGTCGGCACCACCGAGCGTCCGCGCTTGGTCGTCAACCGTTCCTCGCGGCACCTGCACGCTCAGCTCGTCGACGATTCGGTCGGCAAGACCATCGCCGCCGCGTCCTCGATCGAGGCCGATGTGCGTGCGCTGGAGGGCGACAAGTCCGCCAAGGGCGCCAAGGTCGGTCAGCTGATCGCCGAGCGCGCCAAGGCTGCCGGTATCGAGTCGGTCGTGTTCGACCGTGGTGGTCACGACTACCACGGCCGCATCGCGGCGCTGGCCGATGCCGCTCGTGAAGGTGGGCTGAAGTTCTGATGACTGAATTTTCGAACGGAAGGAACGTCTGATGCCGGGACGTCAGCGGCGTGACGGCGGCAACGGACCCGCCGGACAGAACAACAACAACCCCAGCGGTGGCCCCGAGGGCAACCGTCGCGGTGGCGGCGATCGTCGCGGTGGCGGCGACCGTCGGGACAACGCGGCCGAGAAGAACCAGCTCGAGCGCGTAGTCGCGATCAACCGCGTCTCCAAGGTCGTGAAGGGTGGTCGTCGCTTCAGCTTCACCGCCCTCGTGATCGTCGGTGACGGCAACGGTCTGGTCGGCGTCGGCTACGGCAAGGCCAAGGAAGTTCCCGCGGCCATCCAGAAGGGTGTCGAGGAGGCTCGCAAGAGCTTCTTCCGCGTCCCGATGATCGGCTCGACCATCACCCACCCGGTTCAGGGTGAGGCGGCGGCCGGTGTGGTCATGCTGCGTCCGGCTTCGCCCGGTACCGGTGTGATCGCCGGTGGTGCGGCGCGTGCCGTGCTCGAATGCGCTGGCATTCACGACATTCTGGCCAAGTCGCTCGGTAGCGACAATGCGATCAACGTCGTTCACGCGACGGTTGCCGCGCTCAAGATGCTCCAGCGTCCCGAAGAGGTTGCCGCGCGTCGCGGTCTGCCGATCGAGGACGTCGCTCCGGCGGGCATGCTGCGTGCGCGTGCGGGACAGGGAGCCTGACATGGCAGATCTCAAGGTGACCCAGATCAAGAGCACGATCGGTGCCAAGGCGAACCAGCGCGCGAGCCTGCGTACCCTCGGCCTGCGGAAGATCCGCCAGTCGGTGGTTCGTGAGGACAACGCTCAGAACCGCGGTCTGATCAATGTCGTGCGCCACCTCGTAACAGTTGAGGAGGTCTGACATGACCATCAAATTGCACCACCTGCGTCCTGCGCCGGGTTCCAAGACCGAGAAGACCCGTGTGGGTCGCGGTGAGGGTTCCAAGGGCAAGACCGCCGGTCGTGGTACCAAGGGCACCAAGGCCCGCAAGAACGTCCCCGCGGCGTTCGAGGGTGGCCAGATGCCGCTGCACATGCGCCTGCCGAAGCTGAAGGGCTTCACCAACCGCTTCCGCGTGGAGTACCAGGTTGTGAACGTGGGCCGCATCGCGGAGCTGTTCCCCGAAGGCGGCACGGTCGGTAAGGCCGAGCTCGTCGCGGCCGGCGCCGTTCGCAAAAACGAGCTGGTGAAGGTCCTCGGTGACGGCGACATCTCCGTCGCCGTGCAGGTGACCGCCGACAAGGTGACCGGCTCCGCCAAGGAGAAGATCACCGCCGCCGGTGGCACCGTCACCGAACTGGCCTGACGGTACTGTAGTCACAGCGACACCGGACGAGTCGAGCACTCGTCCGGTGTCACTGTAGAGTCTCAACAAGTGTTGTCTGCCAAGCTCGTCATCGGCTGACGTCTCCACCACGACGCCGTGTTGGTTCAGTCGCATGGCATGACCATGTCGTTCGCCAGGAGGATCTGTGCTTTCCGCCTTCGTATCGGCCTTCCGGACTCCGGACTTACGGCGGAAGATTCTCTTCACGCTGGGGTTGATCGTGCTGTACCGGTTGGGTGCCGCGCTGCCGTCCCCCGGCGTCAACTATCAGAACGTCCAGGAATGCGTGAAGCTGGTCTCCGGTGGCGAATCCGCCGGTATCTACCAGCTCATCAATCTGTTCTCCGGTGGTGCGCTACTGCAGCTTTCGGTGTTCGCGATCGGCATCATGCCGTACATCACCGCGAGCATCATCATCCAGCTGCTGACCGTGGTCATCCCGCGCTTCGAGGAGTTGCGCAAGGAAGGCCAAGCAGGCCAGACCAAGATGACGCAGTACACCCGCTACCTCTCGATCGCCCTGGCGATCCTGCAGGCAACGGGTCTCGTCGCGCTGGCCGCTCGCGGTCAGCTGCTGCAGGGCTGCCAGGAAGACATCCTCGAGGACACCGGCATCTTCGGCATGATCGTCATCGTGCTGGTGATGACCGCCGGTGCGGCCCTGGTGATGTGGTTCGGCGAGCAGATCACCGAGCGCGGTGTCGGTAACGGCATGTCGCTGCTGATCTTCGCCGGTATCGCCGCGCGTATCCCGCTCGACGGCAAGGCCATCCTCGATACCCGTGGCGCCATGATCTTCAGCCTCGTGTGTGTTGGTGTGCTGCTGATCATCGTCGCGGTGGTCTTCGTCGAACAGGGTCAGCGCCGGATCCCGGTGCAGTACGCCAAGCGCGTCGTCGGTCGCAAGATGTACGGCGGCTCCTCGACCTATCTGCCGCTGAAGGTCAACCAGGCCGGTGTGATCCCGGTGATCTTCGCGTCCTCATTGCTCTACCTGCCCAACCTGATTTCGCAGCTCACCTCGTCGAGCACCGCGACGGACCCGAGCTGGTGGCAGGAGATCATCCAGAAGTATCTGGTCGATCCGACCAACCCGGTCTACATCGCCGTCTACTTCGGTTTGATCGTGTTCTTCACCTACTTCTACGTCGCGATCACCTTCAACCCGGAGGAACGCGCGGACGAGATGAAGAAGTTCGGTGGCTTCATCCCGGGCTACCGCCCCGGTAAGCCGACCGCCGACTACCTCAATTATGTTCTGAGCCGCATCACCCTGCCCGGCTCGATCTACCTCGGCGCGGTCACCGTCCTGCCGAGTATCGCCCTCGGCAGCGGTAGCACGGGCCAGTCGGCGAACATGTCCTTCGGCGGTGCCGCGGTGCTCATCATGGTCAGCGTGGGTCTCGACACGGTCAAGCAGATCGAGAGCCAGCTGATGAATCGAAATTACGAAGGGTTCCTCAAGTGAGAGTTGTTCTGCTCGGTCCGCCGGGTGCCGGCAAAGGTACTCAGGCCGTCCTGCTGTCGGAAAAGCTGGGCGTTCCGCACATCTCCACCGGAGACCTCTTCCGCGCGAACATCAGCCAGCAGACCGCCCTCGGTCGCGAGGCACAGAAGTACATGGACGCCGGTGACCTGGTCCCCAGCGACGTCACCAACCGCATGGTCGAAGCCCGCGTCGCCGAACCGGACGCCGCGAACGGTTTCGTCCTCGACGGTTACCCGCGCACGGTCGACCAGGCCGACGCGCTGAAGAAGATCCTCGAGCATCACGGCACCGCGCTCGACGCCGTGCTGTGCTTCGTGGTCGCCGAGGACACCGTGGTCGAGCGCATGCTCGCCCGTGGCCGCGCCGACGACACCGAGGACGTCATCCGCAACCGGCTGCGGGTCTACCGCGAGGAGACCGAGCCGCTGCTCGAGTACTACGACGGTCTGGTCGTGACCGTCGACGGTCTCGGCGAGGTCGACGATGTCAACGCGCGAGCGCTGAAGGCTCTCGGCCAGTAATGGCATTCGGTCGGAAGAAGAAGGTCGTGCCGTTCCGCACGGCGGGCGAGCTCGACGCCATGGCGGCGGCGGGCGCGATCGTCGGGCGGGCGCTGGTCGCCGTGCGCGACGCCGCCAAGCCAGGGGTGTCGACGCTCGAGCTCGACGAGGTCGCCGAGCAGGTGATCCGGGAGGCGGGCGCGGTTCCGTCGTTCAAGGGTTACCACGGCTTCCCCGGCTCGATCTGTTCTTCGGTCAACGACCGTGTGGTGCACGGGATCCCCTCGGCGAGTGAGATCCTCACCGAGGGCGATCTGGTGTCGATCGACTGCGGCGCCATCCTCGACGGCTGGCACGGCGATTCCGCCTGGACCTTCGGCGTCGGCAACATCATCGAAGCCGATCGTCTGCTCAGCGAGGCGACCAAGTGGTCGATGGAGGCGGGCATCGGCGCGATGGTGCCCGGCAACCGGCTCACCGATGTGTCGCACGCGATCGAGCTCGGCACCCGGGCCGCCGAAGAGGTGCACGGCCGCAAGTACGGCATCGTCGACGGCTACGGTGGCCATGCCATCGGCCGCGAGATGCACATGGACCCCTTCCTCCCGAACGAGGGCGCCCCGGGCAAGGGCCCGCGCCTGGTCGTCGGATCGGTCCTGGCCATCGAGCCGATGCTCACCCTCGGCACCACCGAAACCACAACCCTCGACGACGACTGGACCGTGGTCACCACCGACGGTTCCCGCGCCGCCCACTGGGAACACAGCGTCGCCGTCACCGAGGACGGCCCACGCATCCTCACCCTGCGCCCGGAGTGACATCGCGAAAGTCTTTCGCGACTTTTCGGTGAAGTAATGTTTCGAATCCGGCTCGGTGCCGGGGGAATCCTGTATCTCTGAGTAATGAGATCTGGGATCGCGCTGATCGCCGTCGTCGCCACCTGTGCGGCGACGGCGTCGCTCGTCGGTTGCGGTGAGCCGCCTGCCGAGTCGCGCTACACGGGATCGGGCAATACCTACGGTTCGGCGAATGCCGGTTTCGAGACCTGCATGGTGACCGATGCGGGCGGGGTGGACGACAAGTCGTTCAACGAATCCGGCTGGAACGGGGTGAAGGCGGCGATCGACGCCAACCCCGGGGTCTACGGTTCCTACCGGCAGTCGAACAGTTCCGCCGATTACGAACCCAACCTGCGGGCCTCGGCCGATGACGACTGCGATCTGGTGATCGGGGTCGGCGGCCTGATGGCCGAGGCGGTGGCACAGGTGGCGGGGGAGTACCCGGATCAACGGTTCGCCATCGTCGACGCGCACGTGGAGTTGGACAACGTTTATTCGATGGAGTTCAACGCCGCCCAATCCTCTTATCTCGCAGGCTATCTCGCGGCGGGCATGACCAAGACCGGCCGCGTCGCGACCTGGGGTGGCATGCAGATCCCCGCCGTGACGATCTTCATGGACGGTTTCGCGGCAGGCGTGGCCAGGTACAACCAGGTTCACGGGACGAGTACCGAGGTGCTCGGCTGGAATGTCGCCGATCAGAACGGTTCGTTCACCGGCAATTTCGACGACACCAGTGCCGGTCGCTCGCTGACCGAGAATTTCATCGCCCAGGGCGCCGACATCATTCATCCGGTGGCCGGCCCCGTCGGCATGGGCGGTGCGTCGGCCGTGCAGGATTCGCCCGGCGTGAGCATGATCTGGGTCGATTCCGACGGGTACGAAGCCGTGCCGGAATACAAAGACATCATGTTGTCGTCGTCGATGAAGGACATTTCCGCCGCGGTGCGCGTCGCGATCGACAACGCTGTCGCCGAGGGCCCGAAAGACGGCCGGTATGTCGGCACGCTCGGCAACGGTGGGGTCGGCCTCGCGCCGTTCCATGATTTCGACACTGCCGTGCCCGAGCGGCTGAAACAGGAGCTCACGGCCCTGCGCACCGAGATCGTCGAAGGCCGGATCGTGATCGACTCACCCGCCGCCCCCAAGCTCTGAGGACAACGACATGCGACTCGAAGTACGGGGACTGACAAAAGCTTTCGGCGATTTCCTGGCCGACGAGAATGTCGACCTGGTGGTGGAACCCGGCCAGGTGCACGCGATTCTCGGTGAGAACGGCGCGGGCAAATCGACCCTGATGAATATGCTCTACGGCATTCTCGAACCGACCAGCGGCGAGATCCTCATCGACGGCGCACCCGTGCGGTTCCGTTCACCCAGCGACGCGATCGCCGCCGGAATCGGCATGGTGCATCAGCATTTCAAGCTGGTCGGCCCGTTCAGCGTGGCCGACAACGTGCAGCTGGGTCGCGAACACGCCAAGCGCGGGATTCTGGACCGGGCGGCGGCACGTGACGCGGTGCGCGCGGTGTCGGATCGCTACGGTCTCGCGCTCGATCCGGATGCCATCTGCGAGGACCTGCCGGTGGGTGTGCAGCAGCGAGTCGAGATCGTCAAGGCGCTCTCCGGCGACACCGACCTGCTGATTCTCGACGAACCGACCGCCGTGCTCACCCCGCCGGAAGTAGCCGAGCTGCTCGGCATCATCCGCAATCTCACCGCCGCGGGCATGTCGGTGATCTTCATCAGCCACAAGCTCAAAGAGGTGAAGGCCATCGCCGACACCATCACGGTGCTGCGCCGGGGCAAGGTGGTGGCCCAGGCGTCGCCCGAGGACAGCGAGGCCGAGCTGGCGGCGGCGATGGTCGGGCGGTCGGTGATACTGACCGTCGAGCGCACGCCCGCCGATCCTGGTGCGGTCGCCTTGGCGGTGCGGGATCTGACGGTGCTCGGCGAGCGGGCCACGGCGGTGCTCGACGGGCTGAACCTCACGGTGCGAGCCGGGGAGATCGTCGGGTTGGCCGGGGTGGAGGGCAACGGCCAGACCGAACTCGCCAGGGCTGTGCTCGGCACCGTTCGCCCGGACGGCGGGACGGTCGAGCTGGGTGGGGTGCCGGTGACCTCGTGGGATCCGTACCGGCGCATCGTCGCCGGGCTCGGCTACATCCCGGAGGACCGTGGTCGCGACGGGCTGGCGGCCGACTTCACCGTGGCCGAGAACCTCGTGCTCAACCAGTACCGCGACGCACCGCTGTCGCATCGCGGCGTGCTCGACAGCGACGCCGTGCGCACGCTGGCCGACAAGGCCATCGCCGACTTCGACATCCGCACGCGCGGCCCGGGCGAGCTCGTGTCGGCGCTGTCGGGTGGCAACCAGCAGAAGGTGGTGATCGCCCGCGAATTCTCCCGTCCCCGTGCGGTTCTCGTCGCCGCACAGCCCACCCGAGGGGTGGACGTGGGCGCTATCGAATTCATCCACAGCAGGCTCGTCGCCGAACGTGACTCGGGGACCGGGGTGCTGCTCATCTCCGCCGAACTGGACGAGATTCTCGCCCTGTCCGACCGGATCGCGGTGATCCACAACGGGCAGATCGTCGGCGAGGTCGGTCCGGACACCCCGCGCGAGATCATCGGTCAGCTGATGGCAGGCCACCGCCCCACCGAATCCGCCACCCCGAGCTGAACTGGCGCCGACATCCTCGAGGATTCCCATGCCGAGTACGACCACCGCGCCGGAGACCGAATCGCCCCGGCCCGAAGGACCAGGTTTCGGCCGCACCTTCACCCGGTACCTGACCGAAGCCAACAGCGTGATGGTGACCATCTATTCGCTGCTGCTCGCCTTCGCGATCGGCGCGCTGCTCATCATCGTCTCCGATCCATCGGTACGCCGGGCCTGGGGATACTTTTTCAACCGGCCAACCGATGCGTTGAGTTTCTCCTGGCAGGCGGTGAGCACGGCCTACCGTGACCTGTTCGAGGGCGCGATCCTCGACATCGGCCGTCTGCAGGAGTTCTTCGACGGCACGGCCACCCTCGCCCAGGTGCTGCGTCCCATCTCGGAGACCCTCACCTACGCCACCCCGCTGATCTTCACCGGGCTCGCCGTGGGGCTGGCGTTCCGGGCCGGATTGTTCAATATCGGTGGGCACGGGCAGTTCATCTTCGGCATGCTCGGTGCGTTGATCGTCGGTTTCGCGATCGATCTGCCGCCGCTGCTGCACGTGCCGCTCGCGCTGGCCGCCGGTGCGCTCGCGGGTGGGATCTTCGGCGCGGTCCCCGGTGTGCTGAAGGCGAAAACCGGTGCACACGAGGTCATCTCGTCGATCATGCTGAACAATATCGCCACCTATTTCCTGCTCTGGGCGTTGAGCACCACCTTCATCCACTCGCTGACCTCTCAGGAGCTGGTGTCCAAGCCGGTCGACATCTCGGCGCGGCTGCCCCGGCTCCTCGGCTGGGCGGGGTCGGGGCTGCGGGTGAGTGTCGGCCTGCTGATCGCGTTGGCGCTGGCGGCGGGGATCTGGTGGCTGCTGCGCAAGTCGACGTTCGGGTACCGGATTCGCGCGGTCGGGGCGAATCCGCACGCGGCGCAGACGGCGGGCATCGACATGGGTCGCACGTTCATCACCACGATGGGTGTGTCGGGAGCGCTCGCCGGGATCGGTGGTGGGGCGCTCGTGCTCGGGTTGAACCCGTACACGGTGAACCCCGGAACGGTTGCCGAGTTCGGCTTCGACGGGATCACCGTCGCCTTGCTCGGGCGGGCGCATCCGGGTGGGATCGTCGCGGCGGCGCTGCTGTTCGGTGCGTTGAAGTCGGGCACGCTGCACATGCAGCCCGCTATCCCGGTGGAGATGTCGACGCTGTTGCAGGCGGTGATCGTGCTGTTCATCGCCGCGCCCGCCCTGGTGAAAACCCTGCTGCACCTGCGCACTCCGCGCGGTGGGCTCAACACGCTGGAAGCGAGGGGCTGGTGAGTACCGCTGTCGCCGAATCGAAACCGGTCGTCGTGACCGAGACCGTGCGTCACCCGGTAGGTGGGGCGGTGCTCGTCGTCCTCGGGGCGTTGCTCGCCGTCGCGGTATTGCTGTGGATGCCCGACGGGCGGGCCACCACGTTCCGTCTGGATCAGACCGTCGAAAGTAGCTGGACCGTCAGTACTTTCGGCATCGTCGTGACGCTTGCGGTGCTCACCGTGCTGCTCGGAGTGCTGTTGCTCGCGCGGGCGGTGAGTGCGCGCACGCACGGGGTGATCGTCGGGGTGGCGGCGACCGCGCTGGTGATCGCGGTGCTGTCCTGGGTGGTGACGCCCGGCGTCGGGTTCCCGGTGGAGTTCGTGCTGGCCACCACGCTGTTCCTGGCCCTGCCGTTCATCTTCGGCGCCCTGTCCGGGGTGGTGTGTGAGCGGTCCGGTGTCATCAACCTCGGCATCGAAGGACAGTTCCTGGCGGGCGCCTTCACCGCCGTGCTGTTCGCCTCGATCACCGGCAACCCCTATGTCGGCATCCTCGCGGCGGTGCTCAGCGGCATGGTCTCCACGCTGCTGCTGGCCTGGCTGGCCACCCGCTTCGAGGTGAACCAGCTGGTCACCGGTGTGATCCTGAACCTGCTCGCGCTCGGCCTCACCGGGTTCCTGTTCGAGCGGCTCATGCGCATGGACCACTCGCTCAACCAGCCGAGCACGGTGCCGCGCGTCGGCGGATTCCTGCACGACATCGGCCTCGGTTTCCTCACCGACATCCCGATCCTGGGACCGGTCCTCTTCGACCAGAACCTCTTCGTCTACGTGGCGCTGGCCTGCGTGTTCGGGCTGTCCTACCTGCTGTTCCACACCAGGTGGGGGCTGCGGACCCGTGCCGTCGGGGAGCACCCGGCGGCGGCCGACGCCGCCGGTATCGACGTGAACCGGCTGCGATTCTGGAACGTCACCTGCGCGGGTGCGCTGTCAGGTTTCGGCGGCGCCTTCTTCACCATCGCCAACAATGTGGCCTTCAGCAAGAACATGACCGCGGCCCTCGGTTTCGTCGCGCTCGCGGTGATGATCGTCGGGCGCTGGAACCCCGTCGGTGCCCTCGTGGCCGCCCTGCTCTTCGGTTTCTCCAGCGCGCTGCAACGGTTCCTCAACACCATGCCCGGCAATCCGATCCCCACCGAATTCCTCGGCATGCTGCCTTACGTGGTGACTCTCGTCGTGGTTGCCGGATTCATCGGAAAAGCCGTCGCGCCCGCCGCAGACGGCATCCCGTACCGGCCTGGCGACAATTAGTTCAGCCTTCGAGCAGGACGGTGACCGGGCCGTCGTTGGTCAGGTCTATGTGCATGTGCGCGCCGAATTTTCCGGTGGCCACGGTGGCGCCCAGGTCGCGCAGGGCGTCGGCGAAGGTGTCGACCAGGGGTTCGGCGACCGGGCCGGGGGCGGCCGCGTTCCAGGAGGGGCGGCGCCCCTTGGCGGTGTTGGCGTAGAGGGTGAACTGGCTGACGACGAGGATGGGGGCGTTCAGGTCGGCCGCCGAACGCTCGCCGTCGAGGATGCGGAGGCGGAAGGTCTTGTCGGCCAGTGTCTTCGCTACGTCCTCGGTGTCGGTGTGGGTGACGCCGACCAGGGCGAGCAGGCCGTGTGGCGCGCCGGCGGCGGCCGGGTCGATCCGGCCGACAACCTGATCGTCAACAGTCACCTGGGCGCTGGACACACGCTGCAGCAGTACTCGCACATTTATCGATCATGCCGGGGTGACTCGAATCGAGGTTATGCGGGGTTTGTTCATCGAACTATCGGAATGAAAGTTGCTTATTCGCAGCAGGTTTCATCATGCCGCAGAGAAGGCGCATCGTGCCGCTCTGCGGTATGTTCCCAATAGCCTGCCGCTACGGCGGGTCTGAGGCTGCCGATCGTGTGAAGGTCGGGGCCGGTAGATGGGGAACAGCGGGGGAATGCGCGGTACAGCAATACTTTCGGGGATCGTCGCTGCGGTGATGCTGGTGGGGACCGGGTGTTCGGACGTTCCCGCGGGGGACACGCCACCTGAACCTGTTGTCGACCTCGCGAAGCTGGATGTGGGTCCGTATCCGAAGGTCGAACGGCGGGTCACTACGACGCCTTCGTGGGCGTTGGCGCGGTATTTCGAAGGTGTGCGGCTCAGTTCTGTAGTGCCGTTGCCCGCAGAGATCGATCCGCAATTCGTCGTGCCGCAAGCAGGGAATTTGAACCCCGCTTTCCCTCGGCCGGGCGAGGATCTGACAAAGCGCTTCGACGCCACATTCGACGAGGACACAAAAGGCCTGATCGCCGGCTTCAGTACCGCTGCCAGGTCGCACGAGGACCTCAGCATCTCGCAGGGCATCGCGGTTCAGGCACTGTTGTTCGACTCGGTCGGCGCGGCACAATCCGCGGCCGCCGCGCTCCACCGCCGAGGCTTCGGTCCCGATGCGACAGTGGAGCCGATCAAGTCGGCCCGCCACTCCGACGCGCTCCTGTGGTGGCGACCCGATCAACAACGCGTCACGGGCTGGATGGCTACGGGACGGTTCGTCATCAGGGTGGGGTCGTGGAGCGATGAGAACAAGGAACTCGAGATCTCGGATCTCTCGGCGGTGCTCCCGTTGGCGGACAAGGCGCTGACGATCACCGCGGAGCGGCTCCAAGCACACACCCCCACGCCGGTGGATCGACTGCAGTCGATACCGATCGACCCCGACAACATGTTGGTTCGCACGTTGTCGCTCGGTCTGGAAAACGGCACCGACCCGGCATATCCCATGGTCCGTGACGCACGGGCGGCGCTGCACGGTGCCAGGGATTTCGCCGACATGCGCAGGATGAACGAGCAGGCGGGGGTGGACAAGGTGTCGGAGGACAAGGCCACGGTGTACCGCACCAGGGATGTGGCGAGCGCCCGATGGTTTCTCGCCGAGGTGGGCCACGACAAGTTCCTGCGTCCGGTGGAAGACCCGGTCGGGCTTGCCGCCGCCAACTGCTATGAGTACATCGGACCGGCGGTCGTTTCGCGATATTTCTGCGCAGTGAGTCACGACCGGTACGTGGCGGTGGTGTCGACGGATCAGCTTCCCGATGCGCGACAGTCGATTTCGGCTCAGTACGCGATTCTGGTGAATGCCGGATGAGCGGGCGTCGCACACGAATCCTCGGTGGTTGCGTGGTGGTGCTGCTCGTTGTCGCGCTCGCTGTCACCGGACGTGGTGAAACGGTACGGGGGCAGGCGCACCCTGGTGAGGTGGATGTCAGGACACTCGAGGTCGGCAAGTATCCCGTGCTGCCGTTGGAATTCCGGCAAGACGTCTACTACCACCATTACGAAAACGGGGAAGCGATCGCGACCGCGCGTCTGGCGGCTGCCGTCGCACTGGGGACCGATGTCGATGCGGGCCTTCGCTACCGCGTTGCCAGAGCCACGATCGCAGGTGGAAAGGGGCTCGGCGGGGTATTTGCCGACGCTACGCAAGCGGTCGCCGACAAGCACGGTCTGATGTTCGGGTTCTCCGCGCGGAGTCGCACCACGCCGAAACGGGAATTCACCTATCTCACAGAGGAACTGGACGCCGAGCCCGACGACGCCGAGACCACTGCCCTCGGGATCACGGTGTTGCAGTTCGCCGATCAGGCGGGCGCACAGGCCGCGGCGGGCGAGTTCGATCAGATCGACTTTCAGCTCGCCTCCGACCTGAATGCACCGGTCTCCTTGGGCAAATACCCGAGCGCCCACGGGCATTGGCGGCCCGGTGTGCGGTCGATGGTCGCGACGATTGCCCGCGGTCAGTATGTCGTCCATGTCTACGCGGTCACCCCGAAGGCCGACCTTGTGGCGTTGCGCGCGTTGACCGAGCGGGCATTCGACGTGCAACTTCCGCTGCTGGATGCCTTGCCGCCGCTGTCGAAACGCGACGTGCTGCGCTTGGACAAGGATCCCGACGGCGTGATTCGTCGAATTCTCGACCCGAGCAAGATCTTTCCCGCGAGTCCGTTCTTCCAGGCGGACCTTGTGAACGCCGTCATGGAGCCGCGGGCATTTCTGCAGATCACCGAGGATCGACAGGAATGGAAACGTGTGCTCGATCTCGGCGGCGTCGACCGGATCGGGATGATCAACGATGGTGCGCTGCTGCTGCGGGCCCGCGACGCACGTGCTGCCGAGCAGATGTGGCAGGCGCGCAAGGATCTGCCGACGACCACACCATTGGCGGGCCCGCCGGGTCTGCCGGACACCTACTGTTTCGACAATCCCGAGAAGTACTCACCGGCGGAACCGTATGTATCGAGTGCGCGGAAGTACCTGTGCGTGTTGCGCTACGACCGCTACGTCGCGGTGGTAATGAGCAATCAGATACCCGATGTGCATCAGCGGGCGTCGGCGCAATACGCCTTGCTCGCCAATAGTGCGTATTTGTAGGGGATCTCGATGACTCTGCGACCAGGTACGGTGATCGGCGGGTATCGGATCGAGCGTGTGCTCGGTACCGGCGGAATGGGTTCGGTCTATCTCGCCGCGCACCCGAGCCTGCCCCGGCGCAACGCGCTCAAAGTGCTCAACCCCGAGCTGACCCGTGATGTCGAGTTCCGCGCACGGTTCCAACGTGAGGCCGAGCTCGCATCGAGCCTGGACCATCCCAACATCGTCGCCGTCAACGATCGGGGTGAGGCCGGTGGCTACCTGTGGATCGCGATGCAGTACGTCGACGGCACCGATGTGGCGGCCGAATTGGCGAGGGCACCGAGGTCGATGACGCCGGCGCGGGCGTTGCGCATCATCGCCGAGGTCGGTAAGGCCCTCGACCACGCGCACCGCCGCGGTCTGCTTCATCGTGACGTCAAACCCGCCAATTTCATGCTCTCGTCCACCTCGGACGGTGAGGAACGGGTGCTGCTCACCGATTTCGGGGTGGCCAAGTCGCTGGCGGACAAGAGCGAGATCACGGCGGCGGGGGCGATTCTGGCGACGATCGCCTACGCGGCGCCGGAGCAGTTGCTCGGTGGTCAGCTCGACCACCGGACCGACATCTACGGTCTGGGTTGTGCTTTGTACAAGCTGCTGACCGGGGCGAATCCGTTTCCCGCCGAACAACCCGCCGTTGTCATGGCCGGGCATCTCTACGAGCCGCCACCGCGCCCGAGCGCGATGAATCCGCAGTTGCCGCAGGCTCTCGACGACGTGATCGCTGTCGCGATGGCCAAGGATCCGGGGCATCGGTTCAACAGCTGTCGGGAGTTGAGCGAGGCGGCGCACCGGGCGTTGAACAGCGGGGCGCGGCCCACGCACGTGCCGAGCCCGGTGCAGGTGCCGAGCGTGTCCCAGGTGCCGACCCGGAGACGTACGGGACTGGGCAGATGGGTTCTGCCTGCAGTCGGTGTGGTCGGTGCGCTGGTCATCGGCGCGGGCGTGCTGGCACTTCGGCCCGACGCCGACGTTCCGGCCGCGACGGCAACAGGCGTCACCTCGCCGGTGGTTCCGGTGGCGATGTCGGCGGCACAGGTCCGCACCGACAATCCGCAGTTCGCGGGAAAAACGATCGGGATCGTCGATGTCACGGCGGTCGCCGCTACGGAAGCCAGTGGGTACAGCAAGTCGTCCAACGCGATTCACTTGACGCACTCACCGCAGGCGGCGCTACTGGAGTCGATCGGATTCAGCTATTTCAGCGGGTTCGCGGGCAAGGTCGGGGAAACGTCGCCTCGGACCCTCGACAATCTCGACCGGCACACGTTGTTCAGTCCCGACTTCGCCGCGGACTACCTGCTGGTTGTCCGTAGCGACCCCGGCTCCGGGGCGGGGTCACTACTCGGACTCGACCGCAAGATCACCGGTGTCCGTGCGCTGATAATCGTCATCGACGACCCGAAAGACGTCGCTGCCCTGCGGAACTACAGTCCCGGAAAGGATCAGCAGGCGCTGGAGTCGCTGGTCCCGATATTGCGACGCCATATCACCTGACCCGGAATCAGTCCTTGCCGAAGAAAAGGATGTCGGGGCCGTAATCGGTGAGGGGGCCCTTTTCGGCGGCTTGGCGGATGCCGCTGCCGGGGAGTTCGGTGACCTTGGCGAACATCGCCGCGTTGCCGAAGGCCGCGCGGACCTGGGTTTCGGAGGCGTAGTCGGCGCCGTAGTCGGCGAGGGTGGCGAAGTCGAGGGGGGCCAGGGGAGTGTCGAGGGGGGCTTGGCCCGCGGGGCGGCCGAGGGCGGCGTACTGGGTGGCCACGCCGTTGTCGTAGAGGCACAGCTCGTAGGAGATGTTCTCGATGGTTGCGACGGTGAGGACCGGCCACTTCGCCGACAAGGCCACGGCCAGTGGGTGCTTGCCGAGGGCGCCGATCTCCCAGTTCAGGCTCTTCACCGAAACCCAGCTACCCGAAGCTTTTTCGACGAGCACCACATCGGCACCCAGTTCGGTGTCCCCGTTCACCTTCGGTTCCTTCACGCCCCAATGCCTTTCGTGCACACCGGCGAAACGGCCCGCGTCGACCGGAGTCGCACCGTGGGCCGCGTACGCGGCGGCGACAGCGGTGCGAACCTGCTCCAGCGCGTCGGGTGCCGAACAGCGCACGGCGATCGCACCGTAGGTGGCGGTGATCTCCACGGGTCGCGACGGCGGTTCCGGCATGGCGCCGGCGGCGAGCGGCTTGAGTCCGACAAGGGCCAGGCGCCAATTGATTTCGTCGATGGTCGCCAGGTCGCCGCCCGACTGGTACAGGATCTGCTGCTGGGTCAAGCGCCCCGCGCGTTCGAGCGTCGGCGCACCGAGTTTGTGCAGTGCCTGCGTGGTCTTCAGGGTGAGATCGAGGTCCTCGATCCGGGTTTCGCGCAGCTGGGCCGTGCTCGCCGAGGACGTGACCTCCGAGTACAGCGCGCGGTAGCTCGCGATGGCCTGCTTGCGGGAGCGCCCGACCATCAGCGTCCGCAACAGCGTGCTCAGGCTGGCCAGATACTTGCCCGGCTGCTCGGGTGTCCGCGCGTACATCGCCGCCCGGATCCGCACCGCCGACTCCGTGGCGGCCACCGCCGCCTCGTGATCGAGCCGCATCAACCACACGCCGCACTTGGACAACCCGTCGGCACACATCGCCTGCACATCCGGATAGTCCTGTGCTACTTGCCGATACGCCGAACACGCACTGCGAATAGTGTTGGTGGCGAGCTGACGGTGCCCCACCAGCCGCGTCGCCTGCTCGAACAGGCGAAGCGCGTCCTGCAACGCACCCGCGTACTCGTAGGAGACATACCCCTCGACGAGCCAGTGCAGCCGGATCGCCACCGCCTCCTGCGCGGGCTCGAGCGCCTCGGCGGTGCGGTCGCGACCCGACGGGTCGTCGCGGGTGGCGAGCAAGCCCTGGGCCAGTTCGGTGAGCGAACCGGCCAGCCGGAGGTAGTCCTCGGGTTGCTGGCTACGGGTGTTGGCGCGATCGGCTGCAACGCGCCGTTCGAGGCCGCTCAGGTCGGTCATGAGCGGTTCCGTCGCGACGTCAATCTGGCCCCATCAATCGTTCGAGCGTGGCCGTCGAGCGGCCTGCGGTGCGTTTCGATCGAGTCTGTCACACAACGGTGACCTTCGTCGTGGGTGCACGCAGATCTGCCCGTCGGCCTCGGGTTTGGTGGTGGTGTATCACCGAGCCGCGCGGAAACAAGGTGACAGGGGTGAGAATTCGTGGTAGCCGGAAGATGTTGGGGCTGGGCAGATTCCATTGCGATGGCTAAGCTTCGTCAGGTTCGGTTCGAGAGGGACGGGCCGTCGGCGAGGGTGCATCGAGGAGCTGGGCGTGGGAGAGAAGACTCCGTGGGATGGGGCCGCGGGTAAGGCGAGCATCCGGATCGAGACCGGTGCCGCCCTGCAGGCCGCCAATGCCTGCCGCGATGTGGTCGCCGTGCTGAAGGGCTGTCAGGAGCTGCTGAAGCCCGGCGCGCTCAACAACTACAGCGTCGACGCGATCGGCGGCGATCAGGTACACGCGGGGCCGCTGCGCACCAAGTTCATCGACGAGACCCGGCAGGCCTTCGACTCGGTCGACCGCTTCATCGATTCGCTGCACGACATAGGTGACATGTTCAAGGCCGCGGGCGAGACCTACACCGGCAACGATTCGCTCTCGGCCAGTGAACTCGCGGCGTTGAAGGACAAGAAGACCGAACTCGGTCAGGTGTCGACCTCCCCGCCCGCGGTGAACATGAAGGATCTCGCCGCGAAGGCACCCCGCTACCTGCCACCGGACTACGAGACCCCGGGCGGCAACTACACGGTGCACAACGACGACATCGACGTGGCCAAGAAGCCGGGCTCCAACCCGCCGCTGGCCAAGGCCGAGGGCGACGATGTCTTCAAGTTCCACGCGCGCGAACCCGCGAGCATGTCGTGGACCGATCTGCAGGACCTCGGCAGGCGGATCCAGTGGTCCCAGGTCGCGGCCGAGGTGCCGACCTGGAAGGTGCTGGCCGACGAGGTGGACAAGGTCGGCACGACGTTCCAGACCGCGGTGCGCACGATCACCACGACCAACTGGGAGAGCAAGGGCGGTGAGGCCGCCTTCACCGCCGTGCAGGAATTCGTTCGTTCGCTCGGGTCGCTGCGTGACGGGTTCCTGATGATGCACTCGGCTGTGCAGTACACCGCCGACTTCCTGCACGCCACCGCGGCGTCGATGCCGCCGCCCGCCAACGGCGAAACCTGTGACGACGTCGGCGAGGTCCAAGAGCTGTATCGCAAGCACTACTACGTGGGTTTCGACTCGGTGCAGAGCATGTTCCCGATGGCCGCGCAGCCGGCGGCGCCGAAGGGGGAACTCGGTCCGCCGCCGCCTCCTCCGGAGAAGAAGGACACGGACAAGAACGGCGAGGGCAACAACGGGGCCGGCAACAATGGCGCCGGAAACAATGGCGCGGGCAACAATGGCGCCGGAAACAGTGGTGCCGGAAACAGCGGCGCGGGCAACAGCGGAGCTGGAAACAGCGGAGCTGGAAACAGCGGCGCGGGCAATCAAAGTGCCGCCGAACAACAACAGCGCCAGGCCCTCGACGCCCTGAAAGAGCAGCGCGCGGAATTGCTCGCGCAGCAGAACGGGCAGAACGGGCAGGGACAGGACCGCTCCGGTAATCAGAACGGCACGGGCAAGAACACCGGTGCGGGCGGGTCGGGTTCGGGTAGCTCCGGCAGCACCACCGGCGCGACGGGCGCCGGCTCGGACATGTCCTCGATGATCTCGGCGATCTCCGGGATCGTCTCCTCGATGACGCAGGCGCTGCCGTCGCTGATCCAGGCGCTGTCCAGCATCGACCCGAGTTCGGCCACACCCGATCTGAGCCCGCTGACCCAAGCCCTGACGCAGGTCCCCGACATCCGCACGGCGATCTCGGAGTCGCCCGAATTCGCGGCGCTGATGTCGCAGAACCCGGAATTGGCGGAGGCCGCCCGCGCGATCGGGCTGACGGTCGACCCCGCGATCGCCGTCGCGACGCCTGCGGCCGGGCTCGCGTCGACCGAACCGGTGACCGAATCCGTCGGCGCCGCCGAGGCTTTCCCGCGCGCGTCGCTGCCCGACTTCAGCAATCTCGGGTCGCTCACCGACATCATCACGCCGATCGTGGCCGCGAGCTCGGAGGTCGTCACGCCCGTGGTCACGGAAGTCGTCGAGGAGACTGTCGCCGCCGAGGGAAACGCTGACCGGGAGAACGCCTCGGTGGAGCACCTGTCGTGACGCGCACCTGGGAATTCACCGACACCGAGTTCTATGTGCTGTGGCAGCGGCTGGTCCGCACGGCGATGCCGCGACCGCTCACCTTCGTGACCGAGGTCGAGGACTCGAACGAATTCGAGCAGCGCAAACACGAGGCATGGCAACGGTTGTCCGACATGCTCGACGGTGAATTGCACACCGCGATCGATGTGCTCGCGAAGCCGCAGGTGTATGTGCGTCTGCGCGGGTGGAACGACCGTGCCTCGCTGGACCCGAAGTACATGATCAAGGCGCGCGCCGCCCGCTCGGGGGCGCGCGGTTACCTGGTCTATCAGAAGCCGGGAATCACCTCCTGGCACAGCTCGGGGTACACCCTGGTCGAGTGCGGTCCGCACGGGCTGACCGAGGCGATCCTCGAACGCATGCCCGCGCTCGACGCGGGCAAGTCGGGGATCATCCCCCTGGTCGGCGGGCAGGTCGAACAGCCCGACTTCGAGCCGCGCTCGTCGCTGATCTTCGACGAAGCCGACACCGGGCTCGCCACCCGCAGCGCCGCCTTCTTCGAGACCGAGGCCGAACGGACCGGGCTGATCGAAATCCTGCAGAACCAGTCGATGTTCGGTTCCCGCGGCATGGAGCGCGACATCCTGCTGTGGCGTGACCTGCCGGACGACGGTCGCTACGTGATCGAACTGCCGCGCGAGAACCCCACCGCCACACCGATGACGCGCGCCGACCTCGCCGACAAGATCGACCGCTCGATCGACCGTTTGCTGGCACGGGTGGAATCGCATTGGGAAGCCAGCGCCTAGCTGTTGCGCACGTGCGGCGGCTGTGATGTGCTCGAAGTAACCTCGTGAAGGGACCGCAGCGATGGGTAAGTTCGAATACGACGCGGACAATTTCCGTGCCGCCGCCAACAAATCACGCAGTGTCCGTGACCAGGTCACCGACATCCTCACCACGTTGAACAGCTCCCTCAACGCCCGCGGAAACGCCTGGGGCAGCGACAAACTCGGCGACAGTTTCTACAACGGCCCCGGTGGCGACGACGGCTACGGCTCCTCCCGTACCAACGTCACCACGAACGTCGAAACCTTGGCCACGTCGATGAACGACTTCGCCGACGGCCAGACCGAGAGCGCCGCCTACATCGACAAGATGGAACAGGGCAACCGCGACGGGCTGAAGTAGTAGCTGCCGCTGTAGAGCCGCACCGAGCCGTCAGGGCATGGGCAGGCGGGGGAGGTCGAGCGTTGTCAGGCTGAGGGGGAGATGGGTGGGGACTTCCAGCCAGGCGTCGTAGGCGAGCCCGGTGGGGGTCGGGATGCCGTAGCCGTCCCGTAGGCCGACGACGGTGAGTTCGGCGGCGCGGCGACGGTCCGCCTCGGTGACCGGGGTGGGGAAGTCGACCCACCACAGGTGGCCGTTGTCGACGTCGGGCCGGTGCCACCCGGCGTCGGTGAGGGCCTGGTATCCGGCGGGACTCGGACGCCGATCCGGGTCGAGGTATTTGTCGCCGATCAATTGAGCCGACAGGACCTCGGCGTCGCGCGCGAACTGCACGAACCTGCGGGTGCGGGCCGGTTCGGGTTCGAAGACGATCACCCGCGCGCCGAGCGGGAGTTCGCCGAGCTCGGCGGTCAGATGTTCGGCGAAGGTCGACCAGTCGTTCACAGCTGTCCCTGTTGCGAGAGTCGGCCCGCTTCGTCGAAGAGGTCGAGCCAGTCGTTGGTGGCCAGTGTCAGGGTGAGGGAACTGGGAAGTTCTTCGAGGATCAGAGTCGAATTCGTTCCGCTCCAGCGGGATTGACGATTTTCCTCGGCGATCTCGGCGGACGGGGCGCCCAGATCGGCTGCCAGGCGCGCGGCCATGGTGGTGTAGGTCTGCTGGACGAGTGCGCGGGTTTCGCCGGTGTCGGGTCCGATGGTGCTGAGGTTGACCTGGACGCGTTCGACCTCGCCGTCGTCGGCGAAGACCTTGCCGCTGGCCAGGCCGAACCCGGTGTCGAGCATTGCCCAGTCCTCCGAGGTGGACACCACCCGCCAGCCGAATCGTTCGGCGATGTCCGGTATTTCGTCGAGCTGCCAGGACCAGTCGAGCGTACGCAGGCGAGTGCCCAGGTCGGCGACCTCGTCGGGGGTCCGGGTTCGGAAGTCCGTCAACGGTTTCTCCTCAGAAGTAGGCCAGGAATGCCGCGTCGAATTCGGGGTCACGGGTGTCGAATTGCCGCGGGACGTAGTCCAGGGAGCGCACGTGTTCGAGGAACTCGGCGGGCAGGGTGATGGACTGTTCGGCGAGGTACTTCAAGGAGTCCTCGCGCCAGATCCAGACGCCGTCGGAGTAGAGGGAGGGGCCGCCCTCGATGTCGGCGCCCTCGGTGAACAGGTCGGGCGCCTCACCCATCACGTCGAGGATGGCGCGGGCCTTTCGCATGTAGTTCAGGATCTGCTCGCGGTCGTCCTCGACGGCGCCGGTGGAAGCGTCGTGCACCGAGGGCAGCTCGTCGTGCGTGCCCTCGTACATTTCCCGGTACATGGCCACCGGCTTCAATTCCATTGCGTGCGTCCCGTTCTGGTCGGAGTATGCGGGTTCGCCGTCCGCCCGCGGTCGCCCGGCCGCGCCGCGTTTCGGCGAGTCGCCGCTCTCGATCCTTCGCGCGCGGTGCCTGGTCGTCAAGTTCGACGCCGGTGGGGCGGTTGGCGGACGGCCCGCGTTCACTCGTCGGTCACCGCCGGTTCGCCGATCCCTGTCACTGTTGTTGCGGAGGCGAACGAGTTGTGGTGTGCTCGAAAGGCGGCACGGCTGGGAGGATGAGGGGCGATGACGGCGTTCACGGACTCGAGCTGGTGACGTAGCCCCCGATGATCGATCTGCCGTCCGAGCTGCATTGGCTCTCGATTCTTGCCGGTATGGAATGGCCAGAGGGCAATGAAGACGAGATGTGGGCCATGGCCGAGGACTGGCGCGCGGCCGCCGACGCCCTTCGTGGTCTCGTCGACGACATCGATGCCGCGAAAGCCGCTGCGTACAAGGCATATCCGTTCGGTGAGGGTGTCGACGACATGCTCCGCGACTTCGAGTCGATGGCGCGCGGCGATCAGTCGGTCACCAAACTGGCCGAGTTGTTCGACGTCCTCGGTGATTCGGTGTACCAGACCGGCACCGAGATCGAGTACACCAAGATCATGTTCCTGTCCTCGCTGGGACTGCTCGCGCTGGAAATTGCTGCGGCGTGGCTGTTTCCGCCGACAGCACCCGCCGTGCAGGCCGCCGCGATCGGCGTCACCCGGGTGGTGGCGCGCGGCATCTTCGGTCGCGTGCTCGCCGCGATTCTGCGCCACGCCACCAAGGCCGCTCTGACGCGCGCGATAAAGTTCGTCGGCCAGCACGTGGCCATCGACACGGTGCTCGGCACCCTGCAGGAACTGGGCGCCCAGCAGTGGCAGGTGGACCAGGGGCACCGCAAGGAAGTCGACTGGAACCAGGTGAAGGCGGCGGCGGTGAGCTCCGCCGCGGGTGGTCTCGCGGCCGGTCCGTTCGCCAATTTCCTCGGCAAGCGGCTCGGGGACAATATGTCGCCGTTCCTCAAGGGCGCCATCACGGGGACCGGCGCCGGTCTGGCCGGTGCCGGTGGCGGCATGCTCGGCCAGTTCGGCTACGACGGGTTCACCCAGGGCTGGGACAAGGCCTGGGACAACCTGAAGACCGCGGCGAGCGACCCGCTCATGTGGAGCGCCGGTGCCACCAACGGTGGCATCTCGGGTCTGAACAAGGCGGGCGCCAACGCCGCGTGGAACAAGATGAACCCCGGCCTGTTCGAGCGCCCGAGCTTCAGCTCGCAGATCCGCGACGCTATGGGTCCTGGCTACGACCTCGGCAATTTCGGGCTCGACACCAACACCGCCGGTGGCGACGGCTCGACCAACCGTCCCGGTGCGGACGGCGAGAACCGGGCAGGCGGCGAGGACGGCGCCACCGGTGCCGGCGACGACGGCGTGCGCGCGGGTGCGGGTGACGACACCATGGGCGGCGAAGGCGACGGCGCGGGCGAGACGCGGGCCGGAGCGGGCGACGACAGCCAGTCCATGCGTCCGGCCGGTGGTGTCACGCCCGAGGCACCCGCAGCGACGGACACCTCGGCGGGGCAGACGAACCAGCAGTCGAGCAACGACGGGCAGGGGGCCACCGATACCGGCGGTGGCGCGACCGGACGGCAGGAAGCCAAGCCGGAGGTCCAGACGAGCGACGCGCAGGCCGGTGACGGTGGGCGGCAGGACGGTGGGGCGCGCGCCGGAGGGGAAAGCCCTGCGGCACAGACGGATTCCGGCGGCGATACCTCGCGGGCGGCGGAGGCGGACGCGCCGGTCGGCGAGGGCGTCGACGATGGGACTCGCACCGACGCGCAGTCCAGTGGGCAACCGGTCAACCAGGTCGACGGCACGCAGACCGTCAACCGGGACACCACAACGCAGACGGGTGCGGCGCCGGTAGGTGGGGTGGCCGGTGCGGGTCCGGCGGCCACGGGTGCACCGGCACCCGGGGCGACCGGTCAGGCGCCTGTCACGGGTCAGGCGACGCCAGGGCAGCCGGCCGCGACGCCCGCCCAATCGTCCTCTGCGCCGGCGCAATCCGCGCCGAGTCAGCAGGCCGCGCCCGGTCAGCAGTCGACGCCGAGTCAGCAGTCGACACCGAGTCAGCAGTCGACGCAGGGCGGTCAACCCGCCGGACGTCCTGGCTCGCCGGAGGTGCGGGCCGGATCGCTCGATGGCATGCAGGCCGGGCCCGAGAGTCGTTCCGGCACACCTGAAGTCGGTGGCGATGGTGTCGCCGAAGCGCCGCGCTCCACCGACGCGCAGAACGACGGTGACGCCCGTCCCGATGGTGAAATCCGGGCGGGCGCGAGCGAACCACGCAGCGGCGCCGGTCTGGCCGAAACTCCGCTGCACGGTCTGCACGCCGCACCCGGTGAAGCGCCCCCGGTCCGGTCCGAGGCCGAGGTCGCCGGCGAACCGGTTCGGGTCGACGACGGCGAGGTGCGTGATCCGCTCACCGACGCCGCGGCGATCCTGCCGATCGTCGACCCCGGCACGAGTCCCGCACGGCCGGGTTCGGATGCGCGGCCGGTGCGTCCGAGCGCCGACGACACCACCGCCCGCGACCGCGCCGACAGCGACGACCGCAGGCAGCCGCAGCGAGACGACAACGACAGCGGACCCGTCTACGACACCCGCCTGCCCAACGGTCAGGGCGTCGTCCACCACCCGACGGGCACGGCGATCGGTGAGGACGCACGCACCCATCGCGTCGCCGAGAACGTGCGCAACGACGGCGCCCACGACGTGGTCGTGCACGGGCGCCGCGACGGCTCGGTGACACCGAGCAACGGCGACCCGGTACACCCGCAGGACATCGTCGACGCGATCCGCGGCAACCCGAACTATGTGCCAGGCACCCCGATCCGGTTGCTGTCGTGCCACGCGGGTAATGCCGACGGCTGGGCGCAGTACATCGCCGACCAGCTCGGCGTCGACGTCACCGCGCCCACCGATCGGGTCGGTGTGCGGCGCGAACCCGGCTCCGAGCCGGTGATCGACCGCGGCGGGTCGTGGCGCACGTTCAGCCCGGAAACGGCGACCCAGCCCGCCGACACCACCTCGCCGCGGCCGGACACCGACCCCGCCGACTCGTCCGATCGTGATGTCCTCGACGGTGACAGCCGCGAACTCGTCGACTTCATGAGCGACCAGGACCCGCCGACGCGCCCGTCCGCGATGTCGTTCCTCGAACCCGGAACCGGGACCGACAACGCACCGTTCAGCCGGACACCGGGCGTAGACGCGCACCTGCTCGGCGTGCTGGACATGAGCGACCCGCTGGTGCAGACCACCGGGGAGCCGCCCCGGATCACGCATGTCGGCGGGGAACCGATCGACGAGTTCTCCCACCGGCTCAGTGCCGAGCGCGGCGACGCGTTCGTCGCCGCCGCGACACCGGACGCGGCCCTCGTCGCCGAATTCGAACAGCGCAAGGCCCAGCAGAAGGCACTGGAAACGCAGCGATCCGAGACGGGTCGCGGGGTTCGCGAGGCCATCAAGGCGCTCA
The DNA here is from genome assembly GCF_040655475.1 of Nocardia sp. NPDC050413. NCBI lineage: Bacteria > Bacillati > Actinomycetota > Actinomycetes > Mycobacteriales > Nocardiaceae > Nocardia > Nocardia sp. NPDC050413. The sequence continues at coordinate 335,341 of NZ_JBFAJZ010000003.1, read as the reverse complement.
AGGACGCCGAGAACGCCCTCGCCCGCGGCGAGGGCACCGAGGAACTGGTCAGCCGCGCCCGCGACGACGTCGCGGCCGCCAAGGAAGCGTCCGCGCGGGCCAAGGCCGACCTCGACGCCTTCCTCGCCGCCGACGCCGCCGAATCCGCGGCGGGCGATTCACCGGCCAAGCGCCTGGCCAAGGCCGAGGCCGACCTGCTGTCGGCCAAACAGCGCGGCCACGTCACCTCCATCACCATCGACCGCCTCACCGGTCTGGTGTACGAGGCAGCCAACGGACCGTCGACGCATCGCATCCATCCGTCCGAATTGCATCCGACGTTGCGCGACAACGTCTCTCGCTACCAGGACCCCGAGGACGTCTACCACAACGGCGGCCGACCACCCCATTTCCCGCACCACGACAATCCGCTCGGGCACGCCGAGATTCGTGGCACCAACGCCGCCCTGCACGACCGGGAACTGCTCAACCAGCAGCGCGACCCCGCCGACCAACTCCCCACGGACTTCGACGGCCTCGCCTCCATCCTCAACTCGCCCTATGCGCCGAATCGGGGCGAAGCGCCGTGCTGCGCCAACTGCACAAGGGTGGTGCAGGGCACCGAGAGCACCGCGGGCCACATCATCGACGAGGGCGCTCCACGCGTCGACCCGATCCGCCACTCCGACATCGAAAGGGCCGCCGAGGACGGCACAACCATCGAGCCCCGGTTGGTCTCGCCCGAGTACCCCGAGACCGACTTCATGGGCGACGACGATGCCGACGGGTCGTCGCCCGACACCGGTCAGCCACGAGCGGCGGATCTGCAGCAGCGGCCGGACGGCACGTTGTTCCGGCCGGGTGACCGCCCGGACAGCTACCGCGAGCCGGACGGCACCTGGCATCACAACGACGACCCGCCGGACACCTTCCGCGACAAGGCCTTCCGGCTGCAGAACGACACCGGTGGCTTCTATCAGGGCGACGCCGACCCGCTGGCCGGTGCCGACTACAAGTACCGGGTGATCAAGGGCGACACCGAACTCTACACGATGCAGGATCCCGATCGGGCCGCGGAACTGCGCGACCTGGTCGCCCAGCGCGACGACCTGGAGCTCAAGCGCGGCAAGCAGCAGGTCAAACTCGACCGGCTGATGGCCGAGTTCGGCGTCACCGATCGCAATGAGCTCGCCCCGAAGAAGGTTGCCACCAAGATCGCCGACCTGACCGCCGCGGTCGAGAACGATCCGACGCTGTCGCAGGCGGACAAGGAGGCCAAGGCAGCGAAGCTGATGGCGCTCGAGTCCACCGCGAGCAAGTACTTCGCGCTCGGCCCGAAGATGGTCGACCTGTCCAAGCAACTCGGCGAGCTCGCCGGACTCGACTACGCGCTGAACCGTCCCGGCGCGATCCAGCTCACCTTCGACGACGCCTTCGACGGGGCCAATGTCGTCGACATCGCCGTGATCGTGCCCCCGGTGCGTCCTGGCGACGCGCCCATCCTGCTCGTGGTCGAGGCCAAGGGCGTGGGTGCCACCCTCGGTGGTTCCAAAATCGCGCAGGCGCAACAGGGTTCGCCCGAGTACCTGCGGCGCACGCTGATGATCGACCAGAATCTGCGGTACCTGCTCAACGAGACACCGGAGCAGATGCGCCTGCGCGGGCTCGACCCCGACAGCGTCGAGGGCATGACGCTACGCAAAGCCGTCGCCCAGCTGATCGCTGCCCGCGAGGACGGCACATTGGGGGCCGAATACAAGCTGGTGCACACCTCGGACAAGGGCAAGGTGAGTGTCACCGAGCTGCGCCTCGTCCGCGACGGCGTCGACATCCTGGCCGACGTACCGCTGCCCATCGATTCCGCCACGCTCGATCGCCTCGCCGCCGACGACACGATCGATTTCATGGACGCCGACAGCGAAGACCGGCGCGACAGCACGGAATTCGCCGAACCCGAACCGCCGCGGCGCGAGGTGCGGATCGAACTCGGCGACAACGGGGAAGTCGTCGCGCTGCACATCCAGCTGGCCGACGGGCAGTGGGTGGTCGCGCGCAACGACGGCGACGAGAGCACGCAGAACGCGCCCGCGCGTCAGAGCGCCGAGGTTCGCGAGGTCGACAACCGCACCGCACTGCGGAAGCTGGTCGACGATCTCAATGCCGGGTATGTGGGGCTGAACCTGAAGTACCCGTCGGGTTCCGGGCTCGACCACCGGGGCCAGACCGCCATTCGCGACGGTGTGACCGGTGGCGCGCAGCTGATCTCGGATCCGGCGCCCGCACCGGCCCAGCCCGCGCCGCCGCCCGGCGACCATCCGGTGGTGAGCGCGCCGCCGCCGGGTCCGGGCGACCCGGCGCTGAACGTGGCGAGGATCGGACGCGAAGGGCTCACCTGGTACCACAATCGTGAGCACATCCCGATCTTCGGTCCGGTGCTCGGTCGCCAGGCCGATGTGGCAGGCGATTACCGGCCGGTGTTCTTCCCGGACGGCACCGAATACCGCCATTGGATCAGCGACGCCGACCCGAACGCAGTGCGCGAGACCGTGATCAGCGAGCTGCGGGCGGATCGGATGGAGCCCGACGAGGTACGCGACATCCTGAAGGAACTGTTCGACAACGCGCGTGACCCGCGGTTGCGTCAGGACCTGGTCGACGACCTGGAATTCAACGGGCTCATCGACACCGACGAGGCGCGGGCGATGGAGGACGCGCCGATTCCGCCCGTCGATTCGACGCCGGAGCGGCCGGGTCCGGCGCCCGAGGGCGAGTCGCTCACCGACATGGCCGAACGGCTCGGCATCGACCTCGATGGCGAAGGTCCCCTGGACCTGCGCCGGGCGATCGATCGGCAGAGCCACCGCCTGCTGCGCGAGATCGGTGCGATCGAGGGTCTGGCCGACGCGGCGCGCCGCGCCGAGGAGGAGCAGACCCGTCCCTACCGGCGCGCGGACCACCCCGCCGACTCGACGCCCGCCGACGACCGCGGCCTGCCCGGACCGGATCGTCCGCGTGCGGTCGACTCGGGTGAACCGCGCGACGACACCGTCGACTACGACGACGAGCTCACCGGAACCGAACCGCGCCGAAACCACTGGGGTGACACCAGCGCCCCGCGTCCGGTGCCGTTCTCGCGGGAGGTCAGCTTCCTCGACAAGGATCCGCTCGGCCGGTTCCTGCGCGACCTGATCGTCGCCTTCGAGGGCGCCACCGCGCTGCGTGACTACGACCGGGTCGGCAACGGCGCGGATCGGCTGCCCGAATGGGCAAGCTTCTCCGACGACCGGGAACCGGGGCGAGACGAGGCGCGGGCACGGGAGTTCTTCGAGCACGCGTTGCGCCGCGATCAGTTGCGCGACGAATTGTCCGGCTGGGCAGCGATGTTCGGCCTCGACCTCGGTGACCTGTCCGGTGACCGGATGGGCCCGACACTCGACGCGCTGCGCGACTCGGCGCGCCAAAGGGCGCAGAACCTGGCCGATTTCATCGCCGCCGCCCAGCCGATCCTGCAGGGCGACGGCACGGAACCGCTCGGGCGCTCCTACGGCGATCAGGTTGCCCGCGTGCCCCACGCCGACGGTGGACCCGACCGGTTGCTCGTCGTCGACGGGCCGCTCGATCGTGAACAGGCGTTGGCCGGTGCCCTGCGGGACAACCCGGAACTGGCCGCCGATATCGACAACGGCCGGCTGCGACCGGACTTCCGGGCCGTGCACACCGACGGTGCGGGCAGGCAGTTCCTCGACCCGGTGGCCACCCCGGAGGTGCAACACATCCGGCGCACCGTCGACGGCGCCGAACTGCAGGTGACGATGATGCGCGACGACGGCGGCCAGTGGCGGCCGGTGCAGGCCGCGCCCGAACCGTCGCCGACCCCACGCGACCGCGCCGACATGGTGCGCGAGATCGTCGACTTGGCACGGGATCTCGGCCTCGGCCCCGCCGCGTTGCACCCGTCCGCCATCGACGCGACCATTCGCGCGCTGCACCTGGACAATGCCGTGCGCGCCGGGCAGGCCGAGGCATTGGCCGACTACGCCCGCACGATGGCCGACATCGAGACGTTCAACCTGATCGGTGACGCGCGCGACCAGCTCGCCACGCGGCTCGGGATCTCCGAGGGTGACCTCACGCCGCGGCGGATCGCCGAAGCACTGGCCGATCCGAAGCAGCGGCGCGGCACCCGGCAACAACAGTTCGAGGACCTGCTCGACGGCCCGCAGCGCGAACCGCGTTCGACCGCCGGCTACTCCCAGCAACTGCGCAATGTCGACGCCGCGACGGTCGAGGCCGCGCAGGAAGCGCTGATCCGGGCGCTGAGCCCGGACAACCCGGAACGGTTGCGGCCCAAGGTCAGTGTGACCGATCCGCGCACCGGGCGGTCCCGGGTGAGCCGGGCCGAAACCGGGATCGATCCGGCCGCGCTGCGCAAGCTCGTCACCCGGATGCACCGGCACGGCGGCGGCGACTTCGCCCGCGACGCCCTCGCCGCCTACGCCGACGCGCTGATGCGGATCGACCCGTACAGCGATCATCCCGCCGGCAGCATGGCGCGTGACCCACGCACCACCGGAGACCCACACATCTACGATCACTCCGCGCTGCACTCGCTGCGCGATGTGGTCGGCGCCGCCGAACCCGGTGGCCGCCCGGTGGATTTCGCGGCCCAGGTCGCCGACAACGTGGCCCGCTCCTACGGTGCCGACCAACCCGTCGGGCCGAATGATCCACGGCCGCAACCGCATCGGGACTGGGCACGGTTGGTCGGTGTGGATGTGTCGACCGCCGACGACGCCAAGTTCGTCGAGATCTACGAGGCGTACCGCGACGGCAAGATCGAAAAGCACGAGGGCCTCAGCCCGGCGGAATTGACCGCCGAGATCGCCGCGATCCGCGAGGAGATCCGTCTCAGGACCGAGCGGATCGAGCAGTTGAAGGCGCTCGCCGACGAGTTCTACCGACCCACCGACCTGCCGCCCGGCGATGCCACCTCGGCCAGGCCGCACGGGGGTGCCGAGCCCGCATCGCTGCCGGGGGACTCGGCACCGGAGCGCGGCGCCGAACCCGATGACCGGGCCGACGGCGAGCCCGACGAGACCATGCGCAAGCTCGACGAGGTCGCGGACGAGCTGGCCGAACCGCTCGCCTCGCTCGACGAGCTGGTCGGTCCGGGCGGGCCGATCGACCCGCTGTCGCGGATCGACGAGGCCGTCGACCGCCAGAACCGCCTGGCCGACCAGGCCGATCAGCGGCGCGCCGACCAGGCCGACGCGGCATTGGACGACTCTCTGCGCGAACTCGACAGCGCCGACGCCGATCTGGCGGCGTTGCAGTCGTACCTGCGCGCACAGCGCGAATTCGATGCCGCGCAAGCCGAGATCGCCGCCCGCTTCGAGGAACTGGCCACCCAGGAAGCGGACACAGCCACCCGGCGCGGCGACGAATCCTCGGACGATCTCGCCGTACGCGCGGCCGACCTGGCCGCGCTCGAATCCTTCCTCGCGGCCCAGCAGAAGTTCGACGCGTTGCGCGCCGAACTGGCCGAGGCGACTCAGACCCGGCCGGAGGACTTGGCGGCCGAGGCCCTCGCCGACGCCCGAGCTCTCGAGTCGTATCTGCGCGCCCAGCAGCAATTCGATGTCGCCCGTGCGGAAATGGCGGCCCGGTTCGCCGCCGCGGTGGAGCGTCAGGGTGGGCGGGAGCCTGCCGGACCGGACGGGGACGGTGCCGAGACGAACCGCGACCTCCCCGGGGGCACCGATCGGCGTGACGACGACGGTGACGCCGATCCGCCCGTGCCGACGACCGACCCGGGTGGCCCGCCGTCGAAGCCGCCCGCGCGTCCGCCGACGGCGTCGAGTCCGGAACCCGAAGAGCCGTCGAAGGTTTCGTCCTGGTTCGATACCGGTCTTCCGAAACCGCCCGCGGAGCTCGCTGTGCCGGACGAGTCCACGCCTCAGGTCGACGAGAACGCGGCCGCGGAGAATCCGCCGCAGCGCGCTCCCCAGCGCAGCGATGCCCTCGACGACGTGCGGCAGTTCCTGCGGGAACTCGCTGATCTCCCGCCGTCGGTGCACGCGGACGCGCCGCCGCTGACCGCCGAGCAGGCCGAGCAGGTGCGCAGGCTCGCCGAGGCGCTCGGTCTCGGCGACGCGCTCACCGGTCAGCGCGATCCGCTCGGCGCGTTGGCCGAGATCGCCGACATGGCCCGTGCGCGCGGATTCCTCGACAGCGCATTGGACGCCGAGGCCGACCTGGGTGCGCCGATGCGGTACCCGGACGACTACGAACCGCTCGACGGCGACGAACTGCAGGACGGCCTGGACCAGTGGCGGGTCGAGGGCGATCCCGAGGTCCGCGCGGAGATCGCCGACGACCTGCGCCGGGCCGGCCTCGACGACGACACCCCGCCCGCGCCGGGCACCGAACCGGACCCGGACGCGCAGGCCCAGCCGCTGCGCCCGACCGCGATCCTGCCGCCCGAGGACGGCGCCCAGCGACCGGGCGGCCCGCGGGTCGAGCCGGGCCGGCAGGCGTTGGACCGGTTGACGGCCAGGTTCGGCGTCGATCCCACCGACCCAGGATCGATCGACGCCGCGCGCTACCGGCAGTTGCTGCGAGCCGGGGCGGTGGAGGCCTTCGCGTCGGCGGTGCGTCATGCGGAGGCGGCGACCGATCCGCAACAGCGGGCACTGCGGGAAGCGGTGGCGCGCCGCTGGGGTGCCCGACTCGGGCTGCCCGCCGATCCGGGGCTCACCCGCGCCGCCGACGACATCAACCGGCTGCGCGCCGGGGTGACCCGCGAGGCGAGTGACCTCGCGCATCTGGATCACCTGCTGCACACCGACCTCGACGACCGAGTGCTCTCGCTCGATGTCGACGGCGAGAAGATGCTGGTGCGGGTCGTGGTCGACGGGCCCGACGCTTGGCACCTGGAACCCGTGGCACGGCCCGAACCCACGCCACCGGCGCCGGCCACCGAGCAGGCGGTCGAGACGCCGACGAAGAAGAAGACGTGGCTGCGCAGACTGTGGGACGCGGTCTTCGACCGCGGGTATTTCGGCGACAACCCGAAGTACCCGTCCGGTTCGAGTATCGACGGCGCCGGCCAATCCATGCTCGGACACAGCGCGGGCGTGCCGCTCACCTCGACCAAGGACGCGACCCCCAACGCCCCCGGTGGCGAGTACGACCAGCTCCAGATCAAGTTCAACCCGGTGCGCATCCTCAAAGAGGGCGTGTACATGTGGCAGAACCGTGAACTCGTGCCGATCCTCAAACACCTGTCCTCCCGAATCGCCGACCAGGCCGGTGAGTTCCTGCCGCTGCGCAATCTGGACGGCACCGAATACAAGCCGTGGATCTCCGACGCCGATCCCGCACTGCGCCGCCAGATCGAACAGGACCTGCGCGACGCCGGCCTGGAACATTTGCTGGAACCGGAGAGTCTGACACCGGCGGAACTGGCCGCCCGCGAGACCGCCCAGCTTCCGGAATCCACTGAGCCGGTGCAGGTTTCGCGCTCCGGTGGCGAGATCCCCGCGGCCACGGAGCCGCTGCCGTCGTGGTTGCGGGACGTGGTGGACGCGGTGAACAACCGCATCGCCGACGCGACCGTGCTCGAGGCACTGGCGCACGAACTCGGCGTCCAGATCACCGATTTCAGCGAAGCGGGTCTGCGCAAGGCGCTGGCCGAGGCCGAATACCGGCTGTTGCGTCGTGACGGGGTGATCCAGGCACTCGAGGCCGCCGCCAGGTTCTTCAATATCGAAAACGCGGACATCCCGTTCCGCCCTGCCAATATCGACAGCAAGGACCCGCTCGGCGCCTACCTCAAGGAAGTCGTCGCGGCCAAGGGCAGCAAGTTCGACTTCGACATGCTGAACTGGCGCGGGGTGAACAACGGCGGCGAATGGGTGCACCCGTGGGCGGATCTGAGCGACGACGGCGACGATCCGACCGTCCTGGCCGAGGACGCCCGCAAGATCTTCGACGACGCACTGCGCCGCACCGGGCTGCGTGACGAGCGGTCCACCTGGGCGCACCTGGCCGGTGCTGATCTCGAGGCGCTGGTGCGCGACCTGGACGGCGAGATCGCACGGCTGCGCACGCAACTCGACGGAAATATCGGAGTACTGGACGAATTCCGCCGTCGCGTAGCCGATTTCGGTGACACCGACACCGGCGACCGGCTGGTGGTCGACACCGAGAACGGCAGGATCGCGATCGTCGACACCGGGGCCGGGCACGAGCCGGCGTTGGCGCGCGCGTTGGCCGAGGCCGACGCGGCATTCATCGACCGGCTCAACCGCGGCGTGGTCGACATCGAGATCCGCTTGGTCGGCATCGATGACAGTGGCCGGGTGCACCTGCTCGAGGTGGACTCACCAGAGGTTCGTCACCTGCGCACCGAGGTAGGCGGACACACCGTCGACGCGACGATGGTGCGCGACGGCACGACGCCGTGGCGAATGATCGACGCACCCCCGACGCGCGGCGGGGCGGACGCACCGGTGCCCGCCGTGCCGGACGCGACGAATCCGCCTGTGCCGGAACCGCGTTCGCTGGCCGCGGTGCGGGCCGAGCTCGCCGAGGTGGCGCAGCGGCTCGGGATCGGCGACCCGACGACGCTGTCGCGTGAGCAGTTGCAGACCCTGCTGTCCGACCTGGACCGGGGCAACCAGGTGCGAGCCCGGCAGGTGGAGGGCCTGGTCGACTACGCGCGCAGCGCCGACGCGATCCACAACTTCAACGCCCTGCACACCGCCCGCGGCGCGCTGGCCCTGCGCTTCGGCGTTCCGGCCCAGGCGCTCACACCGGAGGTGGTCGCGCGCGGGTTCGCCGACCCGAGCACGCGGGTGGAGTTGCACCGACAGCGCGCGGAGGACCTCACCGATTACGCGAAGCTGTTGCACGAGTTGGATTCCGCCGCCGTGGATGCCGCGCGCGACGCGCTCGCCCCGCATCTCGGCCTGCCGCGCGGCGGTCTCCCGCTGGACGCCGCCGCCCTGGCCGAAGCGCTGTCCAACCGGGTCGGTCGCGGCAACCTCGACGACCTGATCGGTCCGCTGACCGACTATGTGCGCACCCTGGCCGACATCGACCCGTACGCCGAGAACCTGGTCTACAACCCCGACGCCGATCCGCGCGCCGTCAGCGACGATCCGCCCGTGCACGACCGCGACGCCCTGGACTTCCTGCGCGAAGTCGGCGCCGACGACCTCACCGACCGCACCCCGCTGCCACCGGCCCCGGCCGATGCGACCCCCGGGCCGAGCCGCGACCACGCGCGCCTGCTCGGCGTCGACCTCACCGACGCCGACGACCGGCGCGTCGCCCAGGTCTACGAGTGGTTCCGCGACGGCCGCATCGACAAGCACGAACGCCTCACCCTCGCGCAGCTCGCCGAGGTCCACGCGCAGATCCGCGACGAGATCCGCCTGCGCGCCGCCGACATCGCCCGACTCCGCGACCTGTTGAACGAACCGTTCGTCACCGACCCCGACCTCGGCACCGCCGACCGACGCGCCCTCGACTGTCCGTCCGCGGACACCTCGACGGACTCGCCGACCCCGCCCCCCGGTCCCGATTCGCGTGGTGACGAAGATTCGGGTGAGCCGCCCGCGCCTCGCCCCGCGCCAGGCGGTCCACCGTCGAAGCCGCCTGCCCATCCGTCGACCGCGCTGAGCCCGGAACCCGAAGAGCCGTCGAAGAATTCGTCGCGGTCCGACCGAGGTTTGCCGCAACCACCCGCTGAACTGGCGGTGCCCGACGCAGCGGACCCGGGTGTTTCGGAGGCTCCGCCGAACCGGCCCGAACAGCGCACCGACCGCATCGACGATGTGCGCCGGTTCCTGCGTGACCTGGGTGATCTGCCGCCGTCGGCGCAGGCCGACGCGCCGCCGCTGACCCCGGAGCAGGCCGAGCGGGTACGCAGGCTGGCCGAGGGGCTGGGCCTGGGTGACGCACTGACCGGTCAGCGCGATCCGTTGGGCGCGCTGGCCGAGCTGGCCGACATGGCGCGGGCCCGCGGATTCCTCGACAGCGCATTGGATCCCGAGGCCGACCTGGGTGCGCCTATGCGCTACCCGGACGACTACGAGCCGCTGAATCTGGATCAGCTGGACGACGGCCTGGACCAGTGGCGGGTCGAGGGCGATCCCGAGGTGCGCGCCCAGATCGCCGACGACCTGCGCCGGGCGGATCTGGACGACAGTTCGCGGCAGGCGCTCGGCACCGAACCGGAACCGAACCCGTCGGCCGAACCGCTGCGCCCGTCCGCGATCCTGCCGCCGGCCGACGGCACCCAGCGGCCCGGCGGACCACGCATGGAACCCGCACGCCAGGCGCTGGATCGGTTGGCAACCCGCTTCGGCGTCGACCCGACCGATCCCGGTTCACTCGATGCCGCCCGCTACCGGCAGGCGTTGCGCGCCGGTGCGGTGGAGGCGTTCGCCTCGGCCGTGCGCCACGCCGAGGCGGCGACCGATCCGCAGCAGCGGGCGGTGCGTGAAGCCGCCGCCCGGCGCTGGGCGGCGCGGCTCGGGCTGCCCGCCGATCCGGGGCCGGCCCGCGCCGCCGACGACATCGCCCGCTCGCGTGCCGCGGTGGCCCGCGACGCCGCCGACCTGGCCCACCTCGACCGCCTGGCCCGCACCGAACTCGACGACCGCATGCTGTCGGTCGATGTCGACGGCGACCAGACCCTGGTCCGGCGCGTCGAGGACGGACCGGACGCCTGGCACCTGGAACCCGTGGCACGTCCGGAACCGACACCACCGGCGCCGGCCACCGAGAAGGCCGTCGAGGTGCCGAAGAAGAACTGGCTGCGCCGCCTCTGGGACCGGATCGTCAACCGCGGCTTCTACGGCGAGAACCCGAAGTACCCGTCCGGGTCCAGCCTGGACAGCGCGGGTCAGTCGGTGCTCGGGCACAGCGCCGGGCTGCCACTCACCTCGACCAAGGACGCGACACCCAACGCGCCCGGCGGCGAGTACGACCAGTTGCAGATCAAGTTCAACCCGGTGCGCATCCTCAAAGAGGGCATCGAGATGTGGCGCAAGCGGGAGCTGGTGCCGATCCTCAAGCACCTGTCCGCGCGCATCGCCGACCAGGCCGGGGAATTCCTGCCGCTGCGGAACATGGACGGCACGGAATACAAGCCGTGGATCTCCGACGCCGATCCCGCACTGCGTCGCCAGATCGAACAGGAACTGCGCGACGCGGGCCTCGAGCATCTGCTGGAACCGGAAAGCCTCACACCGGCGGAACTGGCCGCGCGGGAGCCGAAGGAAATCCCGGATTCCGTCGAACCGCGACAACTCACGGACCGTGCGGACCAGACGCCCGAGGTCGCCGAGCAGCTGCCGCCGTGGCTGCGGGACGTGGTCGACGCCGTGAATCAGCGCATCGCCGACGCCACCGTGATCGACGCGCTCGCCCGCGAACTCGGGGTGCGGATCACCGATTTCAGCGAAGAGGGCCTGCGAAAGGCGCTGGCCGAGGCAGAGTACCGGGTGCTGCGTCGTGAGGGCGTGATCCAGGCACTCGAGGCCGCGGCCAGGTTCTTCAATATCGAGAACGCCGACATCCCGTTCCGGCCGGCCAACTTCTTCAGCAAGGATCCGCTCGGTGCCTACCTGAAGGAAGTCGTCGCGGCCAGAGGCGACAAGTTCAGCTTCGACATGCTGAACTGGCGCGGGGTGAACAACGGCGGCGAATGGGTCGACATCTGGCCCGACCTCAGCGACGACGGTGGATCCCAGACCGTCCACGCCGAGGACGCCCGCAAGATCTTCGACGACGCGCTGCGACGCGCGGGGCTGCGTGACGAGCGGTCCACCTGGGCGCATCTGGCCGCGGCCGATCTCGAGGCCCTGGTCCGCGATCTGGACGGTGAGATCGCGCGGCTGCGTGGACAACTCGACGACAATATCGGCATCTTCGACGAATTGCGCCGTCGGACAGCGGATTTCGGTGACAGTGACACCGGTGACCGGTTGGTGGTCGACACCGAGAACGGGACCATCGCGATCGTCGACACCGGCGCCGGGCAGGAAGCGGCGCTGGCGCGCGCGTTGGCCGAGGCCGACACCGACTTCATCGACCGGCTCAACCGGGGCGAGGTCGACATCCAGATCAGGATCGTCGGGGTCGACGATCAAGGACGCGTGCGGGTGAGCGAGGTGGACGCGCCGGAGGTCCGGCACCTGCGCGGCGAGGTCGACGGCCGCACCGTCGACGCCACCATGGTGCGCGAGGGCACCGGTCCGTGGCGGATGATCGAGACTCCGCCGCGGCACGGCACGGCGGACGAGAACCTGCCCGTGGTCGCCACGGATCAGCCGGTGGCACAACCACGTTCGCTGGCCGAGGTGCGGGCCGAGATCGCCGACGTGGCCGAGCGGCTCGGCATCGACGACCCGACGAACCTGTCGGGGGAGCGGCTGACCACGCTGCTGTCCGAACTGGAACGCGCCAATCAGGTGCGAGCCAGGCAGCTCGAGGCATCCGTCGACTACGCGCTCACCACCGATGCCGTCGACAACTTCAACGCCCTGCACGACGTACGCAGCAACATGGCGCTGCGCTTCGGCGTCGAGCCGAACGATCTCAGCCCGGAACGGGTCGCCGAGCGGTTCGCCGACACCGGAACCCGGGTGGAGCTGCACCGTCAGCGAGCCAAGGACCTCACCGCCTACGCGAAGCTGCTGCGCGCGCTCGACCCGGGCGCCGTCGACGCCGCACGTGACGCGCTCGCCCCGCATCTCGGCCTGCCGCGCGGCGGGCTGCCCCTGGACGCCGCGGCCTTGGCCGAGGCGGTGTCCAACCGCGCGGCCCGCGGTGACCTCGACGATCTCACCGGTCCGCTCGCCGACTACGTGCGGGCACTGGCGAAGGTCGACCCGTACGCCGAGAACCTGGTCTACAACCCCGAGGCCGACCCCCGCGCGGTCGGCGACGACCCACCGGTCCACGACCGCGACGCCCTCGACTTCCTGCGTGAAGTCGGCGCCGACGACCTCACCGACCGCACCCCGCTACCGCCCGCCCCCGCCGACGCGACCCCCGGGCCGAGCCGCGACCACGCGCGCCTGCTCGGCGCCGACCTCACCGACGCGGACGACGAGAAGGTCGCCACGGTCTACGAGTGGTTCCGCGACGGCCGCATCGACAAGCACGAACGTCTCACCCTGGACAAACTCGCCCGAGTCCACGAGCAGATCCGCGACGAGATCCGCCAGGCGGCCGCCGACATCGCCCGCCTGCGCGCCCTGCTCTCCGAGCCGTTCGTGACCGACCCCGAGCTCGGTGGGGCGGATACCCCGGCCCTTGAAGCGTCATCCGGCGAGTCCACACCCCGGTCGCCGAACCCCGAATCGCCGACCCCGTCCGTGCCAGGAACCCCGACCCGTCCGGGCTTGCCGGTTGGCGCGGATGCCAACGGCGACAAGGACACTCGGAACAGCGAGCAGCCGCGGGAACTGCCCCCGGCGGAGAACCGCGGTGAACCTGCTCCCCGGCCACGGCCCGCCATCGAACCGGAGTCCCGCACAACCGGTGACGACGCCTCGGCCCCGCCGCTGCTCGATCCGGTGACCGATCCGGGTGACCCGGGTATTCCGCAGGACCGTAACCACTCCCAGGGTGGCCGCCATGCGGAGGCTGGGCTCGATGCGGGAGATCCTGTGATGCTCGATCCGGTGACCGACCCGGGGGATCCGGGCATCCCGAAGGGGCCCGACCCCGCACAGGCCACCGGTCGTCCTTTCACGTCGCACGATGTCGACACCGATCCGGGCGTCGATGCCGGTGCCGGTTCGTCGGAGTCGAACGGTGCGGACGCCGACGGTTCGCGCCGTCGTCCACCTGGTTCTCCGGAATCGGACGACGCGGCGGACCCGGACAAGGGATTCGACCCGGGTCAGCAGGTCCCGCCGCCGAGTGCGGACGGGGAGCGACCACGCGCGCGCCGGGAGCTGCCCGGTTCGGCCTACCGGTCGCACATTCCACACCCCCCGCACGAGTACGAGGTGGAGCTCGAGGTCCCACTGTTCGATCCCGTCGAATGGCCTGTACCCCCACTGGAAGTAACTCCAGAACCATCCGATCCTCCGCGCCCACCGGAGCCTCCGCGTCAGCCCGAGCCCCCGCGCCCGCCTGAGCAACCACCGCTTCCTCCGATTCCGCCGGACAAACCGTGCCCGCCGGAACCCCCTGTGCCGCCGCAGCCACCCGTGCCGCCGGTGCCTCCGCAGCCGCCGGTGCCGCCCGTACCGCCGGCACCCCCGATTCCGCCAGATCCGCCGGTGCCTCCGCAGCCTCCTGTACCGCCGGTGCCTCCGCAGCCTCCTGTACCCCCGGTGCCGCCGGAGTTGCCTGAGCCGCCGGAGCTTCCACTGCCTCCGGAACTGCCGGAACCTCCGGTGCCCCCGAAACCGCCGGTGCCGCCGGAATTACCGGTGCCGCCGGAGCTGCCGGTGCCTCCCGTACCGCCGGCACCCCCGGTTCCACCTCAGCTCCCATTGCCGTCGGACCCGACGCCGGGCGAACCCACCCCGCCACCATGGCCCGTTCCCCCGACGCCGCCGAGCGAAAGGCCGAGCATTCCACCCATTCCGCCGTGGATGACGCCACCGCCGGGGTCGGTCATGCCCACCCCGCCGGACGGCCTGCCGTTCCCACCGGGACACGGCCAGCCCAATCCGCCGGGGATCAACCAGCCATTCCCACCAGGGCCTGACCACTCGTTCCCACCGGCCAACGGCCAGCCCTACACGCCGAGCAACGGTCAGCCCCACATTCCTGGGAACGACCACGTGTTCCCCCCGGGGAGCGGTCAGTCGCACCAGTCGGGCAACAGCCAGCTGTTCCCCCCGGGCAACGGCCAGCCGTTCAAGCCGGGCGATGGTCACCCGTTTGTGCCCGGGAGCGGTCAGCCGTACTCCCCGGGCAACGGCGAGTCCTACCCGCCCGGAAACGGCCAACCGTACCCACCAGGAAACGGTCAATCCTTCCAGCCGGGCAACGCTCAGCCCTACCAACCGGGGAACGGAAACCCCTATCAGCAGCCGGGTTACGCGCAACCGTTCGTCGGTGGCGACCAGCCGAATCCGCCGGGAAACGGGCAGTCCTCCGCACCTGGGCACGGTCAGGGTGGGTACGGAACTCAGCAGGCGGGGAACGGGTACTCGGCGGGCGGGGCGCCGATGTATCCGCCGCCGGTTCTGCCGCCGAATGGTGGGCAGCAGGGGCAGCGCAGGCCGTACGGGGCGGAGTATCGGATGCCCGCCGAGCCGGCTGTGGTGGTGGTCCGTCCGTACGCGGGTGGCCTGCCCGCCGAATTCGATCCGCAGACCGGGTCGTTGCGTCCCGCGCCGCCTGGACTGTCGGGCACCGACGGGCTGTATGCCGATCTCGGTGGTGTGACGGTGGTCTTCTACCGGCTCGGCGAGCGGTTGATGGTGCAGGTGGGCATCCAGCCGATCGAGTTGAGCGGTCTCGCGCAGGTGGGCTGGGAACGATCACCGCAGCGGATGACGCGGTTCAGCGTGGCCGTGAACGGCAGGCCGATGGGTGAGCTGATCTACCCGGCCCTGCCACCGGAGCTGGACCTGGGTCTGCTGATCCGTAACGTGGTTGCCGATCCGGCCGACCGGATGACAATCTTCAGCGACCGTGCTCGACCGATCGGAGAGGTTTCCCCAGGTGAGTGACGATCCGATCGAATGGAACGATCCGGACGTGCGAATCGACCCGGCGACCGGCCGGTTGTCGTACCGCGGCGAGCCCTACAGCGGTGCGGTGACCCACACCCGCCCCGACGGCACGTGGCGCGAGTACTGGAGCTACGACGACGGCGACCGCGACGGCGACTGGTCGGGCTGGTACCCCGACGGGACCATGCGCTACAACGGCGAGTTCTATCGCAACCGCCCCGTCGGCACCTGGCAGGAGTGGTACCCCGACGGTTCCCGCCGCCTCGAAGACGTCTACGACATCGACGGTGTGCTGCTCACCCACTCGGTGTGGAACGAGGCGGGGGAGCTGGTCGAATTCGCCGACGAGCGCACCCGCAAGGGCATCACCGCCGACGCGATCTCCGCCGACGACCCCGAATTGCGCTGGGACGACGAGGAAATCCGCAGGTACTACCGCGGCGAACCGTTCACCGGTCAGGAGTTCCGCCGCCCCGCACCGAGCGCCCCCATCACCGAATTGTCCACCTACGCAGACGGATACCGCGACGGACCGACCCGGGCGTGGTACCTCGACGGCACCCCACGCTTGCGCGGCGAGTACGCCGACCGGCACGAGGTCGGCACCTGGACCACCTGGTTCCCCGACGGGAACATCGAGGAAGAAACCGTCTTCGCCCCCGACGGCGCCCTGCTCACCCGCACCGTGTGGGACGAGTCCGGCGCCGTGATCGCGCGGTACGGCGAGCACCGGGACTAGACGAAGGAGTGTGCAGTGGCTGAGGAGCTGGCCGGTGAACCCGATGTCGGATTCACCCTCACCAGGGTGGTCGTCGAGGACGACGGGGTGCCGGATCGTGCCACCGCGCTGAGCCATCGCATCGCGAAAACGGTTGCGGCCCTTGGTCCAACGGGCTGGTCGAAGGTGGAGGCGTCGTTCGCGATGACCGCGGCGGCCGAGGTGTCGATGATCGTCTTCCACGACGAGCAGGAACGTTTCGCGCGCGTGTTCCCCAGCCCGGAACTGCTCGACCTGCTGCGCGAGCATCGCCATGTGTCCGCGTCGATGGGTGACGGTCCGTGGTGGCGCTACCTGCTCACGCTCACCTCGGCGGGCCGGATGGATGTCGATTACGACTACGGCGACGAGCCGTTCCCCGACGACCAGCTCTTCCCGCCGACGGTGTACCGCACCGACATCGAGATCTATCCGCGCGACCACCTGCCGGTCTGGCTGGCCGCCTACATCGGCCACGACAACCGGCAGGTGCGCGGCCCGGTGGCCGCCGCCGAGCAAGCACGCGCGGACGCGGCGGCGGGTCGTACGGCGGTCGGCTCGGCGCCGGATGCGGAGTTCCCCGCCCTGGAACCGATGGCGCGACGGTGGGCACTGATCGCCGCCGCGTTCGTCGCGGTCGGCTCCAAGTGGGGCCCGCGCGTGACACCCGCCTTCCACGTCTTCGAGGGCGCGTCGTTCAGCGGTTCCACCCTGTGCCTGCTCCCCGGGGACCGCGCGGTGCTCTCCGGCGGGGTGTGGAACGCGCCGGAACTCGACGCCGTCTACAACAACGACCAGCCGATGCCGGACTTCTACCTCGGTGCCCCGGACTGGGTCGCGGCGCCGGTGCTCAACCGGCGCGCCGAGAACGGCCTGCTCACCTTCTGCTACTGGTGGGAGGGCGGCCGCTGGTACCGCGGCGCCTCGCCGGGCGCCGACGCGCTCGCCCCGGCCGTTCCGGGCATGTGGGACACCAGAACTGTGGTCGACGTGCTCACCGGGCTGCTCGGCGAACGGGCTTCGCAGGCACAGAAGGAAGCCGTACCCGGTCTGGTCACGGCGGCCGAGCGAGCGGCCGTCGCCAGGGAGGCGTTCACCCGGGTGTTCCCCGCGGACGCCTATCACGTCGACGCCGCCTGGTTCGAGCTGAATCTCGGCGGCCTGCTCGGCACCCACACCGTCGGCCTGGCGCGATGACGTGCTGTTGCGCGCGCGGGGCTGGTGTGGTGTGCTCCCTCACCGACGAGCCGGTCGGGAGGGCTCGGAAGTCGGAGGGATTCGGGCATGACCAATGAACACGCCAAAGCTCAGATGGAAGACATCCTCGAGACCGTCCAGCAGCAGCTGCGGGCGATCGGGCAGGTCCAGCAGGACCGGGCGAAACTGGTTGCCAGCGCGACCATTCGCAAACGCGTCACTGTGACGGTCAACGCCGACTACAAGGTGATCGAGACCAAGTTCACCCCCGACATCGACGACCTCACCTACACCGAGATCGCCAAGGCCGTCACCGAGGCCGCCCAGCAGGCCGCCGCCGAGGTCGCCCGCAAGACCCGCGAGCTGATGGCCCCGGTGCAGACCGAACGCGCCCGCCTGCCCAAGCTCACCGAATTGGTCGAGGGCATCGGCGATTTCACCATTCCGCAGCCGGTCGAAGCCTCCCTCGAGCCACCCAATTCGCCGGAGCGGGAACGTCTCTCGTCCAACGAGGAGGACGGCTCGCGGGATCCATCGCGCACCGCCACCGACGCCGGCTGGTGACCCGGATGCTCGCACCCCCGCCACCGGCGGGATCGCCGCTGTACATGCGGAATTCATCTGTCGGACCGTAGAATCGTTAGCAAGCCGTGCGAATCGGCGGTGCCTTGGGAGCGCCGCGCGGTGGGACGGCCGTGGTGATCAGGACGACAGGGAGGGCTCGGACATGACACCGACTGGACCATCGGCGGCCCAACAGTGGTCTGGCCTGCGTTCGTCGGCTTCGGATGGGGCGCTGGTCCTCGAGCCGTCGGCGCTGCCGAATCTGGTGAACGCGGCCACCGATGCCCGGATCAAGGTGAACTCGGTCAAATCGTCCACCGATCTGGTCGGACAGCTCGCACGGTTCTCCTCGTTGGATTCGGGGCAGCAGCTGGCGAAACAGTTCTCGGACAAGGCTGGTGAGCTGGCGACCGTCCTCGGTAAGCACCAGACGATCCTCGACGACGTCGCCACCACCTTCATGGATGCGGCCAAGAGCTACAAAGGTGCCGACACCGCCAGCGAAGTCGATATGAACCAGCTGCGCACCACTATCGAGCAGAGCAAGTCCAAGGGTGACAAAGTCAGCTCCTCGGCGCCTGTGTTGCCCCTGCCTCCGGTGTCGCAGGGCGCACCCCCCTACCTCCCCGGCGTCACCACCCAGGTTCCACCGCTCGTACCCATGCCGGCCGCCGGCTCGGCGAACATTCCGAACGAGCTCACCAATGGCAAGAACTTCGATCCGGCCGAGGTGACCGCGGAGAATCCTGGCTCCTACAGCTATGAGGAGCTCAACATGATCCGGGTTTCCATCGAGGGCGTGCCTGCCAGATTGCGGACGGCGGCCGCGGACTGGACCTTGCTCAAGAACCAGGTGAAGCCGGCTTTCGATGACCTGAACGCGAAAGTTGGCGACAGTTCGAAGAACTGGACGAGCCCGGGCGGTGCCACCCGGGCCAGGGCGGCCATGAACGCCTACCACGAAGGCAACCAGAAGCTGGTCGAGCAGATGGGCCAGATTTCTGTCGCGCTGGAGTACGCGGCCGGTTGGCTTTCCGCTACGAAACAAGGCTTGGACAGCACGCTGTACATCCCGTCGTCTGTCAAGCAGAGCGAGCTGCAGGCTGCCAAGGAAGAGGCCGCGAAGAACGCGCGGAATGTACTGATGTCCACCTACGTGCCCGGAGTCAACGCGACGTCGAGTCATATCGCCACGTTGCCCGAGCCGACCGCGCCGACATCTGGAAACGGGACCGGCAACGGCGACGGCAACGGGAACGGAAACGGCTCCGGAAACGGCAGCGGAAGTGGCTCCGGATCGGGTTCAGGCAGTGGTTCGGGTTCGGGCGACGCTTCCGCCGCGTTCAAGAAGGCGATGGCCGACCTGCAGCAACAGCAGTCCGGTAACCAATTGGGCAACGGCAGCGCGGACACCAACGGCAACGGAGGGCTTGGTTCGAACGGCTCGACGGGATCTGGTTCCGGTTCTGGTTCGTCCTCGACCGATCAGCTGACCTCGGCCCTGCAATCCGGTCTCGAACAGGCCAGTTCCGCCGCGCAGTCCGCGCTGGAACAGGCTTCCTCGGCCGCCGAACAGAGCTCGCTCGCGGGGATTCCGAGCGCGGCCGGGCTCAGTTCGCTGCAGGAACAAGCGAAGAAGGCGCTCAATGCCGCGAGCAAAGGCGGTGGCGGAGGTGGTGGCTCCGGCGCGGGCGGTGGTGGCGCCGGTGCGGGGGCCTCGCCGCTTTCCCCGAGTCTGGACAGCGCCTCCAAACTGTTCCCGCGCGCGTCGGCCGCCACCGGGATGGAGTCCGCGTTCCGGGCAGGCGTCGCCTCGTCGGCCGCGGGCACGCCGATGGGCGGCATGCCGATGGCGCCGATGGGAGGTGCTGGTGCCGGTGGGCAGGGCCAGCAGAAGGAACACAAGCGCGCCGACTACCTCGACTCGGTGGAGCATCTGGACGAGGCGCTCGGTGACGCGCCGATCGTTGCGAGACCAGTGGTGGAACAGTGACGCCCACTTGGGAATTCACCGGCGCGGAGTTCGAAGCGTTGTGGGCCGGTATCGAAGCCGAGTACATGCCCGAGCCGTTCATCCACTCCAGCGAGCCGTGCTCCGCTGACGAAGCGGAGTACGCGCTGAGACAGGACTGGATCAGGATCAAGCAGCGCTGGGGGCATGAGCTCGACGACATCATCGCGGTGCTCACCAAGCCCGATATTCGGGTGGTCGTGCGTGGATACGGTGGCGGCGAACGACTCATCGATCCCACGCTCTCGGTGCGCATGCTCGCGGTGCGCAAGGGTGACGTCGGATATCTGGTGCGTCAGCGTCCGGGCCGAACCCTTTATCACGCAGACGGATTCGTCGTCACCCGGCACGCCGCGCTGTCCCTCGGTGACGTTGTCGCCGGTCAGCTGCCCGCGGCCGAACCCGGCCGCAGCCGGGAGATCACCCTCGACGAACCCTCCGGTGACCAGTTCGATCACTCCTACGGCCGCTCACTGGTGCAGCACTACGACGACGACGCCGCGGTGCAGACGAAGACCTTTCAGCAGGCGAGCCTGGACCGTGACGGCTTCATCGATGTCGAACAGGGCTGGTCTCGATTCGGTCCGCGTGGCATCCTGCGATTGCGGCTCGGCTGGCGCGATCTGACCGACGACGGTCGCTATGTGATCGTGCCCGGCACACCGCCGGTCGCGGTCGGCGCCGATCGCAGGCGGCTGGTTTCGCTGATCAACAGTCAGATCGCGGAAGTTGTCAGAGCCATCAGGGATGATCGGTCGTAAGCTTGCGAAGGGAGGGGAAAACCATGGACGAGTTTCCGACGGAGTTCACCGCGGCATCGCTGACGGGCGCGATCGCGGTCCGCACCACCGAGCAGGGACTGCCGCTCGGCGTCACCGTCGACGCGGACCAATTGCGGCGTGACCCAGCCGAATTGGCCGCCGAGATCCTGCGACTGTGCCAGAAGTCCGCCAAGCGCGCCGGGTTGGCCCGCCGAAACCAGCTGGCGGAGGCGGGTTTCGATCCAGCCCTGCTCGCCGCGACCGGCTTGCCGACCGAAGCCGAGGTGGCCGCCGCGGAGATCGTCGAAGAACAGGAATACGACACCGAACCGCAGAGCTGGCTGCGTTCGGTTTAGAGCTGTCGATCCGGCGAAGAGGAGGGAGGACTCGGCGATGGTCGAAACCATGGACGAGCTGATCGCGAAGGTGCAGGGTCAGCTCTACCGGCTGCAGGATCTGGCCGAGGCCACCAACGACATCCGGGCACAGGAAACCTCGCCCGACGGGGCGGTCACCGTGACTGTCGACGGCAGCGGAGCGTTGGTCGGCCTGGAGTTCACCGGGGCGATCGCCAAGCTGTCGCCCGCCGACTTCGAGCGGGTCCTCGTGCAGACCGCACGGGCCGCCGCGCATCGCGCTTTCGGTTCCCGCGCCGAGCTGGTGACCGCGTACAACCGAGCGGGCACGTGAGATTCAACTGTTCTTAACCACGGATATGCGTGGCGCAGGCTTATGACGGGTAGATAAAGTAACGAAACACCGTGGGCTGTTTCGAGATTGGACGAAAGCCATGAACCAAGTTGCGGTAGTTCCCGACGCCGTCCGCGCGTACGCGGGTGCCTCGGCCACCATGGCGGCCGGGGTCGCGCAGGCCGGTGCGGTCGACCAGGTCGCCACCATGGCCGCCGCCGTGCCGGTTTTCGGCCTGATCGGCCAGGAATTCCTGATGTCGTTCGCCTACGCCCAGGCCAACCACCTCACGTCGGTGGCCGAGCTGGCCGCGGTGCACGCGGGCACGGCGCTCACCGCCGCCCAGGCCGCCACCACCTACGAGGGTGCCGACGGGGCCTCCAAACTGGGCATCGCGTCGGTCGACCAGTAGCCATGACGTACCCCGGGGGAAATACGGTGGGTGCGAGCGGATCGGTCGACCCGACCGTGCTGGAGCTGCTGCGCGGCAGTTCGCTGGCGCCGATGCTCGACCAGCCGGTGAGCCAGGTGCTCAGCTCGATGGGACTGCCGCAGTTGCCGCAGTTGCCGGAGTTCATCCAGCTGCCGGAGATGCCGCCGCTGCCGACGATCGACCTCACCGCGCTGATGCGCCCACTCACCGAGCTGGCTTCGGCGTTCGGCACGGGCGCACTCGGCGGCACGGGCGACACCTCGGGTACCGGCACGTCGACGAATCCCGCCGAGGCGCTCACGAACATCAGCTCCGTGCTCGAGACGGTGATGTCGCTCGGGTCGACCGCGCTGCAGACGGTGATGCAGCTGTGGCAGAGCGCCGCCGCGATGGAGGCCGCGAACAAAGCGACGGCGGCGCAGACAGATGGTGCGAAACTCGCCGCGCAGAGCACCAGCGAGAAGGCGGTACTCACTCACGCGGCCGG
The DNA here is from genome assembly GCF_040655475.1 of Nocardia sp. NPDC050413. Classification (NCBI taxonomy): domain Bacteria; kingdom Bacillati; phylum Actinomycetota; class Actinomycetes; order Mycobacteriales; family Nocardiaceae; genus Nocardia; species Nocardia sp. NPDC050413. The sequence continues at coordinate 312,743 of NZ_JBFAJZ010000003.1, read as the reverse complement.
CAATGTCGCGGTCGGTGGGGCCAAGCTGGCCGCGGTGATCGCGCGCTACTCCGCCACGTTGGCCCTTGCCCCGCTCTACGCGGCGACGCCCGGCGGGCAGGCGGTGCTGATCGCCGCCACCCTGGAAGCCATGGCCGAAGGTCTGGCCATCACCGCCGAGACCAAGGCCGAGATGATCGCTCGCAGCGGCGAGATGATGCAGGCGGGGGAGAAGGTCCAGGTGACCAACGCGCCGACCGGTGTGTCCTCGGGCGCCGATTCGCTGAGCCAGCTGATGGGTTTGATCTCCCCGCTGATCAGCACCGCGAGCACGGCGGCGTCCTCGATCGGTTCGCTTGCCGAGCAGGTGAATTCGCTGTCGACCAGCACCACCTCCGACGTGTCGGCCACCGGCGGCGAGATCGCCGCAGATGGTGGGGAAACGGCGGAGGGAGCACTCGGCGCGGGTGGCGGCGGTGGGGGCGCGATCGGCGGTGGCGTCGGCGCGATCGGGGCGGCGGGCGCGGCGTCGACACCGCTCAGCCCGTGGCAGGGCGGTCGCGGTGGTGGGTTGTCGACGGTCGGCAGCACCGGTGCGGTCGCCACGTCCGGCGCCACCACCTCGGGCGGAGCGAACATGACGACCGCCGCGGCGAGCGGAGCGGCACCGGGCATGATGCCGATGGGTGCCGCGGGCGCGGGCATGCCGATGGCGCGGGCGGTGGAAGGCGGCGACAACGAAGCCGTGCACTCCCAGCTGGTCACCGGTAGCCACGGTGACGAAGTAGTCGGCCGGATCGAGGGTGTCTCCACCCCCGTGGTCGGCGCAGCCGAACCGATGGCCGCCGAAGCTCCACCGGACAAGGAACTCTCACTGTGACGCGGCCCGACCACGACAGGAGTGGCAATGACTGACACCTTCGAATTCGATTCCACCGCGGCGAGTAAAGCCGCCGCGGCCCTGGACGGCATCGCCGACCGGCTCACCACCGAACTCACCGCCGTCGCCCCCGCGTTGCGGGTGGCTCCCGCCGGAACCGATGAGGTGTCGGCGCGCGCCGCGACCACCGCCAACAGCGTCGCCGACGACTACCTGGCCGGAGCCGAGGCGGGTGCGCACGAGATGAACAAGCTCGCCGCCACCCTGCGTTCCCAGGTCGCCGATTTCGACCGGATGGAAACCGACAACACCAGCGGCTTCACCGGAAAATGATCGAACCACCGCAGCCCGGCTTCACCGGAGTGGTGTGGGAGGCGCGCGAGCCGGCCAAGCTCGCCACCGACCTCACCTCCGGTGCCGGACCGATGCCGATGGCCGACGCGGCCGCCGCCTGGACGCGGCTCGCCGCGGCCTTCGGCGCGGCCGCGCTCGACTACGAGCAGGTGCTGCACACCTTGCGAGGCTCCTGGAAATCGGGCAGCAGCGAGCAAGTGTGGGAACGGATCTCGGCCCTGCGCGAATGGCTGCTGGAAACCGCCGCCGCCGCCACCGCCAACGCGGCTCGGTTGCAGGCGCAGGTGCTCGCCTACGAAGTGGCGGCCTTGGCCATGCCCAACACCGCCGACATCGCCGCGATCGCCGCGATGCAGCAGGCACTCGAACAGGTCGGCACGGCTCTCGGCGCTCCGATCAAGGCGATCGCCGCGCAGACCGACACCGAGGCCGACGCGGCGAAGGCCGTCGCCTCCCGGGTGATGCGCAGCTACGAAGCCGCCACCGAACCTCTTTCCACCCCGTGGTTGCACGCACCGCCGCCACCGATCGCGCCGGAAACCGCACTCACCGGCGAACAATCGGGCAACCCGGCTGCCACGCCCGCCGCGTCGGGCTCTCTCGGCATCGCTGGTGCGGGTATGGGCATGGGCGCGATGCCATCGATGCCCGCCCCCATCCAGACTGCCTATCGCGCACCAGTTTTCGCGCAATCGGCAACCGCTGTCACCACCACGCCGCAACCGACTCCCGTGGCCACGCCCACCGGACAGGCGGCACCAGTAGCCCCGGCGGCCATGGCTCCCGCGGCGGGCGGGCAGGACACCGCGCACCGATTCCCCCGCGCGGGTCTCGCCCACGAGGAAGCCGACCAGTTGGTCGCCGAAGGCGAGATCCAAGCCGCGCCCGCCGTGCTCGGTGTCGCCGAACGTGCCGCCGCGCCGACCACGAACACCACCGCGGAGGGCCGGTCGTGACCACACTGACCAACGACGCCCTCCTCGCCGTCGCCGAACGGCTCGGCGTGCAAACACTCCCGCTCGTCCTCGGCGTCGGGCCACGACAGGACACCTTCGACGCCTGGCGTGCCGCTCGCGACGCCGCCGTCGCCGAACTCACCGCCACGGGCATTTTCGACGCCTACGGCGACGTGGAACCCGAACTCGCCGCGGCTGTCCACACCCTCGCCCAACCCGACGCCGAACTGGTCGCCCGCGGCTACGGCGAGGAAAACCGGCGCCGGATCTGCCTGGCTCGGCGCGGCACCGGTCACGCTGCCGCCGTCTACACCGGCAGTACCTACGACATCACCACCAGCACCATCGACGGCACCGAACGCGAACTCACCCGTCTGCTGCTCGCCGCGCTCCCTTCCTGCGCGCCCGCCGAAGCAGCGAGCGTGAGCGTCCTCGCCGACGACCTCGCGGCCCGCTTGGATGCCGCCGAAACCACCTCCGACTACGTGGACGCGATGTATGCGCTCGGCATCGACGCGCACCAGGCGACCGTCCTCGGCGCGGCCTTCGGCAGCTGCCATGGCTACACCGAGATCGTCGCCGAAGTCCACCACGACGGGCTGACCACCCGAGCCCCTGGCGCGGTCGCGGTATACGACACCGCGCGCGGCCGGGTCGTCGTGACGCCGGCAACGGCGCCCGACGGGCAGGTGTGGTCGACCATCACGCCGGGCACCGACCACCGCCTCACCCAGGCAGTCGGTGCGCTCCTCGAGGGGCTTCCCGGTGGGAGGTGGCAGCCCGATTAAGCCAACTCTCGTTTCAACCATCAAGTAAGAAAGGTTCGGCACATGCCCCCTCAGGGACCAGTAGGTGTAGAAGCAGGCGGCGTAGACGGCGTCGTCTCCAAGCTCGAAGGCACCATCAACAACCTGCGCACGTCGGTCGGTCAGATCGACGACGCGGCCCAGGCCGTGCTCCGCGGCTGGAAGGGTGACGCCTCCTCCGAATTCGTGAAGGTCGCCCAGGCCTGGCACGACGAGGCCGACGCCCTCAACAAGAAGTTCGACCGCCTCACCGAAGCCGTCAACGGCGGCAAGTCCACCCTGGTGAACATGGACCAGGGCGGCCTGTCCGGCGGCGGCGCCGGCGGCGGTGGCGGCAGCTACACCAACCTCTGACCGCGAATCAGACACGAACAGGAACTGAGCTCATGACCATTCTTTACGATCCCGCGGCGATGAACGAGCTGTTCAACGACCTGCAGACCTACGGCGGGAAGATGAAGGGCGAGATCGACGAACTCGAAGGCGCCGCTTCGGACTTCCGGGCCAACCTGCAGGGTGACAGCGCTATCGCCAGCTTCGACACCGCACACAAGAACGTCACCACCGAGCTGACCGACACCCTCGACAAGCTCGACAAGCTCGCCGCACAGGTCGAGGCCGCGCTCAGCCGCGCGCTCGAGGCCGACGGCAAGGTCGGCGACGGATTCGCCGGGTTCTGAAATTTGGAGCGCTGGCGCGCTCGAGCGCGGCCCCCTTGGGGCCGAACGAAAAACGGGGCTGGACTCGTGCCTTCGGCACTTTGTCCAGCCCCGTTTTTCGTTCGGCCGGGCCGCTTGCCCGCTTCGCGGGCGATGCCTCCTCGGGGTCGGCCTGGGCGGGGTCGGATTCAGCGGGAGGCGACCAGGGATTCGCCGATGTAGTGCATTTCGTCGGGGGTGGTGACCATCGAGACGGTGGCGCTGCCGGTGCTGGTGCGGACGGTGATGCGGTTGGGGGCGTAAGGATCCTGGACGAGGGTGACGTCGGGTGGAACCGCTTCGGGGTCGCGTTCGGTGGTGCGGACTTCGATGATGGTCGCGCCGCCGAGGTGGGTGGTCGGGGCGATGCCGTCGAAGACGAGGACCGTGGTGGTCGGGTAGGGGGCGGCGGGGACCGGTGGGGGTCCCGGCGGGGGTTGGGGGGAGGCGCCGGCGGCTCGGGGGGCGATCGACAGGAGTTGGGGGGTGGCGAGATTGGCGACCATGGAGTGCCAGGCCTGGGGACGCGAGGTGTGGACTACGGCGTGGGCGCCGAGGGCGGTGGCGCGCAGGACCACCTGTTGTGCCAGGTCGAGATTGCCGATGACGTCGACGTGGCGGGTGCCCGCGCCGATGAGGGGGACGGCGATGCCCTGGCCGCGTTCGTCGGCGCCGATGAGCTGGCCGCAACCGGTGGTCGGCACGGCGATGTCGGTGAGGGCGGCGAGGGTGCCGCGGTAGCCGTCGCGGCCGCCGAAATCGTCGGCGGCACCGAGGGGCAGCGTGTCGAGCAGGATGCGGCGCTGACTGCCGGGGAGTTCACGCAGGCCGGCGAGAGGCGGCTGTTCGTAGGGCGCCGCGGTGTCGAAGCGGACCACGGCGTTGAGGACCACGGTGCCCGCCCGGTCGTCGGCCCGCTCCACCCGGCGGGTGCCGGGGTGCAGGCGCAGGGTGACCGTTGTCGACAAGGTCGGCAGCGACCAGATTTCGGCAAGCCCACCGGTGCTGATCATGGGAGCGGTCAACTGGTAGTGGGTCAGGTGCCTGCCGAATTCGGACTCGAGGCCGTCGGCGGTCTCGGTGAGCCGGGCGGGATCGAAACCGTGGGCGAGTTCGCGGACGGCGCTGTTCATCTCGGTGGCGGTGAGGATCGCGGCGTCGATGCCGTGGGTGGCGAGCCGGTTGGCCACCCGGCGGGTGGCGATGATCATGGTGCGCAGGGCGCCGGTGGCGCCACCGCCGCGCTTGTCGACCGCGGCGGCGTTGGCCACGGGGTCGAGACGCAGCACCAGCCAGCAGGTGCGGTGGGCGATGGCGGGCAGCGGGCCGAGGATCCGGTCGTAGAGGTGGGCCGCGGCGCCGGTGCCCGCGGTGCGTGCGCCGGTGGCGATGACGTCGATGCTCACCAGCTCCACATCGAACTGGTCGAGGCAGCGCGCGATCTCGGTGAGCGGCAGCAACTGGTCGGCGCTCAGGGTGCCGCGGCGCAGCAGGTTCAGCGAGTCCGGCGGCGGGTCGATGCGCAGCATGGTGAGCAGCAGATCGCCGTCCCAGCGCAGACCACAACCACCACCCTCCGGCAGCGGCACGTCGAAGGCGGGTGCCCGGTCGATGGTGTCGGTGCGGTTGCGCCAGCGGCGCGCCAGCCAGTCACCGATGCGCACCGCGGGTGGGCGCCGCCGAATCGGGACAAGTCCGATCAGCAGCACCACAGCCGCGCCGCCGATCGCCCAGTAGCCGGAATCGGTGGTGGCCAGCACAATCCAGGCCACCGCGGCCGCGAGCACCGCGACCGGCACACACGCGCGCAGCGGGTACATTCGGAACAACCAGAATTCCGGGTCACGCAGTGTGTCGTAGACGTTGTCGCCGCCGGTTTCCCCAGCGTTCATGCTGTCGTTCAAAATAGTTGTCCCTGCTTGGCATTCGTCGAATCATGGTGAAGGACAATTCCGGATTTACGGTACCGTGTCCGACGAGATGGTGATCAACGCAGCATTGGAGTCCCGGTGCCGGCACAGCTGACGACCAAAGCCCAGGTCAATGGTTATCGCTTCCTGCTGCGCAGGCTCGACCACGCCCTTATCCGCCGTGACGTGCGAATGTTGCACGACCCGATGCGTTCGCAGAGCCGATCGATGCTGGTCGGTGCGGTGCTCGGGCTGATCGTCGTGGCAGGCGCGGCCATTCTCGGATTCCTCAAACCGCAGGGTGCGATCGGTGATGCGTTGATCGTCACCGGCAAGCAGAGCGGTGCCATGTATGTGGTGGTCGAGGCGAAAGAGGGCGAGAAGACCCTGCACCCGGTGCTGAATCTGGCATCGGCTCGCCTCATCGCCGGTGACGCGCAGTCCCCGAAATCGGTGAAAGACGACAAACTCGGTTCGCTGCCGCGTGGCCCGCTGCTCGGTATTCCGGGCGCCCCCTCGGCCCTGCCCGGTTCCAAGCAGGGTTCGAGCTCGAATTGGACGCTGTGCGAGACCACCCAGCTGTCGGCCGCCGGCAGTGCCGCCGGTGCCACCGGTGGCCGCACCACCGCCATCGTCGGCAAGCCCGAACTCGGTGACCGCGTCGGCGTCACCGGACCGGACGATGCCCTGCTGGTGCGTCGCGACGAGAAGACCTATCTCGTGTACCGGGGGACCAGGGCCGAGATCGACCCGAACAATTCGGTGGTCGCCCGCACCCTCGACCTGTCGGGAGAGCAGACCCGCCCGATCGGCAGCGCGGTGCTCGGCGCGACCACCCAGGCCCCACCGCTGGCGGTGCCGACCATCGACCGGGCGGGTGAGCCGGGTCCGGGCAAGCTGGCGGATGTGCCGGTCGGCGGCATCATCTCGGTCACCGGGGTGCGAGCCGCCGGCGAGAAGACGATGTATGTGGTGCTCGCCGACGGTGTCCAGCCGGTGTCGGAATTCACCGCCGAGCTGCTGCGCAATGCCGACTCACGCGGGATGCGCGAGATCGCGCAGCTGGCGCCCGACGCGCTCGATCGCCTGCCCGTCCTGAACACCCTGCCGATCGAATCCTTCCCGGAGCGCAAGCCGCGCATCCTGTCCGCCGAGGACGCCCCGGTGGCGTGCGTGCACTGGGCCAAGAACCCCGGCGAGGCCACGCCGCAGGGCCAGTCGGTGGACGGACCCGCCGAACGCGCCACGGTGACACTGCTCACCGGAACCGAACTGCCCCTGGCCGATTCGGCCAAGCCGGTGACGCTCTCGACTTCCGACGGCACCGGTGACCGGATGGACGCGGTGTATCTGCCTCCGTCCACCGGCGAATTCGTACAGGTCACCGGTGCGGAGCCGGGCAGTCTGCGCCGCGAGTCGCTGTTCTATGTGGCCGACAACGGGATTCGCTACGGCATCCCCGACGCGGCCACCGCGAGTGTGCTCGGCCTGGGCGACAAGCCGCGCTTGGCTCCCTGGTCGATCATCGGCCAGCTGGTGCCCGGCCCGACCTTGTCCGCGAAAGACGCACTGACCAGTTACGACTCCCTGCCGCAGTAATACCGGCGCGCTCGGACTTCGCGGTGGACCCGTCGGTGTCGCGAGGCGGTGAGTTGCGGTAGATGTGCTTTCTCAGGACAGGTTCGGTAGCCGGCCCACGTTGAGGGTGGCGACGATTCCGGTGAGGGCGGTTCGCATGTCGGGTTCCTCGATACGCATCAGCACGTCGTCGTCGGCCTCGGCGAGATCGAGTCCCTCGGTGTTGGCCAGGCGGAATTCGCGTTCCTCCTCGGCGGCCTCGATCACGTTGCGGATGAAACGACCGTTGCCGGCGAGGTCGACGCCACGGCGCGGCTGGCCGCTCTGATCGGTGCTCTCCATGTTGTAGAGGTGCTCGCAGGTCTCCACGAGCAGCGTGAGCGCCTCGGGCGACAGCTGCGAATCCCGGCTGCCTGCGACGATCTCGCCGATCTGGCCGAGCTCTTCGGCGGTGTAGGACGGGAATTGGAGGCGCTTGGCGAAGCGGGAGGCCAGACCGTCGTTGGCGGCGAGCAGGCGGTCGATCTCACCGTCGTAACCGGCGATGATGACGACGAGCCGGTCGCGGTCGTTCTCCATACGGGCCAGCAACGTGTCCACCGCCTCGCGGCCGAACGCGTCACCGCCCGAGAGACCGGTCTGGATCAGCGTGTACGCCTCGTCGATGAACAGCACACCGTCCATCGCGCTGTCGATCAGCTTCTCGGTCTTGATAGCGGTGCCACCGAGGTTCTGGCTGACGAAGTCGACACGCTTGGCCTCGACCACCTTGTCGGTCTTCAACAGCCCGACACCGCAATAGATCTTGGCGACCACCCGCGCGATGGTGGTCTTACCGGTTCCGGGCGGGCCGGTGAAAGCCAGGTGCTGGCCACGGGACTGGCTCGACAGCCCCTTGTTGGCACGGATCTTGGCCAGTTGCGCCGAGGACTGCAGCTTGGCCACCTGGTTCTTCACCGACGCCAGCCCGACCTGCTTGTCCAGCTGCGCACGCGCTTCGGCGAGCACGGTCTTGGCGCGGTCCTCGGCGGCGGCCTCGTTCATCGCGGCCAGCGACGGTGCGGAGTTGGGGTCCCACTTGTCGGTGCGTGCGTCGATCACCTCGCGGCTGGTCACAACGATGCGGAACGTGCGGTCGCGCATAGCCGTGGTGTTGGCCGTGAAGTCGGGCAGTTGCGAATAGACCTGCTCGAAAAGTTTCTGCGCCTCGGACTCGTTGCCCGCCTCCCGCAGACACAGACCGCGGTTGTACATGGCGGTGAACTTGGCCGACGGAATCGGGCCTGCCTCGGCCTGTTCCATGCGCCGCACCGCTTCGCCGAACAACCCGAGCTGAGCGCACGCGGTACCGACCATCACGTGCGCGCCGGTGGCCAGGTACGGATCCTTCCACTGCTCCGAACCGGCCAGCACCGTCATCACATCGGGCCAGCGCTGGGTGTTGTAGTGCAGGATGCCGCGGATGTAGGCGCTGATCCGGTCGTCGATCTGCTTGTCCGGGTCGTCGGGCCGGTTGCGGCGCAGCTCGGCCAGCTGGTCGAGGACCTGCTCGGCCTGGTCGTAGTCCTTGTCGGCGATCAGCTGTGCGGCCCACGCCAGCCAGATCTCGGTCAACCCGGCCAGCGGATAGTCGATGTAGAGCCCGGGCAGGAACCGGCCCGCCATCGCCCGCGGCGCCAGGCCGAGTCTGCGTTGCTCGCGCCCGAGCGAGTCGAGGCTGGTGCGGTGCAGATTGAACAGCACCTCCTTGGTCACTTCGCCGGCGGCGGCGCGGCCGAGCCACGCGTCGCACATCGACGAATCCCATTCCGTCGCACGCTGGAAGGCCAGCTTCGCGTACTCCTCGTCGCGCGCGGATTCCTGTCCATCGATGGACAGGCCGAGCGAGAGGACACCGGCGTCGAAGGCGCGCTGAGCCTGGCGAATGTCTGGCATATGGTGTCGGACCCCGAAATCTTCTTCTCGTGGACAGCTGGCGTTCAACCCGGCAGTAAAGCTTCGATCGCGCCGGTTTGCCCTGTCCGTTAGATTAGGTAACGCTGCCGTGTGGTCGCAACGGAAGTAGTCAGCTACGACTGAGAGTTCATCACTGGTGTCGACGTTGTTAGGCAATGAGCCCGAACTATGCCGAGTTTCAGTGATCGGGGGTGATACGCAGCTCGACATCGGACTGCCTGCCACTGTCCCGATCGCCGGATTCATCGGCGATCTGGTGACGCTGATCCGCTCGCGGAATCCGCGCTTACCGGATGCGGACGAGGACACCGCCCCGGTCCGCGCCCAGCACTGGACGCTGGCCCGGCTCGGGCAGGACCCGCTCGCGCCCAGCCGCACCCTCACCGAGGCCGAGGTCTACGACGGCGAACTGCTGGTGCTGAGCCCGGTGACCCGCAAGGAGTCACCGGCGCTGTTCGACGATGTGATCGATGCGGTATCCCGGCTCACCGCAGGGGAATTCCGGGGCTGGTCGGGTTCGGCGGCGCGGTGGACGGGTCTGGTGATCGCCACCGTCGCCATCCTGGCCGCGCTCGCGCTGCTCGCTGTCTCGCGTGCCGACAGCGACCCCCTCGCGCCCGCGCTCGCCCTGCTCGGGTGTGGCATCGCCGCGTCGGCGGCCGCGGGCATCGCGGCGCGCAAGTTCGCGGATTCGGTGACGGGAACCTGGCTTTCGCTGGACGCGCTGCTGCTGATGTTCGGCGGTGCGGCATTGTTGGTGCCTGGTTCGCTCGGCGCAGGTCACGTGATGCTCGGCAGTGTCGCGCTGTTGGTGACCGGGGTGATCGGCTACCGGGTCACCGGAATCGCGGCCGGGTTGTTCGCCGCCGCGATCACCGTCGGTGTGTTCGGCGCGCTCGCCGCCACGATCTACCTCATCTGGCATCCGGGGCTGGCCAAGCTGTTCGCCGGGGTGCTCGTCGCCGCTGTGATCCTGCTGTCGTCGGTGGCGCGGCTGGCGGCGGTGACCGCCCGACTGCCGATTCCGCCCGTGCCGACGGCGGGCGGGGCGATCGACCCGGCCGACCACGAACAGCGTCCGACCATCGAGGGAATCGGCGCGGTCGGCGCGATCGCGTTGCCCTCGGCGTCCGGCCTCGGTGAGCGAGCGCGGGTGGCCAACCAGATCCAGACCGGGCTCGTGGTCGCGTGCGCGCTGGCGGCGCTCGTCGGCGCGATCGGGGCCGCCGATCCGTTCGGGCCGTTCCACTCCGGCGGGGTCGCGCTCGCGGTCGTCACCGCGATCGTGTTGTGCCTGCGTGGCCGGTCCTACGCCGACCTGGTGCAGGCGGCCACCCTCATCGTCGCCGGTGCGCTCATCGTGCTCGCGCTGCTCACGGGCCTCGGCCTCGGCCACGACTCGCTCGAATTCGCCGCTGTGGCAATGCTGTTGGTCACCGCGGGCAGTGTGGTCGGATTCGGGGTGATCGGACCGCATGTCGAGGTGACCCCGGTGACCAGGCGGATGATCGAGATCTTCGAGTACCTGTTGATCATCACGATGATCCCGCTCGCGCTGTGGGTCATGGACGTGTACTCGACCGCCCGCAACATATGACCCGGCCACCCCTGCGGCGTACGGTGCTGCGGCTGGTCTGCGCGGCGACCGTACTGGCTGCGGTCGCCGGTTTCCCAGCGCCGGCCGCCGCCATCTCCCCGCCCCGGATCGATCCGGGTGCGCTCGACGCGGCACTGGCGCTGAGTGGCAGGCCCGCTCCGCTCGAACCGACCGAACAGCGCGAACTGTGCGCGGAACCGGTGCTGCGCGGAAGTCCTCCCAGCGAGCCGCCGATGGCGCAACGGGTACTCGATCTACCGTCGGCGTGGCAGTTCAGCCGTGGGGCGGGACAGAAGGTCGCGGTGATCGACACCGGCGTGAACCGGCATCCGCGACTGCCCGCCCTGCAGGCCGGTGGCGACTATGTCAGCGATTCGGACGGCACCGTCGACTGCGACGGGCACGGCACGCTTGTCGCGGGCATCATCGCCGCCCGGCCGTCACCCGAGGACGCGTTCGTCGGCGTCGCCCCCGACGCCGAGATTCTCGCCATCCGCCAGTTGAGCCTGGCCTATGAGCGCAAGGACCGGCAGGGCTCGGACAAGCCGCCCGGTTCTCTGCGCAGCGACGGCTACGGCAGTGTCCTCACTCTCGCCGGTGCCGTCGTCCGCGCGGTCGACATGGGCGCCACCGTCATCAACATCTCCGAAGTCGCCTGCACCGCAGCCGGTTCCGACACCTCCGACGCCGCCCTCGGCGCCGCGGTGAAGTACGCCTACGAGCGCAATGTGGTTGTCGTCGCGGCCGCGGGCAATGTGGAGCAGGGCGGCCCGTGCCAGAACCAGAACGAAGGGTCTGGGTGGAGTTCGGTGACCACGGTCGCCTCGCCCGCCTGGTTCACGCCCTACGTGCTCGCCGTCGGCTCGGTCGACGCCGACGGAAAACCCTCGGCCCTGTCGTTGCGCGGGCCGTGGGTCGGGGCCGCCGCGATCGGGCGCAACATCGTCTCGCTCGACAGCCGACCCGGCGGCACCGGACTGGTCGACGGCGTGCAGACCATGAACGGTTTGCAACCCGTCGACGGAACCAGTTTCGCCGCACCGTATGTGGCAGGACTGGCCGCGCTCGTGCGCTCCCGCTTCCCCGACCTGTCCGCCCAGCAGGTGATCGACCGGATCACCCGCACCGCTCACGCACCGGGCCGGGGCCGTGACGACGCCATCGGCGCGGGCTTGATCGACCCGCTGGCCGCCCTCACCGCCCCCTTGGCCGGCGAACCGCCGAGCCAGGGAGCCGATGTGGGGCATCCGATCGCGGCTCCGTTCGTCGCGCCCGACCCCGACCCGCGGCCGCGGCGGATCGCGATCGCCGGATCGCTGACCCTGCTGGCTGCCCTTGGCATCGGCGCCGCGTTCGCCTTCCCGTTCCGCACGCGGCGCGCCGACCTGAACGACGAATTCGAGTAGAGGGATCGATGGCCACCGAAGGTTTCGTCCGACGCCCCCGGATCGCGCCGCCGCGCGCACCGGGTGGTGAGGTCGCGCTCACCCCGCCACCGGAGATCGAGCGGGCCATCCCGTCGCCGCTGATGATGAAGATCATGCCGGTGATCATGGTGATCGCGGTTGTCGGCATGATCGCGATGATGGCGACGATGGGCCGCAATCTGCTGGCCAATCCGATGATGATGATGTTCCCGATGATGATGCTCATGTCGATGGTCGGCATGATGGCGGGCATGCGCGGCGGCGGCCCCAAACGCGCTGTCGAGCTCAACGAGGAACGCAAGGACTACTTCCGCTACCTCGCCCAGGTGCGAAAAGACGTGCGTCGCACCGGTGTCAAGCAGCTGGAGGCGCTGGGCTGGAGCCATCCCGAGCCGGCCGACCTGCCGTCGCTGATCGGCAGCAGACGGATGTGGGAACGTCGCCCGAGCGATCCCGACTTCGGGCACGTGCGGGTCGGCGTCGGTAGTCACCGCCTGGCCACCAAACTGGCCCGCCCCGAGACCGGCCCGCTCGAAGACCTGGAACCAGTCTCCACCGTGGCGCTGCGCCGTTTCGTCCGAACCCATTCGGTGGTGCACGAGCTACCGACCGCGGTCTCGTTGCGCGCGTTCCCCGCCATCAATATCGGTGGCGATCTCGACGAGGGCCGGGAACTGGTCCGCGCGATGCTGATGGAGCTGACCACCTTCCACGGCCCGGACAATCTCGCCGTGGCGATCGTCTGCGCCGACCAGGACGCGCAGTGGGCCTGGGCGAAATGGCTACCGCACGTGCAACATCCGTCGCTGCGTGACGGTCTCGGCTCGGCCAGGATGCTCTACACCTCCCTCGGTGAACTCGAGTCGGCGTTGCAGGCCGAACTGATGGAACGCGGCCGGTTCATGCGCAACCCCCAGCCGACCCAGGGCCGGGTGCATCTGGTCGTGGTGATCGACGACGGCTACATCAGCGGCAACGAACGCATCATCAGCGAATCCGGACTCGACTCGGTGACGGTGCTCGACCTGACCGCCCCCGAGAACGGGCTGGCTGCCCGGCGCGGCCTGCAGTTGGTGGTCGGCGACGGCGCGGTATCGGCGCGCAGTGCCGCCGGGGTGGAACGTTTCGCCACCGCCGACGAGGTGAGCATCGCGGAGGCGGAGGCCTTCGCCCGGCACCTGGCCAGATACCGGCTCGCGACGGCCGCGCAGATCGTCAGCCTGGGGGAGGGCACGGCCAGCGATCCCGGCCTGATGGCCTTGCTGCGCATTCCCGATGCCGCCCAGATCGACCCGGCCAGGGTGTGGCGCCCGCGCACCGCGCGCGAACGGTTGCGCGTGCCGATCGGCGTCACCCCGGACGGGACCCCCGTCGAGATCGATATCAAGGAATCCGCCGAGAACGGTATGGGCCCGCACGGCCTGTGCATCGGCGCCACCGGCTCCGGTAAGTCCGAATTCCTTCGGACCCTAGTGCTTTCGCTGGTCACCACCCATTCGCCGGACGCGCTGAACCTGGTGCTGGTCGACTTCAAAGGTGGTGCGACCTTCCTCGGACTCGACTCGTTGCCGCACGTGGCGGCCGTCATCACCAACCTGGAGGAAGAACTCTCCCTGGTCGACCGCATGAAGGACGCACTGGCCGGTGAGATGAACCGCCGCCAGGAGTTGCTGCGCTCCGCAGGCAACTACGCCAATGTCACCGACTACGAGAAGGCCAGGGCCGCGGGTGTTCCCCTCGACCCGCTGCCCGCGCTGTTCGTCGTGGTCGACGAGTTCTCCGAACTGCTCTCGCAGAAACCGGATTTCGCCGAACTGTTCGTGATGATCGGCCGGCTCGGCCGCTCGCTGCACGTGCATCTGCTGTTGGCCTCGCAGCGTCTCGAGGAGAACAAACTGCGTGGCCTGGAATCGCACCTGTCCTACCGGATCGGCCTGCGCACCTTCTCGGCCAATGAATCCCGCGCGGTGCTCGGTATCACCGACGCCTACCACCTGCCGAGTGTGCCCGGTGCCGGTTACCTGAAAAGCGATGCGTCCGAACCGCTCCGGTTCAACGCAAGCTATGTGTCGGGCCCCTACGTCGCGCCTGCGGGCACGGTGGTCGACGACGACGGCGCACCCGTGGGCGGACAGCGTCCGGTCGTGTTCACCGCGGCCCCCGTCGAAGCCGCCGAGGTTCAGCCCGAGCCGGCCGACGAACCCGTGCTGCGCGGCAGGCCCGAACTGCCACCGCCCCCGCCGAGCACCCCCGTGGCCGAGGAGGGGATTCCGGACTCCCTGCTCGACGTCGTGGTCAAGCGGCTCACCGGGCACGGCCGCCCCGCTCACGAGGTGTGGTTGCCGCCGCTGGACGAATCGCCCACGGCCGACATGCTGTTGCCCGACCCCGATTGGCGTTCGCCGGTGAACCGGCACGGTCAGTTGTGGATGCCCATCGGCGTGGTCGACAAGCCCTACGAACAGCGTCGCGACGTCCTCACCATCAGCCTCGCGGGCGCGCAGGGCAATGTCGCGGTCGTCGGTGGTCCGCAGTCCGGCAAGTCGACCACGTTGCGCACGATCATCATGGCCGCCGCCGCCACCCACACCCCCGAGCAGGTGCAGTTCTACTGCCTCGATTTCGGTGGTGGCAGCATGGCGGGCCTGGTCGGGATCCCGCATGTCGGCTCGGTGGCGGGTCGCCTCGACGGTGACCGCGTGCGCCGCACCATCGCCGAACTCACCTCGCTGATGCGTCAGCGTGAGGAACGGTTCGCCGAACTCGGCATCGAGTCGATGGCCGAGTTCCGCAGGCGTAAGTTCTCCGCGCTCGAAGCCAGACAGATCAACGGAACCACCGCCGCACCAGGTGACGCGCTCGCCGCCGACCAGTTCGGCGACGTCTTCCTGGTGATCGACGGCTGGGGTGCGATCCGCGAAGAGTTCGACGTGCTGGAACCTCAGATCAATGCCATTGCCACCCAGGGCCTTTCCTACGGCATCCACCTGATGATCGGTGCGTCCCGGTGGGCTGAGATCCGCCCGGTGGTCAAGGACCAGATCGGCACCCGGCTCGAGCTGCGTCTCGGGGACCCCGGCGACTCGGAGATGAATCGCCGTACCGCCCACCAGGTTCCGGTCGGCAGGCCGGGCCGTGGCCTCACCCCTGAGCAACTGCACATGCTGATCGCGTTGCCGCGCCTGGATTCCGATTCCGACCCGGCGACCATCGCCGACGGTGTGACGCGGGCCAAGGAGGAGCTGATTGCCCTCTACCCGGGCAGGCGGGCGCCGGAGGTGCGCATGCTGCCGCTGCGTTTTCCCCGCGAACAGGTGCTCGCGGCCGCCCGGCAACAGGGTGTCACGCTCGACCGCAGCAAGGTCGTCGTCGGGCTCGGCGAGTCCGAATTGCAGCCACTGGTCCTCGATTTCGGCGTCGAACCACACTTCATGGCGTTCGCCGACGTCGAGTGCGGCAAAACGACGCTGCTGCGCAACATCGTGATGAGCATCGCCGAACAGTCGACTGCCGACGAGGCACGGGTGATCTTGATCGACTACCGGCGCACCATGCTCGGTGTGCTCGAAGGCGACCAACTGGCCGGCTATTCCACCTCCTCGCAGACCTGCGGGCCGATGATCGCCGAGGTCGCCGCCTATCTGGCCAAACGGATTCCCGGCTCCGACATCACCCAGCAGCAGTTGCGCGACCGCAGCTGGTGGTCGGGCCCGGAGATCTATGTCGTCGTCGACGACTACGACATGGTTGTCGCGGGCTCGGGCAACCCGTTCACCCCGCTGCTCGAATACCTGCCGCAGGCCCGCGACATCGGCCTGCACCTGGTGGTCACCCGGCGCATCGGCGGCGTCTCGCGGGCGCTGTACGACCCGGTGCTCGGCGCGATGAAGAACCTGTCGGTGCAAACGCTGATCATGAGCGGCTCGCGCGACGAGGGAAAGCTGATCGGCGATGTGCGCCCGAGCAAGATGCCGCCGGGGCGCGGCACCCTGGTCTCGCGCAGTCAGGGCGTCGAACTCGTCCACATCGCCGATCTGCCGCCGCTCTAGCCACTCTGCATGGAGAACCGGCTGCGCACGTCCCTCGGCAGGCGCGTGGGCGGTGCGACCCGGCGTTCGAACAGCGCCCGGGAGGGACCGCTCGCGCCGGGGCCCGCGATTCTGGCCAGGCGGAAGCCGGCGCGGCGGTAGTAGTCGTGCAGGTCGGAGTTGGTCGTCCAGGCGTCGAGGCGGACCCACGGACGGTCGGCCAGCTCGGCCACCCGGTCGGCGTGGTCGAGCAGATGTCGGCCGACCTGCCTGCCCGCGAACCGTAGATCGACGATCATGAAGTGCACGACCACCGCCTCGGCGAGCTCCCACGGCGACCAGAGTCCGGGATCGGCGCGGCGGTTGACGGTGATCGTGCCCGCCGGTTCGTCGTCCACCTCCGCGATCCAGGTCTCGCCCGCGTCGAGCGCGCGGCCCACCGCATCGGCGAAGATTTCGATCGGACGGCCCTTGCCCGCCACCGTCCACTGATCCGAACCCCGCGCGGCCAGCCACGCCGTGCGCTGCACCCGCAGGCGGCAGATCAACGGCAGGTCACCCAGGGCGGCCTGCCGTAGCCGCACGCTCATGGCAACGCAACGGCGTGACCGGGTGCGATGCCGAGAGTGCGGGCGATGACGGCGGTCCCCGCCTCGTCGCCGAGTTGGTAGGCCAACCGGTTGCGGCCGGCCAGGGAGCGGTGACGGGTCGCCCGGGTGACCCGTTCGTGATTGGCTCCGATACGCAGATGATCCAGCAGTACGGTGCCGGTCGCGACGCCGAGCACCACCGCCTCCTCCGCGGTCGCGGGCCGGGCGACGACCGTGTCGCGGTGCGCGGTCTCGCCGTAGCCCCGGTCCGCCAGGCGCCGCGTGGTGCCTTCGGGGATGTCGTGCGGTGAGTCGATCCCGGCCGCCTCGGCGAGGTCGCGCGGATAGAAACTCACCTCCCACGACCACGGTTCGTTGTCGAGGTACTGCACCACCGTCCTGGCAAGCACCCAGGACGCCGTCGGCACGCCGAGCCAGTGCGCCACCTGGTCGTCGGCCGGTTCCATGCAGGTGCTGAATTCCTTGGCCGGCTGCCTGCTCGCCGCGCGCGCTATCTCCTCGAAGATGTCATGCGCCGAGCGCGGACGATCACGCCGGATGTGGTCGGTGACCACGGATTCCAGTACTTCCTGGTTTCGAACGATGGTTCCGCGGGAAGTCGCTGTGTAGACCAGGTTTTCGGCGACGAGCACCTGGATGGCGTTGCGCGCGGTGGTGATCGAGACCTGCATCTGCTCGGCCAGCTCGGAATGGCTGGGCAGCCGGTCGCCCGGTTTCCAGGTACCCGCGCGGATCTCCTCGCGGAGGAGGTTCGCGATCCGCAGATAGGTCGGACCGTCCGCCATCATGCTCCTCGGTAGGTCGTGCAGGTAACGAAGTGTACTCGTCTGGGTTACCTACGGCCGAGTAATGCTTGACAGTGAGCTTGCGAGGTTTATTGTAATGAACGTCCTGATCCGGTGCTGTGCGGCGACGACGGCGAGGCAACGTGGCTGGTGCGGAGAGTTCTACGGTTGTAATGGCTTTCCCCGACACATTGCGATGTGTCGACCCCGCAGGTCCGCACGCTGATACCGGTTTACTGCCCTTCTCCGACCTACTGGTCCGGGCATGTCGCGGTCACCGGGTGGTCGGCGGACCCCTGCTGTGGTTCGCGCGCGACCTCGCGGTTCTGCACGAGAAGCGGGTGGTCGGGCGTGGCGGTCGCGTCGAGACCGACGCCGTGGTGCTGCGTGAGATCGACTGCCGGCGAGCCGAACTGGTCCTCGCCATCGACGACTGGGTGCTGCGCGGCGTGCCGCAGCACCGCCTGGGCGCCACGCTGCACACCGAAACCATCGGCGCGGTCATCGACCGGTTGGCGGAGTCCTCGGTGCGCGCTCACCACGCGCTGATGACGCTGGACGCCAACGACGAACTGCTGCACAGCGCCTGGCACCACCTGGCCGAGTTGGCCGACGCCTACGACGATCTGGTGCGTGATGTGCTCGCCGGGCGGCGTCGGCTGCCCGAATGGTGACCGCTCAGCGGTAGCGGTTGTGTTCGGCGCCGAACTCGTCGGCGACCGTCGCGGCCAGCTCCACGTACGCGCGCTTGGTCGACTTGTGCAGGCGGTGCAGGTCGATCTCGGCGCCCTCGGACAGGTGCTCGTCGAACGGGATGATGTGCACGGCACGGCAGCGCGACAGGAAGTACTCCCGCAACTGCTGCACACCGACGTTCGGTGAACCCTCACGCGGCAGGTTGATCACAACCACCGCGTTGCGCACGAGGTGGTCGTGCCCGTGCAGCGACAGCCAGTCGAGCGTCGCGGCGGCGCTGCGGGCACCGTCGATGGCCGCCGACGAGATCAGCACCAGCGAATGCGCCAGGTCGAGCACGCCGTTCATCGCCGAGTGCATCAGGCCGGTGCCGCAGTCGGTGAGGATGATGTTGTAGAACCGCTGCAGAATGCGGGCGACGGCCCGGTACTCCTCGTCGTTGAACGACTCCGAGGCGGCCGGATCGCGTTCGCTGGCAAGCACTTCCAGCCTGCTCGAACTCTGCGAGGTGTGCCTGCGCACATCCGAGTAGCGTTCGATGGCCGGATCGAGCAGCAGGTCGCGCACGGTCGAGCGGGTCTGGATGGCCACGCGCTGGGACAGGGTGCCGAAGTCCGGGTTGGCGTCGACCGCGATCACCCGGTCACCACGGATCGACGCGAAGATCGACCCGAGACCGGTGGTGGTCGTCGTCTTGCCGACACCGCCCTTGAGTGAGAGCACCGCGATCCGGTAATCACCACGCACCGGCTGCCGGATACGGGCGACCAGCTCCTGCAGGCGCCGCTCCTCGGCCGACATTCCCGGGTTGATCGCACCACCGGAAACATGGTGCACGGCCTTACGCCATCCACTGCCCGGCGCCTTCTTGACCCGTTTTACCGGCACATTGTCCAGCGACGGAGGTTGATAGCCGGGGTTGCCCCAGCCGGGTTGACCGTAGGCGGGCTGCTGGTACTGCGGCGCGACATGCTGCGGTGCAACGTTGTTCGGGGCGTGGTGTGGCTGCGCCAGTCCACTGTGGGGGGCGCCGTCCGGCGCGTGGAAGGGCTGAACCGGGGCACCGTTGGGTGCTTGGGACCAGGTGCCGTCCGGCGCCTGGAACTGCTGGGGCGCGGCCGCCTGGTACGGCTGTGCTGGTGCACCGTCGGGTGCGTGGAGTGGTCCCGGGTACGGCTGCGCCTGGGAGCCGTCGGGCGCCTGGTACGGCTGAACCGGCGCGGCGGTGCCCTGTGAATACTGCTGGGTCTGAGCAGCATTCGGGCCGGCCTGCGCGGCGTTCCCGTGGGGGTACGTGCCGTCAGGCTGCACTCGCATACCGTCAGGGCGGTACTGGGGGAGCCCATCGCTCTGGTACGGATGAGCGGGGCCCGCCTCGGGTGCCTGCGGGTAGGCGCCGCCGATGGGCTGCTGTGCCGGATAGACAGTCGCACCACCGCTCTGTGCGGTCGGGTCGGGGACGGCCTGCTGCTCGGGTTCGGGCTGTGAGGGTGCGGTGTTCGGCGTCAGCTGATGACGTGGAGGTGTTCCCTCGGGGCGGGAATGCGGCGCAGGCTGCGCGAATTCACCTGAGCGGTAAGAACTTTCAAACGGCCGCCCCTGCCCGACGGCGGCGCTGTCGCTGGGCAACGCCCCCTGCAGTCGAGGGTCGTCGGCCCGGAACATCTCGGTCTGCGCATCAGGTGCGTGCACGGAAGCGCCGTGCGACAGGTCTCCGGGAATCGAATCGTATTGCGACGCAGAGAAAGCCGGTCCCTGCGGTACCTCGCCGGACGCATAGGGCGAAACGGGCGCCGGACCCGCCGAAGCCGCGACATCGCCAGAACTGTACGGCGACCCCTGCGCAAACCCACCCTGCTCGGGCGCAGCAGCGTCGGTTCCGCCATGTACGGCCCGGTTCGTGGCTGCCTGCGACTCGGCCGCTGCCGTCGACGGCGACCCGGTCGGAGTGCGCTCGGCTGCGGACTGTCGACCGCTCGAAGATCCCGCCACGTCCGCGGCGGAAGTGGCGGCAGGCTCGGTGGACGCGGCCGGGAGCGAATGGCCGTCGCCGTCCTCGCCCTGCATCGACGAAGGGCTCGCCGACTGCCGGGCGTCAGCCGACTCGGCTGCGACGGAAGCGGCCGATGCTCCGATGTCCGGCCCGGATGTCGGTGCACCCGATGTGCTGTGAGAGGTCGAGTCGGTCCCGGAAGTGCTGGGCGCCACTACTTCTGGCTGTTCGTCCCGGTTCGCCGGATCCGGCCGGCCGCTGGTGGAGGGTGCAGGTTCGGCTTCCGGGCGCGACGGTGTCGAGAGCGCATCGATCGGAGTGGCCGATGACAGCGGATCGACGGGCGCCGAAACCGCTTCGGTAGCCGACGCCTGCGGATGCGCGGGTGACTGCGACCAGGCCGGAACGGCAGGCGGCGCCAGCGGGTCCGAGTGCGACGGCGTGGCGGGCGCGAGCAGGCGGGGCGGCGCCTGGGTCGGGCGCGCCGGGGGATCGGGCAGCGGGGGAGGCGGCGGGAGGTCGGGCAGGCTGCGCTGGTTCGAGGGCCCGAGCGGTGTGAAGCCCTCGGACGGGGGAGCGGGGGTTCGCGTCGGGAGGGCCGCCGCGGCCTGCTCGGCAGGTGCCGGGGGTAGCGAAGGCCCCGAATGAGCAGGCGGAACGGCCGCATTCGGGATCGAGTGCGACGGCGAACTGGTGTGCGTCGGCGTGGCCGAGTGCGGGGCCGGTGTAGAGGGCTGCCCGGTGTTCCACGGGGAGAACGCATCCGGCCCGGTCTGCGGCGGCATGAGCCGGTCAGGTGCGCCCTGTTCTTGGGGCCGAACGGCGCCGGCCGAGGACCGCGAGCCGGCGGCATGCTGGGCGGAGTCGCCAGTCGCGCTGGTTCCTTGCTCCCACGCGCCTGCCTGGGCTTGCTGGGTAGAGCCGTCCGAGCCCGACCGCGGTGGCGGAGCGAGTGGGTTCGGGGCGCCCTGAGCCTGCGGCCAAGGCACGCCGGTCGAGGCCGGTGGCCAGGGAGCGTCGGCGCCCTGAGTTGGTGCGGGCGCGCTCGACGTCGACGGATTCGGACCGGGCATCAGCGGGTTCGCGGTCGACGGCGCCTGCGGATCGTGGAAAGCAGGGCCTTGGCCCGCGGTGCCGGTTACCTGGCTCGGCTGTTCGGGCTCGCGCTCCTTGCGGCGGCGGCCGCCCTTCTTCTCTTTGCGCGCGCTGTCGTCGCCGCGCAGGAAACGGCGGCGCTTGGGTGCCTCGTCGATCGGTTCGTCCTGTGGCAGGTTCTCGACCGGCGCCTCGTACCCGACCTGGGTGACTTCGCTCTCCGACAGCCATGGCGGCAACATGGGGAGGCTGTCGTTGTTGCGGCTCACCGGTGCGCTCCGCTCACCAGGGTCCCCCGATCTGATCGACCCACTACTTGCGACGCCGGTGAGTTTACGCGACAACCCGATCGGCGTGGCGGGCGCCTCATGCCTGCCCGCGTGCCCACCGTCGACGTCTTCATTGTGCGACGTGCGCCACGTTCAGGGTGTACCGTCGGGGTCTTTTTGCCTCAGCGCACACGGCCCGGTAAGCTTGAGCGGCGGTGCACCTAGGCGCCGACTGTTCGCGTGCAAACCCGGGAAGTTCGTCGGGCCTGTGGGTGAGCAGCTACGAGGTAACCACTCAAGGTTGAGCATAACCGGGATCGCGGAGGATATGGCGAAGAAAGACGGGGCCATCGAGGTCGAGGGTCGAGTTGTCGAGCCGCTGCCCAATGCGATGTTCCGGATCGAGCTCGAGAACGGTCACAAGGTTCTCGCGCACATCAGCGGAAAGATGCGGCAGCACTACATTCGCATCCTTCCGGAAGACCGCGTGGTCGTCGAGCTCTCGCCGTACGACCTGTCCCGCGGCCGGATCGTCTACCGCTACAAGTGATGCCTGCCTGACGTCGCGAGCCCGAGGCCCGCGGCGTCACACGGTGTTCCGGCCCAGGCCGGAACGCGACAAGAGACTTCCCCAGTCGTCGGCTGGGGAAAAACTGTGTTCACAGACCCTTGTGAACCCACGAAAAGATTGGACGGACGTGAAGGTTCAGCCGAGCGTCAAGAAGATCTGCGAGAAGTGCAAGGTGATCCGCCGTCACGGTCGGGTCATGGTGATCTGCGACAACCTGCGCCACAAGCAGCGTCAGGGCTGAGCAAGCCTCACCGCCGGGCACCGATCGTCTGATCGGACTGACCGAAAAGAAGAACTCCCAGCTCCAGCGCGTACGCACGTGTGCGCGCCAACCACCGGTACGGAGGCCGGTGCCCCCATTTGCGAAGACGGGGGGACGGACAGGGAGCAGACCTCCGCAACCATTAAGGAACCTGCCACATGGCACGTCTGATGGGCGTTGATCTCCCGCGCGAAAAGCGCATGGAGATCGCGCTGACCTACATTTTCGGAATCGGGCGCACCCGCGCCACCGAGATCCTGGCTCAGACCGGCGTCAGCCCGGACCTGCGCTCGAAGGATCTCAGCGACGACGACCTGAGCAAGCTGCGCGACTACATCGAAGCGTCGGAGTTCAAGGTCGAAGGTGACCTGCGCCGCGAGGTCCAGGCCGATATTCGCCGCAAGATCGAGATCGGCTGCTACCAGGGCATCCGCCACCGTCGTGGCCTGCCTGTGCGTGGTCAGCGCACCAAGACCAACGCGCGTACGCGCAAGGGTCCGAAGAAGACCGTCGCCGGCAAGAAGAAGTAGGGATAGCGTATGCCTCCGAAGAGCCGGGCCGCTGGCCCGAAGAAGACTCAGAAGTCGCGTCGCCGGGATAAGAAGAACATCCCGCACGGCCACGCGCACATCAAGAGCACGTTCAACAACACCATCGTCTCGATCACCGACCCCGAGGGCAATGTCATCTCGTGGGCGTCGTCGGGCCACGTCGGTTTCAAGGGTTCGCGTAAGAGCACCCCGTTCGCCGCGCAGCTCGCTGCCGAGAACGCTGCCCGCAAGGCGCAGGAGAACGGCGTCAAGAAGGTCGACGTGTTCGTGAAGGGCCCGGGTTCGGGCCGCGAGACCGCGATCCGTTCGCTTCAGGCCGCTGGCCTCGAGGTCGGCTCGATCTCCGATGTCACTCCTCAGCCGCACAACGGCTGCCGGCCGCCCAAGCGCCGTCGCGTCTAGCGGGAAAGGAAACAGCTAAAAAATGGCTCGTTATACAGGCCCCATCACCCGCAAGTCGCGTCGTCTGCGCGTCGACCTCGTCGGAGGCGACCAGGCGTTCGAGCGTCGTCCTTACCCGCCCGGCCAGCACGGTCGCGCGCGGATCAAGGAATCCGAGTACCTGATGCAGCTGCAGGAGAAGCAGAAGGCTCGCTTCTCCTACGGCGTCATGGAAAAGCAGTTCCGTCGCTACTACGAAGAGGCCAACCGCCTCAAGGGCAAGACCGGCGACAACCTGCTGCGTCTGCTCGAGTCGCGTCTGGACAACGTCGTGTACCGCGCCGGTCTGGCTCGTACCCGTCGTCAGGCCCGTCAGCTCGTGAGCCACGGCCACTTCCTGGTCAACGGCGTCAAGGTCGACGTGCCCAGCTACCAGGTCTCCCAGTACGACATCATCGATGTCCGGGAGAAGTCGCTGCCCACCCTGCCGTTCCAGGTGGCGCGTGAGACCGTCGGCGACCGTCAGGTTCCGGGCTGGCTGCAGGTCGTCCCCGGCCGCCTGCGCATCCTGGTGCACCAGCTCCCCGAGCGTGCCCAGATCGATGTGCCGCTGCAGGAACAGCTCATCGTCGAGTACTACTCGAAGTAAGCGCTTTTGGTGGGGGCCGTTCCTACGACGGCCCCCGCAATCACTGATTAGGCGTCAAATAGCGGACGCCCTGAACAGGAAGTAGATCCTCATGCTGATTTCCCAGCGTCCGACACTGACCGAAGAGGTTGTGGCGGAGAACCGCTCGAAGTTCACCATCGAACCCCTCGAGCCGGGCTTCGGTTACACCCTCGGCAACTCGCTGCGTCGTACCCTGCTGTCCTCCATCCCGGGGGCCGCGGTCACGAGCATCCGCATCGACGGTGTCCTGCACGAGTTCACCACCGTTCCCGGTGTGAAGGAAGACGTCACCGACATCATCCTGAACCTCAAGGGTCTGGTCGTGTCCTCCGAAGAGGACGAGCCGGTCACCATGTACGTGCGTAAGCAGGGCCCGGGCACCGTCACCGCCGGTGACATCGTCCCGCCGGCCGGCGTCGTCGTGCACAACCCGGACATGCACATCGCCACCCTGAACGACAAGGGCAAGCTCGAGATCGAGCTCGTCGTCGAGCGGGGCCGCGGTTACGTGCCCGCCGTGCAGAACAAGGCGACCGGCGCGGAAATCGGCCGGATCCCCGTGGATTCGATCTACTCCCCGGTGCTCAAGGTGACCTACAAGGTCGAGGCCACCCGTGTCGAGCAGCGCACCGACTTCGACCGTCTCATCCTCGACGTGGAGACCAAGAACTCCATCACGGCCCGGGACGCGCTGGCTTCGGCCGGTAAGACCCTGGTCGAGCTCTTCGGCCTGGCCCGTGAGCTCAACGTCGAAGCCGAGGGCATCGAGATCGGCCCCAGCCCGGCCGAGGCGGACCACATCGCCTCGTTCGGTCTGCCGATCGAGGACCTGGACCTCACCGTCCGGTCCTACAACTGCCTCAAGCGCGAGGGTGTGCACACGGTGGGCGAGCTCGTCGCCCGCACCGAGTCGGACCTGCTCGACATCCGTAACTTCGGCCAGAAGTCCATCGACGAGGTGAAGGTCAAGCTGCACGCGCTCGGCCTCTCGCTGAAGGACTCGCCCGCTTCGTTCGACCCGTCCTCCGTGGTGGGTTACGACGCGAGCACCGGCACCTGGAGCGATTCCGGCACCTTCAGTGACACCGACGGTGGCGAGCAGGACTACGCCGAGACCGAACAGCTTTAGATCACTGCGTCGACCGGGCACTCCGCAGGCTCCGCGCCTGCTGGGCACCGGCGACACTGATCTTCCTCAAGGAGAATCCAATGCCCAAGCCCAAGAAGGGTGCCCGCTTCGGCGGGTCGGCGTCGCACCAGCAGGCGATCTTCGCGAACCTGGCCACGGCGCTTTTCGAGCACGGTCGGATCACGACCACCGAGTCGAAGGCCAAGGCGGTCCGCCCCTACGCCGAGAAGCTCATCACCCGCGCGAAGGGCGGCACCCTCGCCGACCGTCGCGAGGTCATGAAGGTCATCCGCAACAAGGACATCGTGCACGCGCTGTTCGCGGAGATCGGCCCCTCGTTCGAGGGTCGCGAGGGTGGCTACACCCGCATCACCAAGGCGCTGCCGCGCAAGGGTGACAACGCGCCGATGGCCATCATCGAGCTGGTCCGCGAGAAGACCGTCACCAACGAGGCCGACCGCGCCCGTCGCGTCGCCGCTTCGCAGAAGACCGAGGCGCCCGCCGCCGAGGCCACCGAAGCCAAGGCCGACGAGGTCGTCGAGGCTCCGGCCGCCGACGAGGCCGCTGAGGACAAGAAGGACGCCTGATTCTCAGGAGTTCGACCGAGCCCGTCACCCCTTCGTGGGTGGCGGGCTCGTTCTTTTGCCAGTGTTGGTGAGGCAGGGAGGTTCGATGGACGAGATCGGGCAGGACCGGTCGCGCGTGCGGCTCGGAATCAGTTACGACGGCACCGATTTCATCGGCTGGGCGCGTCAGCCCGGGTTGCGCACCGTGCAGGGCGTGCTGGAGGAATCGCTGTCGAAGGTGTTCCGTGAGCCGATCGTGCTCACCGTCGCCGGGCGGACCGACGCGGGCGTGCACGCCGAAGGGCAGGTGGCGCATTTCGACACCACCGGCGAATTCGACGCCGACAAACTGATGTACCGGATGGCCCGCTTCCTGCCCAAGGACGTCCGCATCACCGATATCCGAACGGCACCACCGGAATTCGACGCGCGGTTCTCGGCGATGCGCCGCCACTACGCCTACCGCCTCACCACAGCCCCCTACGGTGCCGAACCGCTGCGCGCGCGCAGCGTGGTCGCATGCAAGCCGGGTGTGGATCTGGACGCCATGCGCGCCGCCTCCGGAAAATTGTTGGGACTGCACAACTTCGCCGCCTTCTGCCGCCGCCGCGAGGGCGCGACCACCGTGCGCGAACTGCAGCGTTTCGACTGGGAGCGTGAGGGCGACCTGCTCACCGCATACGTGAGCGCCGACGCGTTCTGCTGGTCGATGGTCCGCAGCCTGGTCGGCGCGGTTCTCGCAGTCGGCGAGGGACGCCGCACCCCGGAGTGGGTCGCGTCGCTGCTGTCGGAAACGGAACGCTCCAGCTCCGTGACCGTCGCCCCCGCGCACGGCCTGAGCCTGATCGCCGTCGACTACCCCGCCGACGCCGACCTGGCCGCCCGCAACGCCCAGACCCGCGAAACCCGGACCGTCCCCGCCGCGGAGGGCTGCTGCGGCGACTGACTGCCGGGCGGCCGATGCCTCCGCCGGTCAGGCCGCCGATCGGGCGTGACAAGGATCCTTGACCGGGGTGGCGCGAGCAACTCGGGAACTGGCGGGCGCGGGGGCATACGCGCTGGTAGGCTCTGGCCGGTTACGAGTCGAGCGGTCCGTCTGGACTACCATTGCGCCGCAGTCGATTTCAGGGAGTTATTGTGAATCCGCAGGACACGAATCAGGGTGCCATCCGCAACTCGCCGTTGTCCGCGGCGGTGCCCGAGCACCGGATTCCGCTCTACGACGAGGCGTTCGCGGCCGATCCGCACGGTGCCTACCGCCGGATGCGTGACGAGTACGAATCGCTGGTGCCGGTCGAGCTGTGGCCGGGCGTGCCCGCGACGCTGGTCATCAAATTCAGTACCGCGGTGCGGATTCTCAACGACCCCGCGAACTTCTCCGCTGATCCGAGGGCGTGGCAGGCGACCGTGCCACGCGACATCCCCATCATGCCGATGATCGAGTACCGGCCGAACGCGCTGCGTACCACCGGCAAAGGCCACACCCGCTACCGCGACGCCGTGAACGACGCGCTCGCCGGGATGGACCTCAATGTCATGCGCACCAGCGTGGAGCGATCGGCCATCCCGATCATCAATTCGTTCTGCACGGACGGGCACGCGGATGTGCTGCACCAGTACATCTTCCCGATGGTCTTCTCGGTGCTGTGCGAATTCCTGGGCTGCCCGCCCGAGATCGGCGCGGAAGTCGCCAGGGCCAATGCCGCGATGTTCGACGGCGTGGACACCGACAAGGTGAACACGATCATGACCAACGCCCTGCTCGACCTCACCGCGCTGAAGCGCTCGCAGCCGGGCGACGACATCACCACCCGCCTCGTCCAGCATCCGGCGCGGCTGACCGACGACGAGATGGTGCATCAGCTGGTGCTGCTGTTCGCGGCAGGCGTCGAGCCGCCGATGAACCTCATCGCCAACACGCTGCTGCTGATGCTGACCGATCCCCGCTTCACCGGCGAAGGCAACTCGATGCCGTTGTCGACCAAGATGGCGATCGATGAGCGCCTCGCCACCGACCCGCCGATGGCGAACTACTGCATCACCTACCCGCGCCAGTCCGTGCCGATCGACGGTGTGCTGCTGCCGGCTCAGCAGCCGGTCATCATCAGCATGGCCGCCTGCAATACCGACCCGACGATCAACACCGGCGATTTCCTCGGCAACGGCTGGAATCTGGCGTTCAGTGCGGGCGAACACGCCTGCCCCGCGCATGCGCGCCCGTATGGCGTGCTCCTGGCGCAGGACGTCATCGACCAGCTCTTCGATGTTCTGCCGGAGCTGAAGCTCGGAGTGGCCCAGGACGACCTCGTGTGGCGTCCCGGGCCATTCCACCGCGCGTTGTCAGCGTTGCCGGTCGTGTTCCCACGAACGGCGCCGCTGTCGCTGTAACGGCGTATCAGCCGTTGATGCGGCTCTCCCACGCGCCGGGCAGATCGTCGAACAGCACCGGCGCGCCGAGGGTCTCGTCGTCGAAGCCGAAGGAATCGAGCAGGGCCGGGACGTTGTCGGCGAGAGTGTCGATGGCTTCCCGCAGCTGCTGCTTGATGCCTTCGACAGCGGCGACGTCGAGGTAACCGCGGGTGAGGTACCACGCGGCATTCTGATCCAGGTAGTGCAGCGCGAAAACGTCACGCACGGCGGCGATTTCGGGCAGGTGCTCGTACCGGTGCAGCAGCTGCAACGCTTCCTCCGCGCTGTAGGCCTCGGCGAGTTCGAGCGCTTCCGGAATGACGGCGAGCCGATCCGCGAGTTCTCCCGATTCCAGGTGCCGCTGGGCTTCCTGCACGATCGTGAGGGTGCGCGCGGTGAACAGCCCGAGGCGGTCGGTGGTGACGGCGGGATCGTGCAGACCGGTCTGCGGCGGTACCTTGCCCGCGAGGTGCCTGGCCAGGACGCGACCGGCAACAGAGCCGAGCACATGGCAGTCGCCTTCGCCGGTGATGGCCGCGTGGCAGACGCCGATGTAGTCGGCGACCCGGTTGGCACTGAACATGCCCTGCGCGCCCATCTTGATGCGGCAGTGGGTCACCGTGTCCAGGGCGTGCAGCTGGATGAAGTGCTTGGCCAGCATCACCGAGACGACGGTGTCGCGATCGGTGAGGTCGCTGTTGGCGAGAGAGGTCTTGACCGCGTTGCCGAAGATGGTGCGCGCGACCGTGCCTGCCAGATCGGTGAGCAGGGTGTTGCGCACGTGCGGGATGTCGGCCATGACCGTCGTGGCGGTCGGCGTCAACGGCACCGCGCGCTTGGCGGCGTAGCGCAGCGCGATGTAGAGCGAGGCCCGCGCGGTGGCGTTCAGGCACGACGCGAGGGCCAGGCGGCCGACCGTCAGCTGGCTGATCGCGGAGGCGAACGAACGGCGCTGGCTGTCCTCGTCGTTCCAGGTCAGGACACCGTTGTCGTCGATGGTCGCCAGGTTTCCACCCAGCCAGGCGCTGCGGTCGACGCGGAGATTGTCGAAGCTGATGACCGAGTTGTCCATGATGACCAGCGGCTGCCGGTCGAGCTGGGTGATCGTGACACCGGGTGCGGCCGTGCCGTCGGCCACCCGCAGACGCGCGGTGAACAGGTGCACGCCCTGATCGACACCCGCCGCGTCGATGAAGCGGGCACCGACGACGCACACACGCGAGACCGGGATACCGACGCTCGGCATGAACTTGCGGGCCCTCGGGTTCGGGGTGTTGATGACGAACCCGCCGTCTTCCCACGTCGCCGTGGTCTGCATGAAGCCGATGTTGGAGCCGCAACCGTACTCGGTGAGCAGCATGACGCCGATCGCGGTGGCGTCGTCGAGGTCGTGCAGGTACGGCGCCGCCGAGTCGGAGTCGGTGAGCGTGGACAGCGAGCCCGACGCCAGGTTGAAGTGGCCCGAGATCAAAGGGATGAGGTCGGTCGCCAGCACCGCGGACCAGTCGAACAAGGCGAACAGCTGGGGGAGGTTGGTCGCGACATCGCTTGCCTTGCCGAGTTCCTTGACCAGGTCGCGCAGCTGGGCATAGGCGTTCTCGCGCCGCTGCGCTTGGCCCTGGTGCACGGTGATGGCGTAGTCGGGGTCGATCAGCAGTTGCTGCAACCGTTCCTGAAAATCTCGCTCACCGTGGCGGAGAAGTTCCGAAAGAGGGGTGTCTGCCGTGTTGCTTTGCGCCGTCATCATCGATCCTGCTCTCACGTGGGCGCCACGACGAACAGGTTCACGGCGCCCCTGAATACCGAAAATGCATTGTTGCACAGCGGATTACGCCAATTCTGTGAATCGTCACTTCACAACAGTCGGTGCAGGCAGACGCGGTCTTTCAGGATCGGACGAGTCGCGCGATGGCGTCGGTGGCTTCCTTGATCTTCGCCTCGGCCTCGGGTCCGCCCGCGACGGCGGCGTCGACGACGCAGTGGCTGATGTGGTCTTCGAGCAGTCCCATCGCGACCGCCTGCAGGGCCTTGGTCATGGCCGAGACCTGGGTGAGGATGTCGATGCAGTACTTCTCCTCCTCGACCATGCGCTGCAGGCCGCGGGCCTGGCCCTCGATGCGGCGCAGGCGCTTGAGGTAGTCGTCCTTGGCGGTGATGTAGCCGTGGCCGTGGTGGCCGGCGTGCTCGTCGGCGGGCGCGGTGTCGGGGGTGGGTGTGGTCACCGTGATCTCCTCGTGCGTCGGGCCCGCAGGCTGCGAGCTGATACCCCCCTAGGGTACAGTTTCTCGCCGGACTTGTCAGATATGGTCCCGGTGCTCCGCGCGACCAGGCCGGACGGGAGAATCAGCGGTATGAGTTCGCATCCCCGGCCCGCCCTCGCCGTCATCGGCGGCAGCGGTTTCTATGACTTCTTCGACAACGACGCGGTGCACGTCGACGTCGACACACCGTACGGCACGCCGAGCGCCCCGGTCGCGATCGGCGAGGTGGAAGGCCGCCCTGTCGCCTTCCTCCCGCGCCACGGCAAGCAGCACGAATACGCCCCGCACACCCTGCCCTACCAGGCCAATATGTGGGCGCTGCGCTCGCTCGGCGTGCGCCGGGTGTTCGCGCCGTGCGCGGTCGGCAGCCTGCGCGCCGACTGGGGGCCGGGGACCGTTGCGGTCCCGGATCAGCTCGTCGACCGCACCTCGGGCCGCCCGCAGACCTACTTCGACGGCGGCGGTATCCACGTCTCCTTCGCCGACCCCTACTGCGACGACCTGCGCGGCGCCGCGGTGAAGGCGGCCGGTGCAGGCCAGTTGCGCGTCGAACCGTCGGGCACGATGGTCGTGGTGCAGGGCCCGCGCTTCTCGACGAGGGCCGAGAGCCGCTGGTTCGCCGGGCAGGGCTGGGACCTGGTCAATATGACCGGGCACCCCGAAGCCGTCCTGGCCCGGGAGCTCGAAATGTGCTACGCCGCAGTCGCTCTGGTCACCGATCTGGACGCGGGCCTGGAGGAGGGCCAGGGCGTGCACGCGGTCGACGTGTTCGCGGAGTTCAAGAAGAACCTCGGCCCGTTCAAGGAGCTCATGCGCAGCGCCGTGGCGGCCGTCGACGGCACCGACACCTGCGAGCGCTGCCAGGTGCACGCCGGGGTGTCACTGCCCTTCGAACTGCCCTGAGACGGACTGGCTCAGCCTTCGAACTGCCCCGGGGCGAGTCGCACCTGAGCCAGGACGAACAACGGCGTGCCGTCACCCGGCGCGCCGGGCAGGGGTGACACCTCGACGTCGGCCACCAGCCACTCACCCGACTCGGTGGCCAGCCGCAACCCCGGCAGTGTCGCGTTCGTCGCCCCCGCCAGGATCTGCTCGCGCACCTCGAGGATCCTGACCCGGTCCTCGGGGTGCGGGATGTCGCGGTCGTCGACCTGGTGCCAGCGCACGCCGGGCAGCGGCTCGGTCACCCACCGCACCGGACGCGCCTGCACGGTGTCGATGATGGCCAGATACAGCCCGGGCTGGGTGTCGCGCAGCAATTCGAGGGTGGTCGCCTCGAGTGATTTCGGTTGTGGCGCAATGCTGTCGGTGACGTCGATCGACACCCCGCGCCACTGGAACCGGTCGACGGTCTCGTTGCGGGCGGCGATCAGCATCGACCGAGGCCCGATCCCGGAACGTATGGTGGCGATTCCCGACCAGCGACTGCCCGGCTCCGAGCGATTCAGCGCGGCAACGAGATCGAGCGCCGCGTCGAAGCGCTCCACCAGCTGGTACGGCTCGGCGCCACGGTATTCCCTCGGTTCGGCACCGAAATGGGCGCCGAGGCCGCCCGGCCTGCTGCGCACCCGGCGGGTGCGCGCATCGATCCGGAACGGCGAGACACCGAGCTCCTCGGTGGGCGCTTGCCTGCCCACCCACACTTTCACCGCATGCGGCGGCGAGCCCGGCCAGACCACGGGGACCGCGCGAAAGCGGTGCTCCGACCACGGTTTCCGCGACTTCGGCAACACCTTGTCGACCGGTTCGCCCGAGTCGTAGGCGGCCACGACCAAGGGCCGCAACTGCGCCGAGATCGCCCGCTCGTAGGACGTCCACTCGCGCGGCGTCGTGCCCGAAGTGAGCATCGACCAGGTATGCGCTTCCCCCAGTGTTTCCACCAACTGCCAGCGGTCGAGAATCATGAGCGTCCCCCTTCGTCACACGTCGCCGGAACATGAACGAACGGTGACCATCGTGCCTGATCCGCCCACTCGTATCGGCGCCGGGGCAGCATCGATAGGCTCAGGGTATGGATGAACCACTGCGGTTGGAGGTCATCGTGGCCAGCACCCGGCCCGGCCGGTTCGCGCCCGTGGTGGCCGACTGGTTCCTCGGGGCGCTGGCCGACCGGCCGGAATTCGAGGTGGGGGTGCTGGATCTGATCGATCACCCGATGCCGACCGAGCTCACCGAAACCCCGCAGGTCGAGGCATTCCGGGAGCGGCTCGGCGCCGCCGACGCCTTCGTGGCGGTCACCTCCGAGTACAACCACGGCTATCCGGCCTCGCTCAAGGCCGCGCTCGACAGCGCCAAACACGAATGGCGGGCGAAGCCGATCGGGTTCGTGTCCTACGGCGGGCTGTCGGGTGGATTGCGCGCGGTCGAGCAGTTGCGGCAGGTCGTCGCCGAACTGCACATGGTCTCGGTGCGCGAATCGGTGAGCTTCGCCCAGGCCAAACGTCACTTCGACCCCACCGACGGCGCGGCGGTCGACGCCCGCGAGCGGATGCTTCGCCAATTGGCCTGGTGGGGAACGGTTCTGCGGGAAGCCCGGCCGACCTATCCCGGCTGAGACGCCATCGCCCGCTGACCGCGTGGCTGACCGATGTAGGTCGACTCGCGCGGAATGGAGACCAGCGTGAGGTTCACCCTCGTCGTGCCCGTCCGCAGCACCACCCGGTTGCCGACCGCACCCGGCTGGTAGATCTCCAGATCGGGGCGGGAAGCGGGCCAGCCGTTGGGATCGGCGGTGAGGTAGATCGTGGTGACACCGGCGTGCGGGGCGGGCGCGAGCACACCGTCGACGATGGTCGCGGTGAATCCGGCATCGGACTGGTGTGTTTCGACCGCGATCGTCAACCGCTCGGGATTGCCGACGGTGGTCACCAGCTGCTCCCAGGCGTGAGCGCGATCGGTGCGGATCAGCACCCGCTCGCCGACGGCGAGCGCACGGAACACCAGCTGCTGAGCCAGGTACAGCTCACCGGCGACGTAGACGGTGGAGATACCGGCGCCGATGATGCGCGTCGCCACACCGTTGCCCTCCTCGTCGGAACCGAGCAGCTGCCCGCACCCGGCCGAGGGCAGGTGCAGCGCGCCGATGACGTCGATCGGGTACTCGGTGGTCGGTACCGTGTCGTCGACACCGGGCACCGCGATCGGCAGGTGCGCGAGCAGTGCGTCGCGGTGGCGTCCGTTCATCGAGATCATGCCCTTGGTCTTGGCCTTCTCGGGCAGTTCGCGCGCGGTCAGGCGCCAGGCCGCGCCCACGCTCACCGATTCGGCGTCGCTACCCGGGCGCAGCCGCACGGCGACGGTCGTGCCGCGCGACGGCGCGACCCACAGCTGGGCGAGCAGGTCCGAACCGAGCTGCGCGGGGTCGACCGCGCTGCCGATATTGACCGCGTTGCCGATCTCGGCGTACTTCCAACGCTGGGTGAGCGTGCGCGGATCGAGCCCGACGGTGATCTGCTGCACGGCTTTCCGGATTTCGGGAGCGGTGAGGATGCGGGCGTTGCAGTCGGCGTCTTCCAGCGTGCGCATGATGCGCTGGGTGGCGATGGTGACCGCGCGGGACGCGCCTTCGGTACCGCCGCCGCGTCGGGCCGCGGCCTCGGGGCACTGCACCGCGTCGAAGCTGATCGCCAGCCACACCGTGCGATGCGCGGTGGCGGGCAGCGGGCCGAGCAGCGACTCGTAGATCGCGCCCGCGGGTGTGCCGGAGCGGCTGCGGTGGCCGTGGCTGATGATGTCGATGCCGCTGAGCAGGATGTCGTGCTGGGTGAGGCAGGCGGCGAGTTCGGGCAGCGGCAGCAGGTGGGAGGCGTGCACGGCGGTCCGCGCGATCCGGGTGAGTCCGCCCTTGGGCGGCAGGACCTCGACCACGGTGACCACCCGGCTGCCGTCCCAGTACAGTCCGAGCGAACGGCCGTCGGCACCACGGAAATCCACGGTGTCGCCGAGGGTGTAATCCCGCTTGCTCGCGTAACCGCGGATGGTGGCGAGCCAGTCGAGGATCGTGCGCTTGCCGATCGGGATCAGCGGAACGAGCATCACCGCGACCGCCACCCCGAGCGACGGCAACGCGCCGAGGCCGACCACCAGCGCGACGAGCCCCGCGACGAGACCGAGGACCTGCGCGATGAGCAGATGCGGCAGCGAAATCCGACCGAACAGCGGACGCGGACCCGCACCGGTGAAGTCGGCCATTCGTTCCTCCCCCAAGTACCCGATTACCGATCGACCGATGGCCGAATGCGAACAAGTGCTGCCGGGAACTGTACTGTGTTGCCCGGACAAGAGCACTGTTCGGGGGAGGAACCATGCCTTCAAAACCCACTACGCGCTGGCAGGTCAGCGGTTACCGCTTCCTGGTGCGGCGGATGGAGCACGCCCTTGTACGGCGCGACGTGCGCATGCTGCACGATCCGATGCGCGCCCAAACCCGTGCCTACGTGGTCGGATTGGTTCTCGGCATCGTCGTTCTCGCCGGTTGCGGCGTGCTCGCCCTGCTCAAACCGCAGGACAAGATCGGCGACAACAAGATCCTGATCGGTAAGGAATCCGGCGGCGTCTACGTGGTGATCGACAATGTCGTCCACCCCGCGCTCAACCTGGCCTCCGCCCGACTGGCCGCGGGTGAGGCGGCCAAAGCGGTGATCGTCAAGGAGTCCGAACTCGGCAAGAAGCCGCGCGGTCAGCTCGTCGGTATCCCCGGTGCACCCTCGTCGATCCAGTACGACAAGGACGGCAAGGGCAGGCCCTGGTCGGTGTGCGACCGGCTCAAGGCCGACGGCAGCACCGACCTCACCACCTCCGTCCTCGCGGGCGCCCCCGAACTCGGCGACAAGGCATCCAAGGTCGACACCGGTAAGGCGATGCTCGTCAAGGGCAAGGACGCCACCTACCTGATCTACGACGGCAAGCGGGCCCGCGTGAAGATGGACGACCCGCCGGTCACCCAGGCGCTCGGCATCAGCGGCGAAACACCGCGCCCGATCAGCGAGGGACTGCTCAACGCGATTCCCGAGATGCTGCCGATCATCACCCCGGTCATCGACAACCCGGGCGGCACCCCGCCCTACAAAGTCGGCGGCCACCGGATCGGTGACGTCGTCCAGGTCTTCAACGAGCCCAACCAGAACTATGTCGTCCTCCACGAAGGACTGCAGGCGGTCTCGGCGTTGACCGCCCAGATCATCCGCAACTTCTACCCGACGGACATGCCGGGCACCACGATTCAGGCGACCGACAAGACCTTCGCCCCGCACGTGCAGACCCTGCGGGTCCAGGACTATCCCGCCGAGCGGCCGACCCTGATCACCGCCAAGGACCAGCCGGTCAGCTGCATCTCCTGGAAACCGATCGCCGGTGCCACCGACAACGACGACAGCACCGCTCGCGCCGAACTTTCCCTGATCACGGGAATCGACATGCCGATCCCGAACAAGGCCAAGCTCGTCGACCTGGCTCAGGCCGACGGTGTCGGCCCGAACGCCGACTCCGTCTACATCCCGCCGGGCGTCGGCGCCTACGTGCAGTCCACCGGCATCGAGCCCGACAGCCGCCGCAAGGACAGCCTGTTCTACATCGCCGATACGGGCGTCCGCTTCGGCATCAAGAACGCCGAAGCGGTGAAGGCCCTCGGCCTCGAGAACGTCACCGCCGAACCGGCGCCGTGGGCGATCATCGGGCTGCTCGCCGGCGGCCCGAGCCTCGGCCGTGAGGACGCGATGGTCGCGCACGACGGTGTCTCGCCCGATCCCTCACCCGCGAAACAGCCTGTCGCGTCGGTGAATTAGCCGCCAGGGGTTTCCCGCTCGGTGGTCAGCTCGGCCACCTCGGCACGCAGCGAACGCACCTCCTCGACCAGTTCGGCGAGAGTGCGTTCGGTGCGGTCGGCTACCTCGTCGACGGTTTTGAGCTGCTCGACCACCCAGCTGGTCATGGTGCCGATGGCGAAGGAGATCAGGCCGATGCCGAGCGTCATCAGGACCAGCGACACCAGGCGACCCTCGGGCGTCACCGGGTAGACGTCGCCGTAGCCGACGGTGGTCACCGAGACCGCCGACCACCACAGCGCGTCGGCGAAGGACTTGATCTTGCTGTCCGGTGCGCCGTACTCGGCATCGAAGAACGCCAGGCTGCACAGCAGCAGGATGAGCAGCGAGCTCGTCGCGACGAAGGTCATCAGCCGGGTGCGCGGTTTGGTCGCGCGGTTGAGGCTGTCGAGCAGCAGTAGTGCCACGCGCAGCAGTCGCAGCGGCCGGAACGGTGGGACCAGGACGACGAGCAGGTCGAGCGGGTGTTTGCGGACGAATCGACCACGGTTTGTCGACAGATACAGCCGCACCGCGAAATCCACCGCGAACGCCGCCCAGATTGCGATATCGGCCCAGATCAGGGTGACGTCGAGCGTGGGAGAGGCCTGGGTGTCGAGTACCCGCCAGGCGTAGATGAGCAGGAAAGCGATCGCGAGCACCATCAACGGCAGGTTGGTGCGCTGCTCCCAGCGTTGCCGCCGGGTGAGCGGGCGCTCGGTCGTCGTTGTCATCGCTACCTGCCTCGCTGGACTACACGTCTGAGCAGGACAGTAGCGCGCCCGGCCCACCGCCGAGGACAGTGCTGGACCGACGAAAAAGGGGCTGCCTGCCCACCGGTCGAATCCCGTTGGGCGGCAGCCCCGTCCGTGCGAAAGCTACAGACCGCGCACCAGCGAGTAGAGATCGGCGACCCAGAACACCAGCGGAAGCACCGCGGCGACGAAGCCGTACTCGATGAGTTCGGCGGCCCGGCGCATCGGCGGGGTGGCGGACTGGTTGGGCACGATCAGGCCGATGATCAGCGCGGCGACCAGGATCACCAGCGCGGCCCCGAACACGACGAGCGGCTGTTCCATCCCGACCGCGACACCGATCAGCATCAGCAGCACGATCGCCGAACCACCCGCGATCAGCACGACGGCCTGTTCGGCGCCCGCGTAGGTGCGGCTGCGGAACATCAGCACCACCGCGCAGACCAGGGCGAGCGCGATGCCGGGCCAGTACGGGTCGTCGGCGGACGGGTTGGTCGCGAGCAGCGCGCCGACGACGGTGACCAGCGTGGTCGCGCTGACCAGCCCGGCGAGGTAGTTGCGGGCCCGTTCCGAACGGGCGCGCAGGTTGTCGAGGGTCGGCAGGGCGCGGTGGTCGTCCGGGTCGTCCTCGGTGGGGTCGATCGGGGTGCCGGGGGAGGGGACCGGCGGCAGCGGCAGCTTGGCCAGCAGCATCGAAACACGCGGCGAGAGTGAAAGACCCGCGAGCGCGAGCGCCGCGACGACGGCGCCGATGGCCTTCACCGGCTGATCGGTGAGCAGACCGACCAGTGCGGCGGGAACGACGAACACCGAAATCGTGGCGGTACCGATGAACAGCGCGAGCCCCACCCCGGTCACCCGCCACGCGAGCACCGCCGTCGCACCGAACAGCGCGGCGCCGAGCAACAGATTCGCCCAGCCGTAGTGGTCGGGCACCAGCATCATGCCGCCGGTGAACGCGGTCGGCAGGGCGCAGCCGCCGAGGACCAGCGCGGCGGAGGTGTCGCCGTACATGCGGCTGAGCACGGTTCCGGCGATCACGCACAGCACCGCGACGAACAGGGCGAGCGACCCGCTCACCCAGAACGGCACACCGTCGGGGGCGGCGAGCAGACCGAAGCAGCCGACCAGCATCGTGAGCGCGGCGAGCACGGAACCGGTGATGCGCGCGGTCTTGGGGGTCCAGCTGCGGTAGTGCTCGGCGTCGGCGATCGCGACGTTGTAC
This sequence comes from Nocardia sp. NPDC050413, assembly GCF_040655475.1. NCBI lineage: Bacteria > Bacillati > Actinomycetota > Actinomycetes > Mycobacteriales > Nocardiaceae > Nocardia > Nocardia sp. NPDC050413. The sequence continues at coordinate 274,544 of NZ_JBFAJZ010000003.1, read as the reverse complement.
ATGATGTCGTCGAACAGCGGCGTCGGCGCGGTGTGCGAGGCGCTCTCGAGCATCAGCAGCTCACCGTCGCGCACGCCGTGTTCACCGAGACTCAGCGAGTTCGAGAAGGGCGGGTGGCCGATGCGGGCCAGGACCCATTCGGCGGGTTCATAGCGTTCGCCGTCGTTGTCGAAGTCGTTGGAGCGGCTGTGCGCGGCGACCATGTCGACCACACTCGGGATGACGAGCGCGACCGGAACGTCCACCGGAATCGCCATGTCGACCTGTGTGTGCTTGGCCAGAATCGTCACCCGGGCAAGGTCGGGTGCGCGAACGATTCCGCGCGCGGAATCCTCTTCCACATGATCGAGTCGCGCGTGCGTCAAAACTCCCCCAACTCCGTCTCTACCTCGCGTTTCCGCTCGACCGGTCAGCGGTCGACAGTTTGCGGAACCCACCGTTCGGACAGCAGAATGCCTGACGAACCATACGACATGTCGGCCGCGACCTCTACACTGAGCCCGTCGCGAGGACAGACAGCGAGTAGTCAAGCAGGGGGAGTCTTCGACCATGAGCACAGTCCGGTTCCAGCGCCGTGCCCGGCGCGAGATGCCGCGCACGCCCGGTGGCGAAGTCACCCTCCAGCCGCCGCCCGAGATCCCACGCATCACCCCCGGAAATCTGCTGATGAAGCTGATGCCCGTGGTCATGGTGGTCGGCATGGTCGGCATGATGGCGCTGATGTTCACCCAGGGCAGCGGCATGCTGTCCAACCCGATGTCGATGATGTTCCCGCTGATGATGATCATGTCGATGGTCACCATGTTCGGCCAGGGAAACGGCAAGGGTGCCAAGGCCGCCGAGGCCAACGAGGATCGTAAAGACTACTTGCGTTATCTCGATCAGGTCCGCAAGGACGTCGACGAGACCGCCAAGCAGCAGCGCGCCGCCGTCGAGTGGAGTCACCCCGAGCCCGGCCTGATCTGGATGCTCGCCGGCACCAGCCGCATGTGGGAGCGACGCTCCGGCGACAAGGACTTCTGCCACGCCCGCATCGGCCTGGGTGGTCAGCGCCTCGCGACCCGCCTCGTGGCCCCCGAGACCGGTCCCGTCGAAGAACTCGAGCCGATCGCGGCGGTCTCCCTCCGTCGTTTCGTCCGCGCGCACTCCACCGTCCCCGACCTGCCGACGGCCATCGCGGTGAAGGGTTTCGGCACCATCGCCCTCGACGGCGACCGCGCCCAGGCCCGCGACATGACGCGCGCGATGTTGTTGCAGCTGTGCATGTTCCAGGCCCCCGACCAGGTGCTGGTCGCGGTGGTGTGCGGTCCCGACACCGCCCGTGAATGGGAGTGGACCAAGTGGCTGCCGCACACTCAGCACCCCGAGGTGACCGACGGTGTCGGCACCCAGCGCATGTTCTACGGCTCCATCCGCGAAGCGATGTCGGGCCTGCACCCGCTGCTCGGCAACCGGGTGCGTTACTCGCGTAACCAGCCGAACAACCCGAACATGGTGCACGTGGTGATCGTGGTCGACGGCGGTCTGCTCGAGGCCGAGGACGACCAGCTGCGCGAGTCCGGTTTCGAGGGCGTCACCATCATCGACCTGTGCAATTACGCACCGCGCCTTGCTGTTTCGCGCGGCATCAAGATGGTCGTCGAGAACGGTGAATGCCTCGGCCGCGGTGCCACCGGCAATCAGGAACGTTTCGCCACCATCGACCGCGTCAGCGCCGAGCAGGCCCAGCAGGCCGCCCGTCGCCTCGCCCCCTACCGCGCCGCCACCCAGCGCAGCAGCGATGTGGAGACCGACGAGTCCGAGGCCATCACCAGCTGGGCGCAGCTGATGAACCTCGGCGACATCGGCAACTTCAACCCGGCCAGCGCGTGGCGTCCCCGGTACGGCCGTGAACGCCTGCGCGTGCCCTTCGGCCTCGGCGCCGACGGTGCCCCCGTGGAACTCGACATCAAGGAAGCCGCCGAGAACGGCATGGGCCCGCACGGCCTCTGCATCGGCGCCACCGGTTCCGGCAAGTCCGAGTTCCTGCGCACCCTCGTGCTCAGCCTGCTCGCCACCCACTCACCCGACCAGCTCAACCTCGTCCTGGTCGACTTCAAGGGTGGTGCCACCTTCCTCGGCCTCGACGGTGTCCCGCACGTCGCCGCCGTCATCACCAACCTCGAAGACGAAGCCGACCTCGTCGACCGTATGAAAGACGCCCTGGCCGGTGAGATGAACCGCCGCCAGGAAGTCCTGCGTCAGGCGGGCAACTTCGCCAACGTCTCCGAATACGAGAAGGCCCGCGCCGCGGGCGCCGACCTCGACCCACTGCCCGCCCTGTTCGTCGTGCTCGACGAGTTCTCCGAACTCCTCACCCAGCACCCCGATTTCGCCGAACTGTTCGTGATGATCGGCCGCCTCGGCCGCTCGCTGCACGTGCACCTGCTGCTCGCCTCCCAGCGTCTGGAAGAAGGCAAGCTCAAGGGCCTCGAGTCCCACCTGTCCTACCGCATCGGCCTGAAGACCTTCTCCGCCAACGAGTCCCGCCAGGTCCTCGGCGTCCCCGACGCCTACAACCTGCCCAACTCACCCGGTGGCGGTTACCTCAAAGCCGACTCCGGCGAGATCCAGCGCTTCCAGGCCTCCTACGTCTCCGGCCCCTACGTCGGCGGCGGCTCCCAGCGCGAGGTCACCAGCGCGGGCATCGTCGGCGGCGAGATCGACGTCAACGCCCGCCCGTTCAGCGCCACCCACGTCGACTTCCGCACCTCCGACCGCATCCCGCTGCCGGTCGAGGCCGAGTACGAGCCGGAGCCGACGGGCGACGAGAACGACCAGGTGTCGAACCTGAACATGCTCGTCTCCCGCATCCAGGGCCATGGGCGTCCCGCCCACGAGATCTGGTTGCCGCCGTTGGACGAGGCGCCGACGTTGGATCAGTTGATTCCGCGGTCGATTCTCACGGGGGAGTACTCCGCCGCGGCCACCTTGCGCGCGCCGATCGGCATCGTCGACAAGCCTTACGACCAGCGTCGTGACCCGTTGATGCTCGACCTGTCCGGTGCACGCGGCCACGTGGCGATCGTCGGTGGCCCGCAATCGGGTAAGTCGACTGCGTTGCGTTCGCTCGTGATGGCAATGTCGTTGGCGCACACGGCCGAACAGGTGCAGTTCTACTGCCTGGATTTCGGTGGTGGCACCCTGGGCAGCCTCGAAGGCCTGCCGCACGTGGGTTCGGTGGCGAGCCGTCTCGATCCCGACAAGGTCCGCCGGACCGTCGCGGAGATGTCGACTCTGGTTCGGCAGCGAGAGAAGCGCTTCCACCAGCTCGGTATCGAGTCCATGGCCGAATACCGGCGCCTGCGCGCCTCCGACCCCAACAGCAGCCCCGCCGCGGCCGGTGCCCACGCCGACCCCTATGGCGATGCTTTCCTGGTGATCGACGGCTTCGGCACGATCCGCCAGGACTACGAAGCCCTCGAGCAGCAGATCACCAACCTTGCGCTGCAAGGCCTTTCGTACGGCGTGCACGTGGTGATCTCGCTGTCGCGGTGGATGGAAGCCCGCCCTGCCCTCAAGGACCAGATCGGCACCCGCATCGAGCTCCGCCTCGGTGACCCCATGGACTCCGAGATCGGACGCAAGTTCGCCTCGCTCGTTCCGCAGGGCAGGCCCGGTCGCGGTATCACGCCCGACGCCTTGCACATGCTGATGGCGCTGCCGCGGGTCGACGGCAGTTCGGACCCGACGGATCTGAGCACCGGGGTCGCGCACGCCGTCGACTTGATCGCCCAGCGCACCCCGGGCCGCCCGGCCCCGGGCACCCGCACCCTGCCCGACGAGCTCGATCGCGCATCCCTGCTGCGCGCGATGAACGACTGGCCCGCCGGCATCGACCCGTCGCGCCCGAACCTGCAGGTTCCGATCGGCGTCAACGAGTCCGAACTCGCCCCGGTGATGCTGAATCTCGCGGAGACGCCGCACTTCTTGGTGTTCGGTGACAGTGAGTGCGGTAAGACCGCGTTGCTGCGTGGCATCTGCCAGGGCGTGGTGGAATCGAATACGCCCGGGCAGGCGAAGATCATCCTCGGCGACTACCGCCGGACCCTGCTCGGAACGGTCGAGGGGAATCACCTCGCCGGCTACGCGCCGTCGTCGGAAGTTCTTACTCCCTTCGTCCAGCAGGTCGTCGGCATCCTGAAATCACGGATGCCCGGTCCGAACATCACCCAGCAGGAGCTGCGCGCCCGCTCCTGGTGGTCGGGTCCGGAGCTCTACCTGATCATCGACGACTACGACCTGGTAGTCACGTCGTCGGGTAATCCGCTGACGCCTCTGGTGGAATACATCCCGCACGCGAAGGACATCGGTTTCCACCTGATCATCGCCCGTCGCTCGGGTGGCGCGTCGCGCGCCCTCTACGAGCCGGTCATCTCCCGCATGCGTGATGTCGGCTGCATCGGCATGGTGATGAGCGGTAGCCGCGACGAAGGCCAGCTCTTCGGCAATATCCGCCCGAGTGCGATGCCTCCTGGCCGAGGCACTCTGATCACCAGAAATGCGATCGACCTGGTGCAGGTGGCATGGTCGCCGGCGTTGTGAGCGTCATTGACGTAGTAATCGGCGGTGCGCGCATCTGGGCGCGCACCGCTGCCCACCACGCTGATGTGCTCCCTTCGGTACTGCCCGTTCAGGGCGGGATCGCGGTCGGAGCTCCCGTCGGGGCCGAGCAGCCGTCGGCACCTGTGTTGACCATGGCCGACGCGGCATGGATCGGATTCAGTCCGACACCGGTGTCGATGCTCGAAGCTGTGAATGCGGTGGTCGATCAGCTGTTCTCCGGGCTGAGTCCGATAACTCCAGGCTCGGCAATCGCTGTGGCACACCCTGGTTCGTGGTCCTCGGCGCAGCGCGGTGTCTTCGAGAACTCGCTCGCCAGGCATTCGAGTGCTGTGACGCTCGAGCCGCTCGCCACGCGCGTCGCTTCGTTGCGGCAAGCCTTGGCTTCCTCCGAACTGATTGTCGTGGTGGAGGTCGAGCCCCTCCACCTCACGGTCAGTGCCGTCACGCGCGCTCACGATCAGGTGCGGCTCACCGCATGCGAGCACGATCCGACCTTGGGCGCAGAGGAACTGGACGAAGCGGCCTTCGAACGTCTGGCCTCGATGATCCGTCAGGTCGTGGAGGGCCACCGCCCGTCGACCGTGATCGTGATCGGACAGCACGACGGTTCGCTGGATGAGCAGCTCCGCGATTTCGTATCCGAGCTCTGGACCGCTCAGCCACCGTTGGTGCAGTCGTCGGCGTTCACCGCCCTGCTCCCTCCGCAACCCCGCACAAATGGCGCACAAGGCTCGCCAGGCCAACCGAACCGCCGGGATTGGGTCGGAACCTTGCGTGAGCGCGCAGCGGTGTCAGCGCCCAGCCCACGCGCCGGGATGGCGAAAGTTGTTGCGGCGGCCGTAGTTGTACTCGTTCTGGTCTCGTTGGGCGTCGTCGGCCTCATAGCGGTCGATGGCGGTGACGGGGAGGCTTCGGCGGCCGAAGCCGCGCTGACGACAACCACCTCGAGCCCCACTCAGCGACCGCCGACAACACAATCTGTGCCGCTGTCCAGCCGACCGGCAACACCTTCACCCAACCATGTGATGGGCCGCGTCTCCTTCGATATCCCCGCGAACTGGCAGCTCGCGGCGGTTTCGACCCCGGAACGAGCGGTACTGACACCGAAGTCCGCGGCGGCGGCCCGAATCACTGTGACGTACAACACTGTTGCAGATCTCGCCGGATATGATGAAGTGCTAAGGGACATCACGTCACGAATCGAGCGGGCACAGCCTGGTCGCTTCACTACACCGGAACGTGACGTGGTGTTCGCTGGGCGCCGGGGGATCGGCTACCAAGAACTTCCTGGTGACGGGTCCGTCGTCAGGTGGTATGTCCTGCTAGACCATGGTGTCCAAACCAATGTTGGTTGCCAGCATGGAACAGAAGGATGGGGGACTGTCGGATCAGCGTGCGAGGACGTGATGAGATCTGTCGCAATCACGCCGTAGATCCAGGAAATTTTCTCCGAAATGACGGAACCGAACACACCGTCGGTGCGTCCAACCAATATGAAGGGCTCAGATCGCCACCAGGGGGGTCTGGTCCACCGCTGACCACGAAGGAGCCAGAAGATGGGATTCAACGCAACTCCTGCGGAGATCCAGGCGTTCTCCACCAGGATGAAGGACAAGCACGACGCGATCCAGGGGATGATCACGCGGGCCGAGGGGCATGCGAGCGACGTCAATAGTCCTGCGTTCCAGGGTGCTGCGGGCCAGGCCTTCCAGAATTCGATGCAGGAGTACCTCGCCAACGCGAAGAAGTTGAACGACGCTCTGTACCAGGCGTCCGACACCGTTTCGACGATTGCTTCCACGATCGATGACAAGGAAGTCGAGAATGCTCAGCAGATCATTCAAAGCGGCCAGCTGAACATGGACGCCTAGGTCCTCCACTTCTATAGATCTCTCTCGAAAGGAACACAATGGCTGACATCGGTAACATTAGGTACGACTTCGCCGCGATTGATGACGCTGGTTCGGGTCTGAAGGCGCAGGCGCAGAACATCACCACCGCTCTGCAGGACTACGAGAACGAGTTCCAGCGCTTCATCGAGGAGAACTGGTCCGAGGGTGAGGGTTCGGCTGCGTTTACGATCATGCAGACGAAGTGGTCGCAGGACTCGCTCAACCTGAATGCGAGCCTCCAGAAGATCGGTGCGACGACCCTGTCCGGTGCCGAGAGCATGCGCGCCACTGACGCACGCCTGGCGGCGATGCTGGCGCAGTAGCCTCTGAATTGACGAGCGGGTGGGTTCGGCACGGCCGGAACCACCCGCTCGTTGTTTGGTGGATCCGACGGGGAGACCTCGAGTCTCGTACCCGGCGCTGCTCGCAGCTCCTGTCAAGTTCTCCTCTCAGGAGGCTCTCTCAGGAGGCTATGGACGCTATGCGGCGAGTCAAGCAGCTGAAGAGTTCAATTTCGAATCGGCGGAACCAATTGCGCCGCGAATCTTTTTCGCCATATTAAGAAGGCGCGCTGAGTGCTTATCTGACTTCTTAGGGCCCACTGCTGGCGTAGTGGGTCGCCTTTGTTGGATGGCCAGTTGTTTACACCGACCGTCCTGCTCCTACTCGGTTAGGAGGAGGTACTGTGCCGCAGCACGCTGGTAGACGTCCTGAAGATTTGCACCACCGACTCGAACCAAGTACCTGCCTACCGTGAACCTGCAGCTTGGCGGGATGGAACGGTCGGTGTCGCCGACATTGCAGAGCGCTGACGGCATATTTGGCGGCGCGTCAGCCACTTTCATGGGTGCCCCAGATGAAAGCGCATCGCTTCCGAATGCGGCTGCGAGTCGCTCGGCGCCAGCTGAGTCTTTGGCCCTGTAGACAAAGGCGCCACTCCACACGATGTAGTCCACGCCCGCGTCTTTGTATGCGGCGGACACCACCACTGGCTTTTGAGCTTGCGCGACAGCAACATGGGTGGGAATTACACCATTGCGGCTGGTGAACTTCTCTGCTGGAAGAGTGCGACTAAGCATTCCGTCGACATCCAATGGAAGACGAGATATCTCGTTGATCGGAGTTCGAATGTATCCTGATAGCCGTTCAATTTGAGCGTCGTAGAACTTTTCGATGATCTCGGCATTGTCGAGTGGGTCGAACGGTCGACTAACTGGATCCCTGATCTGCAGGTAGAGAACCATGTCATCCTGGACAAGCCAAGAATGCATCTTGGCGGTTACGGATGGCTCAGCTTGGGTCACTTTCGTGTACGCGTCGCCATACTTTGCTAACGAATACGCTGTGCCCGGAGCGAGTGTTGACATTTTGATCGCCGCGTTTCGGGCACTTTCGGGTGTATCGAATCTGACTGTGTACGTGTCAATAATTCTACCCATGTTCATTTCTAATCGGCGGGTGCCGTGGGTGCGCCACCCAGCAACCAAGCCCGGGAATTCATTTGAAAAGTTCTTACGTTCCAGCTTGATTCCGACTTCGTCGGGGTAGGGTGGTTCATCTGGCGTTATTATTTGGCTTCGGTTGTAATCGGGGCCGTACGCAAATCTGCTGTCGTATTCGAACGGGATCGGGGTCACGGCGCCGATGCGGATAGCTTCGCGGATCGAACCGGAGGAAGCGTTGCGTAGGGTCTCCACATCAAAAGGGGTAGTCGCGTAGTTCCCCGCATCCAGCTTAGCTGTGTCGATCGCTGGTGCGGATGTCGCCTTGTCGTTACTGCAGGCTCCGGTGTAAACCAGAAGCACAGTAGCGATCGCTGCGAATCGTTTCTGCATCGCTTACTCGCACTTCTCCAGGATTATGTATTGGGCCGCTGTACGCTCCTGGAGGCCGCTGTCGAGATGCGTAAATCCGGTGGACCTGCCTGAAATAACAGCGACATATCTGCCATGTACGACAGCACACAGGGCGTTGTCTTCGTTGTCATCGATGCTATCGAACCGAACGCATTGTGCGTCCGCGATCCCTGGTGGAGGGTCAAGGGCAGTGTCGTCTTTCCCCCTGCGTGACAGGAAAGTCTGCAGGCTGAAAGCTCCTTCCACATCCCGTGTTCTGAACACGATACTAGCCCGCTTTCCGACGAGATCAACGCCAGATTTCTCAAATTCGTTCTTGGCATCCACAGGGTTTCTCTGGAAGTGCAGGATCCCGGCAGGCAGGTAAACTCCGAAATCGTCAGTGGAAATGATCGTGTCTCTGTTGTCGCGGTCCATTGTTCGCCTGACGATGTTGTCAGGGTCAAGGGGTGTATCGAGGACATCGTCCAGGGGTATCGGGCGCTGTGAATCCAGTGCTTGTTTCTGAACATCGAGCGCGGCGTCCACTTCGGAAATCAGGTCATCGATATTGCCGGCTTGTTCCTTTACGCTGACCAGAACGACGTATGGCCCGTGCTTCTGCCAAGTATCTATCTGCGAATTCCCGAGAGCCGACGAATAAGTACCGGGATTTCCGGGTATCACGGTGCTGTCGCGTTCGCCTGACGCCATTGAAATCCTATTGAGCTCCGCAGCTGCACGGTCGCTTTCTAGTTCGGATTCGAACTGCAGAATTGCGACGCTGATTTCCTTGGGGTTTCGCACACTTCCGTTGTCTCGAACGGAAGCAGCTCCGGCAATGAACTTGACATTGTCTTTTGTCACACTCTTGTGTTCATCCAGAATTCCTGCAGAGACTGGTATCCCTACATGAGTTGCGAACACGGCGGTGGTCCCTGGATTGTGCACGTCCGGATCTATGTCGGAAGGCTGGATCAGGTAATTGAGTATGCGACGGGCCTCGATTAGACGGACACTATCTGGCTCATCGACACCGGTATTCAACTTGAAGGGCGTGGGATCGGTCTGGAACGGTCCTGCTCGAAGTTTGGTCACGTCGACCGTCGTGGTTCCGGGTTGCGGTGTACCGACGACTGTTGAACCACATCCGGTGCAAAGTGCCACGGCCCCGGCAATGGCCGACGATCGCAGGACGTGGAGAAATGAGGAGCGACGACCCGCATGCATCGAGTATCAGCTACTTTCTACTGCAAGGCTTTGGCTATGATCGGTACCATCTTCTCAATGAGAATTTGCTCCGACTGAGCACTCCACACCTGGAATGCTTGGATCGTGGCTGCGTCATCGATGATGACGGTTTTTCCGCTACCGCCAGTTAGCGAATATGGTAGTCCGCGGAATCCGCCATTGCCGGCTTGGCTATCTGTTCGAAAGATGAGCACGACGTCCGTGGTGTTTTTCACGTTGTAGTCGCCGACGGATAGCGCTCTCGGCGACTTCTCGTTACCGACCGCTTTGAATTCCGGATTGTAGTCGAAATCCAAATCTCGCAGGAACTTCCACTGGTCGCTGGGGTTCAAGACTACGGACAGGCTGGAGTTGCCGAAGTTGTAGGCCGTGATGGTTTTGCCGCTGAACTGGGGGTTCTGGGCTCTGGCTTCGCTCATCGGGTCACCAGCAGTTGCCGCACCATCTGGTCTCGTCAGAACAAACACACCTGTGCCGACCAGTGCTGCGACGAGGAGCGCAATCAAGCCAGGTAACAAGAACTTTCGCGCTCGTTTCGGCGAACGCAACGGCTGGGGGTTACGTGCGGTGACGATGTCGCTTTCCGGGACACTGCCGTGGTAGCCGGTGTTCGTAGCGATAGGTCGGCTGGGGTCGGTGGTCCACCGCGGCTGACCGACCGGTTCGGTGGCGATGGTCCTCGGCCCGGTCGTGTGAGCAGTAGGCATGCTCGGCGTCGTGAGGAAGCCTTGCGAGGCAGGGGCTTGCATGGGGGCGCCGAAGAGGGCGGTGTGGGCGTCTTGGACGAACTCACGGCAGGTGTTGTAGCGCTGGGCGGGGTCCTTGGCCATCACCTTGGCGATGACGTGGTCGATCGCGGGCGGAAGGTCGGGGCGGACGGCGGTCGGACGCGGTGGTGGTTCGTGCAGGTGGCCCATCATCACCATGGCCGACACTGTTGCCGGGTAAGGGTTTTGGCCGGTGAGGAGTTTGTAGAGGGAGCAGCCGAGGCTGTAGATGTCGGCGCGGTGGTCTAGCTTGGAACCCATCAGCTGCTCGGGGGGAGCGTAGGCGATGGTGGCCATGATGTTGCCGGTGGACGTGAGTTCCTGGCCGTCGTCCGACGACTTCGCGACGCCGAAATCGGTGAGCAGCACACGCTCCTCGTCACCGTCCTCGGCGGCGGCGATGAGGAAGTTGGCCGGCTTGATGTCGCGGTGCAGCAGCCCGCGGCGATGGGCGTAGTCCAGGCCCTTGCCGACTTCGCCGATGATGCGCAGCGCGCGATGCGCGGGCATCCGCGCCGGGCCCTTCGCGACCTCGGCCGAGGCGTCGGTTCCGTCGATGTACTGCATGGCGATCCAGAGCTGACCGTCCTCGTCACCACGGTTGTACACCGCGACGATATTGGGATGGTCCAGGCCGGCCGCCAGGTTCGCCTCACGTTCGAAGCGGGCGCGGAACTCGGAGTCGGTCGACAAGTCGCCGCTGAGCACCTTGAGGGCGTCGCGGCGTGGCAGGCTGGGGTTCTGGGCGAGGTAGACGGTGCCCATGCCACCGGCACCGAGGACCTTGATCACTCGGTAGCCACCTACAATTGCGCCGGGCCGCAAGGCCATTCGCATCTCCTCATCCTTCGCGCGCCCCGCAGTGCACGTGCCAACCAGGGCAATCTAACAGGTGCCGCGTTACCGCACCGTCCACGCATTCATCAGCTGAAACCGTGCAGGAGCTTGTACTGGGCGGCCAGCTGTTGCTGGGCGTCCTGCAGATTCATGCTCTGGGATTTGATGACATACCGACCTATGGTCGTGATGCACATCGGCGGTGCGTCGGAGGCGTATTTCACCTCGGGTTTGGCGTTGTAGCACTCCGCGCCTGGCATATCGGCCGGTCCGTCCACCTTCATGTGGTCCTCGGTCGTCGAATCGGTTGCTTCGGCGACCATGTACCTGATGGCGGCATCGGCGTCACGCGCACGGAATACCGATCCGCCGGCGAAGCTGGCGTAATCGATGCCCGCATCGGTGATGGCGGCGATCAGCTTGTCGCGGCGCGAGCCCGCCAGATGCAGGACTGCCTGCACCGGGTAGGCCGCGCCCTCGCTTTCCTTCGTTTTCGCCGGAAGGGTGTGGGCGAGGAGACCGTCGACATCGAGCGGTAGTTTCCCGAAATCGGCTACCGGCGTGGGTTTGTACGATGCGAGCAGTTCGAGCTGCTTGTCGAAGAAACGCTTCACGATGTCGGCATCGGCCGCCGCGTCGAACGGAATGCTGATCGGGTCGGACAGACTCGCGTGGATGAGCAGGTCGCCCCGGAGCAGCCAGGCGCGCAAGTACTGGGTCGTGTACGAACCCTTGTTGATATCGACACGGGTCTGGACTTCCGGGTGATCCGGAATCGCGGGACCCGGTACACCCTTGGTCCGCTTGCCGATCTCATCGGCGGCGAAGCGGGCCTGATCGGCGGTTTCGTAACGCACGACCATAGTGTCGATTTCGCGGCCCGCGTTGAACTCCTCACGTCGTTGCCCGGCTGTTTCCCACCCCGCGACCACACCGGGAATGGCAGCCGAAGTGTCTTTGCCGTTCTCGAAATCGGTACCGGGATACCAAGGCGGAGCTTCGGCCGTGACTGCGTGACCGGGACGGGCCGCGAAGACGAATCGATTGTCGTAGTCGTACGGGGTCGGCGAGGCGGCGGCGATCCGGATGGATTCGCGCAACGCGCCCGACATGGCGGTGCGGGTGCTCTCGACATCGAGCGGCGCGGTCGGGTAATTGCCGGAATCCAGCTTCGCCACATCGACCTGGGGTGCGGGCGGTGCGGCCGGTTCCGGATCGTCACCACAGGCACCGAGCAGGAGAGCGAGGGCGGCAAAAGTGCTGTAGGCGCGGGTCTTTCGCATGGTCGTCTACTCGCTCTTCTCGAGGATCAGATATTGCGCGGCGGTCCGCTCCTGCAACACCGGATCGGCTTGGAGCGCGGTGCGAGACGCAGTGGCCATTGCCATCACCACCGCGACGTAACGGCCGTGCACCAGCACGCAGAAGCCGTTGTAGCCGCGGTTGGGGTCGGCATCCGAGAGCCGCACGCACTGGGCGTCGGCAATGCCGGGCGGCGGATCCAGCACGGCGTCTTCTTTGCCACGTCGGGCCAGCGCGGTCTGTAGCAGGAACGCGGACTCGACGTCGCGCGTGCGGTAAACGGTGCTGTAGCGGCGGCCGACCAGATCGACGCCCGCCGCTTCGAATGCCTTGCGGGTCTCGAGAGTGTTGCGTTCGTAGTGCAAGATGCCCGAGTGCTGGAAGGTGCCGAAATCTTCCTGATGAAAACTCATGCCGAACGGGTCACCGGCCGGCGATTTGCCCATGGTCCGGCGCATGATGCCGTCTTGATCCAACGGCAGGTCGAGCAGGTCGTCGGCAGGAACCGGCTTGTAGGAGTCCAGCGCTTTGATCTGGGCGTCCAGCACCATCTGGATCTTCTGCGGCAAGGCCGTGCGGTCGGGCTGGGGCTGCTGGATCGAGGTGACGACCACGAACGGTCCGTGCGCCTGGAACGCATTGACGCTTGCGGTCCCGATGGTGCCGTTGGCCTGGGGGTAGCCGGGGATTTCGATCGGCTGGCGGGGTGGCTCGCCTCGCGTACTCACTTCGAACATGCCGGTGGAGACGTTCTTGGCATTCTCGGCTGTACCGAAATGCAGCACTCCCACATACATCGACTCGGTGGCGCGAGCACTGCCGTTGGTCCGGACTGTCGACACCCCGGACACCAGGTCGTTCTGGTCGACGATCGGGTTGAAAGTGCTCGGCAGGCCGCCGGTCTTCGACATCTCGGACGAATCGGCGAAGATCCGAGTGTGGTCCAGTTCGGTGAGGCTCGGCATGAAATCGATCGGGTGGACGAGAAGATTCAGCAGTTGCCGACCCTCGATCAACCTGATGCGTTGTGCGGTATGCGAGCTGAAATTGAGTTCGAACGGAGTGGGCTCGACGACTTGGGCGCCGGTCTTCAACGCGGCTATGTCGACGGGGGTGACGCCTGGTTTGGCCTGACCGGAAACCGTTGACGCACAGCCTGATCCAAGAGTCAGTACGGTGAGCAGCCCGATAAGCCGCAGGGAATTCTTCATCGCGGATTCCTTATCGAGCGGCCAGCAGAATGTACTGTGCGGTCGTCTGCTGGTGCAGGTCCTGTAGGTTCTTGTTGCGAACCTGAACGGCGTAGCGGTCCACCTGCAGGTAGCAGATGTGGTCGACGGGTTTCACCTGGCCCTCGGAGTCTTTGTAGGTATTGGCGAAACACTTGACGGGCACCGGAAGCTTTTGGGGCGCCTCGACCTCTTGCTTGTCGTCCGCCGGGGCAATCGCCTCCTGATACATGCCATTCGCGCCTGCCGCTGTGGTCGACCGGAAGATGACGGCCTCGCCGAAGGTGATGAGGTCGATCTGATGCTCGGCGAAATCGGCCAGCACATCCGGTGACGGTTCGGCGAACAAGCTCAACGCGCCGCGGCCGGTGGAGTACCCGTCGGGCTGCGCGCGTACGGGTGCGCCGGGATCCGAGGGCAGGGTGCGGCCGAGTAGTCCGGTGGGGTCGAGCGGAACGTGCTCGAGTTTGTCCGAGGGCGTCGGCACGAACTTGTCGAGCAGGGGGATCTGCACCTCGAGTGTCTTCTCCACCTGGCTCGTGAGCCACGGCAGGTCCGGTGCGCGGGTTTCGTCATCGATCTTCATGAAGATGACGTAGCGGTCGTGCACGGTCCACGAACCGATCGACGACACCGACGGACGCCAATGCGCGAAAGTCTTGGGGTACTTGGTGATCGGCACCTTCACGTTCTCGGTGTTGAAGGTGAAGTCGTCGTGCTCGAGCGTCGGACCCACGGACTCCGCGGTTTTCGCGTCGGGGAACATCAGCACCGAGAGATGCAGTTTGCGCGACTTGTTCTCGGCGTCGAGTTCGGTGGCCCACGAGTTCAGCCAGCCGGCGACGAGGTCTTCGGCGACCTCGTCGAAGGTGTCGTTGACGATGAGCCCGCCGAGACCCTTGCGGTTCAACACGATCTGAGTGCTCGGAACGAACGAATCGAATCGCGCGTCACGGACGTACGCGGGATCGACCTCGAACGGGACTGCCACGTAGTCCGCGAGGCGCTGGGCCTCCCACGCTCGCGCCTGGGTCAGACTCTTGGCATTGCCGACCACCCGAGGTTCGGTCTGGTAGTTGCCGAAGTCGAGGCCCGAGGTATCCGGCGCCTCCCGCGTGGCCGAGCCGGACACCTGTCCGCCGCACCCGGCGACAGTGGCGGTGATGACTCCGGCGACTGCCACCTGAACTGCGAAACGGGTTATCGATGCGCCACGACAGAACCTCACGCCTCCCCCTCCAACTAACTCTTTCGATCCGATGTGAGCTCGATGGCCCACCTCGTCCCCGGTGATCTGGTTCGCGGGCATAGTAGCGCACCGATGGTTATGACTTCCTTGTCAGACGCTGGGATCGGAGCCGTCTACAGCATCGCGCCCGACAACTGTCCATTCACCGGTTCTCGAGGATGGGGGCATGGCGGGAGAGGCGGTCGCTCGGAGGCGGCGGTCCAGAACGGATGGCGGTTGCGGTGAGGGGGTCGTTCAAGGGGACGACCGGTGGTTCGGGCAGGAAAGTTGGCAAGCGAAGCCGTGAGACCGCGGCTCTGCGGGCGTAGGAGAGATCGACCTGCTTGCCGAAGAGGTTGATGAATCCGCCTGTCCCTTACGCATCAATGAGTATTGCTATTTGTCCAATATGCTCAGGTCATGAGTGGCTATTGACTCCCGAATTCGATGCTGGGCACTCCACGCGTTCCTCAAGAAATCCAGAAAATTGTTCGCCAATAACTTTACGTCCGGATTGCCTTCCTGGTAGTAGTAAACCGCATCGGATCCGGCTTCAAAGAAATAGACTTTGTATCCTTGATGGTCGCCGAAGTAGAACCTCCTATCCGGCAACATTCGCTCCCCGAGAATATCTTCAGCGGCATCTCTCGAGTCGAGCATGCGGGGGAAGAAAAGGTCGGTCCCCCGGAATAGAGTACCGGCCTGCTTTCCCATGATTTCCAGGAACGATCTGTAAAGCTGGAGAATTGGGAACCCATCGGGCGCAACCGACTCGACCTGAGAAATTTCTTCTGGGTCGCAACCGATGATTGTATCCGGAGTGGCGAAGCCAGAATTTATCAATTCCTGGCCGAATGCTTCAATTGCACGTCTTTGTTGACTATTATGGTCCATATGTTACGTTCACCTCCACGCCGGGATATCTCTGCTTGAATTGGTCGATCACGCTCTGGCATGCATCGCAAGGTGCTCTCTCAGTATATAGGTTGATCGTTCCCTTGGCATCAGGGCTGAGCTGTTGTGCCAGGTTGTCCAGGATTTTGAACTCGGAGTCGTACGGCCGGTCTGTTGTGCCGTCCTCGGATACCGGCCGAAGCGTAGGATTGGCCGGAGCCTCGACTGTACCGCTGGGGGAACTTTGGCCGCTCACCGCATCGAGGTTTATTTCCTCGCCATCGATCTCTCCACGCGCGACCGCTACGTTCTTCTTCTTGCCGACTGTTTCGCCATTTTCTGCCAGGCGATCGCGAAGATCCTGGGCTTCCCGCTGGCCGTCGAAATCAGGATTCTGGCTCTTCGGTTTGCTGTTGTCGCCGCCCGTTCCGGTTGGGCTTTCGTCGTCTAGGTTCTTCGCTTCATCGGTCTTTCGTTTGGAGTCGCCGAGGTCGCGTTGCTTGCGGTTGGCTTTTGCCTGTGCTCTCAGCTTGCGCCAGTCAGCCACCTTGTCGGCAATTTTACGAGCGTAGTCGATGACGGTATCTGCGATCGCGGCCGCGCCGATGACCGCGGAAGCGCCGAAGGTGAGGAAGGATGTGGCTGCGGTGAGGATGAATCGTTCGGCGACTTTGAGGCCGAGTTCTTGGAGGATGCTCCATAGCATCTCTTTTCGCAGGGTCCAGAGTGCGTCTTTGAATTCGGTGCACATCGCTGACAATTCGCCACACGTCGCCAGAACATCACCGACGACCCCTTCGAGACCGCGTAGCTTCTCCGCGATTGCACGGGCGTCGTCGGCGTCGCAGGTGTCCATGAGAGTGGCAGCCTTCGTCAGGACGGAGGAAAGCTGTGCTGTGTAGTCGTGTTGAAGCCGGTTCCAGGCTTCTGCTGCAGCCTGGAGTTGGTCGGTGTCTCCGTCGGGAATGGCGATTCCGACCTTGTTGGCCAGACCGATGACATCGTCGGCGGCATCGCGCAGACCTCCCTGCAGATCTGCGCCCGCTTTGCACGGTGCACCATAGAACCGCCGCTCGACGGTCGGCATAGCTGGCATGGCGGTTGGCGGGGAGACCGGATTGATGATGCTGTTGTAATTCCCCATATAGAGTTCGTAGCCACAATGGACCGCTACCCTACCGAGTCTCTGAACGGCTTCACCGAGATCAGCGACAAGGGTCAGAAGTTCGCTTACGCGGGTGTCGTAATCGGTGGCCCATGCTTTGCCTTCTTCGTCCACACCGGCCATGCCGTCACAATTGTTCAGCTTCCCGGTTTCGGTCGTGAACGCGGCATGCAGGTCATCAGCAAGCCCGAAGCACGCATTTCCGACCGAATAATACGCACCGTAGGTGAGATCCATCTAAAGTTTCCCCCGCAAAATGTGTCGCTACAAACCTAGGCGTTTGAGGTTCGCCGCCATAGCACCGCTGTAATTCGTGTGCGCGGTTTGCGCGGCCTTCTCCATCACGTCCAGCCCGTCCTGCACGTCGGTCGCGCCGTCGGCCCAGTCCTGGTGCGCGGTCTGGTAAGCAGCCGCAGCCTCACCGCTCCAATTGGGCATCACAGCTTTGGCTTTGGCATCCAGGGCGGCGAGCTGGTCCACCACATAAGCTTTCAAGCCACGCATCCGCGCGGTGACCGCGTCGAGGTGTTCGAGATCCACTGCGAATCCATCGTCTGCGGTGCTCATGACATGTTCAACGTGACGGTCGCAGCGGCATTGTCGTCATCGGTCGCACGGAAGTTCTCGGCGGTGATCCCGAGCCGTTCGGCCAGGACGTACAGCGTGTCCCAGACATCCAAGGCTCCACGGTGCATCTCATCCCAACCGGCCAGATAAGAATCGGCGGCCGCACCCTTCCACGTGGCGGTCAGGCCCTGCACCTCGGTATCCAAACTTGCCGAAGCAGAACGCAACTCCTCGGCAATGCGATAGGCCTCACGCCCAAAACTCTGCACATCATCCGGGACAACGCCGACGACTCCGGCGGCAGGCTGCTCGCTCGCCATCTCTCCCCCACAAATCCGCGACAACCTACCTGCCGCCCCCATGTTGCTGCGTACGACCGGCCGACAGCCTACCGCGCCGCAAGAACTGGGGCTCACCGTGCTGTATCTCTGCCGACATGGCTCAGGGCTGGGCTTGGCAGATCTTGCGTCGCGCCCACGTCTGGCCGGCTACTTCACCCGATTCTTCAGGATCGGGACGAGGCGGGAGAGGAGGGTTTGTTCGGAGGTGGTGGTCCAGGTGCGGATGGCGGTGACGGTGAGGGGGTCGTCGATGGGGATGACGGTGGCTCGGGAGCCGGTGAGTTGGTAGGGGAGGCCGAGGAGGCCGCCGCCGCCTGCTTTTTCGTCGCTGCGGACCGCGAGGATGTAGCTGTCGTCGGGGGTGTCGAAGCGGGCGGTGGTGCTGGTGACGGGGCGGGGGGAGGGTTCTTCGCCGGTTTTCGTGTAGTTGAGGTTGTAGACGAAGCCGAGGTCTTCGAAGAATTTCGTGGGGAGGGTGCCGCCGAGGTAGGTGGCGAGTTTGCCGTCGGCGGCCACATCGACCATGAGGACGGTTTTGCCTGCGAAGGCGGGGTTGTCCTTGCGGGCCTGTTCCAGCGGGGTCAGGGCGGCGGTGGTGCTGGTCGAGGGGCCGGGTGGGGCCGAATCTCCGCTCGAGGCCCAGATGCCGATACCGGCGGCGACCGCGACCACCGCCACTGCGGCCGCGCCCGCGAGGAGCAGCTTGTTCCTCGACTTCTCGGGTGCCGGGGCGGCGGCTGCGGGAGGAGTGGGTGGTGACCACTGCTGCGGCACCTGGACGGGGTAGGTGGGGGCGGTGTGGTGGCCGGTGAGGTGCGAACCGGGGACCAGGGCGGCGGTCGCGGCGTCGGTGAATTCGCGGCAGGTGCCGAACCGCTCGTTCGGGTTCTTGGCCATGGCGCGGGCGATGACGTGGTCGATCGCGGGCGGCAGGCCGGGGCGCACCGCGGTCGGCCGGGGTGGCGGTTCGTGCAGGTGACCCATCATCACCATGGCCGGTTGCGTTGCGGGAAAAGGGTTTTGGCCGGTGAGGAGCTTGTAGAACGAGCAGGCGAGGCTGTAGATGTCGGCGCGGTGATCGAGGTGTGCACCCGACAGTTGCTCCGGCGGCGCGTAGGCGATGGTGGCGAGGAAGTTGCCGGTCTGGGTGAGTTCGGAGGCGTCGTCGGTCGACTTCGCGACGCCGAAATCGGTGAGCAGGACTCGCTCTTCGTCGCCGTAGCTGCTCGACAGCAGGAAGTTCGCCGGTTTGACGTCGCGGTGCAGCAGGCCGCGCCGGTGCGCGAAATCCAGGCCCTTGCCGACCTCGGTGGTGATGCGCAGGGCGCGCAGCGGGGTCATGGCCTGCGGGTCGCGGGCGAGTTCGGCGGCGGCGTCGGTGCCCTCGACGAACTGCATGGCGATCCACAGCTGGCCGTGTTCCTCGCCGCGGTTGAAGACGGAGACGATATTCGGATGATCCAGTCCGGCAGCCAGATTCGCCTCCCGCTCGAAGCGGGCACGGAACTCGGGGTCGTTGCTGAGTTCGGCGCTGAGGATCTTCAGCGCGTCGGTGCGGGGCAGGCTGGGGTGGGCCGCGAGATAGACCGAGCCCATCCCGCCCGCGCCGAGCTTCCGGATGATCCGGTACCCGCCGACGATGGTGCCGGGGCTCATCGCCATATCTCACGATCTCCTGACTCGGTGCATCCTGTCCCGCTCGGGCCGGAGCATAGCGAAACCGGCGTGGGCGGGGCGGTCATCGGGTATTGGCGAACAGCGCGTATTGCGCCGCCGCACGCTGGTGCGCGTCGAGCAACTGATTGCCGCCGACGACACCCACGTACTGCTTGTACGCCACCACACAGCTGAAACGCTTGGCCCCGTCCAGGGTTCGGTTCTCGGTGCAGGCCGCGTGGGGCAGATTGGGTGGTGGCGCCGCGTCGGCTTTGGGGTGGTGGGGGAGGAGTTTGTCGGTGACCGCGCGCAGGGCCGAGGCCGGGTCGGCGGTGCGGACGGCCATCGAACCGTGCGAGAAGGCGACCTGTTCGGCATTCATCGCGGCGAATTGCTCGGCGAGGCGGTCGCGTTCGGGGGAGAGCGGGACACCGGAGGCACCGGCGAAGTGGAGGGCGCCGGCCCTGGTGGTGACCGTGTGGGTGCCGTCGCCTTCGGGGAAGGTGAACTGGTCGGGGTTGAGGGTGCGGACCAGCAGGTGGTCGGGGTCGAACGGGAGGGTGTATACCTCTTCGTCGGTGAGGACGGGGACGTCGGCCAGCGCGCCGATCTGCTTGTCGTAGGCGGTGGCGGCCCGGGTGGTGAGGGCGTCGAGGTCGGGTTTGTCGACCGAGAGCAGGAACGCGAGCACGTACGGGCCGTGGGGGAGCAGGGTGCGCAGGAACGGCGAGTCGGGCCGCCAGTGGGAGCGGGCGGCGGGGTGGCCGGGGATGCTGACGGGCTGGTTGTGGCCCTCGTGGGAGGCGAGGTCGGCGTCGTGGAATTCCTGGGCCGCGGCGGTGGCACGGGCGGCGTCGGGGAATTGCAGCACCATGGTGGCGGCGGTGAATTTGTTCGTCGGTTCCTTGGACGGCCACCCGGTCGAGCTCACGGTGGAGTCGGTCGAGGCGCCGGTGGACAGGAATCCGTAAAGCATGTTGTGCTTTTCGGCGATCGGTTCGACGACGTCGTAATCGCCGAGCTCCCACGGGGTTGTGCCGTCGGAGAAGGCACGGGCGCCGGTGCCGTACTTCATCTGCGGATCGATGGCCGCGGCGTCGATGACGTGACCGGCGATACGCATACCGGCCACGTTGTACATCTCGTAGAAATCGGGGACAGGATCGTCGTCGTGGGCGTTCACCGGTTCGGTGGGGAAGCTGCCGACATCCAGGGTGCGGATATCGATCTCGCCGGGCAGCGCGGTACCGGCGACCTCGGAACCACAGCCCGCGAGGACGACGGCGAACAGGGCAATCGCGAGACGGCGGATTCTCATGACGCGTTCACCAGCAGGGCGTACTGGGCGGCCGCGCGTTGCTGCACGTCGAGGAGCTGGTTGGACCACACGTACGCGGCGTAACGGTCGTAGGAGACCGCGCAATAGAAGCGGATCGCGAAGCGCTGATTGCGCCCGATGTATTCCTTGCATCGGGCGCTCGGCAGATTCTTCGGTGGGTCGGCGGCGGTGAATTTGCGGGTGAGACCGCCCAATTCGTCGCGCACGGCCTGCGCGCCCGCGATATCGCGCGCCCGGTAGACGTCGGCGCCGTCGCTGGCGTACAGGTCGACACCGTTGTCGGCGATCATCGCGGTCGTGCTCACCGGGTCGGAGGTGAAATGGCGGGCGGTGCGGCCCGCGTAGACGCCGGGCGGGTTGAGCCAGGAATCCTCGCGCGGGCGGGGCGCGGTGCGGCCGAGCATGCCTTCGCGGTCACGCTGCAGAGTCATCAGATCGGCGGTGGGAGTGAAGTTCGCGACCGAGGGGACGATGGTGTCGAGACTCTTGCGGGTCAGCTCGAGCAGGGCCTGCTTGTCGACCTTGCCGAGCCAGATCTTCAGATAGTCGAAGAACCAGGTGTAGATCACCAGATGTCCGGTGGCGAACCACGATCCGATCGACTGCTGGTCGGGCTGCCAATGTGCTTTCGCCGCAGGGTAACCCGGTATCTCGATCGGCTGATTGTTGGGCGCATAACCGAAATCGAGTTGCTCGAGCGCGGTCGCGGCGGCGGTGGCCTTCTGCGCGTCGGGGAAGATCATGACGGCGTTGACCATGTCGATGCCGTGGTTGTCGGGCTTGGTCTGGGCCGAACTCACGAAACCGCCGATGAAGTCGGGGGCGATCTCGCCGAACCGGTCGACGGCCATGATCTTGCCGAGCGCCGCCTCGGGATCGATGAACACCGAGGCGATCGACGGGTTGGTGTGAATGAACCGGGGATCGATATCGGCGGGGGCGGGGACGTGATCGCCGAGGCGTTCGGCCTCGATGAACCGGGCCTGATCCATGCTCGCGACGGCGCCGACCACCCGGGGCTGCGTCGGGTAGTTGCCCACATCGAGGGCGGCCAGGTCGACCGGCGGATCACTCGCCGCGGCCGCTTCCTCCCCGGAACCGCACGCCAGCAGGCCGGTGAGCAGGACGGTCGCCAGTGCGGCGCAGGCCGGTTTCCTCGACAGCACGGCGATCATTCCTCCCCGAAACGACGGTCGGCGGAATAGTAACCCGTTCTGGCGACCTACAAACTGTTGGCCAGCAGGGCGTATTGGGCGGCGACTTTCTGCCGGATCTCGGGTTCCTGCTCGGCGCCGACAATAGCCAGGTAGCGCTTGTACGGAACGTAGCAGCGGTATTCGGAATCGATGTCGGAGTTGCCCTTCGAATTGAGTTCGAAGCATTTGGCGCCGGGCACGTCGGTGGGCGCGGGCACGGAATCGTAGTGCTCGGCGGAATCGATGAAGCCCTGCATCAGCGCTTCGGCCCCCGCCTGATCGCGGACGCGGGCGATGGCGCCACCTTCGACCAGGGCGTACCGGTCGGCGCCCGCGGCTTCGAGGAGGCGTTCGCGGGCGGTCTCGTCGTCGACCCGGCTCACGATGTGCTCGGGGCTGTACACGGCGAAAGTGCTCTGGTCGGGCTCGGTCTCGGTGGTGTCCTCGACGACGGCGCGGGCCAGCAGGCCGTCGGGGTCGACGGGCAGGTCGGCGAGCTTGTCGTAGGGGGTCGGGGTGAACTTCGCGAGCTGGGCCAGGCTCGCTTCCAGCGACATATCGATCCAGGACACGAGGTCGTCGGCGTCGGCGCGCGGCCGCTGCACGAACAGCGAGATCACGAATTCCTTGTGCGCGTGGAAGGCGCCGACGGTGGGGATGCCGGGACGCCAATGCACGTATGCCTCGGGGTATTTCGTCGAGGCGAGCTTGCGGTTGTCCGGGGAGACGCCGAGGTCGACGTCCTCGAGTTCGCGGGCGGCCAGCGTGGCCGAGGCGCTGTCGGGAAAACGCAGCACCGCGGTGGTGATGGCGGTGGCGTCGGGGCCGGGTCGTTTGCTGCCGTCGGGATCGGCGCGGTCGGCGCCGAGCGTCACGTAGCCGGTGACGAACTTGCGGTTCTCCAGTACCGGACGCGACACATTGGCGATGAAGTCGAGCGCGCGTTCCACCGACGGGATCACGGTCGACCCGCGCCCGTACGACATCGACGGATCGATCCGGACCGTCGGCGGCACGGCGCCCGACATCCGCATGCCCTCCACGAGCGGACCTGCGCTACCGGCCTTTTCATCGTGCGAGCGCTTCTCGACGGCGAATGTCCCCACCTCGAGTTTGCGCACATCGATCTCACCTGCGACGGGGGTGCCACTCACCGCGCAGCCCGTGAGGGCGATCGTGACTGCCGACAATGCGAACGCGACGCGGATCCTGATCATGGCTGCCCCTCGGTGTTCCTCCCGCTGTAGGTGTGAAGTTACCGGAACAAGCCCGCCCAGGGGGCCCTAAGTGTGGTGCTTTGCCATAGTCTGGATGTCATGTCGACGACCCTGCTGCGCGGTTCCGGTGGAGGCCGATACCTGTGAGGGATCGGCAGGTCGAAATCGTGCCAGGCGCGCATGCCGTGGCGCATGTGGCGGGAGCGGTGATCGCGGTGGCGCACCGGCAGCCCGGACGCCTCACCCCGGAATCCACCGCCGCTGTCGCATTGGAATCGCTGGCCGAGCTCGTCCGCACCGCGGTGGAGGCGGAACCGGCCGGGCCGGGCGCCTCGGTCGCGCGGGAGGCCACCCGGTGGCTGATGAAGCACGCCGAGCAGATCTCGCCGGGTGTGCCGATCGACTTCGGGGTCCTCTCGGCCGCCGACAACGGTGGTGTCGCGATCTTCCTGCACGGCGCGGTGACCGCCGTGCTCGCGGGCGACCGGGGACCCGAGTACTACCGCGGTAGTGACGCGGCGTTCACCGTCGACCGGGTGGCCTCCGAACCAGCCAAGGGCGTGGCGCTGTTCGTCGATGATGCCAAAGGCCGCATCCCCGACCTGCCCGCCGAACGCGGCATCGGCTGGCTGGTCGAAGGCATCGCGCAGGCGGCCGGGGCCGTGGTGTGGGCCAACGATGTGCGAAGCCGGGTGCGTACCGCCGACCCGGACGCTCGCCGCCTGCCGCCGCCCACTGCCCGCATCGACCGGGAACCACGCCAACCGCAACATGATTCGCGTCCGGCCGAGGCGCCTGCCACGGGGATGCAGCCCGCGACCTCGATGCTGGACGCGGTGACCGGGACGAACCACGACCTCGTCGACCCGCACAACGCCGAAACCCGCACCGCCGGAACCAATCCCGCCCCCGAACCCGACCCCGATCTGCAGCGCAGGCTCGAGGCGACGGCCCGTTCGACGGTGCTGACGGTGAAGGTGATGGGATTCAAGTGCGCGCGTGCGCATCCCAGCGACCCGCGCTCGGCGTTCTGCACGGTGTGCGGCATGCCGGTCGACCAGACCCAGGCGCTGGCCGAAGTGGTCCGCCCGCCGCTCGGCATGCTCGTCCTCGACGACGGCATGACCTACCTGCTCGCGGCCGATGCGGTGATCGGGCGCGACCCGGAGAATTCCGAAGCGGCCCAACGCGGCCTGATCCCGTTGCGCATCGACGACACCTCCGGTGGCATGTCACGTGCGCATGCCGAAGTGCACCTGGTGAATTGGGACGTGCAACTGCTGGATCGCGGTTCCACCAACGGAACTCGCAGCCGGCTGCCCGGCTACCGCGACTGGATCCGGCTCACCCCGAACCAGCCGCTGGTGCTCGTCCCCGGCACCGAGATCATGATCGGCAACCGGGTTCTGCGCTACGAACCCGCCGCGCCGCCCCCATTCGGCTGAGTCAGCTGTAGCGCGACTCGCAGGTTGTCGCGCCGTTGAGGACGCCCGCGCGGAAGGCGTCGACGCGGGAGAAGCCGCTGGGGACGGTGTTGCCCTCGGCGTCGCTGGCGGCGAGGCCGTCGGTGAGCAGGCCGGAGACCGCTTCGTCCAGGTCGCCCGCCGAGAGCTGGATGTCGCCCTGGCTGACCGGACGGCCGGGCTCGGCGAGTTTGCCGGTGACCACGCCCGACAGGCAGGCCGCGCGCAGGCCCGTCTTCGCGCCGGTGAGCGCTTGGCCGTTGCTGCGCTGCACGGCGAGGGTGTAGCGGGAGATGAACAGGACGTAGCCGTTGTAGTCGCCGCTCACCTTCACCGGGAGCGGGCCGTCGTCGCTGTCGTCGGCGGAACCGCGTTCGGCCAGGCCGGGCACGTCGGTGGCGATCACGTTCTTGGTGGGGCAGTAGGTGACCGGGTCGGTGACGGCACCGTCGTCGCACTCCACCTGCGATCCCGAGTAGTCGTAGGAGGGTGATTGCTGGACCGGCAGAATCGCCTGCAGGGCCTTGCTCAACTCGACCAGATTGCTCTGGGTGATGGGGTATTCGCCGCGTCCCTGGTCGCCGGAGAAACTCTGCGGCAGATTGCCACGGCGCGATTCGATCTCGTCCTCGTCGATGCCCTTGCAGCCGCGCGCACCGTCGGTGAAACCGATCTGCACCGCCGTGACCCGCTCGAACGCCGAACCGTGCACGCTCTCCGGATCGTCGGGGTCGGAATCGCGAATCGAAACCGTCGCGGCCAGTACGGAATTGAGGCCGTCGGAGGTGTTGATGGTGAAGTGCTTCGACTTGCCCTCGGCGACATGACGCATGAACGCCCCCGCGAAACAGTCGGCCTGCTGTTCCTTCACCAGTACCGGGGTCTTCTTGGTGACCATCTTGGCCATGGTCTGGATGGCGTGCCCGTATTCGTGGGCGAGCACCATCACCACCGACATCGGGCCGAAGGTCTCGCTCATCGTCGGCAGCAGCATCGCGCGGTCCCAGCCGATGGAGTTGTCGCTGCGGCAGTAGGCGGCGTTCACCAGGTGGTAGGTGGTTTCCTTGCAGAACTCGACCGCCGAGTTCCGTGGGGCGCGCGCGTCCCAGGAGATGAGGGTGGTGACCGGGTCGAACGTCTCGCCATGGAACTCGGTGCCGAACACCGACTCCCAGTAGGTCTGGATGTCCTCGATGGCGTTGAGGGCGAGGGCGTCGACCTCGCCGCCGTCACCGTTGGACGCGGTGAGCGACGAATCCGCGACGCCCGGTCGTGGGCCGTTCGGGCCGCCGGTGGTCGGCAGACCGGCCACCCGGAAGGGGTCGTCGTAGATCGAGACCGCGCGGCCGTCGACCGCCCGTGTGCAGCCCACACTCAGCAGTGCGCATAGCACGGCGGTGATGGCAACGAGCACTTGGCCTTTCGGCATCGGTCCCCCTGGTCGGCCGGATACACGTGCAGGTCGGTCGCCGGATCGGGTGTGAAGCCGTCTCGGGGGCACCGCCGATGTCCGGGCGATGGCATAGTATCCGCTCCATGTCTTCACCGGGGGCGCAGACCATCACCGTGCGCCATGATGGAACCGAACGAGTCTTCGAAGCGAGCCAGCAGATCACCATGGGCCGTGCGCCCGAGGTCACCCTGTTCGTGGACAGTCCGCTGGTCTCGCGCGTGCACGCCACTCTGCGCTTCAGCAACGGCGCCTGGGTACTCGCCGACAACGGCAGTACCAACGGCGTTTTCGTAGACGCCCGCAGGCTGAGTCAGCCGGTCTCGATCGACCGGCCGACCCAGGTGCGCCTGGGTGACGCGATCAGCGGGCCGCTGCTGCACCTCGTGCCCGCGGCGCCGGGGGCGGGATCGCGGCACGCGGCGACCATGGTCGCGCCGCCTTCGCAGCAGCAACAGCAGCACCGTCCGCCGCAACGCCCGTCCTTCCAGCCACCGTCACATCCGACTCCGCAACAGCAGCAACCACCCGCCCGGCCGCAGTACGTGCCGACCTCGCAGCTGCCGTCGCAGCCGGTCGCGCCGCAGGACAACATCAATATGACCCGCCGCGCCGACTCCTCGATGCTGCCGCCGGTGCGCAAGGCGGCCTCGACCGAACCGGTGGCGCGCGGCGACCGCATCCCACCCGGCGGCCTGAGCATCGGTCGCACCTCCGACAACCAGATCGTGGTGAACGACCCGCTGGCCTCGCGCAAGCACGCGCGGCTGGTTTCCTCGCCGGAGGGGCTGGTCGTCGAGGACCTCGGGTCGGCCAACGGCACCTTCGTCAACGGTCACCGCCAGCAGCGCACGGTGCTGCACGAGCGGGACATCGTCACCATCGGCAACATCGACTTCGTCGTCGCGCAGGGCGCGCTGGTGCACCGGCAGAAGCCGGTCGCCGAGCTGGGTCTCACGGTGCACGGGGTCGGGTTCACCGTCGAGGGCAACAAGCAGTTGCTCGTCGATGTGAACATGCAGGCCGGGCGTGGCACGCTGACCGCGCTGATCGGCCCCTCGGGCGCGGGCAAGTCGACGCTGTCGAAGCTGATCGCGGGCAACACCCAGCCCTCCGGCGGTGTGGTCACCTTCGAGGGCCGCAACCTGCACGCCGAATACGAGGCGCTGCGTTCGCGTATCGGCATGGTTCCCCAGGACGATGTGCTGCACCGTCAGCTCACCGTCCGCCAGGCCCTCGGTTTCGCCGCCGAGCTGCGGCTGCCGCCCGATACCACCAAGGCCGACCGCCAGCAGGTGATCGACGGTGTGCTGCAAGAGCTTTCGCTCACCCAGCACGCCGATACCCGGGTCGACCGGCTGTCCGGCGGTCAGCGCAAGCGCGCGTCGGTGGCGATGGAGCTGCTCACCGGTCCGTCGCTGCTGATCCTCGACGAGCCGACCTCGGGCCTCGATCCGGCGCTGGACCGGCAGGTCATGCAGATGCTGCGCGAACTGGCCGACGCCGGTCGCGTGGTCATCGTGGTCACCCACTCCGTGGCCTGCCTGGACATGTGTGACCAGGTGGTGCTGCTCGCGCCCGGTGGCAAGACCGCGTTCGCCGGCCACCCCGGTGGTGTCGGCGCGGCGATGGGTACCAGCGACTGGGCCGAGATCTTCGCCAATGTCGCCGCCAACCCGGACCAGGCCTTCGCGGCGTATCGGTCGAGGCAGGCCTATGTGCCGCCGCCACCGCCGCCCCAGCCGTTGCAGCGCGGCAATGCCGGTGCGCCGCCGCAGTCCAGTGGCATGCGGCAGTTCAGCACGTTGGCGCGCAGACAGTTGCGGTTGATCTTCGCCGACCGCGGTTATCTGGTGTTCCTGGTGGTGCTGCCGTTCATTCTCGGCGCGTTGTCGCTGGTGGTGCCCGGTGAGAACGGATTCGCCGCGGGGCCGCTGGTCGCCCAGCCCGACGGGTCGTTCGCCAAGTCCGGTGGTAGCGAGACCCAGCAGCTGCTGGTTGTGCTCATCCTCGGCGCGTGCTTCATGGGTGCGACGCTCAGCGTGCGTGACCTGGTCGGTGAGCGGACGATCTTCCACCGCGAACGGGCGGTCGGGCTGTTGCCGTCGGCGTACCTGCTTGCCAAGATCGCGGTGTTCAGCGTGGTCGCGTTCCTGCAGTCCGCGGTGCTGATCGGCATCACCCTGCTCGGCAAGAACCCGCCCGGTGCCGGGTCGCTGATTCCGAACGGCAGCATCGAGCTCTACATCGACATCGCCATGACGGCGGTCTGCTGTGTGGTGTTCGGTCTGCTGATGTCGAGCCTGGCCAAGTCCAACGAGCAGGTCATGCCGATGCTCGTGGTGATGATCATGGTGCAGCTCGTGATGGCCGGTGGTCTGATCCCGGTGACCGACCGCGTCGGCCTCGAGCAGGTGTCGTACCTGTTCCCGGCCCGCTGGGGTTACGCGTCGGGCGCGTCGACCGTCGATCTGAAGAACCTGTTCTGGGGTGCGCAGGACGATTCGCTCTGGACGCACTCGGTCGGCATCTGGATCCTCGACATCGCCATGGTGCTCGTGATCACCGCCGCCCTGGCGTTCCTCACCTGGACCCGCCTGCGATTGAAGCGGTCGCAGGCATGATCGGGCAGGTCAACGTCGTTTCGGCGGACACACTGCGCGTGTCGAGCGCCGACCGGGCACACTTGAGCCTGTGACCGTTCGAGTTGGCGCCCTGCATCTGGGGTGGGATGTGGTGTCTGTCGCCGCGGGTGGCGGTGAGACCCCCATCCGCCCGGTTCAGGTGGAGGGCACCTACACCCCGCCCGCCTACCTGCTCGCCGACGCCGCGGGCAGGTTGCACACCGCCGGTGTCGACCGGCAGCGACCCGATCTGGGGATGGCGATCGCCGACGTGCGCGACATCCTCGGGCACCCGCAGATCGTGATCGCCGGCGCCACCTGGCCCGCCGAACTGGTGTTCCGGGCCCGGCTCTACAACCCGCTGGCCGCCGTCGGCAAGTATCTGCGCGGTAAGCCGCAGCTGGTGGCGTTGCCGTATCCGGACAGCTGGCCGGAGGAGAAGGTCGAGGTCTACGCCGGGCTGGTCGAACAGCTCGACGTGGTCGTCGAACCGCTACCGGAGAGCGTCGCGCTGTCGGGTTACCTGCGCGCGCTCGGCCTGGTCTCGCCGCCGAGCGAGCGGCACCACACCGGCATCGGCGCCACCGGCATCTACTCCGACGGCCGCACGCTGCTGGTCGTCGCGGTGCACAGCGACGACGAGCAGCCGACCGAATCGGTGGAGGTCTCGGTGAACCCGGAGGCGCTGCGCGACGCGCGCACCGCCGACAACGTGGTGATCGAGGCGATGGCCGCGGCCCGTTCCATCGGCGCCGACACCTCGACGGTGCTGCTCGCGGGCAACGTCTGCTTCAACGACGCACTGCGCCTGGCCTTCCAGAACCACCTCGGACAGCGGCTGCAGGTGGCCGATCATCCGATGCACGCGCTGGTGCTCGGCGCCGCGCATCTGCTGGTCACCGAGCCGTTCGACGAGGACGACTACCCCGAGCCGCAGCATCCGGGGCAGGCCTACGCCGCCCAGGTCGGCTGGGGTGCGCCGCCTGCCGCGCCGCCCGCCGCCCAGCCACCGGGGCCCGCCGGTTTCGTGGCCGGACCGCCCGCCCAGTCCGGTGGGCGGCACGCGCTCGACGACGAAGCCGACCAGCGCGGAAAGCTCCTCGGCAAGGTCAAGAAGGGCTTCTTCGGCGCACCCGCCGTGCTCGGTGCGCTGGCGCTCGCCGCCACCGGCTGGCAGACCGACACCACCCTCGCGGCCGACGCCTCGGACTGCGCGTTCACCCCGTACGTCAACACCACGCCGCCCGAGGGCATCGCGACCGCGGACGGCAGCATCGTCGACGGGTGCGCCACCCCCGGCATCGACAACCTGCGCTACCTGATCCCTGGCCCGGCGCGCACCACCGACCCGGGCCCACCGGTGGTCATCTAGTCCGATTGTGGGGGCGTCATACCCGGCTGGTATCGTTGGCCGCTGGCGTGTGGAACGTCGACCCGTTCGCGGTTCGGTGTCTCCGCGATGTCCCGGGTCTCCACCGGCCGCCGGGACAAATCTCGACTACGGGATCCATAACAGTTGGCCGGCAACACCGACGACAGACAGGGAACGACTGTGCCTACGTACAGCCCCAAGGCAGGTGACGTCACCCGCAAGTGGTACGTCATCGACGCCACTGACGTAGTCCTCGGCCGTCTCGCCGTGCAGGCCGCTGGCCTGCTGCGCGGCAAGGGCAAGCCGACCTACGCACCCCACGTCGATGGTGGCGACTTCGTCATCATCATCAACGCGGACAAGGTTGCCATCTCCGGCAACAAGAAGCAGGACAAGCTGATCCACCACCACAGCGGACACCCGGGCGGCCTCAAGTCGCGCACTGTCGGCGAGGTGTTGGCGACCCGTCCCGATCGTCTCGTGGAGAAGGCCGTCAAGGGCATGATCCCGAAGAACAAGCTGGGCAACGCGATCGCGGGCAAGCTGAAGGTCTACGCAGGCCCGAACCACCCCCACGCCGCGCAGCAGCCGGTTCCGTTCGAGATCAAGCAGGTGGCCCAGTGACCGCTCCTGAAGAGTTCACCCCCGAAGAGTTCGACGCGGTCGACGAGACCGTGGTCGAGGTCGTCGAAGACGGCGAAGGCTACGACGAGGGCGAGACCGTCTACGAGGCGTCCTACGAGCCGATCGTCATCGATCGTCCCGTGCAGACCGTCGGCCGTCGTAAGGAAGCCGTCGTCCGCGTGCGACTGGTTCCGGGCTCCGGCAACTTCACCCTCAACGGCCGCACCATCGAGGATTACTTCCCGAACAAGGTGCACCAGCAGCTGGTGAAGTCCCCGCTGGTGACCGTCGAGCGGACCGAGTCCTTCGACATCGTCGCCCTGCTGCACGGCGGCGGCCCCTCGGGTCAGGCAGGCGCCCTGCGTCTGGCCATCGCCCGCGCGCTGATCGAGGTCACCCCCGAGGATCGCCCCGCGCTCAAGCGTGCAGGCTTCCTGACTCGTGACCCGCGTGCCACCGAGCGCAAGAAGTACGGCCTCAAGAAGGCCCGTAAGGCGCCTCAGTACTCGAAGCGCTGATTTCGGCACTGCCGACCACCGTCTTCGCCTACCTTGGCTGAGGCGGTACGGTCTGCGGAGCACGTGTGCGAGAGCAGGCTTCCAGCACGGCTGGTCGCCTGCTCTCGTGCTGTATATGGACCACCTACAAGGGGCAGGTATGGGACAGCTTTTCGGTACGGACGGCGTTCGTGGGCTCGCCAACGAGTCTTTGAGCCCGGAGCTGGCGATGCGGGTCGCCGGTGCGGCGGCGCAGGTACTCAGCCGGGGCAAGAAGCGTCCGGTCGCGGTTCTCGGCCGTGATCCGCGGGCCAGCGGCGAGATGCTCGAGGCCGCGGTGACCGCGGGCCTGACCGCCACCGGTGTCGACGTGCTGTCCGTCGGTGTGCTGCCCACCCCGGCCGTGGCCTACCTCACCGGGCTCTACGACGCGTGCTTCGGCGTGATGATCTCCGCCTCGCACAACCCCATGCCCGACAACGGCATCAAGATCTTCGCGGCGGGCGGGCACAAGCTCGACGACGCCGTGGAACAGCGGATCGAGGCCCTGATCGCCGACGGCACCACCGTGCGCCCGACCGGCGCGGGCATCGGTCGCGTGCGCGGCGACTACACCGTCGAGGGCACCCACGAACGCTATGTCGAGCACCTGCTCGAATCGACCGGGGAGAACCTGTCCGGGCTCACCGTTGTCGTCGACTGCGCGCACGGCGCGGCCGCCGAGGTGGCGCCGCAGGTGTACCGGGAGGCGGGCGCGACGGTGATCGCGATCAACGCCGAACCCAACGGTCTCAACATCAACGACGGCTGCGGCTCCACCCATCTGGACGCGGTCCGCGCCGCGGTGCTCGCCAACGGCGCCGACCTGGGTGTCGCGCTCGATGGCGACGCCGACCGGTGTCTCGCGGTCGATGCCGCCGGCGAGGTGGTCGACGGCGACAAGATCATGGCGGTGCTCGCGCTGGCCATGCGTGAGTCAGGTGAGTTGGTCGAGGACACCCTGGTTGCCACGGTGATGAGCAACCTCGGTCTGCATATCGCCATGCGCGAGGCTGGTATTCGCGTGCTCACCGCCGCTGTCGGTGACCGCTATGTGCTCGAGGAACTGCGTCGCGGCGGGTTCAGTCTCGGTGGCGAACAGTCGGGTCACGTGGTTTTCCCGCGCTACGGCACCACCGGCGACGGTGTGCTCACCGGACTGCGGTTGATGGCGCGGATGGCCCAGACCGGTCGTGGGCTCGGGGAGCTGGCGTCGGTGATGAGCACCGTGCCGCAGGTGCTGGTGAACGTGAAGGTGTCGGACAAGGCCGCGGTCGCCGCTGCCCCCGAGGTGCGCGACGCGGTGGCCGAGGCGGAGCGCATGCTCGGTGAGTCGGGCCGGGTGCTGTTGCGCCCCAGCGGCACCGAGCAGCTGGTTCGGGTGATGGTCGAGGCCACCGATCCGGCGCAGGCGCGTCAGCTGGCCGACGACCTGGCAAAGCAGGTCGCCGCCGTCTGATCGGCTGGCGTGCCGTCGCCGCTGCATCTACTATCGGCGTACGCCGTAAGGACCTGTGTGCCCGTGGCGCGTGTGCTCGCTCGGCGCACCGGAAAGTTAGGCGCGCAGCATGATTCGAAGGGGGCCGATCATGGCGCCGCTGCCTGCCCGCAACTACCAGGATCAGTACTACGAGTACGGCGAGCCACACCGCTGCGGTGGGGCGTGCGGACGGCCTGGGTGTCGCGAAGTGCCGCAGGGGTATTCGCCGACGGTGCCGATCCGCGACGAAGGATATGGTCAGCGCATCGAGGCCGAGACGTCGCGCAGCGGTGCGGTGGCGGTGCCGCGGCCCTCGCCGCGCTCACGGCCGCTGATCGCGGTTGTCGCGATCCTGCTCGCCACGCTCGTGGCCGGATTGGTCGGGATCAAGTTCGGGTCCGATATCGACCTGTTCGGTGCGGCGGAAACGGCTGTGGTCCAATCGATCTGATCAGAACTGGCCGGCGATGAAACCGGTGAACAGCACGAGGAAACCACCGACCTCACCCACGATCAGCCCGTACATCGACAGCTTCAGCGCGCCGGAGATCTGCCCGGCGAACTGGTCGGTGGTGTCGCGGCGCAGGCCGTGCATCGCGTAGCTGGCGATAGCCCCGGCGAAGAACGCGAGAACCACCAGGTCGGCGGCCAGATTCACGAGTGTGGGCCAGGCGCTGAGCTCGGTGAACACGGCAAGCACCAGGCCCGCGAAGGAGTACATCAGGGCCGCACGGTGCGCGATGTCGACGTAGACGTGCGCGGCGCCGTCGACCCGGATGCCGCGATACTTCCAGATCCCGAGCAGCAGCGCGCTCAGGAAGATCAGACCGGCGACGAGCAGGGTGACGCGGGTGTCGATACCTAATGCCATGCGGTGTCCTACTTCTCGGCGAGCTGCCCGGCGGCCATGTGCCAACGACGAGTCGCTCGCACAGAATCCAGCATGCGGCGGTCGTGCGTCACCAGAATCAGGGTGCCCGTGAAGGATTCGACCGCCTGCTCGAGCTGTTCGATGGCGGGCAGGTCGAGGTGGTTGGTCGGTTCGTCCAGGACCAGCAGGTTCACCCCGCGCGCCTGGAGCAGGGCGAGGGCCGCGCGGGTGCGTTCGCCAGGTGAGAGCGTGTCGCACGCCCGGATCACATGCGGACCGCGCAGCCCGAACTTGGCCAGCAGCGTGCGGACATCGGCGTCGGGCCAGTCCGGCATGGCCGCGCCGAAGGTGTCGACCAGCCGGTCGGTGCCGCGGAACAGGCCACGCGCCTGGTCCACTTCACCGATGGCGACACCGGAACCCAAAGCGGCAGAACCGGAATCGGGTGCGATCTTGCCGAGCAGCAACCCCAGCAGGGTGGACTTGCCCGAACCGTTGGCGCCGGTGAGCACGATCCGGTCCGCCCAGTCGATCTGGGTGGTGATCGGTCCGAGCGTGAACTCGCCGCGGGTGACGGTGGCGTTGTTGGCGGTGGCGACCACCGCGCCACTGCGCGGGGCCGCGGCGATTTCCATCCGCAGCTCCCACTCCTTGCGCGGTTCCTCGACCACCTCGAGCCGTTCGATGCGGCGCTGCGTCTGCCGGGCCTTCGCCGCCTGCTTCTCGGTGGATTCGGCGCGCGTTTTGCGGCCCATCTTGTCCGAGTCGTTCTTGCCCTTGCGCCGGGCATTGCGCACACCGTGCTCGAGCCAGTTGCGCTGCATCTGGGCGCGTGCCTCCAAACCCGCTTTGGTGTCGGCGAATTCGTCGAACTGCTCGCGAGCGTGTTTGCGGGCGATCTCGCGCTCGGTGAGATACGCCTCGTAGCCACCGTCGTACATGCCGTACTGCTGCTGGGCCAGGTCCAGTTCCAGCACACGATTGACGGTGCGCGCCAGGAACTCCCGGTCGTGGCTGATCACCATCAGCGGCACCCGCACACCGGTGACGAAACGTTCCAGCCGATCCAGGCCGTCGAGGTCGAGATCGTTGGTCGGTTCGTCGAGCAGCAGAATGTCGAAGCGCGACAACAACACCGACGCCAGCCCGGCACGCGCCGCCTGGCCACCCGACAGGCCAGTCATCGGGGTGTCGAGGCCACCGGCCAGACCATCGATGAGGCCGAGTTCGGCCGCGACCTCCTCGGCCCGCTGCTCGAGGTCAGCGCCGCCGAGGGCGAGCCAGTGTTCCAGCGCGGGGGAGTAGTCGTCGTCTCCGCCCTCGCCGAGGCGTTCGGCCGCGGCGTCCATCACCCGCTGCGCGTGCGCCACTCCCGTTCGGCGGGAGAGGAATTCGAGCACGGTCTCGCCCTCGATGCGCTCGGGTTCCTGCGCCAGGTAGCCGACGGTGGCGTCCGGCGGGCTCAGGGTGATCGTCCCGTCGCCCGCGTCGCGCTCGGCCAGCATCCGCAGCAGCGTCGACTTGCCCGCGCCGTTCACGCCGACCAGCCCGATCACATCGCCCGGGGCGAGGGTGAAATCGAGGTCGGCGAACAGGGTCCGTTCGGCGTGTCCCGCGGACAGGCCGCTGGCGTGCAATGTCGTGCTCACCGCTCGAGTCTGCCCGATCTCAGGGTGTGACCCTGAGATGGGGTGGCCCGAAATCAGGGTGCGGATGGGTCCGTCGACCGATGCCGGGGAGCGGCACCCGACGGCACTGTGGAGTCATCACCGCTCGACCAGGAAGGCGCACCATCATGACTGCCCCCACCCGCCGCTTCACCCGCTCGACCAGCGACAAATGGATCGCAGGCGTCTGCGGCGGCATCGCCGACTACTTCGGGTGGAGCCCGAGCGTCGTCCGCCTCGCCTTCGTCGCCTCCTGCCTGCTGCCAGGACCCCAGTTCCTGCTCTACCTGATCCTGTGGCTGATCATGCCCAAGAAATAACACCCGACGTGGCCGTGAGCCGCTCGCGGATGACAGGATGGTGGAGTTCCGCCGCGCCGTCATCCGCGAGTTTCCCGTTTGAGGAGGAGCCATGGTCACCTCGGGCGACATCCCCGGCTTCGGCCTACCCGACATCGACGCGCACACACCCCTAGACAGCCTCGGCCCCGTCGAACTCAACTCCCCCTCCCAAGACCTCGACACCGACGGCGTAGCCGACTCCCTCACCCACACCGACCCCAACTCCACCACCATCTGGTCCGACTACGACGAGGACGGCCTCGCCGACCACGTGACGGTGATCGAGGAGGACGGGGACTATGCGGCGTGGGAGTACCACCGGCATCCGGATGGGACTTCGGAGTGGAGGAAGACTGATCAGGGGAATCTGGGAAAGTAGATTGCGCGGGAACCAGTGGAAGGGTTCGCGCGTCGAAGTAGGTAGGGCGTCATCCGGGCGCCGTGTGTTGGGGAGGTGGGGGAGATGGGCGACAAAGCTTCCGGCGGACTCATCGTCGACCAGGTCGCGATGAAACAGACCGCCGACACGGTGCAGGAGACCGTGACAGCAACCCGTACCTCGGCGAAGGCGGTCGACACCCTGGAATGGGTCGCGGCCGACGCCGGGAGGGCTTACACCGGCAGCGGACAGAAGATCGATCAGGCATTGGGTCGGGTGGTCGGCTGGGCCAAGGTCTGGACGAGTGCCTCCGAGGGGCTCGCGGATGCGATCGGGAAAGCGGTTGTCGAGTACACCGCTGTCGACGTGAATACCGCGCGCGGGCTCGACGGTGCCGCCCCCGCTCCGGCGAAGTAGGAATGGCCGTGACCAAGTCGATCGACAACCTTCTCGATGACGGTGCTCCCGGCCTGCAGTATTTCGAGCAACTGGGCCCGCGCTATGCAGCCGCCTTCGGTGCAAGCTTCGACTTCTACGCGTTGGTGCGACCGTACGACGACGAGCGTCAGATGAACATCACCAAGCTGGACGCCGCGGCCGTTGCGGTACGCCAGCTGTTGACCACGGCAGACGCCAAAGTCGCTGCGCAACAGTCGGCCGCACAATCAATGCAGTCCGGATGGCAGGGCGCAGCCGCCGAAGCCGCTGCCGCGCAGCTCGGTCGGATCGCCACGATGGCGAGCGAAGATCGCGATGCGGTGCGCAATTTCGAAGCGGCGCTGACAGCGGCGGCGGCACAGATCCCCGGGCTGGTCAAAGCCAAGGCGGATACGGTGCTGAAGCTGATGGACGGCTCGGTGGACAAGTACGTCGGGGGGAACCAGAAGGCGGTGCCGACGGTCGGCGGACTGGATCCGATCGGTATCGACAGTGTGATCGACGGGGCGAAAACCGGGAGCGGTGTCCTCGACAGCGAGCTGACAGCGATGACCTCCCATCGCAACTCGGCCGGCGTGACGGATATTGCAGACACCACTGCGGGTATTGAAAATACGACTTCCCAAGAATACAAGGACGCGATCAAAGACATCTGTAAGCGTTGGCTGTCGATCGTCTTCTTGCCGGACTACAACGACAAGGTGCGGATCTTCAACGACCAGTGCACCACGACCAAAATTGCTATCGAGAATTTGTTCACGGCAGTGGAGACGGCGGCCGCCGGTGTTGTCGAGCGCGGTTATCCGTCTGTGTCGGGAACCGGAGTAGCGCCTGCCCAAGACAAGCAGACCAAGGATGACCAACCTGCGGCCGGTGACCAGTCGAAGGCGAAAGGTGACCAAGGAGGCTCGGGTGGCCAGACAGGGGACGCCGCTGGTCAAACCTCGGCTGCAGGTACACAAATCGGTGACACGTCCAACGGGTCGACTGCGAAGACAGCGACCGGGACTAAAGAATCCACCGACGACGACTCGACGACGACCGATGACTCGACCACCGACATGAGCTCGGCCTTGTCAACCATCGCCTCGACGGTCGGCGATCTCGCCACGACCGCGTCCGAGGCGCTGACCGGCGACCTCGGGACTACGCTCACCTCCACCATCGAATCGGTCGGCACGTCGATCGGCGACGGCTTCGAGCAGCTCACCGAACAGGCGAACAACCTGCTCTCCCAGGAGCACGAGGCCACGTTCCAGCTCGGCGGAACCGAGGTGAGCATCGAGGCGGGCCCGAATGGGTTGTCGCTGACGACAACTGACGCCAGCGGTGCCACGAACCAATACACGCTGTCGTTGGACGAGAACGGGCAACCCGTATTGACGCAGGAATCCGCCCCGTCGACCGCCGAGGACGAGTCCACCGGCATCCTCGGTTCGGGCACACCACAGTCCGGTACAGGCCAAGGTGAAGCCGGTGCCGATACCAGCAGCGATTCGAGCGCCCCCGATGCGACCGGTCCGCAGACTCCCGACCTCAGCGATGCCCCGGTGACAAGCGAAATCGGTTCGGGCGAAGAGTCGTCGGGCTCGGTAGCGGGCGGTGTTCCTGTCGCCCCACGTCCGCTCCAGCAGGGAACCGACGATGAGCATGTACCGAGCATCGATCTACCCGTGAGCGATCCGGGTGACAGCGGAGCGGTCCTTGCCGAGGCAGGTCCACTGTGATCGTTGGCGAATCGCCCTCGATTTCGGAAGGATAGGCGATCGTGGACTACGCGGCAGAGATCGAGCAGATCGCGGCGGAAGCGCGGCGGCGGTCTTCGCTGCTGATGGGCGAGATCGATGAGGCTAATCGGCAGACTGCGATGCGCGCGGAACAACTGGCCGTCGACGCAGCCGCTCGCTTGCGAGAACTGGCCGAGGAGGAAGCTGAGGCAGCCGAAACCGCTGAGCCGCAACCTGTGCAGCCGGAACCAGCTTACGAGGCTCCTGTCCGCACGACTGCGGCCCCCGCCCCCGCTCCCTTCGTACCGGACCCGACCATGACCCCCGAAGAGCAGCGGCAGGCCGAAATCCGGGCGGCGGTCGCCCGGGCACGTGCCGCGCGGCAGGCCAGATCGACGGTCGCCCCCTCGGACGGCGACTACGATCCAGAGGCCGAGTATTACCGCCGCTCGACATGGCTGGACTGAGCCGGTCGATGGGGTCCGAGCAGGATCGATGGAGACGTGTTCGGCGGATGCGTTGGGGGACAGGTTGTTGAAGGCGGAATCGCGGGGTTCCGGGTCCGGCCTCTAGGAGACCGTCACGGTGACTACCCGTTGCGCCGACAGTAGCCCGGTCGCATGCGTATTCTGGGCGGCCGACGAGGGGGAATGAACTGATGAGCATGGGGTCTGTCGCGGGGTATGAGTTTGAGCGGTTGCTCGGGCGGGGTGGGATGGGGGCTGTGTATTTGGCGCGGCATCCTCGGCTGCCGCGGTCGGTGGCGGTGAAGGTGCTCGATGAGCAGATGTTCGGCGATGCGGAGGCACGGGCTCGGTTCGAGCGGGAGGCGGACCTTGCTGCGCGCCTGGATCATCCGAATATCGTGACGGTCTACGACCGGGGGGGTCGAGGGGAATCACCCGTGGATCGCGATGCAGTATGTGCCGGGCACCGACGCTGCGGCGGTGGGAGTACTCGAACCGCCGCGGGCCGTGCGGATCGTGTCAGAAGTCGCCGAGGCGCTGGATTTCGCGCACAGTCGTGGGGTCCTGCATCGGGATGTCAAGCCAGCCAATGTGCTGCTCGCAACGGCGGATCCGGGTCGTCCCGAGCGGGTGTTGTTGGCGGACTTCGGCATTGCCCGGTTGCATTTCGATCGTAGTCCGCTGACCAGGACTGGAACCTTCACCGCTACTTTGGCTTACGCGTCGCCTGAGCAGCTGGCCGGGCTGGCGCTCGGACCGCAGTGCGATCAGTATTCGCTTGCCTGCACCTTCTTCGCGCTGTTGTCTGGTCGCTCCCCATTCGAAGCCACCAATCCGGTAGCAGTGATTCAGGCACACATGTCCGCGACTATTCCCTCGATCGTAGGTGTTCGTCCCGAACTTCCGCCCGCACTGGACGAGGCTCTGGCCCGGGCGACCGCGAAAAGGCCTGTGGATCGGTTCGATTCGTGTGGCGATTTCGCCGCTGCCGTGAGCCGGTCCTTCCTCGGTGAGCCGGTCCTTCCTCGGTGATCCTGATCCTGTCGACGTGTCCCGACGGGCGGTGCCGCACCGGAGCGCGCCGACCATAGTTGTCGATCGTGGCACCCTCGACGCTGGCCCGCCGCGAACACCTGTGGTGAGAAGCGGGCCAATAGGGGTCGCGATGACGACTCGGGCGGGCGTCGACGAACCGGCTATCAGCATGGATTCCGACGGACGGTCGACCAGCTTGGGTCCGCGCGTGATCCTCACCCTGTTCTACGTGTCAGTGCTGGTTATGGTGCTGGCCTGGATCCTCGCCTTCACCAACGTCGCCCGCTGATACCAGCTGACTGTCAGCCCTTGATGAGTTTGGCGATCGTGCCGACGGACAGCTTCGGCGCTTCCACTTCCACCGCGGCGTGGGGGTCGACGACCGTGGTGTGGGGGATGGCGGCTTCGGGGTCGGCGAAAGGTTTGTATTTTTTGTCGCCGACGAGGGTGGTGAGGAGGTAGCCGGTGAGGAGGGCTCGGGTGGCCTTGTCGGTTTTGTATTCGTAGCGGCCCGCGCCGAGGGCGGCGAAGAGGCGGCGGCCTTCGATGATGCCGTTGTGGGTGGCGCCGTCGAGGCGGCGCAGGAGGCAGGGTCCCGACCAGGCGGTGGCGAGGGGGCGGGCATTGGAGTTGATGGAGTCGAGGTCGTCGCCTGCCAGGATCAGGGCGGGGGTGTC
Source organism: Nocardia sp. NPDC050413 (assembly GCF_040655475.1). Lineage (NCBI taxonomy): Bacteria > Bacillati > Actinomycetota > Actinomycetes > Mycobacteriales > Nocardiaceae > Nocardia > Nocardia sp. NPDC050413. Next base: position 234,072 of record NZ_JBFAJZ010000003.1, on the reverse strand, counting down.
GAGGTCGGTGGCGATGTTCTCCGCAGCGGGGGAGGTGGGTGCGGGGAAGAGGGCGGCGACGGTGGCGACGGGGCGCTGGGCGGCGGCGATCACGGCGGCGCCCGCGCCCATGCCGTGACCGGCCAGGGCGAGGCGGTCGGGGTGGACGCTGATGGTGCCGTCGCCGAGGCGGACCTTGCTCAGGATGTCGAGGGTGGTGAGCAGGTCGGTGGCGAGGTCGAGGTGTGACGGGATCGGTCCGCGTTCGGTGTCGGGGGCGGCGACCACGAATCCCCACGACGCGATGTGCTCGAGCAGGCCCTTGTAGTTCTCGGCGCTGGTCAGCCAGCTGTGCGCGAACGCGACGGCGGGCAGGTTCAGCCCGGACTCCGGGGTATAGACCACGCCGGGTTGACCGGCGATCCCGAGGTTGCCACGCAGCACCCGGTGAGGACCGCGCATGGACAGGGTGCTCAGGAGCGATTTCACGGAGTCCGACACGGCGTGAAGAGTATCCGATCAGTAGGGTGGTGGACCATGTGCGGAATCGTTGGCTACGTCGGATACCGGGATGCGCTCGGCGTTGTCGTCGACGCGCTGCGTCGCATGGAGTACCGGGGCTACGACTCCGCGGGGGTGGCGATTCTCGACGGAAACGGGGGAATCGCGGTCGAACGCAAGGCGGGGCGGCTGGCGAATCTGGAAGCTGAACTCGACGCCGCCGACGGCGCGAAATTCGCCGGGACCAGCGGAATGGGCCACACCAGGTGGGCCACGCACGGCGCGCCGACCGACCGCAACGCCCACCCGCACCGTGACCCGTCCGGCAAGCTGGCCGTGGTCCACAACGGCATCATCGAGAACTTCGTACCGCTGCGTCGCGAGCTGGAGGACGCCGGGATCGAGCTGCTCAGCGACACCGATACCGAGGTCGCGGTGCATCTGGTGGCGCGCGCGTACGCCGAGGGGCCGACCGCCGGTGACTTCACCGCGAGCGTGCTCGCCGTGCTTCGCCGCCTCGACGGCGCGTTCACGCTGGTGTTCACCCATGCCGATCATCCGGGCACGATCGTCGCGGCGCGGCAGTCGACGCCGCTGGTCGTCGGGGTCGGGCAGGGCGAGATGTTCATCGCCTCCGATGTGACCGCGTTCATCGAGCACACCCGCGAAGCCGTGGAGCTCGGCCAGAACCAGGCCGTCGTGATCACCGCCGACAGCTACGCCGTCACCGACTTCGACGGCAATTCCGACGTGACGAGCAGGCCGTTCACCATCGACTGGGACCTGGCCGCCGCCGAGAAGGGCGGCCACGACTACTTCATGCTCAAGGAGATCGAGGAGCAGCCGACCGCTGTCGCCGACACCCTCATCGGGCATTTCGTCGTCGACGAGAACGGCGGGCGGATCGTGCTCGACGAGCAGCGCCTCGCCGACCAGGAACTGCGCGAATTCGACAAGGTGTTCGTGGTGGCCTGTGGCAGCTCCTACCACGCGGGCCTGCTGGCCAAATACGCCATCGAGCACTGGACGCGGGTGCCGGTGGAAGTGGAGCTGGCGAGCGAATTCCGTTACCGCGACCCGGTGCTCGACCGGTCGACGCTTGTGGTCGCGATCTCGCAGTCGGGGGAGACCGCCGACACGCTGGAAGCGGTGCGCCACGCCAAGGAGCAGAAGGCGCGCGTGCTCGCGATCTGCAACACCAACGGCGCGCAGATCCCGCGCGAGTCCGACGCGGTGATCTACACCCGCACCGGGCCGGAGATCGGCGTGGCCTCGACCAAGGCGTTCCTGGCGCAGGTGGCCGCCAACTATCTGGTCGGCCTGGCGCTGGCGCAGGCGCGCGGCACCAAGTACCCCGACGAGGTGGCCCGCGAGTTCGCCGAGCTCGAGTCGATGCCGAAGCTGATCGCGCGGGTGCTCGACACCGCGCCGCAGGTGCGTGCCATCGCCCGCGAGCTGGCGCATGTGCCGACGGTGCTGTTCCTCGGTCGCCACGTGGGTTACCCGGTGGCGCTCGAGGGTGCGCTCAAGCTCAAGGAACTGGCCTACATGCATGCCGAGGGTTTCGCGGCGGGCGAGCTCAAGCACGGGCCGATCGCGCTGATCGAAGACGGTCTGCCGGTGATCGTGGTGATGCCGTCGCCGAAGGGCCGCGCGGTGCTGCATTCGAAGCTGCTCAGCAATATTCGCGAGATCCAGGCCCGTGGGGCGCGCACGATCGTGATCGCGGAGGAAGGCGACGACACGGTCCGCCCGTTCGCCGACGACCTCATCGAGATCCCGGTCGCCCCGACCCTGTTCCAGCCGTTGCTGTCGACGGTTCCGTTGCAGATCTTCGCCGCCGAGGTGGCGCAGGCGCGCGGCTACGACGTCGACAAGCCGCGCAACCTGGCGAAGTCCGTCACCGTCGAATAGGGCTTATTCGACGGTGATCTGGCCGCGCATCTCGGGGTGCAGGGAGCACAGGTAGCGGTAGGTGCCGGGCTGGGTGAAGGTGTAGGACCATTCGCCCTTGTCGATGATGGGGCTGTTGATGCCCATCGCCTTGTCGCCGATGCCCTGCACGTTGTGGGGGGCCTTGTCGGAGAACTTCCAGGTGACGGTTTGACCGACCTTGACGGTCGCCTGGGCCGGGCTGTACTTCATGTCGCTGACCTCGACCGTGAGGGCGGCGTCCACCTGGACGCTCGGCGTGGTCGTGGTGCTGACCGGGCGGGGTTTGCGGGTTGTGGTGGTGGCGGCGTTGTCCGCGTCGCCGGAGCAACCGGCGGCGAGCAGGGCGGCGACCACGGTGAATCCGGCGGCAACCCGTGCGGCGCGGTGACGAACCATCGACATGGTTGTGCAGCGTAGTCTGCGAACGATCGCGGGACGGTCGTGGCCCGCGCGGGCGCAGGTGGGAGGCGAACGATGGTTGCTCGGCGTGACTATTTCACCGTCGATCAGGTGCGGGCGGCCGAGGCGGAACTGTTCACCCGGGTACCCGACGGTGTGCCGATGCGGCGCGCGGCGTTCGGGTTGGCGCGGGTAGTCGCCGATGAATTGCGTTCGCGCACAGGGGGAGTGGTCGGGCGTTCCGTTGGTCTGCTGGTCGGTTCCGGTGACAACGGCGGCGACGGGCTGTGGGCCGGTGCGATGCTGCGGCGACGAGGGGTGGCGGTGCAGGCGGTGCTGCTGAACCCGGAGCGCGCACATGCGCAGGGGCTCAGTGCTTTTCGGCAGGCCGGTGGTCGAGTGGTCGATCGGCTGGGCGAGGTCGACGTGGTGGTCGACGCGATCGTCGGTATCTCCGGCAAGGGGCCGTTGCGACCTGCTGCTGCGGAAGTGGTTGCCGCCATTGATGTCCCGATTGTTTCCGCCGACCTGCCCAGTGGTGTCGACCCGGACACCGGGGCCATCGAGGGGCCCGCTGTGCGCGCGGACGTGACGGTGACGTTCGGGTCTTACAAACCCGTACATGCCCTGGCGCCTGCGAGTTGCGGACGAATCGTCCTGGTGCCCATCGGCTTACAGCTTCCCGCTCCCACGCTGGCGCAACTCGATCCCGCCGAAGTGGGCGCCGAATGGCCGGTGCCCGGTGCCTTCGACGACAAATACTCTCAGGGCGTGACCGGCATCTGTGCGGGCAGCGACAAGTATCCGGGCGCCGGGGTGCTCTGCACAGGCGCTGCCGTAGCGGCAACCTCGGGGATGGTGCGCTACGCGGGCAGCGACACCGAGGTCGTCGAACATCTCCCGGAAGTCGTTGCCGCACCGAGTATTCAGCAGACCGGCCGGGTGCAGGCCTGGGTGTTCGGACCAGGCGTCGGTCTCGACGCACGCGACGGTCTCGCCCGGATACTCGCCACGGACCTGCCGGTCGTCGTCGACGCCGACGGGCTGAGCATCCTCGCCCACGAACCCGATCTGGTGCGCGACCGCCGAGCCCCGACCGTGCTCACCCCGCACACAGGCGAATTCGCCCGCCTCACGGGAACAACGCTCGGACCCGACCGAGTCGCAGCCGTACGTCGCCTCGCCGAGCAATGGGGTGTGACGGTGTTGCTGAAGGGGCGCGCCACCGTCATCGCGACCCCGGGCGAGACCACCCTGGTCAACGACGCGGGCGCATCGTGGGCCGCCACCGCGGGCTCCGGCGACGTCCTCGCCGGCATCATCGGCGCCCTGCTCGCCGCAGGCAAACCCCCGACCTGGGCGGCGGCGGCCGCGGCCCGGGTACACGCCCTCGCCGCCAATCTGGCCGCGCACGACGCGCAGACCGCGGGCGCACCCATCTCGGCAACCCCATTGCTCAACCACGTCCGACCGGCGGTGCGGCTACTCCGGCAACTCGCGCCGACCCGCGAACAACAGGGAACTTAGGCGCCACTCTCTGTTAGTTGATCGAACACCCGCTGGTAGTAGCGGGTGAAAAATCTGCGACCGATGACGCGCATCATCAGCAGCCCGACCTTCGCCGAGTTGTTCTTCGCGGTGTTGGTCCAGACTCCGTGTACGTCGCTGCCCCCGCCGGGTGCCGCGATCGCCGTCACCGAGTGGTAGCTACCGGTCTCCAGGTACGGGCTGTCGGTGACGGTCATGCTCACCGTGCCCGGTACAGACCAGTCGTAGTGCCAGGTGGCATAGATCTTGGGTAGATTCTGTCCCTCCTGAACGACGGCTTCCGTGTCGCCGACGGAGTAGACATGGAACAACCCGGCCGACAGCGCAGGCCACCGCTTCGGTCGATTCGCCGAGAAATCTGTCAGCACCTCCACGATCTGGTCGGGGGTAGCCGTTGTACGCAGGTCGAATTCGAACGAAGTGCGCATGGTCGCCTCATCACGTCGAAAACCACTGGTACCTCAACTGTAGAACCGGCGACGGGCCCGTCGGCTCCGACACATCACGCGCGGGGTCCGGCCCGAGGCACGTCTGCCCGCACCTAAGTCCGGCCCGAGTTTCGGGGAGGCGGACCAGCCAGGCAGGATCGGAAGGGTGAATGCGCAAGTGGAGACGGTCATCGACCTCGACGCCATTGCTCACAACGTGCGCGTGCTGCGTGGCTTCGCGCAGGGTGCCGCGGTGATGGTCGTGGTCAAGGCCGACGGGTACAACCACGGTGCCGTGCAGGTCGCGCGTGCCGCGCTGGGGGCGGGCGCGCGGGAGCTCGGTGTCACCACGGTCGCCGAGGCACTGGAATTGCGGGCGGCCGGTATAGACGCCCCGATTCTGTGCTGGCTCAACACCATCGACGCCGATTACGGCGCGGCGATCGCGGCCGACGTGGAGATCGGGGTGTCCTCGCTCGAGCAGGTGCGGGTGGTCGAGCAGGCCGCGCGCAGGACCGGCCGCACCGCGACGATCTCGCTCAAGGTCGATACCGGACTGAACCGCAACGGCGTCTCGGTGACCGAGTATCCGCAGGTCCTGGCCGCCGTGCGCGCCCTTGTCGACGACCGCGTGCTGCGTTTGCGCGGGATCTTCTCCCACCTCGCGCACGCCGACGAACCGGGCAATCCCGCCATCGACCGGCAGCGGGAACGGTTCCTCGAGGCCGTCGCGTTGGCCAAGGAACACGGCCTGGAGCCGGAGCTGATCCACCTGTCGAATTCGGCGGCCACCCTCACCCGCCCCGACCTGCACTTCGACCTGGTCCGGCCGGGTATCGCGGTCTATGGGCTCTCACCGATCCCCGAGCTCGGCGACTTCGGATTGCGGCCCGCGATGACGCTGCAGGCCGAGGTCACCCTGGTCAAACGGGTGGCTGCGGGAGAAGGTGTGTCCTACGGGCACCGGTGGATCGCGCCACGCGACACCACCGTGGCCCTGGTGCCCGCCGGATACGCCGACGGTGTGTTCCGTTCGCTCAGTGGGCGTTTCGAGGTGTGGCTCGGCGGCGCGCTGCACCGTAATGTCGGAAGGGTGTGCATGGACCAGTTCATGGTCGACCTGGGCGACAACGTCGGCAATGTGCGCGCGGGTGACCGGGCGGTGCTGTTCGGTGGCGGCGCGGGACACCCGCACGCCCTGGACTGGGCGCGGCTGCTCGACACCATCGACTACGAGATCGTGTGCTCGCCACGCGGTCGCGCGGTCCGCCGCTATGTGGGGACCGGTCGATGAGGCGCCGTCAGGTGGTGCGCGGCGGGTTCGCCACCGCAGGCGTGCTCGGGGCGCTCGCCCTCGCCCACACGCTGCGCCGCATCGGTGCGCGGGTGCGCTGGCCCGCCGAACGCGACGAGTACCGCGACGAGAACTTCGCCCTGATCGATGAGGACGAGCCGGGTGAGGTTCGCGCCGACGACGGTGTGTCGCTGGCCACCCGCACCTACGGCGACGACAGCGCCGAGGTGACGCTCGTCTTCGTCCACGGCTTCTGCAACAGCATGGACTCGTTCCACTTCCAGCGCCGTGACCTGGCCCAGCAGTGGGGTCCGCGGATCCGGATGGTGTTCTTCGACCAGCGCGGTCACGGCCGCTCCGGCATGCCGAGCACCGACAGCTGCACTATCGCCCAGCTCGGCCGCGACGTGGCCACCGTGATCCGCACCTGCGCCCCGAAGGGGCCGGTGGTGCTCGTCGGACATTCGCTCGGTGGGATGGCGGTGCTCGCGGCGGCCGCGCAGTTCCCCGAACTGTTCGCCACCAGGGTGGTCGGGGTCGCCCTGCTCAACACCGCCGCTGCCGAGGTCACCTCCACCGGCGTGCTGCAGCTGCTGCGGCATCCGGCGCTGGGCGTTTTCGGGCTGGCGGTGCGGTCGGCGCCCGCGCTGGTGCAGTTCGGGCGCTCGGCGAGCAAGCATGTGGTGACGCCGATCCTGCACGTCAGCTCGTTCCACGGGCCGGTGAGTCCCACGCTGTCGCGATTCACCACCATGATGATCGACCGCACGCCGGTCGCCACGGTCGAGAAGTTCCTGAAAACGATTGAGTTGCACGATGAATCGGCCGCGCTGCCGACGCTGAACAAGCTGCCCGGGCTCGTCCTCGGCGGTGCGCACGACATGGTGATCCCGTTCGAGAACTCGCGCCTGCTCGCCGAGGCACTGCCCAACTGTGAGCTGGTGAAGATCGGTGAGGGAGCGCACATGCCGCACCTGCAGTTCCCCCAGGTGACCCTCGACGCGCTCGACCGGCTGCTCACCCGCGCGGGCGCCGAGAGCTTCGGCGGGGAGGCCGTCGGTGGCTGATCAACGCACCCGCGTCCTGCCGTCGGTCGACGACACCGAGGCGCTCGGCCGCGAACTCGCGCAGACACTTCGCCCCGGCGATCTGGTGGTGCTCGACGGCCCACTCGGCGCCGGCAAAACCGCCTTGACCAGGGGCATCGCCGCCGGTCTCGGTGTGCAGGGGAGGGTGAGCTCGCCGACGTTCATCATCGCCCGCGCCCACCGCGCCGGGCAGCGACCCGACGGCTCGCCCGGGGTGCCGATGGTCCACGTCGACGCCTACCGGCTCGCGGGCGACCTCGACGAGCTCGATTCTCTCGACCTCGACACCGACCTGAACCACGCGGTGGTCGTCGTGGAGTGGGGCAAGGGCGTGGTCGAACACCTCGCCGACCGGCACCTGCGCGTGCAATTGGTGCGGGAACCGGAATCCGATGTGCGCACGGCGATCTGGGAATGGATCGGCTGACGCGCGCGGACCCGATCCACCAGTGCGCGCCGGTCGCGGATACCACCCGGTATTGTTGAGACAATCATGCTCGTACTAGCAGTCGACACCGCGACACCTGCCGTTACAGCGGGATTGGTGCATCTGTCACCGGCCGACGACGCGGACTCCCGACCCGCCGTGGCCACCCTCGCCACCCGGGTGAAGGTCGACGCACGCGCCCACGCCGAGGTCCTCACCCCGCAGATCCTCGAATGCCTCGCCGAAGCCGGGGTGGCCCGCGCCGACCTCGACGCCGTCGTCGTCGGAATCGGGCCGGGCCCGTTCACCGGCCTGCGCGTGGGCATGGCCACCGCCGCCGCCTTCGGTGACGCGCTCGGCCTGCCCGTGCACGGCGTGTGCAGCCTCGACGCCATCGCCGCCGACAGCGCGGACGAACAACGCGAGGCCGGCGAACTGCTGGTGGTCACCGACGCACGCAGGCGTGAGGTGTACTGGGCGCGCTACCTCGACGGTGCGCGTGTGGCCGGGCCCGAGGTGTGCAAACCCGCCGACGTACCGATGGGCGACGCCGTCGCCATCGCGGGGTCGGCCGCCCACGTCGACGACTTCGACCTGCCGGTCCTGCCGAACGAAACGCCGTCGCCCGCGGGCCTGGTCGCCGTCGCCGCACCCGCCCTGCTGGCCGGTGCGGTGCCCGAGGCGCTCGTGCCCCTGTACCTGCGTCGGCCCGACGCCGTGGAGAACAGCTTCCGCACCCTGGCGGGCGCCTCGTGACCTACCGCATCGCCCCGATGACCGTGCACGACATCGACCGCTGCGTCGAACTCGAACACCTGCTGTTCCCGGAGGACGATCCCTGGCAGGCGGTGTCGTTCCGGTCCGAACTGGCCGGGGCGCACAACCGCTACATCACCGCCCGCGACGAGAACGACACCATGGTCGGCTACGCGGGCATCGCGCTGCTCGGCGACAACGCCCATCCCGAGGCCGAGGTGCACACCATCGGGGTCGACCCGGAGTGTCATCGCGGTGGCATCGGGACCCTGCTGCTCGAGGCCCTGCTGGCGACGGCGGCCGAGCGCGGTGGCCCGGTGTTCCTCGAAGTCCGCACCGACAACGCGCCCGCGATCGCGCTCTACGCCAAGCACGGTTTCCACATCATCGGGTTGCGCAAGAACTACTACCACCCGAGTGGGGCCGACGCGTACACGATGCGGCGCCCGGAACTCACCGCCGCGGCCGACGAGTGGGCCGCGCGCGGTCGCCAGGACGAGGTGCTGTCGTGAACGGCGCGCGCTGTGCTGCCGTATTCGCCTACCGGATCGGATCGACTGTGAGCGGGGTCGCGGCGTGATCGTCATGGGGATCGAGAGTTCGTGCGACGAAACGGGAGTCGGCATCGTGCGCCGCCACCCCGACGGGTCGGTCGAACTGCTCGCCGACGAGGTGGCCTCGAGTGTCGACCAGCACGCGCGTTTCGGCGGTGTGGTGCCCGAGATCGCCTCGCGCGCGCACCTCGAGGCGATCGTGCCCGCCATACGCCGCGCGCTGGCCGCCGCCGGGATCAGCAAGCCGGACGCGCTCGCCGTCACCATCGGGCCCGGCCTCGCCGGTGCGCTGCTGGTCGGTGTCGCGGCCGCCAAGGCGTACGCGGCGGCCTGGGACGTGCCGTTCTACGCGCTCAACCACCTCGGCGGGCACGTCGCGGTCGACACCCTCGAACACGGTCCGCTGCCGCCCGCGGTGGCGCTGCTCGTGTCGGGTGGGCACACGCATCTGTTGCAGGTGAGCGATCTCGGCTCGCCCATCACCGAGCTGGGCAGCACGGTCGACGACGCCGCGGGCGAGGCCTTCGACAAGGTCGCCCGGCTGCTGGGCCTCGGCTATCCGGGCGGGCCCGCGCTTGACGCCATGGCACAGGACGGTGACCCGCGTGCCATCGCCTTCCCGCGTGGCATGACCGGCCCGCGCGATGCCCGCTACGACTTCTCCTTCTCCGGCCTCAAAACCGCCGTCGCCCGGTATGTGGAAGCCGCGCAGCGCCAGGGCATCACGCCCGACCAGCTGCCGATCCCGGATATCGCCGCGTCGTTCCAGGAGGCCGTGGCCGATGTGCTGACGATGAAGGCGGTGCGCGCGGCGACCGATGTCGGTGTCGACACGATCGTGCTCGGCGGCGGTGCCACGGCGAACTCACGGATCCGCTCGCTGGCCGAGGAGCGCTGCGCCGCAGCCGGATTGACTTTTCGGGTGCCCAAGCCGCGTCTGTGCACGGACAACGGTGTGATGATCGCGGCTCTCGGCGCGCATGTGATCGCGGCGGGCGCCGAACCGGCCGAGCTGACGGTGGCGACCGATCCAGGGCTCCCGGTGTCGGTGAGCGCGCTGCGCTAGATCTGCTGGTTCTAGTCGACCGGGACGAGCGGGGTTACGCCTGTTGTCGGCGGAACCACGAGGCTGCCACTGGCCGGTGCCTGGGTGGGCGAGGTGTTCGGGGTCGACGGACGCTGCTGGCCGCGACCGGATCCGCTGTTGATGCCGCCCGGCGATTCCGGGTAGGGGATCTGCGGGAGGTTCGGGTCGGGGCGCAGGGTCGGTGCCGTCGTCGTGGGCGACGGGGACGGCGCGGGGGTGGTCGACGGTGTGGGCGTGGGCGGTGTCGTGGTGGTCGGCTCCTGGGTGGGAGCGGGCGACTCGACGACCGGCGGGGCAACGGTGGCCCCGGTGCGGTCGGTGCTCTCTCGATAGGTGGGTGTCGGTGCCTGCGGCACCACGGGTAACGGCGGCTGACGCACTGTGCTGCTGGTGCCGGCGGGCGTCACATCGGGGGCATCCGGCGAGATGGTCCGCACGCCGTAACCGATCACCAGCCCGACCACGACCACCGCACCGGCCAGCGTGCCGATGACCTTGGCGAAGGTGCCGCTCGGCGCGTCACCGAGGGTGGCGACCTGCAAGCCCGAGGGGGCCGCCGCGTCGGCGAGCAGGGCCGCGCCCTTGGCGATCACGGCCTCGGGGTCAGGCACCGTGACCACCGGGATGTCCAGGCGCGCTTCGAGGGTGTCGACGACGCTGGGGATGTTCGCGCAGCCGCCGATCACCGCGACCGCTTCGGGGTACTTCGGCGCCCTGGTGAACACCGAGGCCGAGAACACCGCGATATTGCGCAGCAGCCCGCCGATGAGCTCTTCGAAATCGGAGCGCGTGAGTTTCAGCGGCTGCCCGGCCACATGGTCGATGGTGACGGCGGGCGCGACGGTGAGGTGTTCCTTGGCGGCGCGGCCGCGATTGGTGAGGGTCTGGCGGTTGGGCCTGGTCCCGCGCCGGGCGTAGTGCAGGTCGACGAGGTGGTGGTAGATCAGCTCGTCGATGGCGTTGCCGCTGAGGGTCGGGGTGCGTTCGGTGTGCAGGACCGTACCGTCGGCCTGGTCGGCCACGGTGACGGTGAGGCCGGTGGCGCCGAGGTCGACCACGGCCACGGTCGAATACCGGTCGAGCAGACCGGTGTTGCGCAGATAGGCGAGTGCGGCGGTGCCTTCGGGGACCAGGCGCAGATCGCGGTGGTGCGAACACGCGGCCCGGATGGCCTGGGCCTGCTCGCGATTGCGGTAGGCGACGGCCACACTGGTCGGTGGGCGCGAGCGCGTGGCGACGGCACGGCGGTGCGCGCCGGTGGAGTAGCGTCCGAGCGGTTCACCATCCAGCTCCACGTGCTGCTGGGACACGGGTAACTGGTTGGTCATCAGTTCGATCGACGACGACACGAGGTCGCCGAGGTCGGAGTGCGCGGCGTCGGCGGAGACGACGCGGTAGTCGAAGTTCTGTTCGCCGGATGGAGCGGTGGCGACCAGAGCCGAGCACACCACCTCGTTCCCGGCGGAAATGCCGAGGGATGTTCGCATGTTCACCTCCCTTCGAGCGGATGGTTCCAACGGAGGCCGACCATCTCGAATGGAACGATATGCATACTCTGTCACAGCCTGTTATGCGAACGTTACAGATTCAGTCGGTCGATGTGAAGATCACCATTACGCGCGGGCGTGTCGATAATGCGACATTGGCAGAACCCGACCTTGAGCGCTGGCACTCTCGCGTATAGAGTGCTAGTCGGCACTGTGTAGCTGTGCTTGTGCCAACGACGACTACTGGGCTCGGAGTCCCGGCACCCGCGACGACGGGGCCTGCGCGCAGGGTCGCATGCTGAACCGAACCCGGTCCGGGGCAACAGTTCCGGACAACCGAATTCCCCTGAAAGTGGAGGGCTCAACGTGGCGAGCGTGAACATCAAGCCGCTCGAGGACAAGATCCTCGTCCAGGCCAACGAGGCCGAGACGACGACGGCCTCCGGCCTGGTCATCCCGGACACGGCCAAGGAGAAGCCGCAGGAGGGCACCGTCATCGCCGTCGGCGAGGGCCGGATCACCGAAAAGGGTGACCGCATCCCCGTCGATGTCAAGGAAGGCGACGTCGTCATCTACAGCAAGTACGGCGGCACCGAGATCAAGTACCAGGGCGAGGAATACCTCATCCTCTCGGCGCGCGACATCCTGGCCGTCGTCACCAAGTAAGGCCGACGCCGCACCAGCGTTCCGCCCCGGCGTCTTCGTGACCCCGGGGCGGAATGCGTTAAAACACAGGAGCTTTTAGATGCCCAAGCAGATCCGGTTCGACGAGCAGGCTCGTCGGGCACTGGAACGCGGTGTGGACAAGCTGGCCGACGCCGTCAAGGTCACCCTCGGCCCGCGCGGCCGCCACGTGGTCCTTGCCAAGGCCTTCGGTGGCCCCACCGTGACCAACGACGGTGTCACCATCGCGCGTGACATCGACCTCGAGGACCCCTTCGAGAACCTCGGCGCCCAGCTCGTCAAGAGCGTCGCCACCAAGACCAACGACGTCGCGGGCGACGGCACCACCACCGCCACCGTGCTGGCCCAGGCGTTCGTGCGCGCCGGCCTGAAGAACGTCGCCGCGGGCGCCAACCCCATCACGCTCGGCCAGGGCATCGCGCTCGCCGCCGAGAAGGTGTCCGAGGTGCTGCTCGCCGCGGCCACCCCGGTCGAGGGTGCCCAGGCCATCGCCCAGGTCGCCACCGTCTCCTCGCGTGACGAGGAGATCGGCGAGATGGTCGGCAAGGCGCTCACCACCGTCGGCAAGGACGGCGTGGTCACCGTCGAGGAGTCCTCGACCACGCAGACCGAACTCGTCGTCACCGAGGGTGTGCAGTTCGACAAGGGCTACCTCTCGCCCTACTTCCAGACCGACCCCGAGACCCAGCAGGCCGTGCTGGAGGACACCTACGTCCTGCTGCACCGCGACAAGATCAGCTCGCTGCCCGACCTGCTTCCGGTGCTCGAGAAGATCGCCGAGTCCGGCAAGGGTGTGCTGATCGTGGCCGAGGACGTCGACGGCGAAGCGCTGTCGACCCTGGTGGTCAACTCGATCCGCAAGACCATCAAGGCCGTCGCGGTGAAGGCGCCGTTCTTCGGTGACCGCCGCAAGGCGTTCCTCGACGACCTCGCCGTCGTCACCGGTGGCACCGTGATCAACCCCGATCTCGGCGTCACCCTGCGCGAGGCCACCCTCGAGCAGCTCGGCCAGGCGCGTCGCGTCGTCGTCACCAAGGACGAGACCGTCCTCATCGACGGTGCGGGCACCGAGGCCGACATCGCGGCCCGCAGCGCGCAGCTGCGCCGCGAGATCGAGGCCACCGACTCCGACTGGGACCGCGAGAAGCTCGAAGAGCGCCTCGCCAAGCTGGCCGGTGGCGTCGCGGTGATCAAGGTCGGCGCGGCCACCGAGACCGCGCTCAAGGAGCGCAAGTACCGCGTCGACGACGCGGTCGCCGCCGCCAAGGCCGCGGTCGAGGAGGGCATCGTCCCCGGTGGTGGTTCGGCGCTGGTCCAGGCCGCCGCCGCGCTGGTGGAGCTGCGTGACTCGCTGACCGGCGACAAGGCCGTCGGCGTCGAGGTGGTCCGCAAGGGCCTCGAGGCGCCGCTGTTCTGGATCGCCACCAACGCGGGCCTCGACGGCGCCGTGGTGGTCAGCAAGGTGGCCGAGGGCAAGGAAGGCTTCAACGCCGCCACGCTCACCTACGGCGACCTGCTCACCGACGGTGTCGTCGACCCGGTCAAGGTCACCCGTTCGGCCGTGGTGAACGCCGCGTCCGTCGCCCGGATGATCCTGACCACCGAGAGCGCCATCGTGGAGAAGCCGGCCGAGGAGGCCGACGACCACGGACACGGTCACGGTCACGCGCACTGACCTGACATGACGAAGGCCCCCTGACCTGTCGGGTCCGGGGGCCTTTCGTTGTGCGCCTAGCTGGCTACGGGTGGTTCTTCGGCCTCGATCGCGGCCAGTAGCCGAGCGCGCAGAGACGGGGGTGGTGGGGTGGCGGTGAGTTCCGAGAGTTCGGTGAGAGCCGCGCGGGTGGCGCGGATCTCGTGCAGAAACTCGGTACACAGGGTGGGGTCTTCGGTATCGATGATGGTCTGGATCGCGTGATGGTCTTCGTCGTCGATCAATCCGAGCGCGACGGTGTGCGCGAGATCGATCTGGGCGTCGTTCATCTCACGTCACCCCCAAACTTTTCTTCAGTCGTGTCAATCCGTCCCGAATACGGGACTTAACGGTCGGTAATCCGATGCCGAGGTGCTGAGCTACCTCCGCATACGTCCGCCCGCCGTAGTAGGCGAGCGAGATCGCCTCGCGCTGGGTCTCGGTCAATGTCGAGAGCCCGCGCCGGACGGCCTGCTGTTCGAGTCTGCGTTCCACCTCCTCCGTGACCTCGTCGAATTCGTGACCGAGTACCCGGATCCCGTACGCGACCTCGCGCTGGGTGTGGGCTTGCTCGGCACGAACCCGGTCGACCGCGCGGCGGTGGGCCAGCGTCATCAGCCAGGTCACCGCCGACCCCTTGGCGGGGTCGAAACTCGTTGCGGTGCGCCAGATCTGAAGGTAGACCTCCTGCGTCGTCTCCTCGGCGTACCCGGGGTCGTGGAGCACCCGCAGGATCAGGCCGAAGACGCGGGCGCAGGTCCGGTCGTACAGTTCGGCAAAGGCTTGCTGGTCGGCAAGGCCGCATCGTTCCAACAGTGCAGCTAGCTCGACTCCTTCGGCCGCGCGTGCGGTAACCGCAGAATCCACGCTCGGTGGGAAGGCTTCGCTTCGGAACCCATTCTGTGTCATCGGTCACGAATGTAGCCCGAGGCTATGACACCCCTGCGAGCGGGGTGCCTGGAATCGGGTGCCAGCTGTTTGCTAGGAATTCGGCGCCCCACGCAGGATGGATGGGAACGGATTTGCGGAGGGTTCCGCGAAGGGCTCTAGACCGCCATGCGCCGCCGGTTGCGGCGGGCGTGCATCTCGCGTTCGGTCTCGGACATGCCACCCCAGATGCCGTAGGGCTCACTGACCTTGAGGGCGTGGGTGCGGCACTGCATGAGCACGGGGCAGGCCCGGCAGATCTCCTTGGCGCGCATCTCGCGCGCGGTGCGGGCGCGGCCACGTTCGCCGTCGGGGTGGAAGAAGACGGCCGAGTCCTGGCCGCGGCACGAGCCACGCATCTGCCAATCCCAGACGTCGGCGTTCGGACCGGGGAGGTGGGTGGGCATGGGCATGGTGAACTCCTTGTGGTGCGAGCTCGTCAGCGTTGTCGAGCGAGTGGTGCGGCAGGTCAACGCGGCCCCTCGGTTGAGTGGCCGGCTCGACGGTGCCTGACGGTGCCGAGTGGATGGTCGCTGCAATTTCGCGCGGCGCCGTCCCCGGCGATGAGCTACGTTAGGGCTCGGCGGGAAATTCCGTCAATAGTTCCGCGCATTGGTTCAGCAAATCGTCAACGCTGAAATTTAACCTGCGAACTGTTTACATTTCACTCCCCGTCCGTCCATACTGTTCGGTTGGCTATGGATGGGTCGAGTGACTCCGTGGAAGCCCCCGGCTATTTCCCCTGGTAACGGCCTTTTCGATGCATTTCGAGGGCTCGACGCCCCGCTCAGCGTCGTGCCGCGGGTCACAGTGGCTCCCGCGACCGTAACCTTCGACATGGCGCAAAGAGGGCACTCAGGTTAATTGCGAGAAACGCATGTGAATTCGAGACTTTGCGGCGGGGGCATCCGGGAGCGGAGATTTACCTGATGGCAACATCGGCCATGGAAAGAAAAGCTGAACGGTTGCTACCCGGCCGCGGTCGTGACATATCACGAGAAACGACGAGGACCATCGGGAGCTAGAGTCACCGCGTGCATACTGCGGCCTCATCGGCGGATATCGGTTCCGAAATCCTCGCTTCGACAGCATTCGGTCCCACCCCCGGCCGGGCCGCTGCGCAGTTGCCGGAGCCTGCCGACCCGCGCTCGCGCTGGCACCGGGCGGTCGCCCTCGGTGGACAAGGCCACTACGCCGCCGCCCGCGCCGACCTGCGGGTACTCGCCCGCACCCGCCTCGATCCGGGCCTGGCCTCGTTGGTCGAGAGCACCACGGGCTCGCTGCTGCGTCAGCTCGGCTGGCACGGTGCCGCCGCCGCCAACGACGGGCGCGCGGCCCGCCTCGCCTGCGCCGCGACCGGAGCCGCCCGCGCCGAGGCCCTGGCCGACGCCTACACCGGTCTGGCCGCCGACGCGCTCGGCACCGGCCGCCTCGCCCTCGCCACCCGACTGCTGGGCCGGGTGGAACCGCTGCTCGACGAGGCGCCTGCCCGAGCCCGGGTGCGCTGGCACTGGGTCCGCGCCGAAACCGCGCTGGCCCGCGGCGAATTCGCGCTGGACGACGCCACGCGCGCCGCCGCGCTGGCCGAGGCCCTTCCCTCCGTGCGGCACCGGGTGAAATCGGCACTGCTCGTCGCGGCCGCCACCGCCGCCACCGGAGAGCTCGCGGCCGCCGCGCGACTGGCCGAGAAAATCGACTCTGAGTGCCGTGCCAACGCCCTGCTGCCCTTGCGCTGGGCGTGCGCGATGCTGCGCGCCGGAGTGGCCGCGGAGCCAGCCGCCGCGGCGGCCGCCGCGAACGAAGCCGCAGATCACGCCGCACGTCTGCGTTCCCTCGGTGGAGACTTCCGGTCATCCCCCCGATGAGGCCGCCCGGCGATCTTCCTGAGAGCACCCTCAGAACAACCCGGGGCCGCTGGCGGGTGATCATCGGGTCGCTATTGTTAGTTCCGTTCCGCCACATCGGTGGAAGCTCGGTCACATGTGACCGCGCCACTCGTAACGCCAGGAAAATCTCTGACGATGACGCATATGGGCGAAGAGTTGGACCTCGCCGTCGCTGCGGCTGCGCAGGGCGACAGGACCGCTTTAGCTCAGGTACTGGAACTGGTCCGTCCCTTGGTGGTTCGCTACTGCAGGGCGCGGATCGGTGCCGCGGAGCGCGGGCAGCTCTCCGCGGACGATGTTGCGCAAGAGGTCTGTTTGGCTGTGATGACCGCCCTGCCCCGCTATCAGGATCAGGGTCGGCCCTTCATGGCCTTCGTGTACGGGATCGCCTCGCACAAGGTCGCCGACGCCCACCGCAATGCCGCCCGTAACAAGGCGGAGGCGATGGCCGAAGTACCAGATGTCATATCCACCGACCACGGACCGGAACAGCGAGCTCTCGACTCGGAGACCAGCAGGCAGATGAACACTCTGCTCGCCACACTCCCCGAGAAACATCGGGAAATCCTGATCTTGCGACTGGTGATGGGTCTGTCAGCAGAGGAAACCGCAGTCGCCGTGGGCAGCACGGCGGGCGCGATACGGGTGGCCCAGCACAGGGCACTCGCAAAACTGAAGTCACAAGTGGCGAGGGCAGGTGAAATGTATGGCTAGGGATGGCGAGCGCGGTCGAGGCGACCGGAAGGTTTGGCGTGGGTCGCACGACAGCGGTCCCTACGCCGCCGAGGGTGCCGGCGATTCCGGTCCGGTCGACATTGCGGCGGTGCGCAGCGACGATGCGCTGATCGACGCGATCGCGAGCGACGGACCGGTGCATACCGACAGCACCGAGGAGTTCCAGCTGGCGTCACTGCTCGCGGATTGGCGGGCCGATCTGTTGGCCGAGCCGATGCCGGCGGGCCCCGATCTCGACACCGTCTTCGCGGCGGTCGATCAGGAGATCGGTGCCAGGCAGGTTCGAACCGGAGCCTCCTCGCGCGGACGTCTGCGTCTGGTCCGGCCCCTGCTGGGGTCCGCCGCGGCACTCGCCGTGGTGTTCGGCGGTATCACGGCATTCTCCTACAGTGCGGCACCCGGTGATCCGCTGTGGCGGGTCAAGGAAGTGGTGTTCAGCGAACAGGCACAGACCACCGTCGTGGCTCGCGCCGACGACGACCTGGCCGCCGCGCAGAACATGATCGCCGCGGGCAATCCGGAACAGGCTCGCGCCAAGCTGGAGCAGGCCTCGGCGACCGCCGATCAGGTCAGCGACCCGAAGAAGCGCGAGGACCTGCTGGCTCGCTGGAACCTGCTGCGCGACCAACTGGTGAAGCAGGCACCCGAACTCGGGTCGCTGTTGCCGCCCGCGCCGCTGCCGGGCACCACCGCGCCGTCCTCGTCGCCGTCCGCACCTTCTCCGTCGCCGGCCAAGCCGGGGACCACCGACCCCGCGGCGCCGATCGACCCGGGTAACTCGGGCACGACCGATCCGACCGTGCCGCCGGAGATCATGCTGACGCCTGCTCCGGAGACCGTGGATCCCCGCCCGACCGAGCCGTCGCCACCGCCCGTGACCACGGTGCCACCGACTCCGCCGCCGGTCACCGTCGAACCGACCCAACCCCCGACGACCATCGCAGAACCGCCGCCGACCGCTCCGACGGCGGTTCCGCCGACGCCGCAGGTCCCGCCGGCCGTTCCATCCATGACGATTCTGCCGCTGCCCGGCACCCCCTGATCGACACGAAAGAGGCCCCGAACCACAGTGGTTCGGGGCCTCTTTCGTGTTGTCTGTATCGGTAGCCGTCCGGCGCGTGCGCGACTCACGCGGGACCGCACGTGCTCGGTCCGCCGATCAGTGAGCGCTCAGTTGTCGAACCCGTCGAACCCGTCGCCGTGGAAGGCCTCGTTCATCGAGGCGTCCGCGTAGCCGCGGCAGTAGTCCCAGGTGACGTACGCCTCGGGCGTCGGGTCGTAGGCGGGCTCGTGCGGCCGTACAGTGCCGTCGACGAGTAGCTGCAGCAGGTTCGCCCGCAGCATGTCCCAGTCGTGGTAGTGATCTTGCCGACAGTCCTCGCAGCTGACGACGAGCCCGCGGATGCCACGATGGGCGAGCAGGGCTTCGTAGACCGCGAGGTCGGCGAGATCTTCCTCGACCGCGAGGCGCTCATGTGGATCCAGCGGCTCACCGGGCTCGATGGCATCGAGCGCGGCAGACGGGTCGGAGGGGTCTCCGGCGAAGGGATCCGGCGGCAGGCCAGGTGGTAGATGGTCACGCACAACCCCACGGTACGCAGTGGTGGCCGGTCTGCGCCAGCGATGCACCTGGCAAGTTTTGCGCGAGGGCTCACTGCACAGCGTGTCACGGCCGACCGATACCATGGAATGCAGGCGTCGGCGAGCTCGTTCTCACCGACCATCAAGCTTTCCGCTCAGCACCGACGCGCGTCATCTCCTGCGTCGGTACTCCGACGACCAGGAGGGGTCGATCCGAATGAGTAATCCCGTGTCGGGCGAACGAATCGCGGTGCGCCCTCCTACGGGTGGCGACGATCCGAACAAGATCGCCATGCTCGGCCTCACGTTCGACGACGTGCTGTTGCTGCCTGCCGCCTCGGATCTCATCCCCAGCTCCGTCGAGACCTCCAGCAGGCTCACGCGTGACATCACGCTGCGTACCCCGCTGGTGAGTTCGGCCATGGACACCGTCACCGAGGCGCGCATGGCGATCGCCATGGCTCGTGCGGGCGGCATGGGCGTGCTGCACCGCAACCTGTCGGCCGTCGACCAGGCCGCCCAGGTGGAGACCGTGAAGCGGTCCGAGGCGGGCATGGTGACCGACCCGGTCACCTGTCGTCCCAACGACACCCTCGCTGACGTGGACGCCATGTGCGCCCGTTTCCGCATCTCGGGCCTGCCCGTGGTTGACGAGACCGGTTCGCTCGTCGGCATCATCACCAACCGCGACATGCGCTTCGAGGTCGATCAGGACCGCCGCGTCGACGAGGTGATGACCAAGGCGCCGCTGATCACCGCCCAGGAGGGTGTCACCGCCGAGGCCGCGCTCGGTCTGCTGCGCCGCCACAAGATCGAGAAGCTGCCCATCGTCGACGGCAACGGCCGCCTGCGGGGGCTCATCACGGTCAAGGACTTCGTCAAGACCGATCAGTACCCCAACGCCACCAAGGACCGCGACGGCCGCCTGCTCGTCGGTGCGGCGATCGGTGTGGGTGAGGACTCCTGGTCGCGCGCGATGACCCTGGCCGACGCGGGTGTCGATGTGCTGATCGTCGACACCGCGCACGGGCACCAGTCGCAGGTGCTGCAGATGGTCGCCAAGGTGAAGGCCGAAGTGGGCGACCGCATCCAGGTCGTCGGCGGCAACGTCGCCACCCGGGCCGGTGCCGCCGCGCTCGTCGAGGCGGGCGTCGACGCTGTCAAGGTGGGTGTCGGTCCCGGCTCCATCTGCACCACCCGCGTGGTGGCCGGTGTCGGTGCGCCGCAGATCACCGCGATCCTCGAGGCCGTCGCCGCGTGCAAGCCCGCCGGTGTCCCGGTGATCGCCGACGGTGGCGTGCAGTACTCCGGCGATGTGGCCAAGGCCATCGCCGCCGGTGCGTCGACGGTGATGCTCGGTTCGCTGCTCGCGGGCACCGCCGAGTCGCCCGGCGATCTGATCCTGGTGAACGGCAAGCAGTTCAAGAGCTACCGCGGCATGGGTTCGCTCGGCGCGATGCAGGGCCGCGGCCAGGCCAAGTCCTACTCCAAGGACCGCTACTTCCAGGACGACGTGCTCGCCGAGGACAAGCTGGTCCCCGAGGGCATCGAGGGCCGCGTCCCGTTCCGTGGCCCGGTGAACCAGGTGATCCACCAGCTCGTCGGCGGCCTGCGCGCCGCGATGGGCTACACGGGTTCGCAGAACATCGAGCACCTGCAGGGCGCCCAGTTCGTGCAGATCACCGCCGCGGGCCTCAAGGAGAGCCACCCGCACGACATCACCATGACCGTCGAGGCCCCGAACTACACCGGCCGCGGCTGAGTACAATAGATGCGTTTGTGCGCCGGGGGGTACGCTCCCGGCGCACAGCCATGCAAGCCGTCAGGTTTGTGAAAACGCGCGCACACGCGCGCCCGGACACAGGGAGCAACTGTGCGTGACATGGTCGAGATCGGGATGGGTCGGGTCGCTCGGCGAACCTACGAGCTGGACGACGTCGATATCGTTCCCTCGCGGCGGACGCGGTCGTCGAAGCAGGTCTCGCTGGCCTGGCAGCTCGACGCCTACCGCTTCGAGATCCCCGTGCTCGCGCATCCCACCGACGCGCTGGTCTCGCCGGAGTTCGCGATCGAGCTCGGGCGCCGTGGTGGCCTCGGTGTGATCAACGGTGAGGGTCTGTGGGCTCGGCACGCCGATGTGCAGGCCAAGATCGATCAGCTCATCGATCTGGTCGACAAGGGGGGTTACGAACGCGCGATCTCCTTACTCCAGGAACTGCACGCCGCCCCGATGCAGCCCGACCTGCTCGCCGCCGCCGTGGCCCAGGTGCGCGCCGCCGGTGTGACCACCGCCGTGCGGGTTAGCCCGCAGAACGCCCGCGCGCTCACCCCCGCGCTGGTGCAGGCCGGTGTCGAGCTGCTGGTCGTGCAGGGCACCATCATCTCCGCCGAGCACGTCGGTGACGGCGAACCGCTCAACCTCAAAACCTTCATCGCCGAACTCGATGTGCCGGTCGTGGCCGGCGGCGTGAGCGATCATCGCACCGCCCTGCACCTGATGCGCACGGGTGCGGCGGGCGTCATCGTCGGGTACGGCTCCTTCCCCGGCGCCACCACCACCGGCGAGGTGCTCGGTATCGGTGTGCCGATGGCCACCGCGATCGCCGACGCCGCCGCCGCGCGTCGCGACTACCTCGACGAGACCGGCGGCCGCTACGTGCACGTGATCGCCGACGGTGACGTGGCCACCTCCGGTCAGCTGGCCAAGGCCATCGCCTGCGGCGCCGACGCGGTGATGCTCGGTGTGCCGCTGTCGGTGTCGGCCGAGGCGCCGGGCCACGGCTGGTACTGGCCCTCGGCCACCGCGCACCCCTCGGTGCCGCGCGGTTCGTTCCTGCCGGTCGACGAGTCGTGGCTCGACGGCCCCGACGGCGCCACCGACCGCCCGAGCCTCGAGCGCGTCCTCTACGGCCCGTCCGACGACCCGTTCGGTTCGCTGAACCTGGTCGGTGGTCTGCGCCGCTCGATGGCCAAGGCCGGTTACTCCGACCTCAAGGAATTCCAGAAGGTCGGGCTCAGCGTCCGCTAACGGACATGGGCCAGTGACACCCGTTCGCGCAGGAACCGGCCGATGGCGGCATTGACCGGTTCCGCGTGGGTCATCGTGACACCGAGGCGGGCGCCGTCGATCTCCACGTAGGTGGAGGCGGTGAGGCCGTCGGCGAGCATGCGGGCCCTCTTCCCGGCGATGCCGCTGTGGGTGGCGTGGATGACCAGCGCCGGGCAGGTGATCTCGGGCAGCCGTTCGAGCACCGAGTCCCGCCCGAGCAGGCACCCGACGGCGGCGTCGAGCCCGTTGTGCGCGTCGTCGACCCAGCGGCGGGTCCAGATCTCGCGGTAGTGGTTGTCGTCGCCGATGAGCCAGTCGGCGAGCTGGGTCGCGGCTTCCTCGCGCGAACCCCGGTCGTGCCATTCGTCGAGGAAACGCTGTGTGGCCGTGGACTGTTCACGGGTCGGTCCGTGGGCTTCGGTGCTGATGAGGATGAGCGCGGCCACCCGTTCGGGGGCGACGAGCGCCGTGCGTAGCGCGGTGAACCCACCCTGGGCGGTGCCGCCGACGATCGCGCGTTCGACGCCGAGCGCGTCGAGCACGGTGAGCGCGTCGCGGGCGGCGGTCCAGTAGGTGAACGGCAGCCGCTGGTCCCTGGTGCGGCCGTGGCCGCGCGCGTCCCACGCGACGACCCGGAATTCGGGGGCGAGTGCCGTCTGTTGCGCCTCGAACATCGTGCGGTCCATGAAGAATTCGTGGGCGAGCAACACCACCGGACCCGTGCCACCGCTGTCCTCGTAGTAGATGTCGGCATCGATCGCGCGGGCGAATGGCACGAGCACGAGGATAGCCAGCCCCGCCCCGCCCCGCGCAAGGATTGACGGTGCGTCGTGGTCTGTCACAGCGTGGCGTGGCGTCGCATCGATGCCCCGTGCTCGGCCATCTGTCACCCTCACTAAACTGGGCAGGTGGCAGAAACTCAGAGACCGGTCCTCGTCGTCGACTTCGGCGCACAGTACGCACAGCTGATCGCCCGCCGGGTGCGTGAGGCCAGGGTGTTCTCCGAGGTCATTCCGCACACCATGACGGTCGAGGAGATCGCCGAGAAGCAGCCGCTCGCGGTGATCCTGTCCGGCGGCCCGTCCAGCGTGTACGCCGAGGGCGCCCCGCAACTCGACGCGCGGTTGTTCGACCTCGACGTGCCCGTGTTCGGCATCTGTTACGGCTTCCAGGCCATGGCCCAGGCCCTCGGCGGCACTGTCGCGCACACCGGCACCCGCGAATACGGCCGCACCGAACTCAATATCGACGGTGGTGTGCTGCACGGCGGCCTGCCGACGATCCAGCCGGTGTGGATGAGCCACGGCGACGCCGTGACCGACGCCCCCGAGGGGTTCGAGGTCACCGGCACCACCGCCGGTGCGCCGGTCGCCGCGTTCGAGGATCGCGCGCGTCGGCTGGCCGGTGTGCAGTACCACCCCGAGGTGCTGCATTCCCCGCACGGTCAGCAGGTACTGAGCCGCTTCCTGCACGAGCTGGCGGGCATTCCCGCGGCGTGGACCCCGGCCAATATCGCCGAGGCCCTGATCGAGGACGTGCGCGCCCAGATCGGTGACGGTCACGCCATCTGTGGGCTGTCCGGCGGTGTCGACTCCGCCGTCGCCGCCGCGCTGGTGCAGCGTGCCATCGGTGACCGCCTCACCTGTGTGTTCGTCGATCACGGTCTGTTGCGCGCGGGCGAGCGCGAGCAGGTGCAGCACGATTTCGTCGCCGCGACCGGGGCCAAGCTGGTCACCGTCGACGCGGTCGACAAGTTCCTGGGTGAGCTGAAGGGCGTCTCCGACCCGGAGGAGAAGCGCAAGATCATCGGCCGCGAGTTCATCCGGTCCTTCGAGGACGCGGTGGCCGGCATCGTCGCCGAGCAGGGTGGCGACGGGACGGCGCCGAAGGTCGAGTTCCTGGTGCAGGGCACGCTGTACCCGGATGTGGTCGAGTCCGGTGGCGGCACCGGCACCGCCAACATCAAGAGCCACCACAATGTCGGCGGCCTGCCCGACGATCTCGAGTTCGAGCTGGTCGAGCCGCTGCGGTTGCTGTTCAAGGACGAGGTCCGTGCGGTGGGTCGCGAGCTCGGCCTGCCCGAGGAAATCGTCGCGCGCCAGCCGTTCCCGGGCCCCGGCCTGGCCATCCGCATCGTCGGCGAGGTGACCGCCGACCGGCTCGACCTGCTGCGTCAGGCCGACGCCATCGCCCGCGAGGAGCTCACCGCCGCCGGACTGGACAAGCAGATCTGGCAGTGCCCCGTGGTGCTGCTCGCGGACGTCCGCTCGGTGGGTGTGCAGGGTGACGGCCGCACCTACGGTCACCCGATCGTGCTGCGCCCGGTGTCGAGCGAGGACGCGATGACCGCGGACTGGACCCGCCTGCCCTACGACGTGCTCGAACGCATCTCCACCCGCATCACCAACGAGGTGGCCGAGGTGAACCGCGTAGTGCTCGACGTGACGAGCAAGCCGCCGGGCACCATCGAGTGGGAGTGAGTCAGGCCGGTCGCGGTCGCGGCACCGCCTGGGTGAGCAGCAGCCTGCCCAGGAGGTAGCCACCGTTCTGCGGTCGGTGGGTGATCGGTGGCAGTGCTTTCGCCACGGGAGTAGCCTGCCGGTCTGCGGAATTCGCCATAGCCGTTGCCCTTCAACAGAAATGGCCCGTCTGATGACGGGCCATTTCTCGTTTTCGTGTCGTGTTCTCGTCAGTGTCGTTTGCGGCGGGGGGAGAGGACGAGCAGCAGGCCGACGACGCTGGCCACGATCACCACTCCCCAACCCATCGGCACGATGCCGCCGCCGTCGGGGGTCGGTGCGCCGAGCAGGGCCCACACGCTCACCGCCAGGGCGAGCAGCCCGGTGACGAGCAGGGAAAAGGCCGGGCGGCGTTCGGTTTTCGTCGAGTCAGCCACGGGTCACCTCCACGTCGCCGAGGTGCATCGTGATGTGCAGGTCGAGGACCGGTGCGCCGGGGGTGTTCGGTCCGCTCAGGCCCTCGTCGCACGGGTTGTCGGCGACGCGGATGTCGCAGGTGGTGTTCACCGTCATCCCTTCCGGCAGCTTGATTTTCGTATCACCGATGTTCACCGCGACTTCGACGCTTCGTGATTCGGTGAGGGTGAGGCCGCGCAGATCCAATGTGCCCGAACCGATGTCGAGGGCGTAGCGAGGCTGCAGTTCCTGCACGGAGGTCGGCGCCCACACGCGGTCGCCCACATTGCCGCTGTTCTCGAAGTCGATCGGCCCGATCAGCGAGGCCAGCAGGACGAAGCCGGCCAGCGGTGCGGTGAGGACGAGCAGTCCGTAGCCGCGCCGCAGGAACGCGCCTGCGACGAGGCCGAGGCCGACGACGGCTAGGGCGAAGGCGGCGATACGGGCGGGGGTCATCCATTCGACGCCCGACGCGGCGGCCGCACCCGCTGCCGCGGCGGCGAGGATGGCCAGGCCGATGGTGATCGGCGTCAGCCGGGAGCGCGGGCGTTTCGGTGGTTGTGGGGCGACCGGGGCGAAGGTGGGGACGGCTTCGGGGAGCTCCCAGGCCAGCGGGGCCACGGCCAGGGGATCCCAGCCGGGTGGCACCTGGGCGCGTAGGTGGGGGCTGCCCGGCGTCTTGGGCAGGATCGCGGTGTCGCCGATCGTCGACAGGCCGGTCGGTTCGGGGTGGGCGGCCGGCTCGGGTTTCGCGAGATCGATGATGGATCGGTCGTCGCCTGCGGTCGGTGTTGTATCCGCTGTCGGCGTCGCCCCGAATTCGTCAGGTTTCGGTGCGGCCGCGAGTTCTGCGTCGATGGGCGCGGAAGGGCGAGCATCGGTGTGCTCGGAAGGCGCAGTGCTGCCGGTAGATTCGGCATCTTCCGGGGCGGGCACGGTTTCGCCGATGGTGGTCGACGACTGTGGTGGCACAGCGTCGCTGTGCTTGCGCAGTGCTACCGTCTCGGCCTCGTCGACCCGCAGCAACGGCATGGGTTCCGCTGTCGCCGCGCGGTTTTCCGTGCGGGGGAGCACGGTCGTCGCCGGATCGGGGACGTAGGCGTCGGGGAGTTTGGTGTACGGCGTGTACATCCCGTCGCCGGTGTACGGGTACATCGCATTCGGGTAGCCCGCGCCGGGGTACCCGGTGGTGCCGAGCGGGGCGGGATGGCTGTCGAAACCGGCAGGCAGCTCGGGATGGCGCAGATAGAGCATCCACCACCCGGCCAGCATCAGGCCCATGCTGATCACGCCGCCACCGCCGAGCCCCAACCCCATCGGGCCCATGGTCGACACCGCGATGGCCAGCGCCACGATCAACACGATCGTCTTCGTCTGCGAATGCGACCCACGCCCGCTGAGCGACTCGGCCGCCGACGCTTCGTTGCCCGCGGAGCCGAGCACCAGCCACGCCAGCAGATACAGGATGATCCCCGCCCCGCCGAAGATGGTCGACACCACGAACGCCACCCGCAACAGCACCGGATCCACGCCGTAGCGCAACCCGAACCCGGCGGCCACACCGGCGATCGGCCCCTGCCGGGGCAGCCGGACGGGCCGCGTGTGCCACATCTGCTGAACCTGATCGCCGAAGCTCGTTCTGCTCATGGGTTCCATGGTGTGCTGCGCGACCCCTCTAACACATCGGGGGGAACCCTGAAAATTGCCCCGGGTTCAGGAACAGGGTGCGCGGTAGGGGCCGTTGGCGACATGCGTGCGCCAGACCGCCTCGGTGAGCATGCCTGTGCTCGCGCAGATGCGGGTGGCGACGGCTTCGGGGTCGAGGTCCCAGACGCCGAGTTGGCCGTCGTCGGTCACGAGCACGAGTTGTTCACCACGTGGGTGCATCGTCACCTGTCGGGTGCGGCCGTCGGCGGGGCCTATCGGACCGAGGTGGTGGCGGGGCGCGCGCGGATCGGTGATATTCCACAGGCCGGTGGTGCCGTCCTCGCTCGACACCAACAGTTCGGTGCTGTCGGCGTCGGCGGAAATCCAGTTGATCGGCGCCACCTCGGTACGTACTGCGTCGACGAGCGGGGTGAACGATTCGGGGTCGTCGGTATCCCACAGGCCGAAGTGGTCACCTCGGACAACGGCGACGGTCCGGTTGTCGGGCAGGAACTGCGAGGGGTGCAGCGAAGTATTCAGATCCAGTTCGGTTTCGGAGACCAGCCTGGGGTTGGCCGGATCATCCAGATTCCAGATCTGGCGGAAATAGTGCGTTTCCCAGTGGCCGCGGTCGTCGAGGAGCATGAGTTCGAGCCGGGTTCCGTCGGTGCTGAAGCTGCTGCCGACGATTACTCCCACCCGGGCCGTGATCGGTGCGCTGAGTGGCGACGGTGCGGAGCGGTCGGTGACGTCCCACATCCGCACTGCGGCGTGGGAGATTCGCAGCATGCGGTTGCCTTCGACGGTCGAGAAATCGTCGTCGCCGGTCGGCCAGGCGGGCAGCATCCGCGGATGAAAAGGGTCGTCGAGCGCGAAGACGACGCGCCGCTTTCCCGATTGGTCGTGCAGCGTCAGGGTGCGTCCGTCTGGGCTGAGGGCCGGATTGGTCAGTCCGGGCAGTCCGGGAAGGGGCGCGGTTCTGACCGGGCGCCGGATGTCGGTGGAATCCCAGACGACGACCTCGCCGGTTCTGGTCAACATGGCCATTCGGTCGCCGGTGCGGTCGAAAACCGGTCCCGAGGGCATCCTGGGAATGACGTCGATCGTCGAGCGGGGCAGGGTCCAGATTCGCAGCAAACCGTCGTCACCCGCTCCGACCAGGGCCGTCTTGCCGGGCAGGAAGAGCATCGTTCGCGGGCCGCCACTGCAGAGGGCGAGCCGGGCCTGGGGGCAGGCAGCCGGGCTCACCGACAGTGCAGGCCCGGCCTGCGTGAGTTGGGCCGGGTCGGCCACGTTCCACAGCAGCGCGGCCTCATCGGAGCCGGTGGCCAGTAGGTTTCCATCAGGGTGGAACGCGATCGAAGCCAGTACGTCGTTGTCGATTCGGGTCGACGATCCGTACGAACGTGGGTTGTGCGGATCGGTGATGTCCCAGAGCTCCAGCTGGCTCGATGGTGCACTGTTCGTACCCTTCGTACCGTGTGTGCCGACGGCAAGGCGGGTGCCGTCCGGGCTGAGCGCGAAGGCCTTCAGGAAGTCGCGGGGCGAGGTGGATATCGGGCGTCCGAGGGGACGCGCGGTGGCGGGATCCCACAGCTGCACGGTGTCGGGGATGCCTTCGTCGTAGGTGGCGGCGCCGATCGCCATCGCCGTGCCGCCGGGTCCGAATTCGACGTTGTGCAGGTCGCCGGGCAGTGGGCTGCTCGCTATACGAGTGGGGCGTGCGCGATCACGGATATCCCAGACGGTCAATGTCAATGCGTTGATCTCGGCGAGTCTGGTTCCGGTCGGGTCGACCTCGATCACCTCCGCATGCAGCGTGCCGAGCGTGTGGATCAACCGGGGAGATTCGGGACGGGCCAGATCCCACAACTGGGTACCGGAGTGACCGAGCGTGACCGCGTCCGTACTGCCCGGAATGAAGGCGAGTTCGGAGATCTTCGTGCTCAACGAAGTGGTCAGACGCCGTGGCTGGGCCGGATCGTGCAGGTCCCAGAACACTGCATCGCTCACCTGGTCGATCGAGACCAGCAGCGCGTCGGCCGGACGCAGGGCGAGCGTCGAGATGCCACGTGTATGAGCGGGCACGGTAATCGACAGCGGCGAGTCCTGACTGTTCAGTAGTTGGGTGCGGGTCGCATCATCGGGCCGGAGCCGATACGCGGCAAGCAGGAACTGAGCGGACACGGAAGGATCGGTCGTTCTGGTCCGCTGGGCGGCGGCGATCAGCTCCGCATAGTCGCGGTCCAGCGCCCGCTGGTCGGCGAGCCGGTTGCGGTCGAACGCGATGACACCCGTGGCGAGCAGAGCGAACACCGCCATGATCGCCACGATCCGCCGTCGGTTGCCATTGCGGGCCGCCCGTCGTGAGGCTTGTAGAAAGGCGCGGACCTGTGGGTTGTCGCGCGTGCGCCCGACGTGTTCGCGCGCCCGGTCGAGCCTGGTACCCCGATACAGCAGCGCCGGATCCTGTCCGGCGACTGTCCATTCGATCGCGTCGCGCTCCAGCCGTTGGCGGACCGCGTGCCCCACCCGGTCCGCATCGATCCAGTCGCGCAATCGTGGCCAGGCCGTGAGCACGATTTCGTGGGTGAGCTGCACGGAGCTGGCGTCCAGGGTGACGATTCGGCTGGCGGCGAGCACGTCGAGCGCTTGCGCAGCCGCCTCGGAATTCCCACTGCGACCGAGTAATTCGACGCGGTCGACGGTGCGGCGGGTGTCGCGGGTGTCCTGCCCGACGGTGACCAGCGCCCCGAGCAGCTCCTGGGCGGCGATCTGCTGCGCCCCGGTGAGTTCGCTCCACGCGAGTTCGGCGGTCTCGGCGACTGACCCCGCGACCCCACCGGCCTTGCGGTAACCGGCCACGGTGAGCTTGCGCCCCTCCCGCTGCTGCCAGGTCGCGGCCATCACGTGCGACAGCAGCGGCAGCGTGCCGGGGTCGTAACCGTCGAGATGCTCACCGAGACCGCGTAATTCGGCGAGAACCAGTTCGGCGAGCCCGGGTTCGAGGGTGAGTCCGGCGGCAGCGGCAGGACCGGTGATCGCGCGGGATACTTCGTCCATCGACATGGCGCCGAGCAGATAGCTGTTGTGCTGCAAGCTGTTCCGTAGCACCGGGTAGTGCAGGCACGGTTCGTAGAAGTCGGCGCGCAGGGCCAGGACCACTGTGCGTGGATCGGTGTCGCGGGTGGTGAGTTCGGTGAGCGAGGTCAGGAACGTCGAGCGTTCGGCCTCGTCCTGGCAGAGGGTGAACAGCTCCTCGAACTGGTCGACGATCAGCACCGCCGGGTCTTCGCGCAGCGCCGTGGCGAGGGCGGTGACCGGTGTCGCGCCCGGTGTCATGGTGACGGCCACCAGGTCGATGGCCGGGCGCAGGCCTGCGGCGAGCAGCGAGGACTTTCCCGCCCCCGACGCCCCGATCAGCACGACGATGCCCGTGGTGTCGCGGACCAGCGCGGCGAAGTCGGCGGTGGCCTGTTCGCGTCCGAAGAACAAGGTGTGCTCCTCGGGTCGGTAGGCGCGCAGGCCGGGGTACGGGCAGGTGTGGTCGTCGCCCGCCGTCGCCGTCCAGGTGACCGATTCCTGCCACAGCCGTCGCCATTCATGCGGGTCGGCCAGTGTTCTCGGCAGGTCACGCTGGGCCTTCTCGGTCATCTCGACGAGCGTGAGGACCACGGGCAGCAGGGATTCGAAGCGGGCGGGAACATTGCGACCGGCTTTCCAGTCGCTGATCCGCTGCGCCGACGGCGTGCCCGACCCGGCATTGCGCATGCGCCGCTCGGTGGCCGCGGCGACCCGGCGCAGGGTCGGGTTGCCCGCCGCGGCGTAGAGCTCGCCGAATCGCTGGGCGAAAAGCGCACGTGGCGACGAGATCTCACTGTCGACGACAGTCAACGAACCCCCCGTTCGATGAAAAGATGACCACCGCAATGATATTTCCCGGTTCGGCTACAGGAACATGGTGTCGCCGAAGACCGAGTTCGTGGCCTCGACCTGACCGGTTCCGGCGGTGACCGTCGCCCAGGAGTAGACATTGAGCGGGCCGCCGCAGTTGCCGACCATCAGGTGGAAGTCGCGGTTCACCAGGTAGGTGGTGCCCGAGCTCAACGGCATCGATCCCATGTCGATCTTCTTGATCTCGCCGGGGGCCAGCGACAAACTCAGGTTCAGACCTGCCGAGATCGACGGACCGATATCGACCGAGCCGTCGGGACCCGACGAGCCGAATCCCACGCTCGCCCCCGCATCCACCGAGATCCCGCCGTCGAGGCCGACCGACAATTCCAGGTCGACGGCACAGGCCACGAGATAACCGGAGCTGAGGTCACCGGTCGCGCCGGGCGGTGCGGTGACGTAGGCGGTGTTGTTCAGGAACACCTCACGGTTGGTCGGCATGGCGTTGAGTGGGGGGACCAGCCGGTAGGACTGGTCGGTATGGCCGATGGTGAGCTGGAAGCCCTCGGGGCCGTGGTAGGTCGATTCGTGCGGTGCCATCGGCGTGGCCGAGGCGATCGGTGTCATCCCGAGAGTGCTCAGTCCGATGGTGGCGGCACCCAGCACGGTGGTGATGATGTTCACGTGTTCCTCCCCTGAAGCGGCGGCCGTGGTTCCGGCCTGCCATCAACGTAGGAAGATCGTCTGTGCCCGGGCTTTCGAAATACCGGTGTGATCGCTGAAAGCCCTGCTGGGGGCGGCACTTTCGGTTTTCCGGTCCGGCATTCGCCGCCGGTTTTCCTCTATTGCACCGGTTTGCGAATAGTCGCAGGTCATCGCTGATTTTTGTCCGGACCGGACAGGGTGCGCCGCAGGTCGGCACGGAATCGGGGACATCGGGGCACAGATCAGGGTCTTTCCTGATGTCGGCTACCGCTCGCGCGTGCCAGTATCGAAGTATGGATCCGTCTGTTCCCACCCGCACCGCCGCCCAGGGGCTACCCGGGCCCGGCTTCGCCCCCGGGATCAACGGCTCCGCGCGCATGCCGGGGCCCGTGGCGCCTCGGCCGAGCGGCAGGCGGTATCGCGAAGCTGTCCGGCAGTACCGCCGAGCGGCCCAGCAGTTCGGTGCAGGCCCGGAGTACAGCGGGGTTCAGCAGTACGGTGTCGCCCAGCAGTACCGTCCTGGCGCGCAGTATCTGCCCACGCCGTCGCCGTACCGTCCGGCCGTCGGCTACTCGCCCGTCCCGCCGCCGGGTTACGGCGTGCCGCGCGGGTATCTCCCCGGTGTGCTCCCGGTTCCCGCGTCCGAACCAGGCGACCCGACATCGCCGACGACCCCCCGGCTGGTCCGGCGGACCGGTGGCCGGGTGATCGGTGGCGTCGCGGGCGGCCTGGCCGATCACCTGGGCGTCGACGTGTTCAAGGTGCGGCTGGCGTTCGTGCTGCTGTCCGCGCTGGTCGGTGCGGGCCTGGTGGCCTACGGCCTGCTGTGGATCTTCACCCCGGCCGGCGGCGACGCGACCGCACCGACCGGCGACGAGCGCAGGCAGGCGATCGGGCTCGCGCTGCTCGGGATGGTGCTCGCGGTCACCGTCGGCTGGTTGTTCCAGGGCACGGCGGCGAAGGTGATCGTGCCGGTCGTCGTCGTGGCGGTCGGCGCCGCTCTGGTGTGGCGCGAATACGATGTGGCCGCGCCGGGACCGCGGGCGCTGTTCGGGTTGCCCGCGCGACCATCGGTGGTCACCTGGTCGCGCATCGTGGCCGGGGCGACGCTGATCGTGTTCGGGCTCGGTGTCGTCGTGCTGGCCCGTATCGACCTGAGCTCGCTCGGTTCGGCCTTGATCGCGGTGGCGGTCACCCTGGTCGGCGCCGGCCTGCTCACGGTGCCGCTGTGGCTGCGCATGGTCCGCGCCCTCAACGCCGAACGCGGCGCCCGCATCCGCAACGAGGAACGCGAGGAGATCGCCTCCCACCTGCACGACTCGGTGCTGCAAACCCTCGCGCTGATCCAGCGGCAAGCCGAAGATCCCCAGGAAGTGTTGCGCCTGGCCCGCAGCCAGGAACGCGAACTGCGCAAATGGCTCTTCGACGATGCCGCGCCCGCGCATTCGAGCCTGTCCGCCGCCCTGCGCACCATCGCCGGTGAGGTGGAGGACCAGCACGGTGTGAAGGTCACCCCCGTCACCGTCGGCGATGTCGCGATGGACCCCGGCGACACCGGCGCCGGACTGCCCAAGGAGCACTTCACGGCCCTGCTCGGCGCCACCCGCGAGGCGCTGGTCAACGCGGCCAAGCACGCCGACGTGCCCGAGATCGACCTGTTCGCCGAAACCGAACCGCACCAGGTGAGCATCTTCGTGCGCGACCGCGGCGCCGGTTTCGACGTGTCGTCGGTTCCCGCCGACCGGCGCGGGATCGCCAAGTCGATCTGCGCGCGTGTCGAGCGGCGCGGCGGTACCGCCGAGATCGACTCGACCGTCGGGCGCGGCACCGAGGTGCGGATCGTCATGCCGCGCACGGACTCCGGTACCTCCGAGCCGAGCGAGGCGGAACAGCCGACCGACGCCGATTCGCCGACCGTCGCCCTGCGTCTGGACCAGGCGCACCGTGATCATCCGGTCGGCCGCTGACGCCGGGTTGCGCGGCTCGGACATTGTGGTGGCGGGAGGGCACCGTTGCGTCGCTCGGATGTCGTGATGTGGCCGTGGAGGGTCCGGTTGCGGCCGCGCGGATGTCGTGGTGTGACCGCTGATGGTCCGGTTGCGTCACGCGGACATCATGATGGGGGCGCTGATGGCCCGATCGCGTCGCCCGGACATCGTGGTGTGGTACCGATGAGCATCAGGTTCGCGGTTCGAATGAGGAGTCTCGAGTGAGTGTGCGGGTGTTTCTGGTCGACGATCACGCGGTCTTCCGGTCGGGGGTGCGAGCGGAACTGAGCCGGGAAGCCGACATGGAGGTGGTCGGTGAGGCCGGGGCCGTGGCGGAGGCCGTCGCCGGGATCGACGCCGCGAAACCGGATGTGGTGCTGCTCGATGTGCACATGCCCGACGGCGGCGGTGTCGCGGTGCTGAGTGGAATCGCTTCGGGCCCGGTGTGTTTGGCGCTGAGCGTGTCGGACGCGGCCGAGGACGTGATCGCGGTGATCCGGGCGGGCGCGCGCGGGTATGTCACCAAGACCATCTCCGGCGCCGAGTTGGCCGACGGCATCCGCCGCGTCGCGGGCGGTGACGCGGTGTTCAGTCCACGGCTGGCCGGTTTCGTCCTCGACTCGTTCACCGGCCGCTCCCCGGTCCCCGAACCGCCACTCGACCCCGAACTGGACTCCCTCACCCCGCGCGAGCTGGAAGTGCTGCGTCTGCTCGCCCGCGGATACACCTACCGCGAGATCGCCGAAAGCCTGTTCATCTCGGTGAAAACCGTGGAGACCCACGCCTCGAACGTGCTGCGCAAAACCCAGCAGTCCAACCGCAACGCACTGACCAGATGGGCCCATCGCCGCCGCATCGAATGAGCGGCCCCGGGCGAGGCAGCGCCTACATCACCGCGATGATGAGGGCGATGAGGATGACCAGGCCGATCAACACACCCGCACCGATCGCCAAGGGCGCGCCGTTGGGCAGGTCGTCGAAGAAACTGCCGGTGCGCTGGGGGCGCGCGGCGGGTGTGGCCAGGGGTGCGCGGTGCGGGCGGGGCAGCGGCTGGGCATTGGGGCTGCGCACGCCGCTGGCGCCGCTGCGCGACGCCCAGGCCGGGATGGTGCCGTCCTCGGTGCGCAGCGGGACACCGAGAATGTAGGCGCCGGTGCCGGGACCGAAAGCGGCCGTGAGGATCTCGTCGCGGGCCTCGGCCATGGTCGGGCGGCGCTGCGGCGCGGGCTCGAGCATGTGCAGCAGCGGCTGGGTGAGGATGCCGCTGCGGGTGGGCGGGATGATGCGGCCCATCGCGGCGCGGGTGACCACATCGTTCTCGTCGTCGTCGAAACCGAACGGCGGCTGACCCTCGAGCGCGGTGTAGAGGGTGGCGCCGAGGGAGAACACGTCGCTGGCCTCGGTGGGCTGGGCGCCACGCGCCACCTCGGGCGGCAGGTAGGCGGGGGTGCCGGTGATCACGCCGTCGGGTTCGTCACCGTGCGGGTCGCCCGCGCCACGGGAGATGCCGAAGTCGCTGAGTTTCGCCTTGCCCAGGTCGGGGCCGCGGTCGGCGACGAGGATGTTGCCCGGTTTGATATCGCGGTGCACGATGCCCGCGGCGTGGGCGGCGGCGAGCGCGTCGGCCACCTGCGCGCCGATCTGGGCGACCTCCACCGCGGGCAGTGCGTCCACCAGCGAGAGCGCCTTGGCCACACTGCGCGAGGGTAAGTACTCCATGACGAGCCACGGCTCGCCCGCTTCGATCACCACGTCGTAGACGGCGATGGCGTGCTCGTGCGACAGCTTGGCCGCCACGCGGCCCTCGTGCACGATGCTGTTGCGCACCCGCTCGGCCTCGGCCTCGCTCAGGCCGGCGGTGGTGAGCACCTGCTTGATCGCGACTTCCCGGTTGAGCAGCCGATCGGTGGCCAGCCAGACGGCGCCCATGCCACCCCCGCCCAGCTTCGACTGCAGGCGGTAGCGGCCCGCGACCAGGTAGTCGGGGCCGATATGGGGACGAGCACGTTCGGTCACGGGTGCGAGGGTAGCCGAATCTGCCGCTGACTGGCCGGGATCTTCCCTGTGGACAGGGACAGGGGTGCCTGTCACGCTGGTCGCGATCGAACGTATATTCGAATACGATCGATAGCTGGAACGGTGCTGTCGTTTCGGTGACGAGCGGTTCGCCGCTCGCGGGTCCATCGTGGAAGTAGGTGGTGTTGATGGGTTCGAACGGTTTGCCGCCCGAGCCGGGTACGCGCGAGCACACGCTCGACGAGTTGCGCAGGCGGATGGCCTCGGTGCCGGGTCGCGGCGCGTCCGTGGCCGCACACATACCCCGTGAACAGCCACTTCGCCGCGATCTGCTGCCCGTTCCCGCACCGTTGGCCGACCTGCTTCCCGACGGCGGACTGCCGAAGGGGTCGGTGGTCGCCTACTCCGGTGCGCACTCGCTGCTCACCGGTCTGCTCGCCGCGGTCACCGCGGGCGGTGGTCACGCGGCGGTGGTCGGGCTGCCGCGGCTCGGTTTGCTGGCCGCCGCCGAGATGGGTGCGCAGCTGTCGCGGCTCGCGGTCGTCCCCGACCCGGGTCCCGACCCCGCCGAGGTGGCCGCGGTCCTGCTCGACGGCCTGGACCTGGTGGTCCTCGGCCTGCACGGCCTCGCCGTCCCCCCGGCTCGCTGCCGCGTGCTCGCCGCCCGCGCCCGCAACCGTGGCACCACTCTCGTCGTCGCGGGCGGTGAGTGGACCAACCCGGCGCTGCGCCTGGACACCCGCGTCGCCGGTTACGACGGCCTGGGCCCCGGCCGCGGCCGCCTGCGCTCGGTCTGCCTCGACGTGCGCGTCAGCGCCAAGGCGGGCCCACCCCGCCAGGGCCGCATGGACCTGTGCGCCCGCGCGGGCCGCACCGAATGGCTGGCCCGCGAGAACGTCGCACGCCCAACCGAAGTGACCGCCTTACGCGAGGCCGTGTCGTGACCCCGCGTCCGTTGCCCACCTTCGCGCGATGGGCATGAGCACCTCCATCGCGCACCCCGCGCCCCTCGACCGGGCGCGATCGACCGCCGTCCGCGGGGTCGTGGTGTGGGGCGGGGCCGTGTGGTCGGGGTGTTGTCGTGAGGCGCGCTGACCGGGTGGTCGCGGTGTGGTGCCCGGATTGGCCTGCGGTGGCGGCGGCGGCCGGGATGGGGGTGGCGGCGCAGCGGCCGATCGCGGTGTTGCGCGGGAACCGGGTTGTCGCGTGTTCGGCGATCGCGCGGGCCGAGGGGGTGCGGCGTGGGATGCGCAGGCGGGACGCACAAGGGTGCTGTCCGGAACTCGTTGTAGCCCAGGACGATCCGGATCGGGATGCGCGGCTGTTCGAGCCGGTGGTCGCGGCTGTCGATGCCACCGTGCCGGGGGTCGAGGTGTTGCGGCCGGGGCTGATCGTGCTCGGGGCGCGGGGTGCCACACGGTATTTCGGGTCCGAGGAGGCGGCGGCGGAGCGGTTGATCGACGCGGTCGCGGTGGCAGGCGCCGAGGCGCAGATCGGGATCGCCGATGCCATGTCGACGGCGGTCATCGCGGCCAGGCGCGGCGCGATCGTCGAGCCGGGGGAGGGTGCCCGCTACCTCTCGCCGCTGCCCGTGTCCGAGCTCGCGGCCGAACCGAGTCTGTCCGCACCGGACCGCGTCGACCTCACGGACCTGTTGCACCGCTTGGGTTTACGCCGCATCGGCGACTTCGCCCGGCTCGCACCCGCCGAGGTGACGTCGAGGTTCGGTGCCGACGCCGCGCACGCCCATCGCATGGCGCGCGCCCTCCCGGAACGCCCGCCTTCGGCGCGCAGACCTGCCCCGGAACTGGCCGTCGAGCTGGCCTGCGACCCACCCATCGACCGGGTCGACGCGGCCGCCTTCGCGGGCAGACAGCTGTCCACCCGCCTGCACGCGGCCCTGTCGGCGGCGGGGGTGTCGTGCACTCGGCTCGCCGTCACCGCCCGCACCGAGACCGGCGAGGAGCTCACCAGGATCTGGCGGTGCGCGCGCCCGCTCACCCCGCCCGACACCGCCGACCGGGTCCGCTGGCAACTCGACGGCTGGCTCACTCATCGCGCCCGCCCGACCGGTCCCATCGTCGCGCTCACCCTGGAACCGGTCGAGGTGGTCGCCTCGGGCGCGTTGCAGCTGGGTCTGTGGGGCGGTGAGGGGGAACAGACCGAACGCGCCAGGCGCGCGCTGGTGCGAGTGCAGGGCCTGCTCGGCGGTGAAGCGGTGCGCATCGGTGTGCTCAGCGGCGGTCGTGGCCCCGCCGAACGCATCACCATGATCGCCCTCGGTGACGAACTCACCCCCACCGCCGACCCCGCCCACCCGTGGCCCGGCCGCCTCCCCGAACCGGCCCCCACCCTGCTCCTGCTGCACCGCCCCACCGTCCACCTGACCGCCGCCGACGGCACCGAGGTCGGCGTCACCGACCGGGGCCTGTTCACCGCCGACCCCGCGATCCTGCGCTGGGGCCGCAAACAGTGGTCCCTGCTCGGCTGGGCAGGCCCCTGGCCGGTCGTGGAACGCTGGTGGTCCGCTGCCGAACACGCCACCACGGCCGTCCGCGTCCAAGTCCAGCTCGACGCCCACCCCACCGAGATCCGCGCGGTCCTACTCGTCCACGACGAGCAGAACTGGCACGCCGAAGGGGTCTACGAGTAGCACCGCGCTGCTGTCGGTCGATCTCCTCGGCCGTGGACTGCTTCGCTGTCACCGCTGCTCGGCAAGGGTGTGAGCCGTGCACTGCCGGGCGCCTCTACAGTGAACTCCGGTCAGGGAACGCCCCGGCGAGCGAGGAAGGAGGTGCGGTGATGAATCCGTTCGAGGGCATGGTGTGTTCGGCGGCCGCTGCCGACCTTCCGCTGCTCGGTACGGCGGTGCACGCCACGGGGTGGTTGTGTATCGAGCATCCCGGGGCGTGGGGGCGCGATGTGCTGGGTGACGAGGTGCTCGGGCCGGAGATCACCGCTGAACTGGCCGCGTGCACGTCGGCGGCGAAGGTGCGTCCCACCTTGATCCGCCGTCCCGGGCGCTACGAGTTCACCGGCACGCGCACGGTGCTGCTGGCCAGTGCGCGGCCCGAGGGTTCGTGGTGTGTGCGATTCGAGATCACCGACCTCCGTGAGCTTTTCGATATCGATCTGCACCTGGTGGACGGGCCAGCCCCCGAAATCGGTGTGCCGGTGGACGATCCGATCGTCCTGGTCTGCGCACACGGCAAACGCGACCAGTGCTGCGCCCGCCTCGGCCGCCCGATCGCCGCCGCCTTGGCCGCCGAACAGCCCGGCCGCGTCTGGGAGGCATCCCACACCGGCGGCCACCGGTTCGCCCCCGCCGTCGTCCTGCTCCCGTCGGGCCTCACCTACGGCCGCGTCGACATCCCCGCCGCCCGCGACCTGCTCGCCGCCGCCGACACCGGCGAGGTCTCCCTCACCGGCCTACGCGGCCGCAGCTGCTACCCCCCGATCGCCCAGCTCGCCGAAGTCGCTGTCCGCGAACAGGTCCCGGCCCCCGCCGACGCCCTCACCGTCACCCTCGACCCAACCCCCACACACGACCCGACCCTCGCGGGCGCCGCCATCGTCACCCACCGCGACGGCCGCCGCTGGCGCGTAACCACCCGCACCACCCCCGCACTCCCGCGCCCGGCCAGCTGCAACGCCAACCCCAAACCCGCCGGCTACCTCGAACCGGTCTCCATCGAACAACTCCCCACCCTCTGACACACGCACACCACCCGGCAAGGCCTGCGAGCGCTCCCGCCCCCTGCGACGCCCGTTCTCAACGGCGGCTGTCCGAGCTCGCGGATCCGCTCGTGCGTAAGGACCCCGCATGGAGGCTGGCCGAAGTCGAAGCAGCCGGCCTTCCGTGGTGATCTTGAAGCGGCTACCAGTGGGTGCCGGGGACCCAGCGGGCGGCACGGCGGACGGCGGCGCCTGCGGCGGTGCGGACGGGGGATTTCTTGGGCTCGGGCTGCGGTGCCGGGGGTGTGGGGTCGGGATCGGGGGTACTCGCCTCGCCCTTGGCCGCGGGGGAATCCGGGATGGCGCGGTAGTAGCGGTGCAGGATGCGGTCGCGGAGTTTGGGGGTGAACAGGGCGCCGTACTCGGCGAGGGTGCCGAGGGGGACGTCGATGCGTTTGGGGCGTTCGGTGAGGGCGCGGACGATGGTGGCCGCGGCCCATTCCGGTGATTCGGCGGGGCCCTGTTCGCCGGTCGGGGCGATCATGGGTGTGCGCACGAGCGGCATGTGGATGGTGGTGAAAGTGACTCCGTCGGCGAGGGTTTCGACGGCCGCCACCTCGGTGAACTTGTCCAGCGCCGCCTTGCTGGCGAGGTAGGCGGAGAAGCGTGGCGTCGCCACCTGCACGCCGGCGCTGGAGATGTTGACGATGTGGCCGAAGCCGCGTTCGCGCATCTGTGGCAGCAACGCCATGGTCATCCGCAGCGCGCCGAAGTAGTTGACCGCCATGGTGCGCTCGTAGTCGTGCAGGCGGTCGGTGGAACGGTGGATGGCGCGGCGGATGGACCGCCCCGCGTTGTTGACCAGCATGTCGACGTGATCGTGCTGGTCGAGGATGGTCTTGACGGTCGATTCGACGGATTCGGCGTCGGTCACATCGCACTGGTAGCCGTGCGCCTGCCCGCCCGCCGCGCGGATCTCGTCGACCACCTGGGCCAGCTCGTCGCTACGCCGCGCCAGCAGCAGGACGACGGCGCCTTTGTCGGCCACGGCGAGGGCGGCGGCACGTCCGATGCCGGAGGACGCGCCGGTGATCACCACGTGCCTTCCGGTGAGATCGCGCCGGTTCTTCGGGGAAACCTGGGACATCACTGCTCCTTTGCAGCTCGCTCCCTCTAACTTACTTCAAAGTAAGTTACGCGACCAGACCTGTGAGAAACTCGAAAATATGTTCGAACGCCTCTGGTGGATATTCGAACGTATGTGCGATACTGGGGGCATGGCGGACGATCGGATGGCGGACATCTATGCCGCGGTGCGGCTCGGCGGATTCGACCCTGCGGCGGCGCGCGCGGCGCTGACCCGGCTCTGGGACGAACTAGGGGAGGGCGGCGACCCGTTGCATCGCTGCGTGGTGGCACATCACCTTGCCGATGTGCAGGAACTACCCGAGGGCGCGTTGCTGTGGGACCAGCGGGCCCTGGCCGCGGTGTTCGGGCCGGGCATCCCGCTGGACGAGGGGCTGCGCGGATTCCTGCCCTCGCTGTACCTGAATCTGGCCGACAGTCACCGCCGGGTAGGCGATTTCGACATGGCGCGCATGCAGCTGACCATCGCCCGTGGCCACCTGGACGTGCTCGCCAACGATGCCTACGGCGCGGTGATCCGGGCGGGCCTGGCCCATGTGGAGGCGGCGCTGGAGTCGCAGTCGATGGAGCGGTTGCCTGCGAATTGAGGTGTCGGGCAGGGCGATCGAGGTGAGGGGGTAGGGAGAGGAGCGGGTGCGTGGGTTGGAGCAACGGGCCGCCGACCTGGTCGGAGCTGGAACGGGTGCTCTCGGGCAAGCCGAGTGCCCGCCCGGCCGAGGAGATGCACCCGGGCGATGGGGGCGACAGCCCGGCCTGGTCGCGCAAACGCGGCGAATACCGTGCTCCCGAACTGGAACTCCCGGCGGGCCCGGCGGTGCCCTACGCCGAGCTGCACGCCCACTCGGCCTACAGCTTCCTCGACGGCGCGAGCCCGCCCGAGGAGCTGGTGGAGGAGGCGGTGCGACTCGGCCTCGAGGCGCTCGCGCTCACCGACCACAACGGGTTCTACGGGACCGTCCGGTTCGCCGAGGCGGCCAGGGAATGGGGAATGCCAACGGTTTTCGGTGCCGAACTGTCACTGGGAACCGATGCGGAGGCGGCGCCGGGCCGAGGGGATGCGGTCCGGCGCCGTACTGTTCCGCGCGGCGGTTTGCGCGAGATCGGCGATGCGCGCGACGCGTCGTCAGGCCGCCGGGATCGCCGCCCCGGGCACGTGGCTGCCCCGAATTCGATGCCACGCACCGGTTTTCCCGACCCGGCGGGCCCGCACCTGTTGGTACTGGCCCGGGGTCAGGAGGGTTACCGCCGCCTCTCCCGCGAGATGGCCGCGGCGCATATGGCGGCGGGGGAGAAGGGTGTCCTGCGCTACGACCTGGACACGCTCACCGCCGCGGCGGGCGGCCACTGGCACATCCTCACCGGCTGTCGCAAAGGTCACCTGCGCACCGCTCTCGAGCAAGACCTGCTCGCGGGTGACACCGACCTGCCCGAAGCGGAAGCGGCCCTGCGTGATCTGGTCGAACGTTTCGGTGCCGACCGCGTGAGCGTGGAACTCACCCACCACGGCATCGCCACCGACGACGAACGCAACGGCTACCTGGTAGCCCTCGCCGACCGGCTCGGGCTGCCCGTGCTGGCCACCACCGGTGCGCATTTCGCCGCGCCCGCTCAGCGCCGCCGGGCCATGGCCTTGGCCGCGATCCGTTCGCGCAGCAGCCTCGACGACATGGCAGGCTGGCTGCCCAGCACCGGCGGCGCGCATCTGCGTTCGGGCGCGGAGATGGCGCGGTTGTTCGCCGAGTACCCGCACGCGGTGACCAATGCGACGGCCCTGGCCCGAGAATGCGCCTTCGACCTGGGCTTGATCGCCCCGAAACTGCCACCGTTCGAGGTGCCCCCGGGCCACGACGAGAACTCCTGGCTGCGTGAGATCACCTACCGCGGCGCCGCCGAACGATACGGACCTCCCGAACGCGACCCCAGGGCGTACAAGCAGATCGAGCACGAACTCGCCGTGATCCGACAACTGGAGTTCCCCGGCTACTTCCTCGTCGTGCACGACATCGTCGAGTTCTGCAAGCACAACGACATCCTGTGCCAGGGCCGTGGGTCCGCGGCCAATTCCGCGGTCTGCTTCGCCATCGGCATCACCAATGTCGATCCGGTCGCCAACAATCTGCTGTTCGAGCGGTTCCTCTCACCCGAACGCGACGGCCCGCCCGATATCGACGTCGATATCGAATCCGACCGGCGCGAAGAGGCCATCCAGCACGTCTACGCCAAGTACGGCCGTGACTACGCGGCTCAGGTGGCGAACGTGATCACTTATCGCGGCAAGTCGGCCGTGCGCGATGCCGCCCGGGCGCTCGGCTTTTCGCCCGGTCAGCAGGACGCGTGGAGCAAGCAGGTGAGCCGCTGGTCCGGGGTGAGCCAGGAGACCGGCACCGATATCCCCGACGCCGTGCTCGAGCTCGCAGGCGAACTCGACGGTCTGCCACGGCATCTGGGCATCCACTCCGGTGGCATGGTGATCTGCGACCGCCCCATCGCCGATGTGTGCCCGGTGGAATGGGCGCGCATGGCGGGCCGCAGCGTGCTGCAGTGGGACAAGGACGACTGTGCGGCGGTCGGTCTGGTGAAGTTCGACCTGCTCGGCCTCGGCATGCTCTCGGCCCTGCACTACATGATCGACCTGGTGCGTGAGCACAAGGGCGAGCAGGTGGAACTGCACGCCCTCGACCTCACCGAACCGGCCGTCTACGAGATGCTGCAGCGCGCCGATTCGATCGGGGTTTTCCAGGTGGAATCGCGCGCGCAGATGGCGACCCTGCCACGGTTGAAGCCGCGAAAGTTCTACGACCTGGTGGTCGAAGTGGCGCTGATCCGGCCGGGGCCTATTCAAGGTGGCTCGGTGCATCCCTACATCCGCAGGCGTAACGGCAAAGAACCTGCGGTCTGCGACCATCCGGCGCTGGAGAACTCGCTGTCGCGCACCCTCGGCATCCCGCTGTTCCAGGAGCAGCTGATGCAGATGGCCATCGATGTCGCCGGTTTCAGCGCCGCCGAAGCCGATCAGCTGCGCCGCGCCATGGGCTCCAAACGCTCACCGGAGAAGATGGAACGGCTCAAGAGTCGCCTCTATCAGGGCATGCGTGAG
Source organism: Nocardia sp. NPDC050413 (assembly GCF_040655475.1). Taxonomy (NCBI): domain Bacteria; kingdom Bacillati; phylum Actinomycetota; class Actinomycetes; order Mycobacteriales; family Nocardiaceae; genus Nocardia; species Nocardia sp. NPDC050413. The sequence continues at coordinate 190,951 of NZ_JBFAJZ010000003.1, read as the reverse complement.
CTGCACGGCATCACCGGCGACCTGGCCGACCGCATCTACGAAAAGCTCTACGCCTTCGCCAATTTCGGTTTCCCCGAAAGTCATTCGCAGAGCTTCGCCGCGCTGGTGTTCTATTCGTCGTGGTTCAAGCTGCACCACCCGGCCGCGTTCTGCGCCGGGTTGCTGCGCGCCCAGCCGATGGGGTTCTACTCACCGCAGTCGCTGGTCGCCGATGCCCGCCGCCACGGCGTGCTCGTGCACGGCCCCGACATCAACGCCAGCCGCGCCGAACCCACCCTGGAGAACGCGGGCACCGAGGTGCGCCTAGGCCTGGCCGCCGTCCGCCACATCGGCGACGACCTCGCCGAACGCCTCGTCACCGAACGCACCGAACACGGCCCCTACACCTCGATGCTCGACCTCACCGCGCGAGTGGGATTGACTGTCGCCCAAGCGGAATCCCTCGCCACCGCAGGCGCCCTCGACATGCTGGTCGACACCGATCCGTCGTCGGCTGCGAGTGGGGCCGTGGTGGACGGCGGCGGGTCGGTGCGGGGTACGCGGGGCAGCAGTGTGCGGCGGGCCGCGTTGTGGGCGGCGGGTGCGGCGGCGGGGGAGCGGCCCGATCTGTTGCCGGGGACCGGTGCGGTGACGCAGGCTCCGTCGTTGCCCGGGATGAGCGCCCTCGAGCTGGCCGCCGCCGACGTGTGGGCGACCGGTATCTCGCCCGGTACCTACCCCACCGAATTCCTTCGCGCCCATCTGAATTCACTCGGCGTGGTGCCTGCCGCCGATCTGCTGCTCGTCGAGGACGGTTCACGCATCCTCGTCGCGGGTGCGGTCACCCACCGGCAGCGTCCGGCCACCGCCGCCGGTGTCACCTTCCTGAATCTCGAGGACGAGACCGGCATGATCAATGTCGTCTGCTCGGTCGGGCTGTGGACCCGCTACCGGCGCTTGGCCCAGAGCGCGACCGCCCTGCTCATCCGTGGCCGCATCCAGAACGCCGAGGGGGTGGCGAGCTTGGTCGCCGAGCATCTGGAACACCTCGACCTGCGCATCGTCGCCCGGTCCCGCGACTTCCGCTGAGCACTCGCCCCGCTGCGCGCCCACAACGCATTACGCTGCGACCATGCGCAAGCTTGCCGTGGTGATGATCGCGTTGCTCGGACTGATGTTCCTGGCCGGGTGCGGAGACGACGAAGCAGGCGTTCGAAGTCCCGAACCCGGGGCTCTCGACGCGTCCGCTCCCGCGGTGGCACCCGGCTTCCGGGAGGGCGCGCCGTCGAAAGAAAGTCCCGCGCCGTCGGATTCGTCGACCCGTAAAGAGGTGATCACCGGCTCGGTCGACATCACCGCCGACGACCCGATCGCCGCCGCGGGCACCGTTGTCGACCGGGTGACGGCGCTGAACGGGCGCGTCGACAGCCGCACCGAACAGCCCGGCACCGACAAGCGGGTCGCGCGCGCCGTGCTGAGCGTGCGGGTGCCCGCCGACAAGACCGACGCCTTCATCACCGACCTCGGCGACGCGGGCACGGTCACCGAGATCAGCACCAACCGCGACGACGTCACCATGCAGTGGCAGGACCTCGATGCCCGCATCAACGCCCTGCGCGCCTCCGTCGACCGGCTGAAAGCGCTGATCGCGGGCGCGAACAACACCGCCGACCTGATCGCCGCCGAGGAGGCGCTGTCGAGCAGGCAGGGCGAACTCGACAGCCTCACCGCCCAGAAACGCAGCCTCGACGACCAGGTCGCCTTGTCGACCCTCACGATCACCCTCACCGCCGAGAAGAAGCAGGCGCCGGGCGAGCCCGACTCGTTCTGGGACGGCATCGTCTCCGGCTGGAACTCGCTGGTCGACTGGCTCGGCGACGCGGTCGTCTTCGCGGGCAAGGCGGTGCCGTGGCTGGGCCTGTTCGCCCTGCTCGGCGGCGTGCTCTACGCAGTCCTGCGCGTCGTCCGCCGGAAACCGCGATCCCACACCGCGAAGGAGACCGCCGGTGCCCACAGTGCGGGCGACGATCAAACCGAACAGCCGTAAAGGCCCGCTGGTCGAAACCGCCGCCGACGGCACCCTCACCCTCTACGTCCGCGCCCCCGCGACCGAGGGCAAGGCCAACAAGGCCGCCGTCGAACTGCTCGCCGACCATTTCGGCGTCCCCAAGTCCACCGTCCACCTCACCGCGGGTGCCACCTCCCGCTTCAAACGCTTCGAGATCGACTGATCAGACCGCGTCCGGGAATCCGTGCTGCCGCCACGCCTCGTACACCGCGACGGCGGCGGTGTTCGACAGGTTCATCGAACGGCGGCCGGGCAGCATCGGGACGCGCACCTGGTCGGTGATGTGCGGATCGGTGAGAACCTCCGGCGGCAGGCCCGTCGGTTCCGTGCCGAACAGCAGGATGTCGCCGGGCTGGTAGGCGATGTCGGTGTAGCGGGTGGTGGCCTGGGTGGTGAACGCGAAGACCCGTTGCGGTCCGATCGCGGCCCAGGCCGTTTCGAGGTCGGGGTGCACGGTGACCGAGGCCAGATCGTGGTAGTCCAGCCCCGCGCGGCGCAGTTTCGATTCCGACAGGTCGAAACCGAGGGGCTCGATCAGATGCAGGGTGCACCCGGTGCCCGCGACCAACCGGATGGCGTTACCGGTGTTCGGCGGGATCACCGGCTGATGGAACATCACATTGAACACCCGCAGCAGGGTAGCGGGCCCCTGTGTGCGGACAGCGCGCCGCACTGCGACAATCGGCATCGTGAACGAGGCGCAGACCACCGGCAAGCATCGCGTCGTGCGGCTGAGCGCGTGGCAGCAGTACCTGCGCAGCCACCTGCCGATGACCGTGGTGAGCGTGCTGATCGTGATCGCGATCGCCTTCGTCGCCTGGGACCGCTGGCGACGCGGCGCACTCATCTTCGGCAGCGCGGCTCTGGTGGCCGCCGCGTTCCGGCTGTGCCTGCCGACCGTGCAGGTCGGCCTGCTCGCGGTTCGCAGCAAGCCCTTCGACGTCGCCTGGCTCACCGCCCTCGGCAGCGCCATCGTCTTCCTCGCGGCCACCATCAACACCCTCGGCGTCAGCTGAGCACGGGGTAGCGCTCCGCGAACACCGTCTGCGGACGGGGCCTGCGCCCGGGATGCGGCGGGGTGCCGGCACCGTATCCGACCGTCACCAGCACGGCGATCGCCAGGTCCGACTCGGGGTCGATGCCGACGGCCCGTTTCACCGCCGCCTCGTCCCACCCGTTCATCGGTGCCGATGCCAGGCCGAGCCCGGTCGCGGCGAGTATGACATAGGTGGCCGCGATCATCGCGTTCTTCACCGCGTTCTCGCGCAGCAACCCCCGCTCGCTCAGCGAGTGGTACTCCGCGCGCCCGTCGAACATCGCCCGGAATTCCTCGTTCCATGCCCCATTGGCGACGGCTCGCTCCGCGATATCGGCCCGGGCCCCACGCCAAGCGTGCGGGTCGGCGACGAATACCAGCACCGCGGGCGCCTCCAACGGCTGCGGCTGCCCGAATGCCGCCTCCGACAGGGCTCGTCGGCCCTGCTCGCTGCGTACCAGGACGATGGACCGGTCCTGCATGTTCCACGCGCTCGGCGCCTCCACGACCAGGTCGAGCAGCTCGTCGAGGACGGTGGGCGGGATCGGGTCGGGCCGGTAGTGGCGAACCGTGCGGCGGGTGCGGATGGCGTCGGTGACCGAAAGTGTCTGCGTGATCATGTTTCTAACTATCGGAGAGTTACATCCGATAGGGAAGTAGGCACCTGAAAGTGCGTTAAGCTCGATCAGGTGGCCACCATTCACGAACTCAGCGGACTACCGGCCGACGTGTACTCGGCGAAATGCCCGACGCGCGAGGTGCTCGACACCATCGCGGGGAAATGGACCGTGCTGATCGTCGATGCGCTCGCTGACGGCACCCTGCGCTACACCGATCTGCGCCGCCGCATCGACGGCATCTCCCAGAAGATGCTCACCCAGACCCTGCGTCAGCTGGAGACGGACGGGTTCGTCGAACGCACCGTGTATCCGACGGTGCCGCCGCGCGTCGAGTACGCCCTCACCGATCTCGGCCGCAGTCTGCGCGAACCGATCACGGCGCTGCGAGAGTGGATCGAGACGAACATCAATCGCATCGAGGACGCCAGGCGCCGCACGGCGTAGTCATCGAATTACCTGCTGATCAGGCGGTTTCGCTCACTCGCGACTCCGTCCACAGGCTCGCGTCGCCCTTGCTCCCGTAGAGCTTCCTGGCTCGCTGCGGCGTGATCGTCGCCAGTGTTTCCGGCGGCGCGGAGGCGGCGGCGTGCGCGGCCAGGATCTTTCCCGACATCGGCGCGATATACGGCGCGGCCTTGATCATGGCCCAGTTGTCGCGCCGCGCGGCGGTCCAAGCGATGACCTTCGCCGGAATCCGCATCAGCGGGTCGACCACCGGCGGAACGGCGAACCGGCCGAGCGTCCGCATCCACCGCGGCAGGCTCGGGATGCTCGCCAGCGAGAGCAGCCTGCTGCCGATCGCGAAGTGCCAGCCCTTGCTCGGCGGCGTCCACAGCAGGTAGTGCATGCCCTCGACGGCCCGCTCGGTGACACACAGTCGCGGCCGCACCCGGTCGAAATAGGCGCGGACCTCGGCGCGATCGCGCGGCACATCGGCCGGCTTGCAGGTCTGCAGCTCGGCGGCGACCGCGCACTCGGCCCAGTAGCGGTCCTCCTCGTCGGGGCTCAGCGGTCCCGGCCCGTACATCTCGTAGGCCTTGAGAACCGAATGCCAGCCGGTGATGTGGATCCACAGCTGGGAGTCGGGGCTGTTGGCGCTGTAGCGCTTGCCGCTCACCGGTTCGATGCCCGTCATCGGCGCGTGCACCCGCATCAGGTGCTCGGCGGCCTGGACGGCGGTGCGTCCGTCACCGACCGCGACCAGCAGGAAGTAGGCGAGGGTGTGGTCGAGGCGGGTGGCCGGATTGTCGTAGATGCCGTGGGAGTCGGCCACGGCGGCGGTCAGGAAGGGGTCGAAGTGTTCGAGGGTGACCGCGCGCTGGAAACCGATCAGCGCGGTCGGTGCCGCCCAGACCTTCCAGCTGGGGGAGCCCGGACCGAAGAATCCGTAGTCGTCGCGGCGCAGGGTGGTCGGATCGAAGGCCATGGCACGTGCTCCTTTGCACAGCTGGGGCGAACCTCGCAATGAATACAACGCCACCGTAGCAATTGCTCGCATCGAATACAACGGGTGCGTAGGATTTCCGCGCACGGCATGCGAGGTATCGTCGTCCGGACGGAGAGGCAGGTGAGGACCGATGACCGCCACGCGCGATCAACGACCGCGCCGCCGCTATGCCCCGCGCCTGCCGCCCGAACAACGCCGCGCGCAACTGCTCGACGCCGCGTTCACCGTGCTCGGCCGGATGGAACTGCACGAACTGAGCATGGAAGCCGTCGCGCAGGAGGCCGGTGTCGGAAAACCGGTGCTGTACACGGTGTTCAAGACCCGTGCCGAACTCGTCGAGGCCCTGCTCGAGCGGGAACGTGAGCGTGGGCTCGAGCAGATCGCCGACACCCTCCCGCAGGATCTGCTCGGAGTCGATCCGGTGGCGGCCGCCTCGGCGACGGTCGAGGCGTTCGTCGATGTGGCACTGGCGAATCCGACCCGCTGGCGACTGATTCTCGCCACCCCGGCCAGCGCGCCCGCCGAATACCGTGCCGCGCTGCGCGATTCCCGCGCCGACATCCTCGATCGGGCACAATCGCTTGTCCGCGTGGGCATCTCGCTGTCGCCACGCTGGTCGGGCATGGATGCCGAACTGCTGGCGAACTCGACGCTCACCGTCGCCGAGATGCTCGGCAGGCTGGCGGTGAGCTCCCCGCAGGAGTATCCGCGCGAACGTCTACAGGCCTACGTGCGGTCGATCGTCGCGTTGCTCACCGGGTCCTGAACGGGCTCAGCGGTTTTCGCGGGCCAATCGCATCGTTTCGGTGAGCAGTTTGGACACCGCCGCGGCCTCGGTGAGGAAGCCGTCGTGCCCGTCGCGGGAATGCACGATCTCCAAACCCGCACAGCCGGGCAGACCTTCGGCCAACTCGGCCTGAGTGTGCAAGGGGTACAGGCGGTCCGAGTCCACGCCGCCGACCACGCACGGAACCGGGGTCGAGGCCAGCGCGGCGGCCACACCACCGCGGCCGCGACCCACGTCGTGCCGGTTCATGGCCTCGCTGAGCAGCACATAGGTGGCCGGGTCGAAACGCTGGCCGAGCTTGTCGGCCTGGTGCTCGAGGTAGCTCTGCACCGCGTACCGGCCGCCCGCCCACGGGTCCTCGTCACCCTGCGCGTGATTGGCGAAACGGTGCTCGAGCTCGCCCTCGGTGCGGTAGGTGAGGTGGGCGATGCGCCGGGCCAGGCCCATGCCCGTCATCGGCGCGCGGCCGGTGCCGTGGTAGTTGCCGTCCTGCCAGTCCGGGTCGGCGGTGATGATGGCCATCTGGGTGGTCTGGGTGCCGATCTGATCGGCGGTGGCGCGTGCGCCGACGGCGAGCACCAGCGCCGCCGACACCCGCTGTGGATGCCCGATGATCCACTCGAGCACGCGCATGCCACCCATCGACCCGCCGACGACGGCACCGAGCCGCTCGATGCCGAGCAGGTCGAGCAACTGCGCCTCGGCGGTCACCTGATCGCGAATGGTGACCCAGGGAAACCGTGCGCCCCAAGGCTTTCCGTCGGGCGCGAGGGAAGACGGACCCGTGCTGCCCTTACAGCCACCGAGCACATTGGTGGCGATCACACACCACTCGTCGGTGTCGATCGGCGCGCCGGGCCCGACCATGCCCTCCCACCAGCCGGGCGCCCCGTCGGGCCCACCGACGACATGGGAGTCGCCGGTGAGCGCGTGTTCGACGAGCACCACGTTGTCGAGCGTGGGGGACAGCTCACCCCACCGTTGCACCGCCAGCCGCACATCGGGGACGACCGCGCCGTTCTCCAGCGTCACGTCCCCGATGGCGACCACGCCGAGTCGCCCGTCCGGTGGTGGCAGCAGGGCCACCCCGGTGCCGGGACGGGTGATCGGCGATTCGGTGCTCACAGTCACGTCGTCGCCGCCGCGAAACCGGCCCGCAGATCGGCCAGGATGTCGTCGATTCCCTCGATACCCACCGCGAGCCGGACCAGGCCGGGAGTGACGCCGGCGGCCAGCTGCTCCTCCGGTGTCAACTGCGAGTGCGTGGTCGACGCCGGGTGGATCACGAGAGAACGCACATCACCGATGTTAGCCACATGGCTGTGCAGGCTGAGCGCGTCCACGAACTTCTTGCCCGCGTCGACACCGCCTGCCAGCTCGAACGACACGATCGCGCCCGCACCCTTGGGCGCCAGCTGTTTGGCCCGCTCGTGCCAGGGCGAGGACTCGAGTCCCGCGTAGTGCACCGCGTCGACACCGGGCTGCGCGGCGACGAACTTCGCCACCTCGACCGCGTTGCTCACGTGCCGTTCCACCCGCAGGCTCAGCGTCTCGATGCCCTGGGCGATGAGGAAGGCGTTGAACGGTGACACCGCCGCGCCGAGGTCGCGCAGCAACTGCACGCGGGCCTTGAGCGCGAACGCCGGTGCGCCGAGATCGGCGAAGACCGCGCCGTGGTAGCTCGGATCGGGCTCGGTGAAGCCGGGGAACCGGGCGTTGCCCTCGGCGTCACGCACGGTCCAGTCGAAGGTGCCGCCGTCGACGATCACGCCCGCCACCGCGGCGCCGTGGCCGCCGAGGTACTTCGTGGCCGAGTGCACCACGATGTCGGCGCCGTGGGCGAGCGGCTGGATCAGGTACGGCGTGGCGACGGTGTTGTCGACGATCAGCGGCAGCCCGTTCTCGTGGGCGACACCGGCGATGCCGGGGATGTCGAACACCGCGCTGCTCGGGTTGGCGATGGTCTCGCCGTAGAACGCCTTGGTGTTGGGGCGGATGGCTGCCTGCCACTGCGCGAGGTCGTCGGGGTCCTCGACGAACGACACCTCGATGCCGAGCTTGGGCAGCGAGTAGTGGAAGAGGTTGTAGGTGCCGCCGTAGAGGTGCGGGCTGGACACGATGTGGTCACCGGCGCCTGCCAGATTCAGGATGGCGTAGGTCTCGGCCGCCTGGCCCGAGGCCACCAGCAGTGCCGCGACGCCGCCTTCAAGGGCGGCGACTCGCTGCTCCACCGCGTCCTGGGTGGGGTTCATGATCCGGGTGTAGATGTTGCCCGGCTCGGCGAGCCCGAACAGCGCGGCGGCGTGCTCGGTGTCGCGGAAGGTGTAGGAGGTGGTCTGGTAGATCGGCAGTGCCCGCGCGTTGGTGGTCGCGTCGGGGGCCTGGCCCGCGTGGATCTGCTTGGTCTCGAACGACCAGTTCTCGGGCAGGGCGGCGTCGGTCATGGTCAATGCTCCAGGGGTTGTGCGTCAGGGTTCAGCTGGGGCGGATCGACGGACAACAACACATGGGGGCCTCCTGAAATGCGCGCTTGCTCCCGACCTTCGGGAGCCCGGTCATCACCCGGAGCACCCCACCGCAGCTGGAGGGTTGCCGACCAGCGAGCCGGGGCTTCGCGCTGGTACTCATGACCTTGGACGACATGTTAACCGGACATCGCGCCGGTGGGGAAACTTCCCCCGCGTTTCCTGCCTCACATCACCGTGCCGCCGGTGCGGCGAAGCCTGGTGTGTCGTCGGCCGGTGCGCCGCAGACCTGCCGCAATCCGTGATAGGCGCGCAGGATCGCTTCGCGGGTGACCCGCACCGCCGCCTCCGGTGAGGTGGGCAGTACGTGCTCGGTGTCGGCGACGGCGAGGTGACACAGCGTCTGCCACGTGCCCGCGACCAGTTTCACCAGAAAGTCGTCGGGTGTGGTCCCCATCCGGCGGGCCAGTTCCTCGCACACCGCGACGTTCTTCTTCTCCGCGTATTCCAGGGCCCGCGCGTTGACCGCCTGGCTGGCCCGCATGATCCGCTGCGTCTGCAGGAACTGGTGCAGGAACCGCAGGCCGTCGGCATCGGCCTCGGACTCGACCACCTGGAGGTAGGCGCCGCACAGGGCCCGCAGTTCGTTGCCGGTATCGGGCTGGCCGCGCAGCGCGACGGCGACGGCGTGGCCGAAGTCGTCGATCGGGGCGAGCACGATGTCCTCTTTGAGCGCGAAGTACCGGTTGACGGTGCGGGGGGATACGTCGGCTCCGGCGGCGATCTGCTCGACGGTTGTCGCGTCGAAGCCCTGTGTATCGCACAGGTCGAGTCCGATCGCGACGATCGCGGCCCTGGTCTGCGCCTTCTTGCGCTCGCGCAGGCTCGGCGGAGCCGGCCGGTCGGCGGCGGTCGGAGTGGTCGAGTCGAGCATTTCGCCAGCTTAGCGTCTCCGCGCGGACGCCTGTCGCACCCTGCCAAGTGGCGCGGTCAGACAAATTTCTCTTGACGCCAATTGTCGCACGGTGCCAGGATTGGCCGACGCATGCCGAGCGATGAGGAGCCCAGGTGACCGGCACCGAACTGAAACCCGAAGATGCTGCAGCCCCGGCGAATTCGATGCGATGGTGGGCGCTCGTCGTGCTCTCCGCCGCGCAGCTGATGGTGGTGCTCGACGCCACCGTCATCACCATCGCGCTGCCGTACGCCCAGCGCGACCTCGCCATCACCGACGGCGACAAACAGTGGGCCATCACCGCCTACACGCTGATCTTCGGCGGATTGCTGCTGCTCGGCGGGCGGATGGCCGACTACCTCGGCCGCCGCCGCATCTTCCTGGTCGGCCTCGTCGGCTTCGCCGTCGCCTCGGCGCTGGCGGGCCTGGCGCAGAACACCGTGCAGTTGTTCCTCGGCCGTGGACTCCAGGGCGCGTTCGCCGCTCTGCTCGCGCCCGCGGCGCTGTCGCTGCTGTCGGTGATCTTCACCGACGTGCGCGAACGGGCCCGCGCGTTCGCCGTGTTCGCCGGGATCACCGCCGGTGGGGTGGCGTTCGGGCTGATCGTCGGCGGTGCGCTCACCGAGTTCGCGTCCTGGCGGTGGACGTTGCTGATCAACACCCCGATCGCCCTCGTCGCGGTGGCCGGTGCGCTCGCCGTGATCGCCCGCGACATCCCCGCACCACGCACCGGCGGCTACGACCTGCCAGGTGCCGTCACCGTGACTCTCGGTCTGGTCGCGATCGTCTACGGATTCAGCCGCGCCGCCGAGCACGGCTGGCTGGCGCCGAGCACGCTCGGACTGCTCGGTGCCGGTTCCGCGTTGCTCCTCGTCTTCGTCGTCATCGAGGCCCGATCGACGAATCCGCTGCTGCCCCTGCGCATTCCCGGGGAGATCAACCGCGGTGGTGCTTTGCTCACCGCGCTGCTGATCCCCATCGCGATGTTCGCCATGTTCCTGTTCCTCAGCTTCTACTACCAGAACACCCTGGGATATTCGCCGCTCGAGGCGGGCATCGCGTTCCTGCCGTTCCCGATCGGCATCGGCATCGCGGCGGGCATCACCAGTTCGCTGCTGCCCAAGTTCGGCCCGCGCCCGGTGATGGTGGTCGGCGCCCTGCTCGGCGTGATCGGGCTGGTCTGGCTGGCGCAGCTGAGCTACGGCGACGGTTACGCGCTGAGCGTGCTGCCCGCCCAGATCGTGATGGCCTTCGGCATGGGCCCGCTGTTCGTCGGTATGCAGGCCGTCGCGCTGCACCAGGTGCGCGCCGAGGATTCCGGTGTGGCCAGCGCCCTGCTCAATGCCGCCCAGCAGGTCGGCGGCGCGGTGGGCACCGCACTGCTCACCACGCTGTCGGTGCAGGCCGCCGAGCACTACATCGCCGAGCACCCAACCGTCGACCATCTCGTCGAACGCGCCTCGATCTACAGCTACGACGTCGCCTTCTACGTCGGGGCGGGATTCTTCCTCGCCGCCGCCGTCGTGATCGCCCTGATGATCAAGGACAAGCCGGAAAACCTGATCGAAGGCGACGAGCGCGCGACGGCCGCGCCGATTGTTGTCTGACCAGGGACGGGCAGGTCCGCGTGGCCCTCGCCGCGGTTACCGCCCGGTAACCGATCGAAGGCGGATGGGGTGCGGGTGCGCGGAGTAGTTTCGAGGTGTGCCGCACAGCGGGACCTCCCGTCGCGGTGAGGTCCCGGGCAGCAGTACGCTCGTCATGTTTGCACCTACACGTCCCGCAGACAACGCGGGGCATATACGTTGTCTGTTGGAACTGCTGGGGTCCGCTCACAAGCGTGTTCGCCCGGCCGTGCAATGAGGGCACCCACCGAGGAGGACACGAAGATCCATGTCCAAGATCAAGGTTGAAGGCACCGTCGTAGAACTCGACGGCGACGAGATGACCCGGATCATCTGGCAGTTCATCAAGGACAAGCTGATCCATCCCTATCTCGACGTGAATCTCGAGTACTACGACCTCGGTATCGAGTACCGCGACAAGACAGACGACCAGGTCACCATCGACGCGGCGAACGCCATCAAGCAGCACGGCGTCGGCGTGAAGTGCGCCACCATCACCCCCGACGAAGCGCGGGTGAAGGAATTCGGTCTCAAGAAGATGTGGCGCTCGCCCAACGGCACCATCCGAAACATTCTGGGTGGCACCATCTTCCGCGCGCCGATCATCATCTCCAACGTGCCGCGCCTGGTGCCCGGCTGGACCAAGCCGATCATCATCGGCCGCCACGCGTTCGGCGACCAGTACCGCGCCACCGACTTCAAGGTCTACGAGGCGGGCACCGTCACGCTGACCTTCACCCCGGAGGACGGCAGCGAGCCGATCGTGCACGAGGTCGTGAAGATGCCCGAGGACGGCGGCGTCGTCATGGGTATGTACAACTTCAAGAAGTCCATCGAGGACTTCGCGCGGGCCTCGTTCAACTACGGCCTGCAGCAGAACTACCCGGTGTACCTCTCCACGAAGAACACCATCCTCAAGGCCTACGACGGCATGTTCAAGGACACCTTCCAGGAAGTCTTCGACGCCGAGTTCAAGGCCGAGTTCGACGCCGCGGGCCTCACCTACGAGCACCGCCTCATCGACGACATGGTCGCCTCCTCCATGAAGTGGGAGGGCGGTTACGTGTGGGCCTGTAAGAACTACGACGGCGACGTGCAGTCCGACACCGTCGCCCAGGGCTTCGGTTCGCTGGGCCTGATGACCTCGGTACTGCTCACCCCGGACGGCAAGACCTGCGAGGCCGAGGCCGCGCACGGCACCGTCACCCGGCACTACCGCCAGCACCAGCAGGGCAAGCCGACCTCGACCAACCCGATCGCGTCGATCTTCGCCTGGACCCGTGGGCTCGAGCACCGCGGCAAGCTGGACAACACCCCCGAGGTGATCGGCTTCGCGCAGGCGCTCGAGGACGTCGTCATCAAGACCGTCGAAGGGGGGCAGATGACCAAGGACCTGGCGCTGCTCGTCGGCGGCGATCAGGGCTACCTGAGCACCGAGGAATTCCTCGGCGCGCTGGACGCCAACCTGGCTCGCACACTGAAGTGAACTCGTGCGGGTTCGCGAGGCGAACCCGCACAGCCGTGAAACGCTCGCATCGAACGCCTGATGCGAGCGTTTCTGTTTCAGCAGGCTCTCACCACTGCTGCTGCGCGCCGCCGTTACAGGGATATACCTGCACGCGTCCGTTCAGCGTATGGCCGTCCAGGGTCACCGCGTCCAGGCATACGCGCTGATCCAGGCCGTTGCGCAGGCTGTGGCTCGGGCCGACGACCCACTGTTGCTGCTTGCCGCCGTTGCAGGCCCATACCTGGACACGCCCTGTCAGTGTGCGCCCGTCGAGGGTCACCGCGTCCAGGCACAAGCGCTGGTCGAGGCCGTTGCGCAGACTGCCGTTGGGGCCGGGAATCCACTTCTGCTGCGCGCCGCCGTTGCACGTCCACACCTGCGCCCGGGCGCCGTTGGCGACCGTGCGCCCGTCCAGGGTCAGTGCGTCCAGGCAGAGGCCTGGGTTCAGGCCGTTCGGCATCGTGATCGCCGCGGCCGAACTCGCGGGTGCGAAGACCAGCGTCGCCACGGCGGCCACGACCGCCCCGGTGCCGAGCGAGCCGACGAGTCGCCGAGCCAACCGTCCAGGTCCTTTTCGTCCCGTGCGGCTGACCTCGCCAGTCGACGAATTCTTCATCTTGTCCCCTCCGATTTGCGTGTGTAGACCCGAATTACATTGCTGCTGTTGTAGTTTCGGTTCTGATGACAAAAATATAATGAGAGTGACCTGCGGGATCCTTAATGAAGGCTTTCGCAGGTGCGATCCGGCGTGATCGCTGATGTCGTCGTCGACCGCAGTCGTCACAGGTGGGATAACTCACGGCTGTCTCGGGATGCGGTGGGATGCTCGGGCCCGTTGCATAGAAGCGTGACTTCTTCCCTCGCGACTCCCGAACGCCTCGACGCGCCACGCACCAGCTGGCATGTCCCGGCGATGCTCGCGTTGGCGCTGGGCGGGTTCGGCATCGGGACCACCGAGTTCGTGACCATGGGCCTGCTGCCCGATATCGCCGCCGCCTTCGGCATCTCCGAGCCGTCGGCCGGGCACGCGGTGTCGGCGTATGCGCTCGGCGTGGTGGTGGGCGCGCCGTTGATCGCGGCGCTGTGCGCGCGGGTGCCGCGCAAGAAGCTGCTCATCGTGCTGATGGCCGCGTTCACCCTCGGCAACGCGGCGACAGTGCTCGCGCCGACCTTCGGGACGCTGGTGGCGGCCCGGTTCGTGTCGGGTCTGCCGCACGGTGCGTACTTCGGTGTGGCCTCCCTCGCCGCCGCGACGCTCGCGCCTGTCGGGCAGCGGGCCAAGGCGGTGGCGGCGGTGATGCTCGGGCTCAGCGTGGCGAATGTGGTCGGTGTCCCCGGCGCGACCTGGCTCGGACAGCACTTCGGCTGGCGCGACGCCTACGTCGTCGTCACCTTCATCGGCGTCGCGACCGTGGCCGCGCTGTGGCGCTATCTGCCCGCCCTGAGCGATATGAAGATCACCAACCCGATGACCGAACTCGGTGCCCTGCGCCGCCCCCAGGTGTTGCTCACCCTCGCGGTCGGCGCCATCGGCTTCGGCGGCATGTTCGCCGTGTACACCTACATCGCCACCACCATGACCGACGTCGCGGGCATGCCGATCGGTGCCGTGCCGATCGTGCTCGCCCTGTTCGGCCTCGGCATGATCGCGGGCAACATCATCGGCGGCATCCTCGCCGACCGAGGTGTCGACCGGTCGATCTTCGCCGCGATGATCGCGATGGTGGTCATTCTGGCCGGCTTCGTCCTCGCCGCCCACAACCCGATCACCGCCGCCATCGGCGCCTTCCTCGTCGGTGCCTCCGGCGCCGCCCTGGCCCCCGGCCTGCAAACCCGCCTCATGGACGTCGCCGCCGACGCCCAAACCCTCGCCGCCGCCCTCAACCACGCCGCCCTCAACATCGCCAACGCCGCGGGCGCCTGGCTCGGCGGCCTCGTCATCGCCGCAGGCCGCGGCTACACCGCCCCCGCCCTCGTCGGCGCCGTCCTCGCCGTCGCAGGCGTCGCCCTCTTCACCGTCACCGTCCTCCTGGCACGCCGCACCACCCCCAACACGCCGTAACCGATTCCGCGCGGAATACCTTGCGGCATAAGGTGCTCCGCATGCCGAGCTACCTCCACGAGGGTTTGCTCGATCTGTTCCGCACCGATGCTCTGCTGGCACCGACGTCGACGACGCGTTGACCCTCGCGGCAAGCCGACGCCTGGAGGACCTCATGAAGAACACTCCCGAGTACCGGGGTCGCATCGCCACGAAATATGTGGCGAAAGGGCGTGAGGAGGGCCGGGCCGAGCAGGCAGCACGGGCGGTGTCGACCGTGCTCACTGCGCGGGGGCTCGAATTGTCTGCCGCTCAACGCGCGCGGCTCGCCGCCTGTACTGATCTGGACCAGCTCGATGCGTGGCTGGAGCAAGCCGTCACGGCGACCAGTACGGACGAACTCTTCGGCTGAATCCCGGATCTGCCCGGGCGGAGTCGAGGCCGCCCGGGCAGGTGCGAATTCAGGCGGGGCAGACGGCGGCGGAGCCGCACTGGAGCTGGCGGAAGAGGTCGGCGAAGTCATCGAGGATGGCGCTGCCGGAGGTTGCTCCGCCCGGGGCGGGCTCGCCGGGGGCGACCACGGGGGCGAGGGGAGCCGCGGTGGCGGGGGCTGCGGTGAGGACTGCTCCGAACGCCAGTGCGGTGATGCCCGCGGCGAGCAGCTTGGTGAACGACATGGTGGATCCTGTTCGGTTCTCGATGGTGGATAGCGGTTCGCAGTCTCGCATAGTTGACCGATCAGTCTCAATAGATGTGCGACGTAAACCGTTGCGGGCATAGCTGTTTCCGGCAGAAACAGAACGATCAGTCTATTTTGTCGGCTTGTGATCGGAGGTCGGTGGCGGCAACTCCGGCGCGGAAATCGCAGGTGGGGCACGGGCGTTGGGTGCCGGGCAGGTGAGCGGACGGGTTCGCGCTGTATATGATCCACTCGCTGTGCTCGGGGGGAAGTTCTCATGGAGACCCCGCGCGTCTTTCAACAGGAGGGGTTGTCCGTGCGAAACCGAATTGCGCTGTGCGCCACCGTCGTGGCTACGGGAATGCTGCTGGCCGGATGCCAGGAAGATCTGCCGAGTGGCAAGCCCGCCCCGTCGACGTCCGCCACGACTACCGCCCAGGCGCCCGCGACGCCGAACGCCGACGGCGTGCTGAACCCGGGTGACATCGGCAAGCTCGAATCGGGTGTCGAGCTGTCGATCCTGAAGGTCGAGGCCGACGAGGTGGAGCGCGAGGGTACCGTGTCGGTGTTCACCTTCCAGCTCAACAACACGGGAAAGACCACGCTCGACAACTGGTCGCGCCCCACCCTGGTGTACGGCGCCGACGGCACCGCCGCCGAATACGTGCTGTCCCTGGACAAGAAGTACCAGTACGGCATGGAGGGCAAGCTGCCGCCCGGGTCCAAGCAGACCATCAAGATCGCCTACGCGGTCCCGGTCGACAAGCTGAACCCCGCGGTCATCACCTCCGAAGAGCTGATCTGGCGCGGCGACTTCAGCAAGTACAACAAGGGCTGAGAAACCTCCGCCGACCGGATCGATGTGGCCATCCGGTCGGCGTCGCGCCCCCACACTGGCTAGCGTGGGTGGATGGAATCGCACTACGAAGCACCGCGACGTTCGACCGGGGCGCTGTCATGAGCCGCGGGACCGTGCTCATCACCGGCGCCAGCTCGGGCCTCGGCGCGGAGATGGCAAGGCAGTTCGCGGCGCTCGGGTACGACCTGGGCCTGTGCGCCCGCCGCACCGAGCGCCTCGAAGAGCTGCGTGTGGAAGTCCTCGAGAAACACCCTGACCGGGTGGTTTCGGTGAAGCAGCTCGATGTCGCCGACGACTCTGCCGTGTTCGCCGTCTTCGACGAATTCGCCGAGGAGTTCGGCGTTATCGATCGGGTGATCGTGAATGCGGGTCTCGGCAAAGGCGCACCGTTGGGCACCGGCAAGCACGCGGCCAACCGCGAGACCGCGGTGGTGAATTTCCTTGCCGCACTGGCGCAGACCGAGGCCGCGATGAAGATCTTCCGCGCGCAAGGACGCGGTCACCTGGTCATGATCTCCTCGATCTCGGGGCTGCGTGGCATGCCCAAGACTCTCACCACCTATGCCGCCACCAAGGCAGGCGTCGCCGCGTTGGCCGAGGGTCTGCGCACCGAAGCCGTTCCGGGCGTGGATGTATCGGTGGTCTACCCGGGTTACATCCGCTCGGAGATGAACGACCGCATCAAACACGAGCCGAAGTTCATGGTGGACACCGAAACCGGCGTACGCGCCATGGTCGCCGCCATCGAGAAACGTCGCGCCAAGGCGTACGTTCCCAGCTGGCCGTGGCTGCCCCTCGGTTACGCCCTGCGCGTCCTGCCGTCGACGGTCGTGCGCAGACTCATGTGAGAACCACGAAAGCCGTGTGGGCGAACGTATTCACCCACACGGCCTTCGGCGTCGACATCAGTGCTGACGCGGCAGCAGATGCACGCCGTGCTTGTCCGTCGACAAGGCCAGCGACGAGATGTACTGGATCTCGCCCTCGGGGCCGGGGACGGCCGAGGCGATCATGTCGGGACGTTCGAACTCCAGGCCGGTGACGTGGCAGGGGAGTAGTTCGCCCGAGGGGTTGCCGTGTTCGTCGAACATGGGGGTCTCGATGCCGTCGTCGGAGCGGCGCAGGTAGTACTTGCCCTTGGTCGCCAGCGCGGTGAGCGGGGTGGCGATGAACGACACGAGGACCGCGACCAGCGGGGAGTACGGCTTCAGCAGCTCACCGAACAGGCCGAAGAAGGTCATGATCGACAGCGCCGCCGACAACCCGAAACCGACCAGGCCAACGGGGTTGAAGTCGTAGAGCATGCCGCGGCGGAACTCCGGCACCTTCGGCGAGATCTTCAGCAGGTACTTGTTGACCGCGATATCGGTGGCGACGGTGACGATCCAGGCGATGCCGCAGTTGGCGTAGAAGCCGAGGATGCTGTTGAGGAAGTCGAACATGTTGGCTTCCATCAGGATCAGCGCGACAACCAGGTTCACCACGAGGAACACCAGGCGACCGGGGTAGGTCTTGGTGACACGGGTGTAGGAGTTGGTCCAGGCCAGCGAGCCGGAGTAGGCGTTGGTCACGTTGATCTTGACCTGGCTGATGACCACCAGCACCACCGCGAGGGTCATGGCCAGCCAGCCCGGCACCATGTCCTTGTAGATCTCCAGGAACTGGTGCACCGGCTGGTTCGCGATCGACTGCGCCGCAGGCAGATTCGCGATCAGATACACCGCGAGGAACAGGCCGACGACCTGCTTGGCCGCACCGAACAGCACCCAGCCGGGCCCGGCAAGCAGCATCCAGCCCCACCACTTGGCCCGGTTCTCGGGGGTGCGCGGCGGCATGAAGCGCAGGTAGTCGATCTGCTCGGCGATCTGAGCGATCAGCGACAGGCACACACCGGCGGCCAGCAGCGCACCGGACACGCTTACACCCTGGCCGTCCTTACCGCCGTAGGCGAAGAACGAACCGACCGATTCGGGGTGGTTGAGCAGCAGGAACCCGAACGGCGCCACCATCAGCAGCAGCCACAGGGGAGTGGTCCACACCTGCAGTTTGGCCAGGGTGTTCATCCCGTAGATGACCAGCGGGAAGATGATGATCGTGGAGAGTAGATAGCCCATCCACAAGGGAATTCCGAGGCCCAATAACAGGCCCTGAGCCATGATCGAACCTTCGAGCGCGAAGAAGATGAAGGTGAACGACGCGAACACGATATTGGTGATCACCGACCCGTAGTAACCGAATCCGCTACCGCGTGTGATCAGGTCGAGATCGATGTTGTAGCGCGCCGCGTAATAAGCGAGCGGAAAGCCGGTGAGCATCACGACGATGGCGAAGATACCGATGCCGATCAGGGCGTTTCCGGTGCCGTGCGCGATGCCGATATTGGCGCCGATCGCGAAATCGGCCAGGTACGCGATGCCGCCGAGCGCGGAGATGCCGACGACCGCCGGGCTCCATTTTCGGTAGCTCCGGGGGGCGAAGCGCAGCGTGTAGTCCTCGAGTGTTTCTTTGGCGGCGGTATCTGCTCCGGCCATTTACCTCTCTCCTTCATCCGCTGCCGCTCGAATTCGGCGACTCACCGACGGTCGTGCACGGATGTAGACGGGTATTTTCCGATTCGTTACGCCGCTGTTACGTACCGCGAGGGTGACCGGGGTCACCGAAACCGTCCACACCGAAACAAGCACGGATGTATGTTTCGCAGAAGGACGAACGTCAGGAGCGAACAGTGTTCGAGTGGTCCGAAACCGATCTGATGATCCGCGATGCCGTGCGGACCTTCATCGACAAGGAGGTCCGCCCGCACCTCGACGCCCTCGACAGCGGCGAGATGCTGCCGTACCCGATTCTGCGAAAGCTGTTCAGCCAGTTCGGCATCGACACCATGTCCGAGGACATGGTCACCAAGATGCTCGCCAAAGAGGAGAGCGGGGAGGGTGGCTCGGGCAAGCGCAGCCCGTTCGGTGATCAGCAGTCGATGATGGCGGTGCTCATCAGCGAATTGTCCGGCGTATGTATGGGTTTGGTGTCCGCCCTCGGCGTGAGTATCGGCCTGGGCGCCACCACCATCATGTCGCGCGGCACGCTCGCGCAGAAACAGCGCTGGCTCGCCGACATCGTCACCCTGCGTAAGGTGGCTTCCTGGGCGATCACCGAACCGGACTCGGGCTCGGATGCGTTCGGCGGCATGAAGACTCGCGTCGAACGCGACGGTGAGGACTACATCCTCAACGGCCAGAAGACCTTCATCACCAACGGCCCGTGTGCCGACGTGATCATCGTCTACGCCAAGCTCGACGAGGGCGACGGCGCCGACAAGCGTGACCGCAAGGTGCTCACCTTCGTGCTCGACAAGGGCATGGCGGGCCTCACCCAGGGCAAACCGTTCAAGAAGATGGGCCTGCACTCCTCACCCACCGGCGAGCTGTTCTTCGACAACGTCCGGCTCGGTAAGGACCGGCTGCTCGGCGAGACCGAGGACCACCGAGGTGGTGACGGAAGGGAAAGCGCCCGAGCGAGTTTCACCGCCGAGCGGATCGGCGTGGGCTTCATGGCGCTCGGCGTGATCGAGGAATGTCACCGGCTGTGTGTGGATTACGCGCGCAACCGCACCCTGTGGGGTCAGGAGATCGGGCGCTTCCAGCTGATCCAGCTCAAGCTGGCCAAGATGGAAGTTGCGCGGATCAATGTGCGCAACATGGTCTTCAACGTGCTCGAGCGCGGCAAGGCCGGTAAGCCGCCGAGCCTGGCCGAGGCCTCGGCGATGAAGCTGTACTGCTCCGAGGCCGCGACCGAGGTGGCGATGGAGGCCGTGCAGCTGTTCGGCGGCAACGGGTACATGAGTGAGTACCGCGTCGAACAGCTCGCCCGCGACGCCAAGTCGCTGATGATCTACGCCGGCAGCAACGAGATCCAGGTGACCCACATCGCCAAGGGGCTGCTCGCGCGCTGATCACACCGCGCGCAGGTGCCCCCGGCTGGCGTAGATGTGCTCGGCGATGAGCGTCGCGATCCGGTCGGGGGCCTCCAGCATCGGCACGTGCCCCACCCCGTGTACCAGGATGCGATCCGCCGACGCGGGGAGTTCGCGCAGGTAGTGGGTGGCGTAGACGCTGTTGGGGATGATCCGGTCGTGCTCGGCGAGCAGCATGCGGATGGGTGTTTCCAGTTCGGCGAGGTCGTCCATGCCGGGCGCACGCAGGCTGCCGAGGATCAACGGCACGATGACGTCGCAGTGCAGTGCGGCGATGAGTGTGGTGACCAGTTCGTGGCGTGGCACGGCTCCGGTGCGTTTGGTCAGCAGCAGCGCCGTGGCGTGCTGCACCAGCCGGTTGTCGATCGCGATGTCACCGAGACGCCTGCCGACCGCGACGAACGGCAGCAGCGACGCGAACTTGGCGCCGATCCTGATCTGGGTGATCGAGGGCGAGGCCCAGCCGCCCGCCGCCGCGATGGTGGTGAGCGTGCGGGCCCGACCGCGTCGCGCGAGCTCGAGACCCACCCAGCCGCCGAGCGAATTGCCCGCGATATGGCAGGTGCGCCAACCCAATTCGTCGAGCTGGTCCTCGATCTGGTCGGCCAGGGCGTACACGTCGAGCGTCCAGCCCTCGACCTTCGGTCCGCCCCAGTGCCCGGCGAACGCGGGCGCGTACACCTCGCAGTGGGCGGCCATGCGGTGGGCGACCTGCTCCCAGCAGTGTGGCGACAACATGAATCCGTGCAACAGCAGCACCGGGTCGCCGGACCCGAGATGCAGGGCCGCGATCGGCTCCGGGCGGGCGGGGGACTTGGCGGTGCGTGACGTCATCGTCATCACCCCTTCCTGGACGACAGTGTCCTGTTACCCGAGGTTACGCGGGGGAACCGCCGAGCGCGGGCTGTTGCCGTGCCGGCGATCACAACGTTCGCGCCGCCGGGTTGTTCCCCTACACGTGGGGGAATACCCGCCGATGTACCGTCCTACGCGTGGCAATCATTCTCTCGACCGTGAACGTCAACGGCGTCCGCGCGGCGGCGACCAAAGGCATGCTCGCCTGGCTCGACGCCACCGAAGCCGACATCGTCTGCCTGCAGGAGACCAGGGCCACCGACGCGCAAACCGCCGCCGCGCTGGCTCCCGCACTCGCGGCCGGGTGGGTGCTCACCCACGCCGAACCGGAGTCGAAGGGCCGCGCGGGTGTCGGCATCCTGTCGCGGCGCGCGCCCGACGCGGTGCGGATCGGCTTCGGCAGCACCGAGTTCGCCGCGTCGGGGCGCTACCTCGAGGCCGACTTCGGCGAACTCACCGTGGCGAGTGTGTACGTGCATTCGGGCGAGGAGAACACACCCAAGCAGGACGAGAAGTACCGCTTCATGGCCGAACTCGGCGCCTACCTGAAGGCCAGGACCGGCGAGTTCGTGGTGAGCGGTGACTGGAACATCGCGCCCGCCGAGGTGGACCTGAAGAACTGGAAGGGCAACCAGAAGTCGGCGGGCTTCCTGCCCGAGGAACGCGCCTGGATCGCCGAACTGCTCGCCGCGGGCTACGTCGACGTGGTCCGCGCCCTGCACCCCGATGTCGCGGGCCCGTACAGCTGGTGGTCCTACCGCGGCCGCGCCTTCGACAACGACTCCGGCTGGCGCATCGACTACCAGCTCGCCCGAGGGGAACTCACCGGCCGCGCCAAGCAGGCCGTCGTCGAACGCGCCGCCGCCTACGACCAGCGCTGGTCCGACCACGCGCCGGTTACTGTGCAATACCGATGAACATCTCACGGAAAACTCTCGGTCTGCTCGGCGGACTCGTCCTTGTCCTCGCCGCGCTCGGTCTGACGCTGTTCGGTGGTCGTGGTTCGGATACGACTACGGCGGCGACCACCACCCGCGCGGTCGCGTCGTCGACCGCGCCGAAACCCGCGGCACCTGCGGCGAAACCGTCGGCGAATCCGTCGGCGGCGCCGGTCACGAAGGTGGCGGGGGTGCCGGATCGGGCCTACGCCACGCTCGTCGAGATCGATGCGGGGCGCTGGCCGGATTCGGCGAACGCGCCCGGCACCAAGGGTGGCGAGCAGTTCATGAACCGGGGAACCAAACTGCCGCCCAAGGATTCGGCGGGCAATCCGGTGAAGTATCAGGAGTGGGATGTGAATCCCAAGCAGCGCAACCGGGGTCGCGACGCGGAACGCATCGTCACCGGCAGCGACGGCAGCGCCTGGTACACCGGTGACCACTACGAAACGTTCACGAGGATGCGCTGATGCCGATGACGCTGTCGCAGTTCCTTGCCCGCCCACCCGCCGACGCGCCCGCAGCGGTCGACGCACCGGTGCTCGGCGCCATGGCGGTGGATGCCAACCAGTTCAGCGCCATCCGCTACGACGCCCCCGCCGACTACCGCGTGCGCGAACTGCGCGGCACCAAGATGCGCGATGTCACCACCCTGTTCGACGAGTTCGCGGCCGCCTTCCAGTTCCCGTACTACTTCGGCGCGAACAAGGACGCCTTCGACGAATGCCTGCGCGACCTCGACGATTTCGTCGGCGACGCACCCGGTTACGTCGTGGTGGTCCGCACCGCCGACGACCTGCTCGCCGACGAGCCCACCGAACGCGCCTGGTTCGAGGCTGCCATGCGCGACTGCGCCGCCTACTGGTCGCGCCGCGATGTGGTGTTCCGGGTTGTCCTGCAAGGCGACCCGGTTACCTTCGGTGCGGTAGCGATCAGCGGATGATGCCGAGGGAATTGGCGTCTCCCGCCTGCTGATCGGCCCGCTTAACGTTGCCGCCGGTGCGGCCGATTCGAGGCCGCCGGTGAGGAGAACACGATGAAGCGAGTACTGGCGAGTGCGGGCGTTGTGGCCGCGATCATGGCGGCGGGCCCCGGAATCGCGGCGGCCGGTGCGGCGGTGGCGCCGGTAGCGGGCCCCGCGGTCGGGTCCACCGAGGATTTCCCCGGTGTTGCCCTGCTTCAGGCACTCGGACTCGGGTCCTCGCAGCCGTGCGACGGCATCATGCTCGACACGTGCGTGCCGACCGGGCCCGCGAGCGCCCAGCAGGCCATCGCGCAACCGGTCGCCGACAGCGGATCGGGGCTGCTGAATCAGGACATCAACTCGGTGTTGGGCTACGCGATCGGCTGGCTGGCCAGCGGATCGTCGGAGCCGTGCTACAGCTTCGGCCCAAACTGCGCTTGGGAATGAAGCGCGGCGTGTGAACCCGGTCGGCGGGTCCTAGCGATAGCGGCCGGCCAGGTCGTCGCCGAGTAGTACGAAGACGTCGGTGATCTGGTCGATCAGTTCCGCGCGGGTCAGGTCGAGATCGCCCGCGAGCCACGTCGTCAGGGTCTGGGTCAGGCCGCCGACCAGGTAGATCGCCCGGAAATCGACCAGGTTCTGCGGTACGTCGCCGCCGTAGAAGCCGGTGCCCTCGGCGGCGACGAGCCGGGCGAACGCGCGAACCGTTCGCGCGGTGCGCGCGCGGAGTTCGGGCGTGGCCATGCCGGCGATGAGCGCGGCGCGGGCCTTGCGTGGGTCGTCGAGCAGAACCGCCACGCCCGCCTCGATCGCCGCGTGCGCCTGGGCGCGGCTGTCGGGCGGCGCACCGGCCAGGGCCGCCATGATGGCGGCGGCCAGTTCCTCGGCGATGCGATCGAGCAGTGCTTCGAGCACGCTCTCGCGTCGTTCGAAGTTCTCGTAGTAGTAGCGCTCGTTGAGGCCGGCGCGGGCACACAGCCCCGCGACGGTGAGTTTGGCCTGCCCGTCCTCGGCGAGGATGTCGAGCGCCGCGTCCAGCAGCGCTGTGCGGCGCTGCGCCTGGCGTTGTTCGGCGGAGACGCCCCCGTATGTCCGTTGTGCAGCCACGGGCTCCATTGTGCTGCCACCGTCCGTTCGCGGGTGTTTTGGTAGAGACTCTTGCCAGATTACCAATTCTGGAGGATTCTATTGCCAGATGCACTCGACGAGGAGGCGCGACATGGCCGCACGGCAGGGCGAACCCGGATATTTCGCCGACGATTCGATGATTCGCAGGGTGATGAGCAAGCGCGCGGTCGGCGTCACCTACGGTCTGCGCGCCCTGGTCATCGGCGCGGTCCACCCGCTGCTGTTCGTCGGGACCAGCGAGCACACGGCCCATCGGGCGACCCCCTACACGCGGCTGGCTGTCACCGGCGCCCTGTTCGAATCGGTCTTCCTCGGCAGCAAGGCCGAGGCCGACCGGGCGCTCGCCTTCACCCGGCGCAAGCACGAGCGGGTGGTCGGCGCGCTGCCCGAGGATGCGGGTCCGCACCACCGGGCGGGCACTGCCTACGCGGCCCTCGACCCGCACCTGATGTTCATGACCATGGCCTTCACCTTCGATTCCGCCGAGGTGATGTACGACCGGCTGGTCCGCGAACTCGCCCCGACCGAACGCGAGGACCTCTATCAGGACTACGTGCGCTGGGGTGAGCTGTTCGGCATGCCACGCGAGGCCGCCCCCGCCGACTACCCGGCCTTCCGTCGTTACTTCGACGCCTACCTCGACTCGGCCGAACCGTTCCTCACCGACGAAGCCGAGCTGGTCGGCTCCTACCTGGCCGGTCATCGCAAGGCCTACCGGTTGCGCCCACCCGTCGAACAGGTCGGCAGCGCGCTGTATCTGCTGGTCCAGGGCAGTCTGCCCCCGCGTATCCGGCGGATGTACGGCATCGAGTGGGACCTCGCCGACGAACTCGCACACCGCGCCCTGTGCCGCAGCATTCGCACCGCGCACCTCGCACCGCCGCTGGCGCCGCGCGTGCTCGCCGGTGCGCTCGCCGGCCGGAGCACCCCGTCCTATCAGCTGCTCGCCCGCCGCGAACAGCACATGATCCGGCAGGGGAAGCCGAGCATGCCGGGCGTCGATCCGCGCAACTGGGTGCAGCGAAATTGCGGTGCGACCGGCGGGCCCGGAGGCGGTAGCGCAGCGTAACCACGCAGGGCCCTCGGGAGCACCGCCAGACAAATCAGTTTGAGCGGCGTGGAAAGATTGGGGGCATGTCCAGTCCTGCCCCGGCCGCGACGGCCGAACGTAAGCAGCGGGTGCTGTCGGGCATCCAGCCCACCAGCGACTCCTTCCACCTCGGCAACTACCTGGGTGCGCTGCAGTACTGGGTGACGATGCAGGACGACTACGACGCGCTGTACTTCATCCCCGACCTGCACGCCATCACCGTCAGCCAGGATCCGAAGGCGCTGCGCGCGCGCACCAAAGCCGCTGTCGCCCAGCTGCTCGCCCTCGGCATCGACCCCGAGAAGTCGACCCTGTTCGTGCAGAGCCAGGTGCCCGAGCACGCCGAACTGTCGTGGGTGCTCAGCTGCATCACCGGTTTCGGCGAGGCGGGCCGGATGACGCAGTTCAAGGACAAGTCCGCCAAGCAGGGCGCCGAGAACGCGACCGTCGGCCTGTTCACCTACCCGGTGCTGATGGCCGCCGACATCCTGCTCTACCGTCCGCACCAGGTGCCCGTCGGCGAGGATCAGCGCCAGCACCTCGAGCTCACCCGAAACCTGGCCCAGCGCTTCAACACTCGCTTCAAGAAGACCTTCGTCGTGCCCGAGCCGCACATCGTGAAGGGCACCGCCAAGATCTACGACCTGCAGGATCCGACCGCGAAGATGAGCAAGTCCGCGGCCAGCGACGCCGGGCTCGTCAATCTGCTCGACGATCCGAAGGTCACCGCGAAGAAGGTGCGCTCGGCCGTCACCGACACCGGCCGCGAGATCGTCTACGACCCCGACACCAAGCCGGGCGTGAGCAACCTGCTGGTGATCCTCAGCTCGCTCACCGAAACCCCGATCGTCAGCTTGGAACAGAATTTCGCGGGTAAAGGCTACGGTGAGCTCAAGGCCGAAGTGGCCGACGCGCTGGTCGAATTCGTGACGCCCGTGCAGAAGAAGGTGAAGGACTATCTGTCGGATCAGGCAGAGCTGGACCGGATCCTGGCTTCCGGGGCCGAGCGGGCGCGTGAGATCGCAGGCAACACACTTGCCCAGGTGTACGACCGGGTCGGCTTCCTCGCTCGCTGACCCGGTGCGCACCTGAGGTTTCGGCTGAAGAGGGGCGCGTGTCATGCAGTTGATCGACAACATCTCGGCCACTGTCGAGAAGCAGGTCAAGAGCAGGCCTTGGCTGGACCATCTGGTCCGGGCCGGTGGGCGGTTCCAGCGTCAGCGCGGTGACTACTACGCCGCGGGCATCACGTATTTCACTGTGCTTTCGCTGTTTCCGCTGCTGATGGTCGCGTTCTCGATCGCGGGTTTCATTCTCGCCGGGCAACCGGACCTGCTGAACGAATTGCAGGGCAAGGTGATCGAGAAGGTACCCGGTGCCTTCGGTGAGCAGATCAACGACCTCATCAAGCAGGCGGTCGATTCGCGCGGCACCGTCGGTGTGCTCGGTCTGCTGACCGGTCTCTACACCGGTCTCGGCTGGATCGCGAACCTGCGTGCGGCGCTCACCGAGCAGTGGGAGACCCAGACTCCCGACAAGCCGTGGTGGCGGGAGAAGCTGTCCGATCTCGGCGCGCTGTTCGGCCTGTTCCTCGCCCTCGTCGTGTCGCTCGGACTGTCGACGGTCGCCAACAGCGGACTCGCCGCGAAGCTGCTGAAAACCTTTGGCCTCGACGGTGTCCCCGGCGCGTCGGTGGTGTTGTCGATCGTGTCCATCGCGCTGGGGATGATCGCCTCCTGGGCGGTGTTCGCCTGGGTGATCGCCCGGCTACCGCGCGAACCGGTGTCGCTGCGCAGCGCGGCGAAGGCGGCGGCCATCGCCGCGGTGGCATTCGAGATCTTCAAGTTCGTCGGCGCCATCTACCTGCGGATGGTGCTGTCGAGCCCGGCGGGCGCCACCTTCGGTTCGATCATCGGTCTGATGGTCTTCAGCTACATCACCTTCCGCATCCTGCTGTTCGCCACCGCGTGGGCGGCGACCTCGTCGGACAACGACCACACCGAGATCGCCCCGCCCGCCCCGGTCGTCATCCAGCCGCGCGTGGTCGACAAGAACCTGTCCACCGGTGCCGGTGCGGCCGCCTTCGGCGCGGGCGCGCTCGCCGCCCTGGCCCTCGTCGTGTTCGGTCGCCGCCGGTAGCTCAGCGACTGCGCCAGGCGCGGCGGGCCAGGAACAGCAGGGTGAGGATCAGGACCGGGCCCGCGACGAGCGCGGCGATGCGCGCCCCTTCGTGGGCGGACCGCGAGATCTCCGGCCGGCTGCCGTCGGCGCGCGGCGGGGGTGAGGCGAGCGGGACGCTCGGCTGGATCATGTCGTCGCCCACTTCGGGGAGCTTGCCGATGCGCGCGTCGGAGTCGAGGGCGAAGCCGTAGTCGAGCAGGCGTGCGGCCTGCTCCCAGGGGCGGATGGGGCGCACGTCGGCCTGCAACAGGGTGACCACGAGGCGGTGTCCGTCGCGTTCGGCGGCGGCCACGAAGGTCTGGCGGGCGTCGTCGGTGAAGCCGGTCTTGCCGCCGATGGCGCCGGGGTAGTTGTAGAGCAGCTGGTTGTCGTTGCCGATGGGGAAGCCGGGGTGGTCCTCGTCGCCGGGGATCTTCGGGTCGGCGGGGTAGCCGGGGAAGTCGACCTGTTCGGTGTGGATGAACTCGGCGAACAGCGGGATCGACATCGCCTCCCTAAACAGCACCGACAGGTCGTAGGCCGAGGTGCTCATCCCGGGGCCGTCGAGGCCCGACGGCGTGGCCGCGCGAGTGTCCATGGCGCGCAAGGACTTCGCGAGGTCGTTCATCTTCGCCACCGCCGCCTTGTCGCCACCGAGCTGGGTGGCGATGGCGTGTGCGGCGTCGTTGCCGGAGCACATGATGAGGGCCTGCATGAGCTGACGGTTGGTGTAGCGGCCGCCGGGCCCGATGCCGACGCGGGTGCCGTCCACATCGGCGTCGGCTTGGGTGCCGACCACCACCTTGTCCAGATCGAGGGTGCGCAGGGCGACGATGGCCAGTGCCACCTTGATGGTGCTGGCGGGGCGATAGCGGCCGTGCGGGTCCTTGGCGGCCAGCACGCGTCCGGTGTCGAGGTCCGACACCATCCACGCGGTCGCCGAGATGTCGGCGGGCAGCGGTGCTGCCCCGACCGGCAGCACCACGCCGCATTCGCCGAGCCGGTCGCCGCCGATCGGCTTGCCGGGAACCGGCAGTTCGGCGGGCGCCGATTCGCCCGGCGCCGGGACCTCCGAGGAGTCGATCGGGGCCGGTGGCCTGGTCTTCTGCGGGCAGCCGTCGGTGTTCGGCGTGGTGAACGGTGTGGTGGTGGTCGAGCCGGTGGGGCTGGGCTGGGCCTGTGCGGGACCGAGCGTGAGAGCGGCCGCGGTGGCGGCGGCGCCGAGGATGCAGGCGGCGCGCACGCCGTGTTCGCGGATCTTCATCAGCGCAGAGCCTAGCGAGCCGACACGCCGATTTCCCGTCGAGCCCATGCGCCTATTGACACCCACCTCTAAATGAGAGTTACTAGCAAATGACAGTAGCTCTCATTATTGGAGGAGATATGCGGACCGACGACACCCGCCGCTGGCTGGCGCTCGGAGCGCTCGCCGTGGCGATGCTCACCATCGGACTCGACGTCACCGTGCTGACGGTGGCCATTCCCACCCTCGCCGTCGACCTCGACGCGAATACCGCTGCGCTGCAATGGTTCAGCAGCGCCTACACCCTCGCCCTCGCCGCGCTGATGCTGCCCGCGGGCGCACTCGGGGACCGCTACGGGCGTAAGAAGGTCCTGCTGTGCGCCCTCGTGCTGTTCGGCCTCGCCTCGCTGGGCTGTGCCTTCGCGACCACCGCCGGGCAGCTCATCGCCGCGCGCGTGGTGCTCGGTGTCGCCGCGGCGGCGATGATGCCGCTGTCGATGGCGGTGATCCCGGTGCTGTTCAGCGACCAGGGGCAACGCCAGCGCGCGCTCACGGTGTGGGTCACCTCGACCGCCCTCGGGTTGCCGCTCGGCCCGGTCGTCGGTGGTTGGCTGCTGCGCAATTACTGGTGGGGTTCGGTCTTCCTCATCAATGTGCCGCTGGTGATCCTCGGTACCCTCGCGGTCATCTTTCTCGTTCCGGAATCGCGCGGCGACAAGGCCTTTCGCATCGACCTGCCCGGTGCCGTGCTGGCGGCGCTCGGAATGCTCGGACTCACTTACGGTTTCATCCGGATCGGCGAATACGGATGGGGTGAGGCGGCGGCCTGGGCGATGATCGTCGCGGGTCTCGGTGCGCTCGCCGTGTTCGGGTGGTGGCAGCGGAGGGCCGCGCACCCGCTCATCGATACGGCCCTGTTCGCGTCGTCCGGATTCCGCTGGGGCACAGCCATTTCGCTGATGGTCAGCTTCGCCATGTTCGGCATGTTCTTCACCGTGCCGCAGTACTTCCAGGCCGTCCTCGGCGTCGACGCGCTCGGCAGCGGACTACGGTTGCTGCCGATGATCGGCGGGCTGGTGATCGGCAGCAGGCTGGTGGATCTGCTGTTGCCTCGCTGGGGTATCCGGCCGGTGCTCGTCGCCGGGTTCCTCGTGCTCGCGGCCGGCATCGGTCTCGGCGCGCTCACCCGCGTCGACAGCGGTTACGGACTCACCGCCACGTGGACGACGGTCCTCGGCGCGGGCATGGGAATGGTGATGCCCGCGGCCATGGGGTTGGCGATGAGCGAGCTCGACACCGCGCGATCAGGCTCGGGTTCGGCTCTGCTGCAGGCACTTCGGCAGGCGGGTGGCACGATCGGTGTCGCCGTGCTCGGCACCGTGCTCGCCACCGTCTACCGCGCCGATCTCGGCGAGCTGAACCGGCCGCCGATCTCCGACGGAGTCAATGCGGGAGTCACCGCGACCGCACACGACCCCGTCGCGCTGCAGGAGGTGCGGCACGCCTTCGTGCTCGGCATGGACACCATGCTCGGTGTGTGCGCGGTGGGATGCCTGCTCGCGGCTGTCCTGGTGGCGCTGGCCTTCGGGCGGCGCCACGCCGTGACAGCCGACGATGCGGCAGAATCGCTGCATGTCGGTTGAGACGTCGTTGCGCGCGCGGAAGAAGGAGCGGACCCGCCGAACCATCCGGCTCGAGGCGTTCCGCCTGTTCCGGGAGCAGGGCTACACCGAGACGACCGTCGAACAGATCGCCGCGGCCGCCGAGGTCTCCCCGAGCACCTTCTTCCGCTACTTCCCGACCAAGGAACAGCTCGTCATGGCCGACGACCAGGACGCGCTGATGATCGAGGCGCTGGCGGCGCAACCACGGGGCCAGAACCCGCTCACCGCGGTCCGCCGGGCCACCGAGGCGGTGTACGCGTCGATGTCGGCCGAGGATGCCGCCTTCGAACAACAACGGCAGAAACTGCTCTACCACCTGCCGGAACTGCGCTCGGCGATCGGCCTGGAATTCCAGCGAAGCATCGACCTGGCCGCCCAGTTGCTCGCCGACTACACCGGCCGCCCGGTCGACGACTTCGAGGTCCGGGTGGCGGCGGGGGCGATGGTCGGGGCGATGCTCGGCATCGTCACCACCGGACCGGTGGACGCCGCCAAGGTCGGCCATGCCCTCGACCTGCTCGAGGCGGGCCTGCCGTTCGACGACGACAGGCCCGCGAGCTCCTAGTCGGCCTTGCCGTGCTGCACGGGGCAGCCGTGCGCCAGCGGGCCGAGCAGCTGATTGTTGTCGTAGAAGTGCTCGAGCTCGACGATGCGCAGGTCCTCGGTGACGCGGGCGATGGTCACGCCGTACATCTCGATCTGCTCACCGGTGGGCTGGTGGCCCTTGTACTCGCCGTCGTACTTGCCCCAGTGCCGCCAGCGGAAGCTCACCGTCGGCGGGCCCGACAGCACCTCGAGCACCTCCCAGAAGAAGCCACCGGGGAAGGCCGTGTGGAAGATCTTGTGCGAGGACTCGAAGGTCTCGTTCGCCGACTCGTAGTACGGGTTGTCGCCGATCAGGATGTTGTAGCTGCCGATCCGCGCGAATTCCTCCGCGTCCTGCCACACACCGCCGTTGACCCGGCCGCGGTACTGCTCGGCGACCACCGACAGCCAGGTGGCGGGGTCGGCCTTGTGCGAGACCTCCATCTCGAAGACCTTCACCAGGTCCTCGACGATGGCCTCGAGCGAACCGGGCGCGTGCTGGGCGACGCGCTCGCGGGGGATCACCTCGTGGCTCAGTTCGTAGTCGGGAACGTTGCCGCGCCACTGGTCGGGGGTCGCCGCGGCGATCACCGCCTCGCGGCCCTGCAGCCACAGCGGGGCCTCCGGCTCGGGATTCTGATCGTCGCGCGTATCAGTCACGTCCACAGTCATATTCGGTCTACCCGACCCTTTCGCAAAGCTTGAAGAACGGGTCGAACCTACCGCCGCGACTTTGCCCGCGCGCACCCTGGTCCCATTATGTGAGACGCATCGGAATTGCCAAGTATATTCTGCGCCAACGGTTTACAGCCGACTACGCGGCGGGGTGAGCACGGCCGCCGAGCCGGGCCGGGGTGTCGTCGTCCATGGTCGCGAAGAATTCGCCGAGCACGTCCACGAGCTGATCCACCGAATCGGCACAGAACAGCACCGGCTGGTAATGGGTGATGTCGTAGCTGATGGTGCCCATCTGCGCCACGTCGAGCGGGCGCAGCGTCGCCTGGCGGAATTCGTCGATCTCGCCGTAGGACGACAGCAAACCCGCACCGTAACAACGGATCTCTCCGTCTTCGCGAACCACGCCGAATTCCAGCGAGAACCAGAACACGTCGGCGAGGAACTTCAGCGCGGCATCGGTCTCCAGCCGTCCGACCGCCGCGCCGACGGTCTCGTACAGACTCGCGAAGCGCGGACTCGCCAGCTGGTTGGCGTGCCCGATGATCTCGTGGATCGCATCGGGTTCCGGCGTGTACAGCGGGGCCGAATGGTGACGGATGTACTGGGTGGAATGGAAGGTGCGGTCCACGAACGAACCGAAGAACTCGCGCAGCGGGACAAGCCCGGCGGCGGGTACGTACCGGAAACCGGTGAGCGGATGCAGCAGCCGTGAGACGTCGTCGAGCTGGGGGATGTGGTCGCGCGGCAGGGCGAGCCGGGCGGCCGCCTCGCGCACCTCTCGGCAGGCGTACACCTCGTGCTTGCGGGCGAGCTCGGCCGAGGCGATCCGCCAGACCCGCTGCTCGTCGTCGGTGTAGTCGATGCGCGGGACGGGTTTGCCCGGCTGGTAGTCGAGGGCGAGCGCGGCGATGGCATTGCGCCTGGTGCGGTAGTGCTCGTCGTCGACGCCGGGGTGGTCGTCACTCAGGTGCACAGTGACGTCGCCGTCGCGCTCGCGCGTCACCGGCGAATACAGCTGGGCCTCGGTGAACATGCCTCAAGGCAAGCACCGCTGGCGCGTCGCGACAACACACCGGTGCGCAACTACGCAAACTGCACAGTTCGCCCGCCCGAATTCGGTAACGACGCGGTGAAACGGCGGACGCGCCGACCGCGCATCGCGCAAGATTGCGTTTGTACCCGAGGAGGATGCTTGCGAAGCCTGCGGATAGATCTCGATCAAGAACTGCTGGATGCCGCCGCCGAGATCATGGGCACGGCCGACAGCAACACCACCGTCAACGAGGCATTGCGGCGGATCGTCGTGCACGAGCGCCAGCTGCGCAACCTCGAACGGCTGATGGCCGATTCGGTGTTCAGTCCGGAACCACACGATATCGACACGGATTCGCCCGCGGTGGCTGAGCGATAGCCGAACCTGTCGGTGCCCTCTGCGAGTATCGGTCTCGTCACCGATGACGTAGGGGGGAATGTGTCGGTACCGATCGCGAATCTGCCCGTCGCCCAGCGCCCGCGTGAGCGTTTGCTCGCGCTCGGCCCACACGTGCTCACCGACACCGAATTGCTCGCGCTGCTGCTCGGTCAGGGCACGCGCGGGCAATCCGCACTCGAACTCGCCGCCCACCTGCTCGCCGAATACGGCGGCCTTGCCGAACTCGCCGCCGCCCGCCCCGAGGAGCTGGCATCGCAGGCCGGGATCGGCCCGGCCAAGGCCGCCGCCGTGATCGCCGCGTTCCACCTCGGCACCCGTTCACGAACCAGCGAACCGGTACCGAGGCTCACCGCACCCGACGACATCGCACGCGCCGCCGCCCCGCTGTTCGCGGGCGCCCGCGTGGAACGCCTGCTCGTCCTGATCTGCGACACCCAGAACCGCCTGCGCCACCGGGTTTTCGTCGCCGAGGGCGCCATCGACCACGTCGCGGTCCCCGTCCGCGAAATCCTCAACACCGTCCTGCGCCACGACGGCCGGGCTTTCGCCGTAGTCCACAACCACCCCTCCGGCGACCCCACCCCCAGCCCCGACGACCGCCGAGCCAGCACCCTCCTCTACCAGGCCGCCGCCACAGTCGGCCTCCGCTACCTCGACCACGTCGTCATAGCGGGCGAGAACTGGGCAACGGCCGCGCCGTATCCGTAACAGTCTTCGCCGCGTCAGCCGGTGTAGCCGAAGACCGGGTAGTGGTCGCTGTAGTCGGTGTAGGTGTAGGTGGTGCCGTCGGCGGTGACGCTCCAGCTCGGGCTCTTGGCTCGGCGGGTTTCGTTGACGTAGCGGTCGGGCACGGAGTGGCCCTTGATGGGGAGCACGTAATCGAGGTGCTCCGAGGCGTATTCGGGGCCGTACTGGTCGCGGCAGACCGAGTTGTCCGCGCAGTCCCAGGAGAAGGCGTGACCGGTGTGCTGGGGGCCTACGGCAGCGAGATCGGCCAGCATGGCACCGTATTCGGGACTGGATTCGATCACGTTCATATCGCCCGCGACATATACCGGCTCATCGGCCGGAATCCGCTCCGCCGCGAGGAAGGCCTTGATCTGTGCGCGCTGCTTCGCCCGCACCTGACCGGGCTGGCCCGAGCTGCACCCGTCGTCCTCGGACTGCATGTGCGTGCCGATCACGTGCACCGGACCGCCGGGCGCGGCGAGCTTCACATACGCGAAACCCTTGTTGGAGAACCAGTCCGCACCACACGCGTCCTTGTACACGAACTGCACCTTGCGGCTGATCGGCCACCGGCTCGCGATCGCGACACCGCCGTCCTCGGGTGTGGTTGCCGAGTACGAGCCCTGGGTGGCATCCCAACCGGAGCGGGTGCGGCCGACCACCGGCGTCTGATTCGGGAAGTCCCGCTTCAGGTTGTTCAGCAACTGGTCGCCCGCCTCGTTGTGGAACAGCTCTTGGAGAACCACGACATCCTGCCCTGCGAGGACGTTCTGCTGCGCGATGAGGTCGGCGCGCTGCTCCTGCCCCCAGTTCGGGTAGAGGGCCTCGGCGAGCATGAAGACGTTGTAGGAGGCGATCTTCGGATCGGACTTCGGCGCCGCATCCGCGGGGACGGCGACGGGCAGGAGGGCGGCTGCGCCACAGACCGCGGCGAGCGTCAATCGTTTGAACATGAGGCAGTTTGGTCACATGACCAGTTCTGCGACGACCGCTCGAGCGTCCCGACATCGAATCGTTACGCGGAACGTAAATTTGTAAGCCCTGGTTCAGGACCTGTTGGTGCCGAGTGCGGCCTATCGATACCGGGCGGCCGCGTCGAGGACGGCGGCGCGATAGGAGCGGCCGAACAGGACGGCGTGAACCAGGAGCAGGGGAAGTTGATGGAGTGGGATGCGCTCCTGCCAGCCCGCCTCGAGCTGATGGATTTCGTTGTACGCGGCGGTGATTCGGGAGAGGTGGGGCGCGCCGCCGAAGAGGAAGAGCGTGGCCAGGTCGGTTTCGCGGTGGCCACCGTGCGCGGCGGGATCGATCAGCCATGGGGTGTCGGACGGGCCCCAGAGGATGTTGCCGGGCCACAGGTCACCGTGGATCCGGGACGGCGGTTCGGCGGGGGCTTCGAGGTGGATCGACTCGACGGTGGTGGCATCGGCCGGGTCGAGTGCGCCCGCATCGACGGCGAGCCGCAGGAACGGAAGGATTCGGCGTTCCTGGAACCAGCTCGGCCAGTCGTGGCCGGGGGTGTTGTCCTGCGGCAGGCTCCCGAGGAAACCGTCGACTGGAGCGCCGAATTCGGCCGCACCGGCGTTGTGCAGCCGAGCGAGCCCCGCGCCGAATCGTTCGGCGGCGGCCGGGGAGGGTTCGGCGTGGTCGACCCATTCCATGAGCAGCAGGTCGTCGGAGACGGCGTAGACCTCGGGGATCGCGACACCGCCCGCCTCCCGCAGCCGGCGCAGACCGCGTGCTTCGGCTGCGAAGAATCCCGGCGGGGCGGCCGCCGGGGCGCCGTCGGTGGGCGCGGCCGAGATCCCGCCGGGCCAGGTTTTGAGGAACAGTTGGGTGCCGTCGTCGAGGCCGATGCGCTCGGCCACCGCGATCGACCCACCGCCGACCGGGGTGGTGCGCAGGCGCTGATGCGCGAGGAAGGTCGGCAGCAGGTGCGGGTTGGCTCGCAGGTACGGCAAGTCCACGCCGCCATCTTGCCCAGCGGAGTCGGCGCGCGCACGGATTCGCGCCATCTTGCCGACCAGGTTTCATAAACAGGTATTACTAAAACCTGTTCACAAATGGGTGCGGCGTGGTTTCATCGATCAGAACGTGTTCTACATCACGTTCTGGAGTCAGCCGAAGGAGACACCGTGACCAGCACCGATATCCCCGCGGGATTCGATTTCACCGATCCCGACCTGCTCGCGCAACGCCTGCCGATCGAGGAGTTCGCGCAACTGCGGCGCACGGCGCCGGTCTGGTGGTGCGCGCAGTCCGACCGGGCGAGCGGCTTCGACGACGGCGGCTACTGGGTGGTGTCGACGCTAGCCGACATCAAGGAGATCTCGAAGAACCCCGAGGACTTCTCGTCGCACGAGAACACCGCCATCATCCGGTTCAACGAGGAAACCACCCGTGAGCAGATCGACATGCTCGGCAACATGCTCATGCTGAACCTGGATCCGCCGCAGCACACCAAGATCCGGCGCATCGTGTCCAAGGGATTCACCCCTCGCGCGGTGGAGAACCTGCGGGCCGCGCTCACCGAACGGGCCGAACGCATCGTCTGGGAGGCGAAGAAATCCGGTCGGGGTGATTTCGTGCAGCAGGTCGCGTGCGAGCTGCCCCTGCAGGCCATCGCCGAACTGCTCGGCGTGCCGCAGGAGGACCGGATGAAGCTGTTCGACTGGACCAACCAGATGATCTCCTACGACGATCCGGAGTTCGAGGGCAATCACCACACCGCCACCGCCGAGGTGATGGGCTACGCCTGGAACATGGCCGAGCAGCGGCGCGGTTGTCCGGCCTCCGACATCGTGACTCAGCTGGTGAACGCCGATGTCGACGGCGAGCACCTCGGCTCCGACGAGTTCGCCTTCTTCGTCATCCTGCTGGCGGTGGCAGGCAACGAGACCACCCGCAACTCGATCACCCACGGCATGAAGGCCTTCGTCGACAACCCCGAGCAGTGGGAGATCTACAAGGATCAGCGGCCACGCACCGCCCCCGACGAGATCGTGCGCTGGGCCACCCCCGTGCACGCCTTCCAACGCACCGCGACCCGCGACCTCGAGCTGGGCGGACAGCAGATCAAGAAGGGCCAGCGTCTCGGATTGTTCTACAGCTCGGCCAATTTCGACGAGACCGCCTTCACCGACCCGTTCCGGTTCGACGTGCTGCGCAACCCCAATCCGCACGTCGGGTTCGGTGGCACCGGAACCCACTACTGTGTCGGCGCGAATCTCGCCCGCCTGGAGATCGACCTGATGTTCAATGCCATTGCCGACGCGATGCCGAACCTGCGTCAGGTCGCCGAACCGGTGCGCCTGCGCAGCGGCTGGCTCAACGGCATCAAGCGGTGGGAAGTCGAATACTCTTGAGCCCGAACAGCAGCGAGGGGGTGGGCGGTTGACGACCAAGGCACGCGGCCGGGCGCCCGTCGTGGCCGACACCGATATCCGGCGGGTCGCACGGGCGCTGCTGGCCGAGCACGGCCCCGACGCGGTCACCCTGCGGGCCATCGCGCGCGAACTCGGCGTCACCGCCCCCGCGCTGTACCGGCACTACGATTCCCGCGACGAGCTGATCGAGCGGTTGCGGGTGGAATTCTGTGCCGATCTCGGCGACTTCCTGTCGTCGGGCATCGCGGACCTGCCCGACGACGGCGCGGTGCAGTTCCTCGCGATCTGCCGGGGTTTCCGGCGGTGGGCGCTGGCCAACCCCAGGGAATTCACCCTTGTGTTCGCCTCGCCCACCTCGAGCCGCGCCATGCTGCGCCGCTTCGACGAGCCCTTCGGCCGGATCTTCCTCGCCGCTGCGGGCCGGTTGCTGGCCAGTTTCGAAATCGCCACCCCGCCCGGCGAATCCATCCCCGTCGAACTCCGCGACGACCTCATCGACTTCCAGACCGAACTGCTGGCCATGCTCTCGGATTCGGGCCAGAAGTTCCCCGCCGAGAAATTGGACCTCGGCGTCACCTACGTGATGGTGCAGACCTGGGTTCGCTTGTTCGGCCACGTCACCCTAGAGGTGTTCGGCAACTACCCGATTCCCCTCACCGACCCCGAAGTCATGTTCGACACCATGCTCGCCGACCTCGCCCGCACAACCGGCTTCGCGTAATCACCGCTGAGCGGACACGCGATCCCGGGTGGCCGGAGTGAGGGAACCCGTCGCCCAGATCGCAAAGCCGATGTACAGCAGCTGTTCCGGGACGCGCTGCCACAGGGGAGACGCGGGTTCGCCTGCGAAGGTGACATTTTCGACGGCCGCGTAGATGTTGGCGGGCAGCAGCAGCACGAACAGCGGTACCAGTGCCCAGCCCGCGATCCGGCGCGTCCGGGTGAGGATCAGGCCGACGGCCGCGAGCAGTTCCAGCACGCCGGTGAACAGCACCATGAACCCGGGGAACGGAACGAACGACGGCACCATCGCCACCAGGTCGCCGTAGTTGGGCATCACGGTGACGCTCGACGGCATGAAGTGAGCGGAACCGGTCATCATCAGCATGACGGCCAGTGCGTGCGCGGCGGCCGCGGACCAGGAGGCGAACCGGCTGACGCCGAGCGCTCCTAGTGCCCGGAATCCCAGGAGCGAGACGAGAAGAACGACGACGATCACGGCGACTCCATAGTAGATAGTTGCACTGTCTACTATGGATAGTAGCGCTATCTATTCTTTCGTCAAGCCCGTCCGCGCAGTAGTTCCGCGCCGCGATTAGTTCGGTAGCCGCGCACCGTCGTAGTAATCGACACACTCACCGCTCACCGAGGAGAAGTACCGATGAGGAAGATCACCGCCGGTCTGTTCATGTCTCTCGACGGCGTGATCGCCGACCCGCAGGACTGGCATTTCCCCTACTTCGACGACGCCATGGGCGCCGCGGTCGACGCCCAGCTCGGCAGCGCCGACACACTGCTGCTCGGCCGCGTGACCTACGACAGCTTCGCCGGCGCATGGCCCGGCCGCGAAGCCGAAGGTGGACCGGACGCGCCGTTCGCGAAGAAGCTCGGCGACGCGCGCAAACTGGTGGTGACCCACGAGGACCGCGATTTCCCGTGGCGCAACTCCGAGCGCCTCGACGGCGACCTGACCGCGTCCGCGGCCGAGCTGAGGAAAGGGTCGGGCGGCGATATCGCCATCAGCGGCTCGGTATCGGTGGTGCGCCAACTCCTGGCCGCGGGACTGCTGGACGAACTGCACCTGCTGGTGCACCCGATCGTGGTCGGTAAAGGGGAGCGGCTCTTCGAGGACGGGACGACGATTCCCCTCCGCCTGCTCTCCTCGGACACCTTCGGCACCGGGGTGCTGCACCTGGTGTACACCAAGGACGACACCGCCCCGAGCGGGTCCTACGAGGACGCCAAAACCCATCTCGCACAGGAAGAGTGACAGCAAAGGCCGCCTCCATCGAAAGATGAAGGCGGCCTTTTGCAGGGACCGGGGGAGGTCAGCGGGCGAAGAGGAGGGCTCGCTTGACTTCCTGGATGGCCTTGGTGACCTCGATGCCACGGGGGCACGCGTCGGTGCAGTTGAAGGTGGTGCGGCAGCGCCACACGCCTTCGACGTCGTTGAGGATGTCGAGGCGCTCGCGGGCGCCTTCGTCACGGCTGTCGAAGATGAAGCGGTGGGCGTTCACGATCGCGGCCGGGCCGAAGTAGCTGCCGTCGCTCCAGTACACGGGGCAGGAGGTGGTGCAGCAGGCGCACAGGATGCACTTGGTGGTGTCGTCGAAGCGGGCGCGGTCGTGCTGGGACTGGATGCGCTCGCGGGTCGGCTCGTTACCCGAGGTGATCAGGTACGGCTTCACGGCACGGAACGCGTCGAAGAACGGTTCCATGTCGACGACGAGGTCCTTCTCCACCGGCAGGCCGCGGATCGGCTCGACGGTCATGGTGAGGGTCTTGTCGCCCTTGGGCAGCATGTCCTTCATGAGGACCTTGCAGGCCAGCCGGTTCACACCGTTGATCCGCATCGCGTCGGAACCGCACACACCGTGGGCGCAGGAACGC
This sequence comes from Nocardia sp. NPDC050413, assembly GCF_040655475.1. Taxonomy (NCBI): domain Bacteria; kingdom Bacillati; phylum Actinomycetota; class Actinomycetes; order Mycobacteriales; family Nocardiaceae; genus Nocardia; species Nocardia sp. NPDC050413. The sequence continues at coordinate 151,451 of NZ_JBFAJZ010000003.1, read as the reverse complement.
CGGAAGGTGAGGGTGCCGTCCAGGTAGGACTTGATGTAGATCAGCACGTTGAGGAAGCGGTCGGTCGGCAGGACCGGCACCTGGAACGAATCCCAGTACGCGCCCTTGTCGTTCTCGGTGCTGAACCGGGCCACCTTCACGGTGACCATGACCGAGCCCTCGGGGACGGGCGCGGGCTTCTGCGTGGTCGGTTCTGCTACAGCAGTCATCAGTACTTACGCTCCATCGGCTCGTAGCGGGTCTGCACCACCGGCTTGAAGTCGAGGCGGATCTCGGAGATGAGCTCCGGGCCCTCCTTGTACGCCATGGTGTGCCGCATGAAGTTCACGTCGTCGCGATCCGGGTAGTCCTCGCGGGCGTGGCCACCACGCGATTCCTTGCGGTTGAGCGCGCCGACGACGGTGACCTCGGCCAGCTCGAGCAGGAAGCCCAGCTCGACGGCCTCGAGCAGGTCGCTGTTGTAGCGCTTGCCCTTGTCCTGCACCGTGATCCGGGTGTAGCGCTCCTTGAGCGCGTGGATATCGGTGAGGGCCTGCTTGAGGGTGTCCTCGGTGCGGAACACGGCGGCGTTCATGTCCATCGTGTACTGCAGTTCGGTGCGGATGTCGGCCACGCGCTCGTTGCCGTGGTCGGACAGGATCAGCGCCAGCCAGTCCTGCACCATCTGCGCCGGGTTCTCCGGCATCTCGACGAACTCGGTGCGCTGGGCGTACTCGGCGGCCGCGATGCCGGCGCGACGGCCGAACACGTTGATGTCGAGCAGCGAGTTGGTGCCGAGACGGTTCGCGCCGTGCACGGACACGCAGGCGCACTCACCGGCGGCGTAGAGGCCGGGGACCACGTCGGTGTTGTTGCGCAGCACCTCGCCACGGATGCGGGTGGGGATACCGCCCATCACGTAGTGGCAGGTCGGCATGACCGGCACGAGCTCCTTCACCGGGTCCACACCCAGGTAGGTGCGCGCGAACTCGGTGATGTCGGGCAGCTTCTCCTCGAGCACGTCCTCGCCGAGGTGGGTCACGTCGATGTAGACGTAATCCTTGTTCGGCCCGGCGCCACGGCCTTCGAGCACCTCGAGCACCATCGAGCGGGCGACGATGTCACGCGGCGCGAGGTCCTTGATGGTTGGGGCGTAGCGCTCCATGAAGCGCTCGCCGGAGGCGTTGCGCAGGATGCCACCCTCACCACGAACAGCCTCGGAGATGAGGATGCCCAGGCCCGCGAGGCCTGTCGGGTGGAACTGGTGGAACTCCATGTCCTCGAGCGGCAGGCCCTTGCGGAACACGATCGCCATGCCGTCACCGGTCAGCGTGTGCGCGTTCGAGGTGGTCTTGTACATACGGCCCGAGCCGCCGGTGGCGAACACGATCGACTTCGCGTGGAAGACGTGGATCTCGCCGGTGGCCAACTCGTAGGCGACGACGCCGGTGGCGACGGGGCCACGGTCGGACTCGGTCATCACCAGGTCGAGCACGTAGAACTCGTTGTAGAACTCGACGTCGTGCTTGACGCAGTTCTGGTAGAGCGTCTGCAGGATCATGTGACCGGTGCGGTCGGCGGCATAACACGCGCGACGCACGGGCGCCTTGCCGTGGTCACGGGTGTGGCCACCGAAGCGACGCTGGTCGATCTTGCCCTCGGGCGTGCGGTTGAACGGCAGGCCCATCTTCTCCAGGTCCATGACCGCGTCGATGGCCTCCTTGGCCATGATCTCCGCGGCGTCCTGGTCGACCAGGTAGTCACCACCCTTGACGGTGTCGAAGGTGTGCCATTCCCAGTTGTCTTCTTCGACGTTGGCCAGCGCGGCGCACATGCCGCCCTGGGCCGCGCCGGTGTGGCTGCGCGTCGGGTAGAGCTTGGTCAGGACCGCGGTACGAGCCCGGGGACCGGCCTCGATCGCCGCGCGCATGCCCGCGCCACCGGCGCCGACGATGACCACGTCGTAGCGATGTTCCTGAATCGGACGGGATTCACTCATGCGAGGTGGCCTGTTCCTAACCGGTGATGTTGGGGTCGAAGGTGAAGATGACGTAGGTGCCCACGCTCATCACCAGGATCATCGAGACCACGAGGATGGTCTTGAGCCAGAACCGGGTGGAGTCCTTGCGGGAGTAGTCATCGATGACGGTGCGCAGACCGTTGCCGCCGTGCAGCTGAGCCAGCCACAGCATGGACAGGTCCCAGAACTGCCAGAACGGGCTGGACCAGCGACCGGCCACGAACGCGAAGTTCAGCCGGTTCACGCCGCCGTCGATCATCAGCATGATGAACATGTGGCCGATGACCAGCACGATCAGGAACAGGCCCGAGATGCGCATGAACAGCCACGCGTACTTCTCGAAGTTGCTGTTGGCCTTGCCGCGGGGGGCGCGCGGGGCGTCGAGGCTGGCGGGGCGGTCGTAGGACTTGCCGAGGACAGGTGCAGACATATCAGTGCTCCGTCAGCAGGTAGAAGAACTGGCGGCCGACGCCCGCGGCGGAGACCAGGATCCAGATGGTCAGCACGACCCAGAGCATCTGCTTCTGGAAGCGCGGACCCTGCGACCAGAAGTCGACGAGGATGACGCGGACGCCGTTGAGCGCGTGGAACAGGACGCAGACGACGAGGCCCATCTCCATGAGCGCGACCAGCGGGTTCTTGTAGAGCTCGATGGCTTCGTCATAGGTGTTCGGGTTCACCCGAACCAGTGCCGTGTCCAGCACGTGCACGAAGAGGAAGAAGAAGATCGTGACACCGGTGATCCGGTGCAGCGCCCAGGACCACATGCCGGGGTCGCCGCGGTACAGCGTCTTCCGCTTCGGCTGGGCCGGAGCCGGAGCTTCTATCGTGGTCATAGAGTGCGGTGCCTCCAACGTCGTTGATGGACCCGGTCACAGATCCGACGCCGGCTGCGTGGAGAGGCAAATGCCCAGGTGGCTGCGCTGTATTCTCGAGCGCTGGCCCGCCGCCGGGAACCTGAACCGATCTTCGGCTGACTCTAATCCTCTCTGTTTCGCGGAACTAATTCGGCGTGCCGTGCGTTGTGCACGAATCGGCCGAGTTAGGTTTACCTTTCTCGATGCCGAATACTGGTGTCCGAGCCCCCGCGCGGACATGTTCGGCGGTATCGGCTGGAGGTTCGCGATGTCCGAAATCGACTGGAATACCTTGCGCGACATGGCAATTCGCGTAATGGGTAGCGCGTATGCCCCGTACTCGGGTTTCCCGGTCGGTGCTGCGGCTCTCACGACGGACGGTCGAATTGTGAGCGGTTGCAATGTGGAAAATGTCTCATATGGACTAACCCTGTGTGCCGAATGCGTACTCGTCGGTAACTTATTCGGGTCGGGTGGGGGCCGCCTCGTGGCGGTATCGGTGAGCGATTCCCGTGGCGAAATCTTGATGCCGTGTGGGCGGTGTAGGCAGCTGCTGTTCGAGCACGGCGGGGGTGAGTTGCTCGTGGACCATGCCGAGGGGCCCAAACCGCTGAGCGAGCTGTTGCCGTACGCGTTCGGGCCCGATGATCTGGCGGCCGGGCAGCGCTGATCGCACCGGTCGACCAGTGCCCGACCCGAACGACGCGCGGGTCCTGCTCCGACCCGATGGAGGTATGGCCGGGGCTCGCTCGGTGTGCGGAGTGCCGCGGCCGATATCGCGTGCCAGACTGGCCGCATGACGGCACTGGACGCGGTATCGATCATTCGGGCCAAACGGGATGGCGGCGAGCTCTCGGATGAGCAGATCGACTGGGTGGTCGACGCGTTCACCCGGGGGATCGTGGCCGACGAACAGATGTCGGCCCTCGCGATGGCCATCCTGCTGCGTGGCATGAACCGGCGTGAGATCGCTCGGTGGACGGCGGCGATGATCGGCTCGGGGAGCCGGATGAATTTCACCGACCTGCCGCGGCCCACCGTCGACAAGCACTCGACCGGTGGCGTCGGCGACAAGATCACCCTGCCGCTGGCGCCCCTCGTGGCGGCCTGCGGCGCGGCGGTGCCGCAGCTGTCGGGGCGGGGCCTCGGCCACACCGGCGGCACCCTGGACAAGCTCGAGTCGATCCCCGGCTGGCAGGCCGACATCACCGTGCCCCGGATGCGCGAGATCCTCGCCGACCCCGAGATCGGTGCCGTGATCTGCGCCGCGGGCGCCGACCTCGCCCCCGCCGACAAAAGGCTGTACGCGCTGCGTGATGTGACCGGGACGGTCGAGTCGATTCCGCTGATCGCGAGTTCGATCATGAGCAAGAAGATCGCCGAAGGGACCGCGGCGCTGGTGCTCGACGTGAAAGTCGGGACCGGGGCGTTCCTGAAGACCCTCGACGAGGCGCGCGAGCTGGCCGCCGTGATGGTCGAGCTCGGGCGGGATGCCGGAGTGAAGACCGTCGCGTTGCTGACCGCGATGGACACCCCCCTCGGCCGGACCGCAGGCAATGCGCTCGAGGTCGCGGAGTCGGTCGAAGTGCTGGCCGGAGGTGGGCCCGCCGATGTGGTCGAACTGACGCTCGCCCTCGCACGCGAGATGGTTGCCCAGGCCGGACTGCACGTCGACCCGGCCGAGGTGCTTGCCGACGGCCGGGCGATGGATCACTGGCGGACGATGATCCAGGCACAGGGCGGCGATCCCGATGCCCCGCTGCCGACCGCGCGGCATACCGAGACGGTGCGGGCCGAGTCGGCCGGGGTGTTGACGCGGCTCGACGCGATGGGCGTGGGCCTGGCCGCTTGGCGGCTCGGTGCCGGGCGTGCGCGGCAAGGCGAGCAGGTCCAGGCGGGTGCGGGTGTCGAGATGCACGCCAAGCCGGGCGATTCGGTTGTGGTCGGCCAGCCCTTGTTCACTCTGCACACGGACACCCCCGAAGCGTTCGCGGGCGCGTTGGAAGCACTCGACGGTGCAGTGGGGATCGAACTCACCCCGGAGAGCAAGCCCGGCGAGCTTGTGCTGGGACGGGTCGATTGAGGTAATAGTCGTGGCCGCACGGCCACGATCGGGAGGTTCGTTGTGTCGGTGGTCGGGGCGGGAGACCGCGGCAACGGAAGGCGGACGGCGGCGGTCGCGCGGGTGCTCGCCTTCATCTCGGCGCTGATCGCGTTCGCGATCGCCGGGCTGATGATTTTCGACGCCGTCAGGGTGGTGAACGAGCCGATCGAACCGGATCAGGTGGACTTCCGGCTCGTCACGGGCGTGCTGCTGGTGATCATGGCCGCGATCGTCGCTCCGGTCGGCGTGCTGAACCTGATCGGCGGCCGCCTGCTCGGCCGCCGAAAGCCGCGCGGACGGACGTCGGTACTCACCGGGTCGTTGCTGGGCGCCGTGGTGGCATTCATGGTCGGCGCCGACGCGCCGATGGTGGCTTGGGTGTCGGTGATCGTGCTGTTCATTGTCACGGCGATTGCGGCTGCGCTACCTGGGACCAAACGCTGGGTCCATTGCGCGCCATCGCCGAGTGAGTCGGGGGAGTCGGATCTCGGGCGGGTCGGCTGAGCGGCTTTACCTGCCAACTGATCTCGCGGGAACATGGGTAACTCGCCGGGTACGGGCTCACTCGGCCACCGACATCGTCTGGCCGCCGACGCAAGTCCCCCCGCACCTGAGTCCGGCCTGAAGACGCGGAGAGGCGGAACGGCTAACGTTTGGATATGACTGGACCGGCGCCCCTCGACCTTGCTTCGATCCGACGTGCACCCAAAGCCTTGCTGCATGACCATCTCGATGGTGGTCTGCGGCCGGAGACGGTGCTAGAGCTCGCCGCCGAGTGCGGCTACGACCAACTACCCGCGCAGGATGCCGAGAGTTTGGGGGCGTGGTTCCGGGACGCCGCCGACAGCGGGTCGCTCGAGCTGTACCTCGAGACGTTCGCCCACACCGTCGCGGTGATGCAGACGCCGGAGGGTTTGCGGCGGGTGGCTCGGGAATGTGCCATCGATCTGGCCGCCGACGGGGTGGTCTACGCCGAGGTGCGGTTCGCGCCCGAGCAGCATCTGGAGAAGGGGCTCACGCTCGACGAGGTGGTCGAGCACACCCTTGCCGGGTTTCGGGAGGGGGAGGCGATCGCGGCGGAGCAGGGCAACATCATCCGGGTGACATGTCTGCTCACCGCCATGCGGCATGCCGCGCGTTCCCGGGAGATCGCGGAGCTCACGGTGCGCTTCCGCGACAGCGGGGTCGGTGGGTTCGACATCGCGGGGGCCGAGGCCGGGTTCCCGCCCACCCGGCACCTGGACGCCTTCGAATATCTGCGAGTGAACCACGCGCACTTCACGATTCACGCGGGGGAGGCGTTCGGGTTGCCGTCGATCCACGAGGCGCTCGCCTTCTGCGGGTGCGACCGTCTCGGGCACGGTGTCCGCATCACCGACGACATCAGCGTGCCCGGGGCCGTCGAGGACGCCCAGCTCGGGATCGTCGCCAACTATGTGCGTGACATGCGGGTTCCGCTGGAACTGTGCCCGTCGTCGAACGTGCAGACCGGTGCGGTGCCCTCGCTCGACAAGCACCCCTTCGACCTGCTGGCCCGGCTGCGGTTCCGGGTCACCGTCAACACCGACAACCGGCTGATGAGCGACACCACCATGAGCCAGGAGATGCTCAAACTGGTGGAAACCTTCGGCTACGGCTGGAGCGACCTGGAACGCTTCACCATCAACGCCATGAAGTCGGCGTTCATCCCGTTCCCCGATCGCCTGAAGATCATCGACGAGATCATCAAACCGCGCTACGCGGTCCTGGTCGGATGACGAAGAAGGGTGGCACCTCCTCGGTGCCACCCTTCTCGCCTTGCTACTCGCTGACCAGCCGTGCTTCGAACGCGCGTTGCAGTTCCCGGAACTGCTGGGCCTCGGACGTGAACGGCGGGTTCGGGGCCAGCCGGTTCGGGTCCGGGTTGAGCAGGTAGGAGACATACCAACCCAGCGGGTTCGACGCGGCAAGCGCCTGTTCCACGCTGTCGTCATCGGCGTAATCGGCTGCGTCGGTGAACAATTCGACAGCCAGGTCGAGCTGTTCGATGTCGACGGCCTCCGGCCCCTCGGCCAGATCCTCCACGAGGCCGGTGAGCACGTAGACGTTCTCGTCGCTCACCTCCACCTCGAGTGAACCGTCGACCGCGGCGGTCTGCACGTCGCCGAAGGTCGACACCCGGGCAAGCTCGTGCTCGTGGTCGTCGGCCAGGTAGCGGGCCAGCGCGCGCTCGGAACCGAACACCGTGATGGTGCGGCCGTTGCCGAGGAAGATCGGCTCGTCGTCGAGGTAGCAGCGCAGGGTGAAGTGCTCACCGTCGGAGGTGACGATCTTGACCGGGTCGATGCCGACCTCGTGCCAGAAGGTCTCGTCCTCGTCGTCGGCGGTGAGGTCGACGCTTTCGAACTCCTCGTCCTCCTCGACCACGTCGTCGGCGTCGACCACGTTCTCCTCGGCGGCCAGCAGCTCGGCCTCGGCGACCTCGACCGCCGCGGCATCCACCTCGGGGGTGGTGACGATGCTGTCGATCGCGTCGAGCACGTCGTCCCAGCCCTTGACGATGGCGGCACCGACCTGGTCCCACAGCTCCTCGCCGTCGCGCCCGGTGAAGGTGCCGACGCCGTTGGCCAGCACACCGAGTACCGGGTTGTCGTCGAAGAACGCCGTCACCACGTCGAGCTCGCACACGTCGCCGATGTTGCGAACCATGGCCAGGGTGTCCTCGAGCTCTCCGACCACCTCACCGTCGGGTTCACCGGCGGCCAGCTCGGGCACGGAGACCAGATCGAAGGTGAAGTTGTCCTCCGGCTCCAGTTCGGCGGCCGACAGACCGGCGACCACCGCCCACGACGGATGCTCGACGAGATCGTTGTCGGTGTTGGTGCGGATGAACGCGGCCAACTCCGCAACGGACTCGAAACCGTAGAGGTCGTCCTCGTGTCCGAGGAACGCCATGTACTCGTCGTCACCGTCACGCCAGCGCGGTGCCCACAGGGTGACGAGATCGCCATCGGTCAGACCGAGCTCGATCGGGACGATGTCTCCAGAAGCCATGACGCGAAGCCTATCGAGCTTCAGCGCCGCGCACTATCCGGCCCGGGTGCTAATTCCCCCGGCGGGTGTGCAGTGCCGCCGGTGAGCGATTCGTTCAGTGTCGCAATGATGTTGGAGCGTGCTTCGCCCGCGGTCTCGGTGGCCTGCCTGCACGCCGACAGGATCAGCTGCGCGGCCTCCGCCGGCGGCAGGGCGGTGATGCCCTCGTCCAGGCGCAGATCGACCAGCGCGCCGTCGCTGTTCACCTCGGCGGTGACCAGCCCGTCTTCGGTGGTGAACTTGCCGTTGACCTGCTTCAACCCGTACAGCGCAGCCTCGAGCGCCTCGAGTTTCTCGGTCACGCCCGCGACCAGGGCGTCCATTTCCGCGCTCACAGGGGCCTCATCCAGCTCGTCTGACCGGTGTCGGCGTCGTCGATGCGGTCGAGCTCGTCGACGGCCTGACGCCGGGTCGGCAGGTTCATTTTGTCGAGCAGGGCATCGGGGATGCCGGCCTGCTCGCTGTACACCTCGCGCAGGCGCGCGGCGGCCGCGATGGTCGAACGCCTGGTCAGGCGAAGGATCTCATCGGCGAGGGCCTGCGCGCCGTACTGGTATTCGCTGCGCTCGAACTTGAGCGCGATCGGCAACCCCATGCTGGTCGCACGCACCGAGATGGTGCCCGACCGGTTGGTGCTGACCGCGGTTTCCACATTGGGAACCTCGGGGATCGGGGTTTCGCTCATGAGGTAGGCCTGTAGAAGCCGTAGAACTCCATGCCACTGTTCTCCGTTCGGATCGAACTGATCGAGACCGGGTCGCCCGCCTCGACGAGCTGCCCGTTGCCGACGACCATGGCGACGTGGCCGTCCCATACGGCCAGGTCACCGGGCATCAGGTCACCGGGTGACACCTGTGGGTGTCCGATGTGCTGTTCCTGGGCCAGGCGAGGCAGTTCCACCCCGGCCTCGCCGTAGGCGTACTTGGTGAGCCCACTGCAGTCGATGCCCGAGCCCGGGTCGTTGCCGCCCCACACGTACGGGGTGCCGACCGCGCCGATGGCCGAGCGCACGGCCGTGGCGGCCTCCTCGTTGGGGGCTTCGACCACGCTGCCGTCGGGCAGGGTGACCTTGACGCCGGTGCCGGTGGAGCCCGTGGACGACCCGGTGGGGGTCGAGGTCTTGCCGTTGTTGGTCGAGTTGCCCGTGCTGGTCCCGCCCGAACTGCTCGAGTCGCCGCCGCCCATGGCCGTCGACAGTCCCGACGACACCGCGCTCAGCATCGAACCGCCCGCGCTCGTCGCGGTGGACAGCAGCGTGGAGGCGGCCGAGGTCGAGAGGTTGGCGGTGTTGGCGAGGGGAGTGCTCGACGGTGCCGGGGTGAGCTCCTTGATGGCGGCGGTCTGGGTGCCGAGTTCGTCCTGCACCCGTCCGACCACGCCCATGCCCTGGCCGATGTGGTCGATCGCCGAGGCGACGACGGCGGTGAGGCCCGCCGGGGTGGCCAGGACCGGGCTGAGCGCGGAGACCTCGGTGAGGAAGGAGTTGACGATTCCGTCGAGTTCCTTCTGCCCGGTCTGCACATACGCGGCGGCCTGGTCGACCACGGTGGCCATCTCGTTGCCGGTGTCGGACAGGGTGGCCGAGGAGGTCTGCACGCGCAGCGCCTTCGAGGTGACCGCGTCGACGGCCAAACCGTCCCAGGCGGTGTTCACCGCATTGATGCCGGTGCGGCCGAGTTGATAGATCTGGTCGATCTCGGCGGAGGTGCTGCGCAGGCCGTCGGACGCGCCGCCGGTGCCGAGGACACCGCTACCGAAGCTGGACAGCAGGTCGTACAGGGGTTGAGCCAGTCCGCTGAGGTCGATCATGCGAGTTCGCCCGCTGCCGATTCGATGGCGGCGGCATTGCCCGTGTCGGTGTCGACGAGGGTGGTCGCGGCGCCTGCCGTTGCGGTGCCCATGCTGGCCATCACGGCCGAGAGCTGGGCGATCGCGGCGACGTGACCGGCCTGGGCGGCGGCGTAGGCGGTGACGAAATCGCCGCCGATGAGTCCCATCACCGGGCCGAGCAGAGCCGGGTTCGATGCCACCGATGCGGCCGCCGCCGTGGCGAATTCGGTGGACATGGTTCCGGCGGTCGCACTATAGGCGACGATGCCCTCGGCATCGGCCGACATCTTTACCATCGAACTTCCCCCAATCCTCGAGTTCCCGGGCAGAGTACGTCATTCACCTGATTCGACGCACCGGCTCCGCGTTCGGTTCCCTCTTCCGCGAAATTTCCCCAGCGGACGCACCGGAAGCGCGTGGTGACCCTATCGTTTTTTCATGCGCACCGACACCGTCGACCATCCGCTCGCCGCCACTCTGCTGAGCACGATGCGAGACGCCCGCACCGACAACGCCACCTTCCGCAACGCATTGGCCGACCTCACGGGCATTTTGATGTACGAGGCCCTGCGTGACGCGCCCGTCGTCCGCGAACCGATCAACACGCCGGTCGCCGTCACCGACGGTGTCCGCCTGGCCGCCCCGCCGCTGCTCGTCCCGGTCCTGCGCGCGGGTCTCGGCATGGTCTACGCCGCCGCCGATCTCGTGCCACAGGCCCGCGTCGGGTTCGTCGGCATCGCCCGCGACGAGGAAACCCACCAGCCCGTCCCGTACCTGGAATCCCTGCCGACCGACCTGACCGACCTCCCCGTCTTCGTCCTCGACCCCATGCTCGCCACCGGCGGCTCGATGATCCACACTCTGGAACTCCTCGTCGCCCGAGGCGCCACCGACATCACCGCCGTCTGCGTCGTAGCCGCCCCCGAAGGCGTTGCCGCCCTGGCCGACTCGGGCCTTCCCGTCCGCCTCGTCACCGCCGTCGTCGACGAGAAACTCAACGAACACGCCTACATCGTCCCCGGCCTCGGCGACGCGGGCGACCGCCAATTCGGCCCCCGCTGAATCGGCTTACCACCGAACGGATTTCGTGGGATCCTGCTGGTATGGGGAGTTCGGATATGCGGGAGCGGGCGTACGCCACGGTGGACGAGTGGGTCACGGAGTATTTCGCGCCGTTGTTCGGCGACGATCTGGCCTACGTGCCGGGGGATCGGCTGTCGTGGTGTCCGCAGTGGTGGCGGCACCCGAGTGCGGCGGTCCGGCTCCACGCGCTGTGGCAGGCGTGGGAGCACTATCGCCTGCTGGGCGGCCCGGCGCTCAGTGTTTGGTTCCTCGACCACGCCGACCCGCATGTCAGGCAGTTGACCGCGCCGAACGGCCCTTTCCGACGCTGCTCGGTCGAGGGCGGGCACAAGGTGAACTTGCGGCTGCCGATCGCCGAGAGGCCCGAGGTGATGGCGGCTGAGCCGCCGATCAAGTGGGACTGAGCGCCCTGCAGAAGCCGGCCAGTTCGCTGAGCCGGTTGCCGGCTTCCAGGCGCGCCGCAGGCAGATTCGAGAGCTCGGTGACGGGGGCGAAGACCTCCAGGTAGCACTTCAATTTCGGTTCGGTACCCGACGGCCGGACGACGATGCGGAAGTCGTCGGCCTCGAAGATCAATGCGTCCGTGCGCATTCGGCCGCGCACCTGGGCCTGATCGGTGAATTTCACCGGTGTGCCCGCGATCTCGACGGGTGGGTTCGTGCGCAGGGCGGCGGCGAGGGTTGTTGCCGCGGCCTGGTCGGGTAGGCGTAGCGACACTTGATCGCCTGCGTGGAGGCCGAATTCGACCGCGTAGGAATCGAGTTCGTCGAGGAGGGTGCGGTCCTGCGCCTTCAACAGGGCGACCAGATCGGCGGCGGCCACCGCGGCGGAGATGCCGTCCTTGTCGCGGACCTTCGACGGGTCGACGCAGTGGCCGATTGCTTCCTCGTAGGCGTACACCAGGCCGTCACCCGCCCTGGCCAACCATTTGAAGCCGGTGAGGGTCTCGGCGTAACGGGCCGAACGCGCGGGCGCCAGCTTCGAGAGCAGGCGCGAGGAGACGATCGTGGTCGCGACCAGCGGGTCGTCGGAAGCGGTGCGCAGCACGTAATCGGCGAGCAGCACACCGGTTTCGTCGCCGCGCAGCATGCGCCAGCCGTCCGGTCCCGGCACGCCGACGGCACATCGGTCGGCGTCGGGATCCAGGGCGATCGCCACGTCGGCGCCCACCCGCTCGGCCAGTGCGAGCAGCAGATCGGCCGCTCCCGGCTCCTCCGGATTGGGAAAGGCGACGGTAGGGAAGTCGGGGTCCGGGGCGAACTGTTCGTCCACCACGTGCACGTCGGGGAATCCCGCGGCGTACAGCGCTCGCACGGCGAGGTCGCCGCCCACACCGTGCATGGCCGTCAAGGCGATCCGCACCTCGGCTCGCGCCCCAGGACCGCCCAGCACACCGGGCAGTTCGGCGACCCGCGCCAGGTACCGGTCGACCAGTTCGGCCCCGGACGGTGAAACAGGCGTCCGCTCGACCGGTTCGACGACCTTCTCGATGTACTGCTCGATCTCGGCATCGGCCGGTGCGATGAGCTGTGAGCCACCGTCGAGATACACCTTGTACCCGTTGTCGGCGGGGGGATTGTGCGAGGCGGTGATCTGCACGCCCGCCACCGCACCCAGCTCACGCACCGCGAACGCCACCACCGGCGTCGGCACGGTCTCGGGCAAGAGGGTCACGGGAAACCCTGCGGCCGTGAAGATCTCGGCTGTCGCGGTCGCGAATTCGGCGGAACCGTGCCGGGCGTCGCGCCCGACCACCACCGCACCGCCGCCGAGACACCGCGCCCGCAACCAGTCGGCCAGGCCTGCGGTCGCCCGCGAGACGGTGGTCACGTTCATCCCGTCCGGTCCCTCACGCAACGGGCCACGCAGGCCCGCGGTCCCGAAGCGCAGCATCTACACCCGCTCCAGGATGCCGCGCAGCAGTTTGCCGAGCCGGGGCGCAGCGGCCTGCCCTTCGGCCAGCACCTCCGCATGCGACAGATGCTGGCCGGTGACCCCGGCGGCCAGGTTGGTGACCAGCGAGATGCCGAGCACCCGCGCCCCGCGTGAGCGGGCTTCGATTGCTTCGAGCACCGTCGACATGCCGACCAGATCGGCGCCGAGAGTGGCAAGCATGCGGATCTCGGCGGGCGTCTCGTACTGCGGCCCGAGCAGCCCGGCGTACACGCCTTCACCGAGTGAGGGGTCGAGTTCCTTTGCCAGCGTGCGCAATTCGGGATCCCACGCGTCGACCAGGTCGACGAACCGCGCCCCCTCCAGTGGGGTGCGCGCGGTGAGGTTCAGGTGGTCGGCGATGAGGACCGGTTCACCCACCCGCAGCCCGCCCCTGATCCCGCCCGCGGCATTGGTGAGCAGCACGATCTCCGCACCGGCCGCGATCGCCGCCGACACCGGGTGCACCACCTGCTGGGGCGTGTAGCCCTCGTACAGGTGCTGACGGCCCATCAGCAGCAGCACATTGTTGTCGTTGACGGTGACCGAGTGCACCATCCCGCCGTGCCCCTGCGCGCTCGGCCTGCCGAAGCCGGGCAGCTCCGGCATGGCGATCGAGGCATGCGGCGCACCGATCTCGGCCGCGGCCTGCTGCCACCCCGATCCGAGCACCACGGCCACGCGATGACGCGGCACTCCCGTACGTTCGGCGATAGCCTCGGCGGCCTTCTCGGCAAGCATGGGGATAGCTTATGTCCCTGGAGCGCTGGCGCGCTCGAGTCGGCGGCCCCGCAAGTCCCGACCGCCGCTTCGCGGCGATCCCTCCTCGAGGTCGGGATGTGCGGGCTGGGAAAGGTGTCTACCCGCGAGTAGGGGAGTGTTCTGGGGCGGACTATTCTCCCTGCATGCCGTATTTGGAGCGCTCTGGTGAAGTTTTCGTCCTGTACCTCGGTGACGAGGGGCAGACCGACAACGAGAACCGTTTCTCGCCGGACTGGATCGACGCCTTCCACGCCGAACTCGACAAGGTCGAGGCGTCCGAGGGTGCCGCGGCGCTGGTCACCGTCGCGACCGGCAAGTTCTACAGCAACGGCCTCGACACCGACTGGGTGTTCGGCAACCTGGACAAGATCCACGGTTACCTCGACCGTGTGCACACCCTCTACTCCCGGCTGCTGACCTTCCCGATGCCGACCGTCGCCGCCATCAACGGCCACGCCTTCGGTGCGGGCGCCATGCTGGCCTCCGCGCACGACTTCCGGGTGATGCGCGGCGACCGCGGCTTCTGGTCGCTGCCCGAGGTGCACCTCGGCATGCCCTTCACCATCGGCATGAACGCGCTGCTGCAGGGCCGCCTCAGCAATCAGGTGTGCGTGCAGGCGATGACCACCGGGCACCGCTTCGGCGCCGACGAGGCGATCGCCGCGGGCATCGTCGACGCGAAGGCCGACGCCGACCAGGTGCTGCCCACCGCCGTCGCCCGTGCCGCCGCGCTCACCAGCCTGCGCAAGCCGATCACCCCGATCATCAAGACCTCGCTGCACGCGGAGACCCTCGCCGCGCTCGCCACGCCGGTGACCCCGGAGAACCTGCCCTTCGGCGGCTGAGGTCCTTCGCCGGTGCGCCCGGGCGCAGCACTGATGCGAGACTGAGTGCATGGCACCCTCGCGTACCGGCGAATTCTCGGCGACCGCAGCCGATACCGCGATCCTCGCGGCCTCGGACGAGCTGATCGGGCTGTCGCACGCGATTCACGCCGAACCCGAACTGGCCTTCGACGAGACCCGGAGCGTCGCCAAGGTTCTCGCCCCGCTACGCGCCCGCGGCTTCGAGATCACCACCGGAATCGCCGGACTGCCCACAGCCTTTCGCGCCGTCTACGGCAGCGGCCCGCTCACCGTCGGCATCTGCGCCGAATACGACGCGCTGCCCGAGATCGGGCACGCCTGCGGGCACAACATCATCGCCGCGTCCTCGACCGGTGCCGCGCTCGGCCTGGCCGAGGTTGCCGATCAGCTCGGCCTCACCGTCGTCGTGCTCGGCACACCCGCCGAGGAGAGCGGCGGCGGCAAAGTACTCATGCTCGAGGCGGGCGCCTTCGACGACATCGCGATGGCGATGATGGTCCACCCCGGCCCGGCCGACATCGTCGGCGCCCGATCGCTGGCGCTGGCCGACCTCGCCGTCACCTTCCACGGCCGCGAGGCGCACGCGAGCGCCGCCCCCGAACTCGGCCTCAACGCGGGTGACGCGATCACCGTCACCCAGGTTGCTCTCGGCTTGCTGCGCCAGCATCTGCGGCCGGGCCAGCAGCTGCACGGTATAGTGTCCGACGGTGGTGTAGCCCCCAACATCGTGCCCGGACGTGCGGAGTTGCTGTACTACCTTCGCGCTGCCGACGCCGCGTCCCTGGACGACCTGATGCGCCGGGCGAAGGCATGCTTCGCGGCGGGCGCCCTGGCGACCGGCTGCACCCACGACATACGGACGCTCGCGCCCACCTATACCGAGCTCACCCCCGACCCGGTTCTCATCGCTGCCTACCGCGCGCAGATCACCGGTTTGGGACGGGTGCCGATCGCGCCCGAGCTCGAGGTGCTGCGACCGCTCGGGAGCACCGACATGGGCAACGTCACCAACGTGATCCCCGGCATCCACCCGGTGATCGGCATCGACGCCGGTGGCGCGGTGACCCACCAACCGGACTTCGCGGCGGCCGCGGTGAACGCCTCGGCGGATCGGGCCGTGATCGACGGTGCGCTCGCGCTGGCGCGTACCGCTGTCGCGATCGCGCGCGATGAAGTACACAGGGACAGGTTGTTGCAACGTCTGATCGAACGACAGGAGGACATTCGGTGAGTATTTCCGGCCATTCGGGCACCGCACACGCAGGCGCTGACGCTCTATCGATGGGTGTCGCCACCCCGTCGGTGATGCGTGAGCCCACGGTGTTCCCGACCCGGCCGGCCGCCGAACCAACCATGATGTCGGGAACCGAGATCGTCGACGCATGGCTGGCCGAACACACCGGTGACCTGGTGCAATGGCGCAGGCACATCCACGCCAACCCCGAGTTGTCGCGGGCGGAGTTCGCCACCACCGAGTTCGTCTCCGGCTGGCTCACCAAGGCGGGCCTGACCTGGGAGGTGCTGCCCGGAGGCACCGGCCTGATCTGTGATCTCGGACCGTCCGACGGACCGCGCATTGCTCTGCGCGCCGACATGGACGCCCTGCCGATGCAGGAATTCACCGGCCTGAGCTTCGCCTCGACCGTGCCCGGTGTGTCGCACGCCTGCGGTCACGACGCGCACACCACGGTGCTGCTCGGGACCGCGCTCGCGCTGGCCGAGGCCGAACACACCCTGCCGGTCGGCGTGCGGTTGATCTTCCAGCCCGCCGAGGAAGTGATGCCCGGCGGCGCGCTCGACGTGGTCGCGGCGGGCGGGATGAACGGCGTCGACCGGATCTTCGCGCTGCACTGCGACCCGCGGCTGGAAGTGGGCAAGGTCGGGCTGCGGACCGGGGCGATCACCTCGGCGGCCGACACCGTCGAACTCGTGCTCGACTCGCCCGGCGGGCATACGTCCCGGCCGCACCTCACCAGCGACCTGGTGTACGCCATCGGCACCGTCATCACCGGGCTGCCCGGGTTGCTGAGCAGGCGGGTCGATCCGCGCACCAGCACCGTGATGGTGTGGGGCGCGGTGAGCGCGGGCAAGGCGCCCAACGCCATCCCGCAGACCGGCATGCTCACCGGAACCGTCCGCACCGGCGACCATCCCACGTGGTTGTTGCTCGAGCCGCTGGTCCGCGAGATCGTCGACAGCCTGCTCGCGCCGACCGGTGTGCGGTACCAGCTCAACTACAAGCGCGGCGTGCCCCCGGTGGTCAACGACGCGGCCTCGACCCTGATGTTCGAGAACGCCGTCCTGGCGATCGGTCCCGACGCGCTGGCCGACACCCCCCAGTCGGGCGGCGGCGAGGACTTCTCCTGGTATCTGGAACACGCGCCGGGCGCGATGGCGCGTCTCGGTGTGTGGTCGGGCACCGGCGAGCAACTCGACCTGCATCAGCCGACGTTCGATATCGACGAACGCGCGCTTGCCGTCGGAGTGCGGACCCTGACGAACATCGTGCTGCAGGCCTGAGGGGCGGCGGGGAGTGCGGTAGGTGGCGCACTCCCCGTATCGGGGCTCGGCTCAGGCCGACCCCGGACCCACATTCTTGCTGTTGCGGGTGCGCAAGGCGTGCACGTAGTCCTCGGGCGCGCCTGCCTTCTCGGCGGCATCGGCGATGACACCCAGATAACGCGCCGACGGCAGCCCACCCTCGTACGCGTCGAGCACGTACAGCCAGGCCAGCCGGGACTCGCCCTGGGTGCCGGTGACCCGCAGCCGGATCTTCTTGTGGATGCCGAAGTCGGAGCCCTCCCAGCGGTCGAGGCGTTCCTCGTCCTCCGGGGACACGTCGTAGAGGACGACGAACACCCGGGAGCCCGGATCTTCGACGACGGTGGCCAACGGCCCTTCCCAGCCGATGTCGTCACCGGCGAAGGTCAGGCGCCAACCTTCCAGCCACCCGGTCCCCGACATGGGCGAATGCGGGCAGCGTTCCAGCATCTGCGTGGAGTCCATGTTGGACCCGTAAGCGGCATAGATCGGCACCTGAGGAACTGTAGCCAATAAACCGCGCGGAATTCCTGTCTCCCACCCAGATCGGCTCACTGTCACACTCGGCGGTGACGGCGAACACGCCGAACCTTGTTCACCGAGCCGACCCGGTCGCGTCACGGCGCACCTGAAATGATGGGGCGACAGCGCGGGCGGCCCTCACAAGGGGCGATGCCCGATCAGGCGAGCACAGGAGCGTGACTGGTGGCACGGATTGCGATCATCGGCGGTGGACCGGCGGGATACGAGGCGGCTCTGGTGGCCGCCCAGCACGGGGCCTCGGTGACCCTGGTCGATGCCGACGGCATCGGTGGCGCCTGTGTGCTGTGGGATTGCGTTCCGTCGAAGACGTTCATCGCCTCCACCGGTCTGCGTACCGACCTGCGCCGCGCCCGCGACCTCGGCATCACCCTCGACGCGAGCCAGGCGAAGGTGAACCTGCCCGAGGTGAACGGCCGCGTGAAGGCGCTCGCCCTCGCCCAGTCCTCCGACATCCGCGCCAAACTGCAGGCCGCGGGTGTGCAGCTGCTGGCCGGGCGCGGTGAATTGGTCGGTCCCGCAGCCGGTTTGGCGCATCGTGTGCGTGCCACCATGGTCGACGGCAGCACCGAGGAATTCGAGGCCGAAGTGGTGCTCATCGCCACCGGCGCCAGCCCGCGGGTCCTGCGCGGCGCCGAACCAGACGGTGAGCGCATTCTCACCTGGCGCCAGCTCTACGACCTGCCGGAACTGCCCGAGACCCTGGTGGTGGTCGGATCCGGTGTCACCGGTGCCGAATTCGTCTCCGCCTACACCGAGATGGGTGTGCGGGTGAAGCTGGTGTCCAGCCGCGACCGCGTGCTGCCCGGTGAGGACGCCGACGCCGCCCTCGTGCTCGAGGAAGCCCTCGCCGAACGCGGTGTGGAACTGGTCAAGCACGCCCGCGCCGACGCCGTGGAGCGCACGGCCGACGGCATCGTGGTGAAGCTGTCCGACGGGCGGACCGTCACCGGCACCCATGCCCTGATGACCGTCGGATCCACCCCGAACACCGCCGATCTCGGTCTCGACCGGGTCGGTATCGAACTCGACAACGGCTACCTGCGTGTCGACCGCGTGTCGCGCACCTCGGTGCCGGGCATCTACGCGGCGGGTGACTGCACCGGCCTGCTCCCGCTCGCCTCGGTGGCCGCGATGCAGGGCCGGATCGCGATGTACCACGCGCTCGGTGAGGGCGTGAGCCCCATCCGGCTCAAGACCGTCGCCTCGGCGGTGTTCACCCGTCCGGAGATCGCGACCGTCGGCGTGAGCCAGACCGCCATCGACAACGGTGAGGTGCCCGCACGCACGGTCATGCTGCCGCTCAACACGAATCCGCGCGCGAAGATGTCGGGACTGCGCCGGGGTTTCGTCAAGATCTTCTGCCGCCCCGCCACCGGTGTGGTGATCGGCGGCGTGGTCGTCGCCCCCATCGCCTCGGAGCTGATCCTGCCGATCGCGCTCGCGGTGCAGAACAACCTCACCGTCACCGACCTCGCGCAGACCTTCTCGGTGTATCCGTCGCTCACCGGATCGGTCACCGAAGCCGGTCGTTTGCTGATGCGCCACGACGACCTGGACTGAGCCCCCACGGCCGATATCCGAAAGCTACTGCCGCGTTGCCTGTCTCGCGCTCATATGGTTGACTCACGGCCGAGGCGCGTTCGAATGCGAGCGCGTGGTGGATTGTGGGGGATTCCCTCCGGGAAAGGGATTAGCGAAAAGTGAAGCATCGTAAGCCGAGTCGGGCGCAGCGAGCGATGGCAAGCACGTCGTTGCCCCTGGCCGCCGCCGCGGCCGTGGCGACCCTCCTCGCGGCTCCGGCCGGCGCGGTCCCCAGCGACCAGCCGACCACACCCGCGACTCCGGCTCCTGCGCAGCCGGGCACCGAGACCCCGAGCCAGCAGCCGGGGGAGACGCCGGAGACGGTCACTCCTGAAGAGAAGCAGCCGGAGACCCCGGAGAACGTGAAGCCGGGCGAGTCCAAGCCCACCCCCGCGCAGCCGGGTGTCACCACCCCCGCGCCGGAGGAGCCGGAGCAGGCCAAGCCGACGCCGAGCCAGCCGGGTGTCACCACCACCCCGCGTACCGCGCCGCTGCCGGTGCCGGGTCAGGCCGGTCAGGGCAACCCCGCCCAGCCCGCCGTGAACAACCCGGAGAAGCCGGAAGAGGCCGCGCCGGGCCAGCAGGGCGGCACCCCCGCCCAGCAGACGCCCGCGCAGCCTTCGCAGAACCAGCCCGCCGCCCCGCAGGCGCAGGGTGGTGCCGAAGACGGCCCCGAGACCCTGGTGCAGGAGCCGCAGGAAGCGCAGGAGCCCGCCTGGCAGGCGCCGCGCCTGGCCAACGCGCCCGCCGCGCCGGTCGTCGAGATGGAAGGCCCGCACCAGGAAGTCGGCGTCACCGTCGACGGCGGTTCGCTGCTGCCGGGTGTGCTGGCCAACACCCACCACTACAACAACGCGTCCGGTTACGTCGGCACCATCGGCTACCGCACGCCGGGTGGCGGCTTCGGTGACGCCGGTGTGGCGGTCGAGTACGTCGGCGAGAACTCGGTGAAGGTCACCACCTTCAACGGTGGCGACGGCCGCCCCGACAACACCATGGTCACCGTCCTCGACACCACCCAGGCCAACCTGGCCAAGGCGGCGGTCGAGAACTGGATCAAGGCCCAGCCGGGCGGTGCCGCCGCGATGGAACAGGCCGCGAAGGCTACACTTCCGGTGCCGGGGGAGCTGCTGCAGACGATCAACGTCGCGGGTGTCACCACTCAGTGGGGTGGCTCGCTCCAGTACTGACACGCAGTACGTCGTGTGGGGCGGTCGGATGGCGACCGCCCCACACGTGTGTCCTGGGGAAAGGATGGGACTGTGGCCACCGAGGATGACGAGAACGAGCGCGGCCGTAACCGGCCCGCGAGTGAATTCGGTCCTCCCGTAGGCGATTTCGGGCCGCCGGTCGACGACGCCGGTTTCGGTGGTCCGCTCGCCGTGCCGCCGCCCGCTCCGCCGGGACCGCTGCCGGAGGTCGGTTGGCGACCAGCGCAGCCGGGCTCCGCACCCGCGCCCGGGCCGTTCGGTGCGCCGGTGGGTGCGCCGATGCCCCCGGCCGGACCCGTTCCGCCCGCCGCTCCTGGTCCGGTGCCTCCCGCCGGGAACGTTCCGCCGAATGGGCCTGTTCCGCCGCGCGGGTCCGATCCTGTTGTGCCGCCGCGTCGTTCGGCTCCGACATCCGTCTTCGGCGACGCCGTGTCCACGCCGCCGCCCACGAGTCCGCCTGCGCCGCGTCGTTCTTCGGCACCGACCTCCGTTTTCGGTGGGGCCACGCCGCCGCCCGCGAATCCTGTTGCGCCGCCGCGTCCTTCGCCGTTCGGTGACGCTGTCGCGACACCGCCGCCCGCACGACCCACCCCGCCCGCCGATCCGACGGTGCGTTTCGGTGCCGACGCTTCCGCCGCCGGTAGCTCGGTGTTCGGCGACTCGGTGCCGGTGACTTCCGGGAAGGAAGAGACCGAGGTCATCCGGCGCAACTCCGCGCCGCGCCAGCAGCGGGTCACCGAGCCGGAACGCGCCCCCGAACCGCCGCGCGCACCGGCCAAGGACAACGACGCCGAGGACCGGGCCTGGTGGAACAGTCCCGACGACGACGGCGGCGTCCCCAAACCGCCCGAACCCGGCCTGTCCTGGGCCGACGACCCCATCGCCCGCAGGCTCGCCCCGAAGACGCCGGTCGCGCCGGTCGCCGAGGAGTCCGAGCCCGACAACCGGATGCGCTGGATCATCGGCGGTGTCGTGGCCGCGGTCCTGCTCGTCGTCGCGCTGGTGCTGACGATCGGGCTGGTCAAGCGTGGTGGCGGCGAGGATCCCGGGCCTACCGCGGCGCCGGTCACCTCCGCCGCGGGTGCCGACTGCCGGACGATCGCCGACGAGGGTCTCACCGTCGGCAACGGCCCGGGCGACACATCCTCGGGCGCCAGGGCGATCCTCGGCTTCCAGTACGCCTTCTATGTCGAACGCTCCGGTGCGCGCGTGCGTGAGTTCGTCGCGCCCGACGCGGTGACCATCTCGCCCGCCGATGTCATCCAGAAGGCGATCGACGATCAGATCCCGAGGGGTACCACGCACTGCGTGAAGGTGCGCGAGACCGGTGTCGGCGTCTATGACGTGGAACTGCGTGAGTGGCATCCCGACCGTACGTCGGTGGTCTATAAGCAGGAGATCGTCACCAGCCTGACCGATGGGAAGTGGCAGGTCAAGTCCATTACCGCCCTCCCATAGTCCCATTATCTGGGACAACAATTTCATATTCTGGTGAATGCTGTGCGATCGTTGGTCATCGCGTCCCCTGGCGTTCCCGGAGGTTTCCATGTCGCTGACCAGTCCAGCATTGGCGGGCAAGCTCGCCGGTTTGCAGAGTTCGGCGATCAGGGATCTGCTCAAACTCACCGCGCGGCCGGAGATCATCAGCCTTGCCGGTGGTCTGCCGGATGCGGCGCTGATGCCCGGCGAGCGGATCGCCGCCGCCGCCGAGTCGGCCCTGCGTGATCCGGCGGTGCTGCAGTACACGGAGTCGCCCGGCTGGCCCGCGCTGCGTGCGGTGATCGCCGAGCGCGAGTCCGCCAAGATCGGCAGGTCGGTGCCGGTCGGCGAGGTGTTCATCACCCATGGTTCGCAGCAGGCGTTGTCGCTGCTGGCCGAGGTGCTGCTCGATCCCGGCGCCCTGGTCGTGGTGGAGGATCCGGCGTATGTCGGTGCGCTGCAGGTGTTCCGGGCGGCCGGTGCGCGCATCGTCGCCGTGCCGCTCGACGCCGACGGACTACGTATCGACGTGCTGGAGGAGCTGCTGGCCGCCGGTGAGCGTCCGGCCGTCGTCCACACCGTCGCCAACTTCCACAATCCCGGTGGGGTCACCCTGGCACCCGAGCGCCGCCGTCGCCTCGCCGAACTGGCTGAGGCACACGGCTTCTGGGTGATCGAAGATGATCCCTACGGCGAACTCTGGTTCGACCAGCCGGCCCCGTCGCCGGTCGCCTCCTATTCACCCCAGGTGATCCGGCTGTCCAGCGTGTCCAAGATCCTGGCCCCCGCCCTGCGCGTCGGCTGGTTGATCGCCCCCGAAAAGGTCTGTCGCGCGGTCGAACTCCTCAAACAAGGCGCCGACCTATGCGGCTCGGCCCTCACCCACCAGATCACCACCGACCTGCTCACCGACACCGACTGGCTCACCACCCACGTCGACACCATCCGCGCCGCCTACGGCACCCGCGCCCGCGCCCTCGTCACCGCCCTGCGCACCACCTTCGCCGACCGCGTCCGCTGCACCGACCCCACCGGCGGAATGTTCATCTGGGCCGACTTCACAGACGGCACCAACGCCTCGACCCTCCTCCCCACCGCCCTGGAAGCAGGCGTCGCCTACGTCCCCGGCGCCGCCTTCGCCGTCACCGACGCCTACCAGACCTCCATGCGCCTCTGCTTCACCACCTCCGACGAACCCACCCTCGCCGAAGCCGTCCATCGCCTGGCAAAAGCAGCCACGACCAGCGTCTGATAGTGGCTCACCGGTCGCTCGTAAGGGCCTCGACTCTTCGTGAGGCCTTGTGCGCCGGGGTGATCAGGATGCAGTCATGCGCGATTCGGCGGCGTCGACAGGCCGAATCCGGGCACACGGGAACACTGTCTACAACGATTGACCGGACTCCGAGCCCCCGAGCCTGAACTGTTGTCGCCTCGGAGGCCGCTGTAGCGATGTTCGAAATGCGAGCACGTGAATCAGTGTTTTGCGATGGTGCTGCTCAGTGGGTGTTTTTGCGGCCGGATCGGGGTCGTGAATGCGAGTTGGCAGCGGGTATTCGGGGCCGGATTCTGTGCGTATGGAGTATTCGAGTTATGTGAAGTTCCTGCCGGTTCGGTATCGGGAGAAGGTGGTCGAGCCGGAGTCGACGTGGTGGGAGTGGCGGGGGCGCAGGGTGCATGTGGCCAGGGCGGAGCGTGGGGACGCGGGTGTTCGGGTGTTGGCGTTGCACGGGGCGGGTGGGCATGCGGGGTTGGTTTGGCCGCTGCTCGGAATTGCTGCAGGGAAGGGGGTTTCGGTCGCGGCGCTGGATCTTCCGCTCTACGGCGACACCGTCGAGCCGAAGCCCACGTCGGTGCGGTATCGCGACTGGGTGGAGCTGGTGAGCGAGTTCGTCTGTGCTGAAACCGAATACGACAGCAGGCCGCTCGTGCTGTTCGGCGCGAGTGTCGGCGGGATGCTCGCGTACGAGGTGGCGGCGCGGACCGGGCGGGCCGCGCATGTGGTGGCGACCTGCCTGCTCGACCCTGCTGACCCGGCCGCTCGTCGGGCGGCTGCCCGCTGGAAGACATTGGGCGCGTTGCCACGTGGCGTTCTCTCGGGTGCGGGGCGAGTGGCGGGCGGTGTGCGCCTGCCGATTCGATGGATGGTCGATATGGCGAACATGAGCCTGGACCCGGCACTGTCGCGACACTGCGGCAGCGACCCGCGGGGCGGCGGCGTGTGGATTCCGGTCGGGTTTCTCACGGACTTCCTTTTGTTCGAACACACACCGCCACAGGACTATCAAGGTTCACCGGTCACGCTGGTCCACCCCGCGGCGGACCGGTGGACGCCGCCGGAGCTGAGCGTGCGGTTCCTCGACCGGATCGCCGCCGACACGAAAGCGGTGTTGCTCGAGGGATGCGGTCACTTCCCCGTCGAAGAGCCGGGGCTGACGCAGCTGGCCGACACCTTGCGGGAGGTCATCGGCTCGGTCCGCCCGCTCTGACCGGCCGGAATCGCGCCGTCCACTGCCCGTTCAGCCCTCCGGCAGCAACTGCCGCGCCAGTACGAGCAGCGCATCCGCATCGACGGTATGTCGCGTCATGACGCGGTGCACCTGGGTGTCGACGGCGTGGACCAGGGTCCGTGCGGTGAGCTGCGGATCAGCTCCGCCGCGCCCGAATCGCCGCAGATGGAACTCCACCTCGGCGACGAGGTAGTCCTCGAAGGCCCGCATCGCCTCCCACTCCGCGGGCAGCCGCAACGCGACGCGGTGCATGAGGGCGTGCAGGGCAGGCCGGTCGCGATGCAGACCGGCGACAGCCGTCACGATCGCACGCAGCGTCTCGTCGAACGGTGGCTCCTCGGACCGCAACCGCGCGAACACCTCGCCGAGTCCCGTCGCGGCGGCGAGGAAGTGGCGCTCGGCCAAGGCGCGCAACATCGCCGTCTTGTTCGGAAAGTACTGGTACAGCGTGCCGATCGAGACGCCTGCCCGCTCGGCGATCCGGTTGGTCGTGGCCGCCGCGCCCTCGCGGGAGAACACCTGGGCGGCGGCCTCGAGCAGCGTTTCCACGGTCTCGCGCGCCCGGCGTTGCCGAGGCAGCTTGCGAGGGCGGTCGTCCATCCTCAGGACCAGTTGTAGGTGCGTTCCACGGCCTTGTTCCATTCCGAATAGCGTTGGGTGCGTTCGGATTCAGGCATGTCGGGGGTCCAGGTGTGGTCGGCGATCCAGTTGTCGCGCAGGTCGTCGAGGCTGGACCAGTAGCCGACGGCCAGGCCCGCGGCGTAGGCGGCGCCGAGGGCGGTGGTTTCGCGGACCACCGGGCGGACAACGGGGACGTCGAGGATGTCGGCCTGGAATTGCATGAGCAGGTCGTTGCCGGTCATGCCGCCGTCGACCTTGAGGGTGGTCAGTTCCAGGTCGAGGTGCTGTGCGGCGGCGTCGGCACGCATGGCGTCGACCACCTCGCGTGTCTGGAAAGCGGTGGATTCCAGTGCGGCTCTTGCCAGATGGGCCTTGGTGACGAAGCGGGTGAGGCCCGCGATGACGCCTCGGGCGTCGGGCCGCCAGCGCGGGGCGAACAGGCCGGAAAAGGCGGGGACGAAGTAGGCGCCGCCGTTGTCGGGGACCGTGCGGGCCAGGGTTTCCACTTCGGGGGCGGAGGAGATGATGCCGAGGTTGTCACGCAACCACTGCACCAGCGAACCGGTGACCGCGATGGACCCTTCCAGCGCGTAGACGGCGGGAGAGTCACCGATCTGGTAGCACGCGGTGGTGAGCAACCCGTGCTTGCTGAACACCGGTGTCGTCCCGGTATTGAGCAGCATGAAATTACCTGTGCCGTAGGTGTTCTTGGCTTCGCCGGGCGACAGGCACGCCTGCCCGAAGGTGGCGGCCTGCTGGTCGCCGAGAATGCCCGCCACGGGCGCGCCGGCGAAGGGCCCGGCGGTGATCTCCGCGTACACCTCCGAGGAGCTGCGGATCTCGGGCAGCATCGACATCGGCACGTCGAATTCCGCGCAGATCTGCGAATCCCAGCGCAGCGTGCGCAGATCCATCAGCATCGTGCGCGAGGCATTGGTGACATCGGTGCGGTGTTCACCGGTGAGATTCCACAGCACCCAGGTATCCATCGTGCCGAAACACAGGTCACCCGCCTGCGCCTTTTCCCGTGCGCCCGCCACATTGTCGAGGATCCAGCGCAGTTTCGGACCGGCGAAATAGGTCGACAGCGGCAATCCGGTGCGGTCGGCGTACCGCGACGGACCCTGCTCGCCACCGAGCTCGGTGCACAGCTGATCGGTGCGGGTGTCCTGCCAGACGATGGCGTTGTACACCGGTTCGCCGGTGGTCCGGTCCCACACGACGGTGGTCTCGCGCTGGTTGGTGATACCGATGGCGGCCAGATCGCCCGCCGAGCAACCACTGTTGCCGAGCGCGGCGCCGAGCACCCATTCGGTATTGCGCCACACCTCGACCGGATCGTGCTCCACCCAGCCGGGCCTGGGGAAGATCTGCCGATGTTCGCGTTGCGCGGTCCCGACGATCCGGCCCTGCCGGTCGAAGACGATGCACCTACTCGAAGTCGTGCCCTGATCGATGGCGGCCACATAGCGACGCATTCAGGCAGGCTACCCAACCGCGCGGTCGTCGTAGCAAGCTTTGTCGCCGACGACGAGCGGGAATCGCCCGGTTGGGCGCGGGTGCCGAATTTCGGCCACGCGCCTCGCCGGGTTCGTCCCACACGCCGGGCGGGCACTACGTTTAGCCTGTAGGCAGCGCCGGGACGTGCCCGGCGTCTGCACCCAACTGTCGGCTGGGACCGGCCGTACACGGTCGGCGGCGAGGAGTCGAGCATGTCGCAGACACCGGAGTTTCCGTTCCTGAACCCTGGTGAGTTGGTCGCAGGCGGAAAACGGGACCGGCTCGGCCCCGGTGAGCTCGGGCCCGAACACCGGCGCACCGCCTGGGAGCGCCTCGGCAAGGACCGATTCGACGTGCTGGTCATCGGCGGCGGCGTGGTCGGCTCCGGGATCGCGCTCGACGCGGCGACCCGTGGCCTGTCGGTCGCCCTCGTTGAGGCGCGTGACCTCGCCTCGGGCACCTCGAGCCGGTCGTCGAAGATGTTCCACGGCGGTCTGCGCTACCTCGAGCAGCTCGAGTTCGGGTTGGTGCGCGAGGCGCTCAAGGAGCGCGAGCTGGCGTTGTCGACGCTGGCGCCGCACCTGGTGAAGCCGCTGCGGTTCCTGTACCCGCTCACCCACCGGCTGTGGGAACGGCCGTACGTCGCCGCCGGCCTGACCCTCTACGACACCATGGGTGGCGCGAAATCCGTTCCGGGACAGCATCATCTGACCCGTCACGGGGCGCTGCGATTGGCGCCGGGGCTGCGCCGTGACGCGCTGATCGGCGGTGTCACCTACTACGACACCGTCGTCGACGACGCCCGCCACACCATGACCGTCGCCCGCACCGCCGCCCACTACGGTGCCGTCATCCGCACGTCCACCCAGGTGGTGGGACTGCTGCGGGAGGCCGACCGGGTGGTCGGGGCGAAGCTGCGCGACACCGAGGACGGGCGGACCGCCGAGGTGCGCGCGAGCGTGGTCATCAACGCGACGGGCGTGTGGACCGACGAGGTGCAGGGTCTGTCGCATCAACGCGGCCGATTCCACGTGCGGGCGTCCAAGGGTGTGCACATCGTCGTCCCGCGCGACCGCATCGTCAGCGACGCGGCGATCATCCTGCGGACCGCCACCTCGGTACTGTTCGTCATTCCGTGGGGCGCGCACTGGATCGTCGGCACCACCGACACCGACTGGAATCTGGACCTCGCGCATCCCGCCGCGACCAAGGCCGACATCGACTATCTGCTCGACCGGGTGAACGAGGTGTTGGTCACGCCGCTCACCCACGCCGATATCGACGGCGTGTACGCGGGCCTGCGACCGCTGCTGGCGGGGGAGAGCGACGAGACGTCGAAGCTGTCGCGTGAGCATGCCGTGGCGCGGGTGGCGCCCGGCCTGGTGAGTATCGCGGGCGGCAAGTACACCACCTACCGGGTGATGGCGGCCGATGCGATGGACGAAGCGGCGCAGGACATTCCGGCCCGTGTGTCGCCGTCGATCACCGAGAAGGTTGCCCTGCTCGGCGCCGACGGGTACTTCGCGCTGGTGAACCAGACCGTGCAACTGGCCGAGCACTACGGCGTCCACCCGTACCGGATGACCCACCTGCTCGACCGCTACGGCTCGGTCGTCGACGAGGTGCTCGCCATGGCCCAGGGCAAACCCGAACTGCTGCAACCGATTACCGATGCCCCCGCCTACCTGCAGGTGGAAGCGGTGTACGCGGTCGCCGCGGAGGGCGCCCTGCACCTCGACGACATCCTGGCCCGGCGCACCCGCATCTCCATCGAATACCCCGACCGGGGCGCCAACTGTGCCGAGCAGGTCGCGCACCTGGTGGCGCCGATTCTCGGCTGGGACGACGACGACATCGAGCGCGAGGTGTCGACCTACCAGGCGCGGGTGCGCGCGGAGATCGAATCGCAGACCCAGCCGGACGACAAGTCGGCCGACGCCTTGCGGGTCGCCGCCCCGGAGCCGCGTCCGCAACTGCTGGAACCGGTACCGCAGGACCGCTGACCCTCAGACCGGGTCGATGCGCGCCTTCAGCAAGCAGAAGTAGTTGTCCTCGGGATCGGCCAGCACATGCCACTGCTCGTCGCCCGTCTGGCCGATATCCGCGGGACGTGCGCCGAGTTCGAGCAGGCGCGCGAGTTCGGCGTCCTGATCGCGGTCGGTGGGGTTGACGTCGATGTGCAGGCGGGCCTTGCCGGGCGTGGGGTTGTCGGTGGGGCTGAGGATGATCGTCGGCTGCGGGCCGCCGAAGCCTTCGCGTGGCCCGATCTCGATGCTGCCGTCGTCGTCGCGATCGAGCACGACGAAATCGAGTACCGCGCACCAGAACTGGGCGAGCGTCTCGGGCTCGCGGCACTCGAGTACGAGCTCACTGATCCGACATGCCATTGCGAAACCTGCTCTCTACCTGGTGAACTGCCGGGAAGTTAGCGGTGGGAACGATTCTGGTGAGCGTATCGGACCACGGCGGCGACGGCGAGCTGTTTTCAGGGAACCGGCTGGCAGCGCGGACAGAAATAGATGCCACGCTCGCGCTGGGTGATGCGGTCGGCGGGGTCGTCCTCCCCGAGGAGCTGGGAGGCGATGGCGGTGCCGCAGCGCGGGCACGGCCGGCGGGTGCGCCCGTAGACCATCGGCCGCCACGGTGGTTCGTGCGCGGCCTTGCCGAGAACCCGGTGTGACTCGTCGACGAGGGCAGGGAGATCGGCGATCTCGCCGACGGGCGTGGCCGGGTGGACGCGGCGCAGGAAGCAGATCTCGCTGCGGTAGATATTGCCGATGCCCGCCAGATTGCGCTGGTCGAGCAGGGCGAGGCCGACGGGGCGGCGCGGATACCCGGACAGGCGACGCAGCGCCTCGGCGGCGTCCCAGCCGGGCCCGAGCAGATCGGGGCCGAGGTGATCGATGACGGTGTGTTCCTCGGCGCGCGGCAGGACCTGCACTTTGCCGAGCGAGAAGCCGACGGCCTCGACCTCCTCGGTGGCCAGCACGAGTCGCGCGGTGACCCGCGGTTTGGTCCAGCGCTGGCCGCAGTGGAACACCCGCCAGGTGCCCTCCATTTTCAGGTGGGTGTGGATGCTGGCCCGGTCGGTGCGCACGAACAGGTGCTTGCCGTAGCTCACTACATCGTCGACGACTTCGCCGACAAGGTCGACGGTGGCGTAGCGCGGCACACGGAAGTCGCTGCGGGTCAGCGTCTTCCCGGCCAGCGCGGTGCGTAGCCGTTCGGCGGTGCGGAAAACGGTGTCGCCCTCGGGCATCGGCTACACCTGCCTGCGCAGTCGGAGTCCGCGTGGTGTCATCGAGAAGCCCGCCTCCACGAGGACGTCGACGAAGGTGTGGCCATGCACGGTTTCACCGTTGATCTTGTCGATCACCAGGCCGTCGACCCGGCGGTCGGTGACCAGCTGTGCCAAGGCGACGGCCGCTGTGCGGCGCAGGCCGATGTCCTCGGTGAAGCTGAGCAGGGTCTTGCCGCCGCGCTCCACATAGAGCACCAGTTCACCGCCGACCAGCACCACCAGCGCCCCCGCTTTGCGGCCCGGCCGGTGACCACTGTCAGCATCGCCCTTGGGCCACGGCAGGGCGGCTCCGTAGGGGTTGGCCGGGTCGCAGGCGGCCAGGGCCACGGCGACGCCTGCCCGGTCGTTGTCGCGGTCGGTGTCGAAGGAACGTAATCGGTCGACGGTGTCGGTGGTGGAGAACTGCGCGCCACCGAGAGTGTCGACGAAGTAGCCGCGCCTGCACCGGCCACGGTCCTCGAACTCGGTGAGCACCCGGTACATCAGCGCGAACCCGCCCGGCACGCCTTCGTTCTGTACGGAGCCGCGCGTCAGCACGCCGTATCGCTCGATGAGCTGATCGGCCGTGGCGTGGGCACGAACAGTGTTGTCGCGCACGCGTTCCGGGAGTATCGACCATCGTCCAGCCACGGTCGGCGGGCCCGAGCGGGTCGGCATCGATGGGCGGGGGAGGTATGCACGGGCGCGGGGAGCGCGGCGCGGGGTGCGATGGGCGGTGGTGCTGCGCGCGGTGCCCGACAGGAGTGCCCGCACCGGGGCGAAGGTGTCGCCGGAGACGTAACCGGCCCAGACCAACTGCCAGAGAGCGTCGCCGACTGCCTTGTCGTCGAGCAGCCCGGTCGCATCCGACAGCTGGCGGAAGAAATACGCGCCGCCGCCGCTGAGGTTCGCCGGAATTCGACGGTCGTCCCCACCGGCGGGTACGTCGAGATCTATCGCCTCGCTCGCGTACCCGGTGCTGCCGACCCGACCGGTTCCCTTCGGGGGACGTGCCCGATCCGGTCCACTCGTACTGGATGCGTCAGGGAAGTCGGATGTGCTTGTTTGCGAGGTCTTCCCGACGTTCGAGCGGTCGGCGTCGATATCGACAGCGTCGGGCCTTCCTGGCGCCGAACTGTCGTGGGCGGCCTCGTCGGCGGGTTTTGTGGACTCGGAGCTGCGCCGGGTTTGTGGGCGGGGCTCGATGTCGGCGCCGAGAGCGATGAGGAGGTCGAGTTGGACGTCGGTCGGGTCGATGTCGTCGGGTGGGGGCAGGGTGACCGGGGCCTGTTCGGCCAGGTGCAGGGCGATCCAGCCGTCGCGGGCGGTGATAGCGCCGTGCCCCGACCAGATCACCTCGCCGGTGGCCATGAGTTCGTCGAGCATGGCGGGGGAGTAGTCGCGCACCCGCATCGGCAGGATCAACGATTCCCACGCCGAGGCCGGAACAGGTACGCCCGCAAGCTGTTCCACCACCGTGGCCACTCCGTCGATGCCACGCAACTCTCCCGAACCGACGTGTTGCCAGGCAGGCAGGAAGCGAGCGAATGCCGCGGTGGCGACCGGCTCGACCTCATGCCGCGCCGCCGCGAGCGAACGACGCCGCAACCGTCGCAACACCTGTGCGTCACACCACTCACCACCGGCCGCACCCGGCGTGAATTCCCCCTCCACAACGCGCTTTTCTGCAAGCAATCGATGCAGAGCGGTAACCGCGACCGCCGTCCCCAAGCCGAATCGCTCGGCAATGGACGCAGTCGTGAACGGCGCGTGCGTGCGCGCATACCGCCCGACAAGATCACCCAGCGGATCCGGCACCGGCTCGATGAACGCGGCGGGCACCCCGATGGGCAACGGCACCCCCAGCGCATCCCGCAACCGAGCCGCGTCCTCCACCGCGACCCACCAGGTCCGTCCGGCGAACGAAACCTCCAGCGCCCGCCGCGACTCCCGCAGTTCCGCGAACCACGCCGGGGCATCGGAGTCCGCGAGCATCTGCGACTCGTCGCCGCCCACCGACGTACCTCCGTCGGCAGCACAGCTGGCGGCTGTGAGGGTTCCGGGGCGGGGTACGCAGCGGGCGGCGGCTTCGGTGGGCGTGAGGGGGCCGAGGAGGCGCAGGAGATCGGCCAGGCCTTCGGCGTCGCGGGCGTGGCGTTCGGGGGTGAGGCGTTGGAGTTCGCGTTCGGTGAGGTCGAGGACGGCTGGGTCGAGGAGTTCGCGCAGTTCTACGCGGCCCAGGAGTTCGGCGAGCAGGCTCGAGTCGAGGGCGAGGGCGGCGGCGCGGCGTTCGGCCAGCGGGCTGTCACCGTCGTAGAGGAACTGGCCGATGTAGGAGAACAGCAGGGCGTTGGCGAACGGTGACGGGGTGGCGGTCTCCACCTCGACCAGGCGGATCTCCCGGCGTGCCACCCGGGTGAGCAGGTCGCGCAGGGCTGGCAGGTCGTACACATCGCGCAGGCATTCGCGCACGGTTTCCAACAGGATCGGGAACTGCGGGAATTTCCTTGCCACATCGAGCAATTGGGCCGACCGTTGCCGCTGCTGCCACAGCGGGGCCCGCTTACCCGGGTCGCGCCGTGGCAGCAGCAGCGCGCGGGCGGCGCACTCCCGGAACCGGGACGCGAACAGCGCCGAACCACCGACCTGTTCGGTGACGATGTCGTCGATCTCGTCGGGTTCGAACGCGAACAGTTCGGCACCCGGCGGCTGATCCGTGGTGTCGGGCAACCGCACGACAATGCCGTCGTCGGACGCGGTCGGCGCCGCGTCGATCCCGAACTGTTCCTGCAGACGCGCCCCCACCGCCAGCGCCCACGGTGCGTGCACCGGCGTGCCGTAGGGCGAATGCAGCACGAGCCGCCAGTCACCGAGTTCGTCCCGGAACCGCTCGACCACCAGGGTGCGATCGGTAGGCAATTGCCCTGTCGCCGTGCGCTGTTCGTCGAGCAACCCGACCAGATTGGCCGTCGCGTTCTGATCCAGCCCAGCTGTGCGCACCAACTCCTCGAGCCGCGCAGCGGGCTTACTCAACTCCGCCCCGACCCGATTCGCACCGCGTGATCGCGCCCGGCTTTCCAGCGGGACACCCTTCCCAACAGGGGATTCCGCCGAATCGGGGGTAACTCCAGGAGCCGAGACCTCGGCGCCCATGTCGGACACGATCTGGGTGAGCTCGTCGGCGGGAACCTGCCCAGCCGTGCGAACGAATTCGCCCAGCGCCGCACCCAATTCGGCCGGCCGGCCCAGCCCGTCGCCGTGCCAGAACGGCAGCCGACCGGGCAGCCCGAACGCAGGCGACACCAGCACCCGGTCGAAGGTGATCTCCTCGATCCGCCAGCTGGTCGCACCGAGCGCGAACACATCACCGACCCGGGACTCGTAGACCATCTCCTCGTCGAGTTCACCTACCCGAGAAGCTTTCTCACCCACCATGAACACCGCGAACATTCCGCGATCGGGGATCGCCCCACCCGAGGTGACGGCCAGGCGTTGCGCACCGGGGCGCCCGGTCAGCGTGCCCGCATCGCGATCCCACACCACGCGGGGCCGCAGCTCCGCGAACTCGTCGGACGGATACCGACCGGCGAGCAGATCGAGCACGGACTCATACGCCGAGCGGGGCAGCTGCGCGTAGCTTCCGGTCGACCGGACGACATCGAACCAGGCGTCGACATCGAGCGGTTCCAGCGCGCAGGCGGCAACGGTCTGCTGGGCGAGGATGTCGAGCGGATGCGCGGGAATCTGGAGCAGTTCGATCTGCCCGGACAGCATGCGCTGGGCGGCGACGGTGCAATGGATGACATCGGTGCGGTGCTTGGGGAACAGCACACCCCGCGAGATCTCGCCCACCTGGTGCCCGGCCCGCCCGACCCGCTGCAACCCGCTCGCCACCGACGGCGGCGCCTCCACCTGTACGACCAGGTCGACCGCACCCATGTCGATGCCCAGCTCGAGACTGCTCGTGGCGACCACGCATCGCAGTCGGCCGGTCTTGAGGTCGTCCTCGATGATCGCCCGCTGCTCCTTGCTCACCGACCCGTGATGCGCACGCGCCAGCAGGTGGTCGGCACCGTGGATCACCTCGGTGGACGGCCCGAGCTGGGCGGGCGGGGCGTGCTCGGTCTCGACCGGTTCGCCGAGCTTGGCGGCGTAGGCCTCGTTGAGCCGGGCGGTCAATCGTTCGGCGAGGCGTCGCGAGTTCGCGAACACGATCGAGGAACGATGCTCGAGCACCAGGTCGACGATGGCCTCGTCGACATGCGGCCAGATCGAACCCGGCTGATCGGAGTCGCCGCCCGGATCGGTCATATCCGCCACCGGCACCCGAACCGACAGGTCGAAGGTCTTCGGCGCGGGTGGCCGGACGATGGTGATCGGCGCGTCGCCCACGAGGAATCGCCCGACCTCCTCGGGCGGGCGGACGGTGGCCGACAGCCCGATGCGCTGCGCGGGCCGTTCGGTGAGCTGATCGAGCCGGGCCAGCGACAGCGCCAGGTGCGCGCCGCGTTTGGAGCCCGCGATGGCGTGTACTTCGTCGACGATCACCGTTTCGACCTCGGCGAGGGTTTCGCGGGCCGCGGAGGTG
Organism: Nocardia sp. NPDC050413; assembly: GCF_040655475.1. Classification (NCBI taxonomy): domain Bacteria; kingdom Bacillati; phylum Actinomycetota; class Actinomycetes; order Mycobacteriales; family Nocardiaceae; genus Nocardia; species Nocardia sp. NPDC050413. The sequence continues at coordinate 117,095 of NZ_JBFAJZ010000003.1, read as the reverse complement.
AGCAGCAGGAACAGTGATTCGGGTGTGGTGATGAGAATGTCGGGTGGGGTGCGCTGCATCGCCCGGCGCTGTGCGGGGGTGGTGTCGCCGGATCGCACGCCGACCGAGATCTCCGGCGGGTCGAGCCCCAGCCGCTTCGCCGTCTGGGTGACTCCGACCAGCGGGGCTCGCAGGTTCCGCTCCACGTCCACTGCCAGCGCTTTCAGTGGTGAGACATAGAGCACGGACGTCCCTCGACGGGTACCGGGCTCAGCGGGCCCACGCTGGGCGAGCTGGTCGATCGCCCACAGGAACGCCGACAGCGTCTTGCCCGAGCCGGTCGGCGCGACGACAAGTGTGTGCTGCCCGTCGGCGATGGCCTGCCACGCGCCGAGCTGAGCCGACGTCGCCTCGGGAAAGGCGCCGTCGAACCACTGCGCGGTAGCGGGGGAGAACCGGTCCATGAGATTCAGTGTGCACCCACCCACCGACAGGTTCCGCGATCCGCGCGCCGCCCGCGACCAGCGTCGATGGCACGGCCGTCGAAGATTCCCCGGTCGAGCCGGGGTGAGGGGTGTGGCCCGGAACACGCTCGCCGTACCCTGGTCCATCGTGCAAACGGTGCTGAGAGTCGACCTCGTCGGCCACGGCCTCACCGAGGCGGTACGCAAGGCGCGTTTCCCGGTCGACGAACCCCTGGACACAGCGGGCCTCGCCGCGCTGGATACGTGCTCGCCGCTCACCGGAGCGCAGGTGCGGACGGGCCCGGAACGTCGGGTACGCGAAACCGCCGAGGCGCTCGGGCTGGTGGGCGAGCGGGACGAGCGACTACGTGACCTGGACGCGGGGGCGTGGCGGGGTACCGAGATGAGCAGGCTCCCGCAGGATCAGCTGTTCGCCTGGCTCACCGATCCGGAATTCCGCGGGCACGGTGGTGAGTCGGTGACCGACCTGGTGGAGCGGGTGCGGTTCTGGCTGGCCGAGATAGCGACGGCGGGTGTGGAAACCGTCGCGGTGACACATCCCTCGGTGATCCGCGCGGCGCTGCTGGTCGTCCTCGACGCGCCGCCGAAGTCCTTCTGGCGCATCGATGTTCAGCCGGCGAGCGTCACCCGGCTGCATTTCCGCGGCAACTGGACATTGCGACTGGGATGAACGACGAAAGCCCCGGAGTCGAAACTCCGGGGCTTTCGGGTGGTAGCGGGAACAGGATTTGAACCTGCGACCTCTGGGTTATGAGCCCAGCGAGCTACCGAGCTGCTCCATCCCGCGTTGCATTCACTACTGTACACGCGGGGTGGCCGAAGGCGAAATCGCCGCTGTGATCAGCCGAAATGGATGCCCTGGGCGAGCGGGAGTTCGGCGGAGTAGTTGATCGTGTTGGTCGCGCGGCGCATGTAGGCCTTCCAGGAATCGGACCCGGATTCGCGCCCGCCGCCGGTGTTCTTCTCCCCGCCGAACGCGCCGCCGATCTCCGCGCCGGAGGTGCCGATATTGACATTGGCGATGCCGCAATCGGATCCGGCGATGAACTGTTCGGCTTCGCGCTGGTCGAGGGTGAAGATGGCCGAGGAAAGGCCCTGGGTCACACCGTTGTTCAGTGCGATGGCCTCGTCGAGGTCGTCGTAGGTGAGCACGTACAGAATCGGTGCGAACGTCTCCTCGCGCACCAGTTCGGTCTGCGCGGGCATTCGCACGAGCGCGGGCCGCACGTAGTACGCCTCCGACCCGATCAGCTCCACCCGCTCACCGCCGCAGACGATTTCGCCGCCCTCGTCCTTCGCGCGCAGCAGCGCCGTCTGCATGGCGGTGTAGGCACGTTCGTTGATGAGCGGGCCGACGAGCACACCGTCGTCGAGTGGATTACCCACGGGCAGTTGGCTGTACGCCGACGACAGCCGCTCCACGAGCTGATCGGCGACCGAGCTGTGCACGATCAACCGGCGCAGCGTGGTGCATCGCTGACCCGCCGTGCCCGCCGCCGCGAACACGATCCCGCGCACCGCGAGCTCCAGATCGGCACTCGGCGCCACGATCGCGGCATTGTTGCCACCGAGCTCGAGCAGGCACCGCCCGAACCTGGCCGCCACCCGTGGCGCGACGATGCCACCCATCCGCACCGACCCGGTCGCGCTCAGCAGCGCCACCCGTGGGTCGTCGACGAGCGCCTCGCCGACGGTGGCGTCACCCTGGACCAGCTGGTGCACTTGCGGATCCGCGCCGACCTCGAGCGCGGCCCGGCGCAGCAGCGTGTGACAGGCCAGTGCGGTGAGCGGGGTCGTCTCCGACGGCTTCCACACCACCGTGTCACCGCAGACCAGCGCGATAGCGGTGTTCCACGCCCACACCGCGACCGGGAAGTTGAACGCCGAGATCACGCCGACCACCCCCAGCGGATGCCAGGTCTCCATGAGCCGATGCCCGGGCCGCTCCGACGGCATGGTCGCGCCGTAGAGCTGACGCGACAGGCCGATCGCGAACTCGCAGACGTCGATCATCTCCTGCACCTCGCCGAGTGCTTCGGCGCCGATCTTGCCCGCCTCGAGCGTGACCAGCTCGGCCAGCTCGTCCTGATGGGCGACCAGCAACGCCGACAATCTGCGCACCAGCGCCGCGCGCACCGGGGCGGGCACTGTGCGCCACGATTCGAACGCGCCGGCCGCGCGACCGATCGCGGCGTCCACGTCGGCCGTGGTGTCGGGAGTGAGCGGGAGCAGGACACCGCCGGAGATCGGGGTACGCGCGAGCAGCACGCCCGGCTCGGGCACGTCGGCGCCGAGGCCGTGCAGCAAAGCCCTCGCGCGCAGCGAGAGCTGTTCGGAGAAATGCTCGGTCACGGTGTGCGTCATCACTGTTCACCTTCTGCTGTTGGTACGACTCACGGAAAAGTTCGCTCGGATTTCGGAGGAGAACAGAAAGAAGTCTTCCCCGCGCAACCCCCGGCCTGCGTTAGCCTTCGCTGATGGCGGATACACCGGCTAGACCCCAGCTCGACGATATCGACCGGCTCCTGATCAGAGAGCTGATGAACGACGGGCGCGCCACCCTGTCGAATCTGGCGGAGAAGGCCAGCCTCTCGGTGTCGGCGGTGCAGTCGCGGGTGCGCAGGCTCGAGGCGCGCGGCGTGATCCGCGGATACACGGCCAACGTCGACCCCGAAGCGCTCGGGCACCTGCTGTCGGCATTCGTCGCGATCACTCCTCTCGACCCGTCCCAGCCCGATGACGCGCCCGCCTTGCTGCAGCACGTTCCCGGCATCGAGGCGTGCCACTCGGTGGCGGGCGAGGAGAGCTACGTCCTGCTGGTTCGGGTGGCCTCACCCCGGCATCTCGAACAGCTGCTGCAGGAGATCCGGGCCACCGCCAACGTACGGACGCGCAGCACCATCATCCTGCAGACATTCTACGACAGGTAACGATTCTTCGTAATTAATCCGTCATTCCGTGGATGTTCCGTAAATAGTTGCGTACCCTCGGGTCGTGACCATCGAACTGGAGCGCCCCGGCGCGGCGGTCACCCCCGCCAACCGGGTCCACGAAATCCTGTCCTCGCACATCCTCGCGGACGGCTTCGACCTTGTGCTCGACCTGCACAAGTCCCACGGCCGCACGCTCATCGACGAACGCGACGGCACCGCCTATCTCGACATGTTCGGCTTCTTCGCCTCCAATGCCCTCGGCATGAACCATCCGGCGCTGGCTCGCGACGAGCGCTTCCGCGCCGAACTGGCCACCGCCGCAGTGAACAAGCCGAGCAATTCCGACGTCTACACCGTCGAGATGGCCCGCTTCGTCGACACTTTCGCCCGTGTCCTCGGCGATCCGCGGCTACCGCACCTGTTCTTCGTCGACGGTGGTGCGCTCGCGGTGGAGAACGCGCTCAAGGTGGCCTTCGACTGGAAGAGCAGGCACAACGAATCCCACGGCCGCTCACCGGAACTCGGCACCCAGGTGCTGCACCTGACCGGCGCTTTCCACGGGCGCAGCGGCTACACCATGTCGCTGACGAACACCGATCCGGTCAAGACCGCGCGCTTCCCCAAGTTCGACTGGCCACGCCTGGACACCCCGCACACCTTCGCGGGCGAGGACCTCGACGCGCTCGAAGCCGAAACCCTCGCTCAGGCCGCCCGCGCGTTCGCCGACCGTCCGCACGACATCGCCTGTTTCATCGCCGAACCGATCCAGGGCGAGGGCGGTGACCGGCATCTGCGGCCGCGGTTCCTGGCCGCGATGCAGCGGTTGTGTCACGACAACGACGCCCTGTTCGTCCTCGACGAGGTGCAGACCGGTGTCGGGCTCACCGGAACCACCTGGGCCTACCAGCAATTGGATGTCGCGCCCGACGTTGTGGCCTTCGGGAAGAAGACGCAGGTCTGCGGCATCATGGCGGGCGGCCGGGTCGACGAGGTGCCCGACAATGTCTTCCGGGTGAGTTCGCGGCTCAACTCCACGTGGGGTGGCAACCTCACCGACATGGTGCGTGCGCGTCGCATTCTCGAAGTGCTGGAACAGGATCGGGTGATCGACAAGGTCGGCCCCCTCGGCCGGTACCTGCTCGATCAGCTGGGTCAGCTCGCCGCCGCGTACCCGGAGAAGGTGAGCGAGGTGCGTGGGCGCGGGCTGATGTGCGCGATCACCCTTGCCACGCCGCAACTGCGGGACCGGGTGGTGACGGCCCTGCGCGAGCGTGAACACGTGCTGCTGCTCGGGACCGGCGAACGCGGAATCCGGTTCCGTCCGGCACTCACCGTCACCGAAGCGGAACTGGGCAAGGTTGTAGACGCCCTCGACCGGGTACTCGCGACCATCGTGGAATGACGGCGAACCTGTTGGGAGAAACCCGATTCGGTGCCTCCGGGTATTTGACCGAACGGTCAGATATGCCAGACTCGTCATCCGAGCGAACAACTCGATCGACAACTACCGAACAGGACTCTCGATGAAGAAGCTCGTTGCTGTCAGCGCTGTGATCGCCGGCCTCGCCCTCCCCGTCACGACCGCCAATGCGGCCACCGCACCCGATATCGCCCCCGCCGCGACCCAGGTCGGGTCCTCGACGGGCGACATCTTCTCGGCGGTATGCGAATTCCTCAACGGCGGCTGGGCAGGCCGGCCCAAGCCCTGCATCTACTGACGAGACCCAGCACCTGCGGCTTAGCCCAATTCGGGGCTGAGCCGCGGCGTGAGGGCGAGGGCGCCTGCGACGAAACGGGTCACCGATTCGACGCCGGTGGCCAGGGCGTCGGCGAATCCGTCGCGCGCCCAGCCGGTGATCAGGGCGGTGCCGTCCGCGTCGGGGGTGACGCCGATCTCGGCGATCATCTCCGCCGTGGTCGGCACGCACACCGCCCACGACAGATGCGATTCGTCCACCCACCCGCTGTCGCGGCGGGCGATGTAATCGGGGTCGACGATGCCTGCTTCGGCGAGCGCGGGCCGGTCATCGATCCGTTCGTCGGCGCGCAGGGCACGCAGGTACCAGGAGCCTGCGTTGATCTCGATCGGTTCCACGGGCCGAGCCTAGCCGGGGCGTCACCGGTAGTACGGCGTGGCCTGAACCCAGTGGAAACCGCGCGAGACGACGGGGAACTGGTCGAGGTCGACCTGGTCGAGCCGCATCCGCACCTGGCGGCCGCCGAGCTTGCCCTCGAGGATCAGCTGATTCTCCTGTGGGCGAAGGTAAGTGAAGGACGCGATGGTCCACTGGTGGTTGGTGTCCTTGGACAAGGTGACGGTCTGCTTGCCGGTGTCGACGCGGGCGGGGAAGGACACCAGCGAATCGTCGAGGCGCTGGGCCGTCATGCCCTGCGGGATGTCGAAGATGATGCGGCGGAACCGTTCGGTCGCGTTCGGCAGGCCGGTTGCCGGTGCGTCGAAGTCGACCAGCGCGGGCACCTGCTCGCCGTCGACCGAATACTCGGTGACATTCCAGATTCCGTAGAGCGGCGACTTCGGCCGGGCATTGCCGTAGGTGTGCCAGCCGTCGTAGGCCTCGACCGCCGTGGCCACGAGGAACCACAGGCCGAGCACTGCCTGAGCGCCGAGCATCAAGCGGTTGCCGCGCGGTGAGGTGAGCAGGGTGGTCGGCGGGCTCGGTTCGACAGCACGGCCGAGCAGCGCCCGGACCAGACGTGCGAGATCAGGTGCCGCGAGAAGCAGTGCGTACAGCAGCAATTGGAGGGCGAACAGCTTCACCGGCACATCGAAGGTGAGGTTCATCAAGACCACCTGCAACGCGACGATCACCGCGAGCACCGACCCGAGCCCGGCGGTGAGCGGCAGGATCAGCAGCACCGCCGCCGTCACCTCGGCCGCCCCGAGCGCCATCTCGTACGGTTCCGACAGCGACGACTGCGCCCACAGCACGGCCATCGGGCTCATGTGCCCGAACGGTTCGACCAGCCGCTCCAGATTGAACGACATCTGCGTCGGCATCAGCTTGATCATCCCGTACAGCATCAGCGCGCTCACCAGCGTGAACCGCACCAGCAACCGGAACCAGCCGTACAGACGGGCATAATCGGGGCGATGCCGGTCGAGTACCGACCACAGCGCGGTCACCGGAACCGCTACCAGGATCAGGGTGAAGACGCTGATCCACTTGGCGGCTGTGTCACCACTACCGGTGACCGTGTAGTCGACCCGGACATCGAACAGCCGGGCGCCCACCCAGTCCGTGAGCGGATGCAGCGCAGTCCATTTGCCGATCTCGGCCACCACCTGCTGCGGTAGGCCGAGAGTGCGTAACAGCGCGTGCAGCAGCCACGCACCGGCCATCCCGATTCCGACGGTGACGAACGTGAACCGGAACAGTACCCGGACGGCCGGATGCCATCCCCGCTCCTCCGGCTCCTCATGACCGGCGGACTCCACCGACGGTCGAGCCAGCACCTGCGTACCCATCCCGGTCTCCTCTGCATCATGCCCTCGCCGGTGAGACGCTAAGGGAGCGAGCAGAACTGGGAAATCCGGCAAAACCGGTGCCCCGGAGTTCCGGGGGTCGCCTCAGGCCGGGCTCGGCCGATCGCCGAGCAGTGCGTGGACGGCGGCGCGGCCGAGGTCGAGGGCCTGGGTGAGCAGGGTGGTGTCGCGGGCGGCGCTGTCGACCGGCGGGGCGTCGGCAGGGGGATGCACCTGCAGTACGCGGTCACCGAGGCCCGCGAGATAGCTGTCCTCCACCGCCTGCTGACCGGGTCGCGCCGACCACGCGCGGAAAGCGCCGGGCGCGACCGCACGCAGATATCCGCCGCCGACCACCCGGTGCACCAGGGGAGCGGGCGGACGTAGTTCCCCGGTTCGCCGCGTGCGCAGGACGAGGGCGTGGGTTGCGCCCGCGCTCACGGCACTTCGGATCGGCACGGTCTCGGAGAGACCACCGTCGAAATAGCTGCGGCCGGCCAGCTCCACCGGCGGGCCCGCGAGCAACGGCAATCCCGCCGACGCGCGCAGAGCCGTGAGCAGCGTCGGCTTGTCGACGATGAACGGCGCGAGATCGACCGGCTGCCCGGTGCGGGTATCGGTGGCGATCGGATGGAAGCTGGTCGGATTGGCGAGAATCGCCGGGAAGTCCATCGGCTCGATCCCGTCGTACACCCGGTGCACCAGGTAGTGCAGATCGAAAACCGGTCGCCCGCGCACGATCCGCACCGGGTCGACCACTCGCCGCATGATGGTGCGATCCGTCCACGACCGCATCCCCGACGCTGCCCGCCCGCACAGCAGCCACGCCCCGTTGATCGCCCCGGCCGACGTGCCGTACACGGCATCGAACACCGCCGACAGCCCGAGCTCCTCGAGCGCCTGCACCATGCCGCTCGAATACACCCCTCGGCTGCCGCCACCCTCGATCACCAGGGCGAGACGGTGGCCGTCGTCGCGATGCCCGGCGGCCTGCCTGCCGCGAATCACCTCCGCGACCGGCACCGGATCCGGTGTGGCTGCGGAATCCGGTTCGATGTGCGCACTGCTGGTCACCCGACCCACATTACGACAGGCCACGGACGCGGCGCCCGGCCGCGACCGCGATCTTCGCCGCCCGTTCACTCAGGGCAATCGTCCCTGAACGCGAACGGACGCCGGTCTACAAGAGACCGGCGTCCGTTCGCGAAATGATCCTTTTACTTGATCTCGGCCAGGACGGTGCCCTGGGTGATGGCGGCACCCGCCTCGACGGCCAGCCCGGTGACCACACCGGCCTTGTGCGCGTTGACCGGGTTCTCCATCTTCATGGCCTCGAGCACCACGATCAGGTCGCCTGCCTCGACGGTCTGACCCTCTTCGACGGCGACCTTCACCACGGTGCCCTGCATGGGCGCGGTGACCGCGTCACCGGACGCGGCACCGGCACCGCCGCCACCACGCTTGCGCGGCTTGGGCTTCTTGCGGACCACACCGTTACCGGCCGCACCGGCGGCACCGCCACCGAGGGAGAACTGACCGGGCAGCGACACCTCGACGCGACGGCCACCGACCTCGACGACAACCTTCTGCCGGGGCAGTTCCTCGTCGTCGTCGGCCGGGGCACCGCCGCCGGTGTACGGCTCGACGGTGTTGTTCCACTCGTTCTCGATCCACTTGGTGTAGACGTCGAACTTCTCGCCGTCACCGATGAACGCCGGGTCCTCGACGATCGCGCGGTGGAACGGGATGACCGTGGCCAGGCCCTCGACCTCGTACTCGGCCAGCGCGCGACGGGCGCGCTGCAGCGCCTGCTCGCGGTTCTCACCGGTGACGATCAGCTTGGCCAGCATCGAGTCGAACTGGCCGCCGATGACGCTGCCTGCCACCACACCGGAATCCACGCGCACGCCGGGGCCCGAGGGCTCGCGGTACACGTTGACCGGTCCGGGGGCGGGCAGGAAGCCGCGACCGGCGTCCTCACCGTTGATGCGGAACTCGAACGAGTGACCACGCGGGGCGGGATCCTCGGTGATGCTGAGCTCGTGGCCCTCGGCGATGCGGAACTGCTGGCGCACCAGGTCGATACCCGCGGTCTCCTCGGTGACCGGGTGCTCCACCTGCAGGCGGGTGTTCACCTCGAGGAACGACACGGTCTCGCCCTGCACCAGGTACTCCACGGTGCCCGCGCCGTAGTACCCGGCCTCGCGGCAGATGCGCTTGGCGGAGTCGTGGATCTTGGCGCGGACCTCGTCGGACAGGAACGGCGCGGGCGCCTCCTCGACGAGCTTCTGGAAGCGGCGCTGCAGCGAGCAGTCACGGGTACCGGCGACGACGACGTTGCCGTGCTGGTCGGCGATGACCTGGGCCTCGACGTGGCGGGCCTTGTCCAGGTACTGCTCGACGAAGCACTCACCACGGCCGAAGGCGGCGACGGCCTCACGGGTGGCCGACTCGAACAGCTCGGGGATCTCCTCGATGGTGTGGGCGACCTTCATGCCGCGGCCACCGCCACCGAAGGCCGCCTTGATCGCGACCGGGACGCCGTATTCCTTGGCGAACGCGACGACCTCGTCGGCGTTCTTGACCGGGTCCTTGGTGCCCGCGGCCATCGGGGCCTGCGCGCGCTCGGCGATGTGGCGGGCGGTGACCTTGTCACCCAGGTCGCGGATCGACTGCGGCGAGGGACCGATCCAGATCAGCCCGGCGTCGATGACGGCCTGGGCGAAGTCGGCGTTCTCGGAGAGGAAGCCGTAACCGGGGTGGATCGCGTCGGCGCCGGACTTGGCGGCGGCGTCGAGGATCTTGTCGAACACGAGGTACGACTCGGCCGAGGTCTGGCCACCGAGGGCGAACGCCTCGTCGGCGAGCTTCACGAAGGGAGCGTCGGCATCGGGCTCGGCGTACACCGCGACGCTGGTGATCCCCGCGTCCTTGGCAGCCCGGATCACGCGGACCGCGATCTCGCCGCGGTTAGCTACGAGTACCTTCGTGATCCGTGCGCTGGCATGGCTGGGCACTGAGCCTCCTGTGTGCAATCTTTGGTCGCTTCGGACGGGTCACCGTGTGGGCCCCGCGCCCGGTATCGACAACTTTCGTCTCGGGCGAGTGTAGGCAGTGTGCCAATTCGCCCCGAACTCGGCTAGCCCTACTGTTCAGTAGGTCGTAGGTCACACTACGCGGCGCGCCGACCTGTGAACCCGTTTCAATTCCGCTGATCGACGGTGCCCGGTTCGTCGCCCGCGGCGATCGGCAGGCGAACCGAGTTGCCCCATTCGATCCACGAACCGTCGTAATTGCGCACCGACCTGCGGCCGAGCAGGAAGGTCAGGACGAACCAGGTGTGGCTGGAGCGTTCGCCGACCCGGCTGTAGACCACGAGATCCTCGGCGGGCAGGGCACCGTAGACCTCGTCGAGTTCCGCGCGCGATCGGAATCTTCCATCGGGTGAGCAGGCAAGTGTCCACGGGATGTTAACGGCGGTTGGCACATGACCCGCCCGTTGCGTTTCGGGTTCCTTGTCGCCGCCGGGCTCGCCCGCGTACTCCTGCGGCGAGCGCACGTCCACGAGCGGGCGGCCCAGACGGGCGAGGACCTCCTCGCGGAACGCGCGGGCGGTCGTATCGTCACGCTCGACCGCGGGGTAGTCGCTGCGCTCGGGGACGGGCGTCTCGAAGGTGGTGTCGCGTTCCTCGGAGATCCAGGCGTCGCGGCCGCCGTCGAGCAGGCGCACGTCCTCGTGGCCGAACAGGGTGAAGATCCAGGCGGTGTGCGCGGCTTGGGCATTGCCGCGATCGCCATAAATCACCACGGTGTCCTCGCGCCGGATACCCTTGGCGCGCATCAGTTCGGTGAATCGGTGGCCATCGATGTAATCGCGGGTCACCGGGTCGCTCAGATCACCACGCCAATCGATCTTGACCGCGCCGGGCACATGTCCGATGTCGTAGAGAAGAATGTCGTCGTTGGATTCGATGACCTTCACACCGGGCACCCCGATGTTTGCGGACAGCCATTCGGTGGTTACCAATCGATGCGGGACTGCGTAGGAACCGTAGGCGGGGTGCGGATCCGGGGCGACGGGCACAGTGTGGTCCTTCACGCGAGAGTTGGGCGGGTGCGGCAGTGTCGAGGCCGTAGCCGATGGTATGTCTGTGGTGGCACATCACGAATCGACGCAATGGGCGAATAAAGCGCAGAGCTGTCCGATAAAGTCTCTGGAGAGGAGGGGTGAGCTATGTCCGATTCATGGCCGCGACGGCGACTGCTCGCGATCCTACGTGGCGCCACCGAGCCCCTCGATGCCCAGGAACTGGCCCGCATCACCGGACAGCACGTCACCACCGTCCGTTTCCACCTCGACGTTCTCACCCGCGAATCGCTCGTGCGCCAGTTCCAGCAACCCCCGCGCGGACGTGGCCGACCTCGCATCGGTTATCGCGCGGTGCAGCGGTCGGTCGGCTATCAGGAACTGGCCCAGGTGCTCGCCGACCACCTCGGACCCGACCCGCTGAGTCGCTCCGCCGCCGCCATCGAGGCGGGCCGTGCCTGGGGCCGTCGCATGGATATCGGCTCCCACCAGGTGGAAACTCTCGCCGACGCTCGTGACATCACCATGTCGCTGATGTCGGAACTCGGCTTCGCGCCGGAAAAGGACCCGGTCGGCGAGACCGACGAGCACGTCGGGATCAATCTCACCGCCTGCCCGCTGCGCGAACTGGCCCGCTCACACGCCGAAGTGGTGTGCGGAGTGCATGTGGGTCTGATGCGCGAAGTGCTGGAACGCAACGGTGCGCGCGGCCGGGTGGAGGTGCGGCTGCACCCGTTCACCGAACCGGAACTGTGCCACGCCAGGCTCGAACTCACCCTCGGTGCGGAAGCCGTCGAGCACGCGGCCGAGGAGCACGGCGAGCGGCCCGCCCGGCCGGCGATCGGCGAGGACCAGGCCGCTCAGCGCATGATCACGCCGTCAGGACCGCGCGTCCCGCCACAGTTGCGTGACACCGACGCCGACGTCTTCGAGCAGCCTGCGCAGCAGTGGTAGCCCGATCCCGATGACACTCGACGGATCACCCTCGATCCGGTCGACGAACCAGCCGCCGAGACCGTCGAGCGTGAACGCGCCCGCCACCTGAAGCGGTTCGCCGGTGGCGATGTAGGCCTCGAGTTCGTCCGGGCCGGGTTTGGCGAAATGCACGGTGGTGGAACTGCATTCGGCCGATTCGGCGACGATCTCGCCGTCGCGCAGGCGGAGCACACAGTGGCCGGTGAGCAGATCGGCGCTGCGCCCGGCCATGCTCGCCCAGCGCTCGCGCGCCACCTCGGGGGTGTGCGGTTTGCCTTGCAGCCGCCCGTCGACGAGCAGCATGGAATCGCAGCCGACGACGACACAGTCGGCGGCGAGTTCGGGAATGGAGCCCGCCACGTCGAGCGCCTTGGCACGGGCCAGGGCGACAACGACATCCTCGGCGGAGGTATCAGCGGGAAGCGCGGCCGAGACCGCGTCCTCGTCGACGCCGGAGACGCGGACGACGGGATCGATACCCGCCGTCCGGAGCACCCCGAGCCGGGCGGGGGACGCGGAGGCCAAGACCAGCCGGGTCACCCTCAGCGCAGGTGCGACAGCAGCGGGTACACGTACGGCGAGAACGGGGACGAACCCCGGTGCATCAGCGTCGCCTGACCCCAGCCGTCGACCGGCTGCGGAGCGGTCGGCGCCGGTGCGCTCGCGGCGGCGGCGCTGAACACCGCGACCAGCGCGGCGACGTCCTCGTCGGTCGGCGAGCCCTTGAGAATGCGCAACAGCGGCTCACCGGCGGGTTCCGCCGGGGCCTCGGTCGGCGTGCCGGTAGACAGTTCGACCTCGTCGACGAGTGGTTCGACGGCGAGCTCGAGCTCGGCGGCGGTCAGCACGTCTTCTTCTGCCACAGTGGTCACAGTGCCAGATCCTTCCTGCGCGTACTTCGGTTCACGGCGCGGTGTCCGCGATCATTCCCGGTACAACAGCACCGGGCAATAGTTGATTTCCCCAACAAGTGTGCGCGGCACACGAGGAATATCGCGTTTTCAGAGCGGAATGTTGCCGTGTTTCTTGGGGGGAAGGGTCACCATTTTGCGTTCGAGCAGTCGCAGCGCCGACACGATCTGGCCTCGCGTGTGCGACGGCGGGATGACCGCGTCGACGTAGCCACGCTCGGCGGCCACGTACGGGTTCACGAGGGTGTCCTCGTACTCGTTCTGCAGCTCGAGGCGCAAAGCGTCGACGTCGGCGCCGTTCTGGGCGGCCTCTGCCAGCTGTTTGCGGTAGACGAACCCGACGGCGCCCGAGGCGCCCATCACGGCGATCTGCGCGGTCGGCCACGCGAGGTTCACATCGGCACCCATGTGCTTGGAACCCATCACGTCGTAGGCGCCGCCGTAAGCCTTGCGGGTGATGATCGTGATCTTGCCCACAGTGGCCTCGCCGTAGGCATAGAGCAGCTTGGCGCCGCGGCGGATGATGCCGTTGTATTCCTGGCCGGTGCCTGGCAGGAAGCCGGGCACGTCGACCAGCGTGATGATCGGGATGTTGAACGCGTCGCAGGTGCGAACGAAGCGCGCGGCCTTCTCCGAGGCGTCGATGTCGAGGCAGCCGGCGAACTGGGTGGGCTGGTTGGCGACGATGCCGACGCTTCGCCCGTCGACCCGGCCGAAACCGACGATGATGTTCATCGCGCGCTCGGCCTGCACCTCGAGGAATTCGTCGTCGTCGAGCAGACGACGGATCACCTCGTGCATGTCGTAGGGCTGGTTCGGCGAATCCGGGATGATCGAGTCGAGCTCGAGATCTTCCTCGGTGAGCGAGTCCTCGATGGCGCCGAAGATCGGGTCGGTCGGCTCGGTGCGCGGTGCCTCGGCGCGGTTGTTGCTCGGCAGGTAGCTCAGCAGGTCCTTGACGTAGTCCAGCGCGTCCTGCTCGCCGGAGGCCACGTAGTGGGCGACGCCGGACTTCACCATGTGGGTGTGCGCGCCGCCGAGGTCTTCCATGCTGACCTCTTCGCCGGTGACGGTCTTGATCACGTCGGGACCGGTGACGAACATCTGCGAGGTCTGATCGACCATCACCACGAAGTCGGTGAGCGCGGGGGAGTACACGTGCCCCCCGGCGGCGGCACCCATGATCAGCGAGATCTGCGGGATCACGCCGGAGGCCTGCACGTTGCGGTGGAAGATCTCGCCGTAGAGGCCGAGGGAGACGACGCCCTCCTGGATGCGCGCGCCCGCGCCCTCGTTGATGCCGACCAGCGGACGACCGGTCTTGATCGCCAGGTCCATCACCTTGACGATCTTCTCGCCGTAGACCTCGCCGAGGGAGCCACCGAAGACAGTGACGTCCTGCGAGAACAGGCACACGTCGCGGCCGTCGATGGTGCCGTAACCGGTGACGACGCCGTCGCCGGTGGGGCGGTTGTTCTCCAGTCCGAAGTTCACGCTGCGGTGCTTGGCCAGGGCGTCGAGTTCGACGAAGGAGCCCTCGTCGACCAGTGCGAGGATGCGCTCGCGGGCGGTCATCTTGCCCTTGGCGTGCACCTTGTCGACGGCGGCCTCACCCATCGGGTGTTGCGCTTCTTCCAGCCGATTCCGCAGATCAGCCAGCTTCCCGGCGGTGGTGTGGATGTCGGGGGCGCCCGCCGATTCCGACGCGGGCTGCTGCTGGACACTCGTCATGGGTTGCGAGTGTAACGAGTGATACCGCCCCGCACTACGGCAGTGCGCCTACCGGCCAGTACAGAAACCGCAGCTAGGTGTGGTGATGCCCCATAGCACGCGGCGGCGGGTAGCGTGCCAGGAATGAACAGGGCACCGATCGACGCGCACCGTCTGCGCAGCTCTCTCGTCTCTCCGGCACCGGTGTTCTTCGACCGGATCGATGTCGTCGAATCGACCGGTTCGACCAATGCCGATCTGGTGGCCCGCGCGGCCGATCCCGCTGTCGACCGGCAGGCGCTGCTCGCCGAGGAGCAGGTCGCGGGTCGCGGTCGACACGCGCGCGAGTGGGTGAGTCCGCCGCGGGCCCAGATCTCGCTGTCGATCCTGGTCCGGTTGCCCGGTATCGACCCGGTGGCGCTCGGCTGGTTGCCGTTGCTCACCGGCATCGCGGTGGTCGACGCGCTGCGTGGCGTCGCGGGTCTTTCGCCGGAGTTGAAGTGGCCCAACGACGTTCTGCTCGACAACCGCAAGCTCGCGGGCATCCTCGCGGAGGTCGCCGCCACCGGCATCGCGCCCGCCGTGGTGGTCGGTGTCGGCCTCAATGTCGACCTGGACGAGTCGGAACTGCCTGTGCCGCATGCGACTTCGCTGGCGTTGGCCGGTGCGCAGACCACCGATCGCACCGCGCTCGCCGCCGCGATCCTCAGCGAATTCGCCCGCCGGTTCACCGATTGGGAGCGGGCGGGGTGGGCCACCGACGAACTCGCGGCGGCCTACCGCGAGCGTTGCGCGACCATCGGGGTGAACGTCCGGGCAGAGCTGCCGGGTGGGAAGGTGCTCACCGGTGTGGCCACCGGGGTAGACGCCACCGGGCGACTGCTGATCGGCGACGAAGCGGTGTCGGCGGGAGATGTGACCCACCTGCGCGGGCAGTACTGACCGCGACGCGTTCGCGGCCGCCGGTCAGGCGCTGTGGTCGTCACGACGCCTGACCGAACGGTCGCTGCCGATCAGCGCGCCGCTACGCCGGTTCCCTTGCGTTCGGCGACCTCACGCTCGCGCGCCAGCAGCCTGTCGCGCTGCTCCTCGAACTTCAGCACGTCCTTCTCCAGCTTGGCCAGGAACTGCGCCAGCTCGTCGCGGGCGGCCTCGCCGCGTGGCCCGAAGTCGTCGCGGCCGAAGATGTTCCACTGCTTGAGCACCGGCAGCACCACCTCGTCGAGGTGCTGGCGCAGGTCGTAGATGCCGTGCTTGGCCATCAGCACGCCGTTGCGCCGCCAGTTCGGCATGCCCGCGCCGGGCATCTGGAAATTGGTGAGCACCTTGGTGATCGCGGGCATCGCCTGATCGGGGACCAGGTCGAGGGCGGCCGCGCACAGGTTGCGGTAGAAGATCATGTGCAGGTTCTCGTCGGTGGCCACGCGCGCGAGCATGCGGTCGGCGACGGCGTCGTCACAGACGCGGCCGGTGTTGCGGTGGCTCACCCGGGTGGCCAGCTCCTGGAACGTCACGTACGCGACGTTGACGAGGAACCCGCCCCAGTTCGCCGGTGCGTGTGCGCCCTGGGTCATGTGGATCATCCTGGCGTTCTCCAGCGCGACCGGGTCGACCCCTCGGGTCACGACCAGATAGTCGCGGATGACGATGCCGTGCCGGTTCTCCTCGGCGGTCCAGCGACCGACCCAGGTGCCCCAGGCGCCGTCCTGGGAGAAGTTCTCGGCGATCTCCCGGTGATAGGAGGGCAGGTTGTCCTCGGTGAGCAGGTTGGTGATCATCGCCGCCTTGGCGACATCGGTGAGCTTGGATTGTTCCGGCTCCCAATCGATTCCGCCCATCGCGGCGAAATTGCGACCCTCGTCCCACGGCACGTAGTCGTGCGGGTGCCAGTCCTTGGCGATGGACAGGTGCCGGTTCAGATTCTGTTCGGCGACGGGTTCGAGAGCGGTGAGGATTTCGAGCTGAGTCAGAGCTTTGGTCACGCGAGCCTCCACTGTCGTTGTCGAGCAAGGAGAAATGGGCAAAACCTGGCTTCTAGCGCGGAAACCACAGTATCGCCTCCGCCGTGGCATCGAGAAATGCACCGTCATCGCGCGGTACTGTGCGCATATGGGTTACCCGGAGGATGTCCTCGCGCCCGACGAGCAGCTGATCCTGCACCGCCACCCGCACTGGAAGATGCTGGTCTGGCCGATCATCACGCTCATCGTCGCCACCGCCCTCGCCGGTTTCCTCGGCGGCCTGGCCTGGCGCAACACCACCGGGCACGTGCGAACCGTGCTGCTGGTGCTCATCGGCCTGATCTGGTTCGGGATCATCGCCTGGCGGGTGATCGCGCGGGTGATCGCCTGGAAATCAACGCATTTCATCGTCACCCAGCGTCGGGTGCTCGTGCGTGAGGGCGTGCTCACCCACACCGGTATCGATATCCCGCTCAGCCGCATTTCCAGCGTGCAGTTCAGTCACGGCGTCTTCGACCGGCTGCTCGGCACCGGCACCCTGATCATCGGGTCGTCGTCGGAGGAGCCGCTCGAATACGACGACATCCCCCAGGTGCAGCAGGTGCACTCGCTGCTCTACCACCAGGTTTTCGAGGCGGGCCGCTCGCCGACCGATCAGCACTGGGGTGGCGGCTACCGGTGAGCCGCGGGTCCAGACCACTTAACCTGGGCACATGACCGCAGTACTTCTGGCCGAGGACGACGAGGCGATCGCCGCACCCCTGTCGCGCGCACTGGGGCGTGAGGGCTACACCGTCACCGTCGAACGCTTCGGCCCCGCGGTGCTGCGGCGCGCTCTCGAAGGCAACCACGACCTGCTGATCCTCGACCTCGGCCTGCCCGGAATGGACGGGCTCGAGGTGTGCAGGCAGGTACGCGCGGGCGGCGCCGACATCGCGGTGCTGATGCTCACCGCGCGCACCGACGAGGTCGACTTCGTCGTCGGGCTCGACGCGGGCGCCGACGACTACGTCGGCAAACCGTTCCGCCTCGCCGAACTGCTCGCCCGCGTGCGAGCCCTGTTGCGGCGCAGCGGAATCGGTGACGACGCGGTGGAGGTCGGCGGCATCCGCCTCGAACCGGCGGCGCGCCGCGTGCTGGTGAACGGGGCCGAGGTGAACCTGGCCAACAAGGAGTACGAGCTGCTCAAGGTGCTCATCGACCGGGCCGGTCAGGTGGTCGGCCGCGAGACGATCCTGCGCGAGGTGTGGGGCGATGCCGACCTGCGCGGTTCCAAGACCCTCGACATGCACATGTCCTGGCTGCGCCGCAAGATCGGCGACGAGGGCCCGATGGCCGAGCGGCGCATCGTCACCGTGCGCGGGGTCGGCTTTCGCCTCAACACCGACACGCACCGGAGCTGACGGGTCGTGCGTCGTCGCATCCTGCGCTCGATTCTCACCGTCCTCACCATCACCACGGTGGTGCTCGGCGTACCGCTGATCTACACCGCCTGGCTCTGGGTGGAGGACATCACCCGCAACGATCTGCAGAGCAGGCTGGAACGCATCGCGGCCGAGGTGATCGCCCAGGAACAGGTCGACGGTTACGTCCACGACGGGCTGGACGTGCGCGCCATCCGGGCGCTGGTGCCCGAGGGCGGCAGGCTCACCGTCGTCTACCCCACGCCGACCGACAATGCCGCGCGTACCGACATCGGTGCCGAGAAGATCGACGATCCCCTGGTGGAGTCGCTGTCGATGGGGACTTCGGCGTCGTTGCGGCTCGAGGTGCCCGCCGGACCCATGCACGCCCGCCAGGAGCAGGCCGTCGCCGCGGTGGCGCTTGCCGTGCTCGCCTCACTCGGTGCGGCGTTCTCGGTGGCCGTGGTGACCGCGCGCCGCGTCGCCGATCCGCTGCGCGACGTGGCCGCCCGCGCGGCCCGGTTGGCGATGGGCGACTTCCGGCCCGACCCCCGCAGGCACGGCATCGCCGAACTCGACCGGGTCTCCGATGTGCTGGACTCGGCGACCGTCGAGATCGCCGGCCGTCTGCAACGTGAGCACGCCCTGGTCGCCGACGTTTCCCACCAGCTGCGCAGCCGCCTGACGGCCGTGCGGCTGCGCTTGGACGAGCTGTCGACCCACAACGATCCGGAGGTCGTGCACGAGGCCGAGGAGGCGATGGCGCAGGTCGACCGCCTCACCGACGCCATCGACGACCTGGTCCGCGCATCCCGCTCCGAGGACGCCGCCGACCGCGACCCGGTGCCGGTGATGGCCGAGCTGCGGGGTGTGGTCGCCGAATGGACGCACCCGTTCCACGAGGCGGGCCGCGAACTGAGCCTGATCGGCGACGAATCCCTGCGCGCGCCGATCACCGGTTCGCGGTTGCGTGAGGCGGTCGCGGTGCTGGTCGACAACGCGCTCATGCACGGCGGCGGCACCTGCACGGTGTCGGTGCGCACGGTCCCGACGATGAGCGCACGTGACCCGCTGATCTGCGTCGAGGTGGCCGACGAGGGCGAAGGCATTCGCGACGAAATGGCCCCGCACATCTTCGACCGTGGTTTCTCGGCCGGTGGATCGACCGGTGTGGGGTTGGCGCTGGCCCGTGCGCTGGTGGAGGCCGACGGTGGTCGCCTGGAGTTGCAGCGGCGGCGTCCGGCGTTGTTCGCGGTGTTCCTCGGTTCCACGGTCAACCGTTCGCCCAACGCGACCCTGACGGAACCGCGCTGACCTCAGCTCTTGCCGAGCGGTTCTTCCTCGACGAGGTCTTCCAGTTCGGCGACGATCTCGTCCATCTCGTCGGGGAACACCCACCGGCGCATCGCCCAGAACCGGAACGCCATCTGCAGCAGATTGCCGATGACGAACGCGCTCACGAAGTCGGCGATGTTCTCGGTCAGGAAACTCACATTCGGCTGGCGCAGATCGAACACATAGCTCGAGATCCACAGCGGGATATTGCTCAGCACCACGCCGATGCCGCTGACACCGAAGAACAGCAATGCCTCGTGATGTTTCTCGCGGCCACCGCGATTCTTGAACGACCATTCGCGGTTGAGCACATAGGACGCGATCACCGCGACCACGCCGGAAATGATCTTGGCGGTGACCGGCTTTTCCGACAGAACGGTCCATTTGAGCAGGTAGAACAAGCCGCTGTCGATCACGAACGTCGTCGCGCCGACGATGGCGAACTTGATCAGCTCTTTATGCCGGAGCGCGAGCTCGCGCAGGCGCGGGGGAAGGACGCTGACCACGTCGTCGACGATTGACACGAGTTCCGAGTGTACCGGTAGCAAAGATTCGCATTCGACATGACAACATTGCACGACGTGACTGCACGTTCGTTCGATCCGTCTGCCATGCCCACCGTCACGATGGTCGGTGGGGGCCAGCTCGCGCGCATGACGCACCAGGCCGCGATCGCCCTCGGCCAGCGTCTGCGGGTGCTCGCCGAGAACCCCGGCGACCCCGCCGCCCAGGTGAGTCCCGATGTCGTGCTCGGTAGCCACGACGACCTGTCCGCGCTGCGCACGGCCGCCAAGGGCTCACACGCGCTCACCTTCGACCACGAGCACGTGCCGACCGAGCACCTCGACGTGCTCGTCGCCGAGGGCGTGAATGTGGCGCCGCCGCCGCAGGCGCTGATCTTCGCCCAGGACAAGCTGGCGATGCGGACCAAGCTGTCCTCGCTGGGTCTGCCGGTGCCCGCGTTCGTCGAGGTCACCTCGCCCGCCGACGCCGTCGCATTCGGTGACGAGCACGGCTGGCCCTTCGTGCTCAAGGCCGTGCGCGGCGGGTACGACGGGCGCGGGGTGTGGATGCCCGCCGATGCCGAGGAGGCGACGGCGCTGGTCACCGACCAGCTCGCGCACGGTGTGCAGCTGCTCGCCGAGGCGAAGGTCGATCTCAAGCGTGAGCTGTCGGCGATGGTCGCTCGTTCGCCGTTCGGGCAGGCGGCCACCTGGCCGGTCGTTGAGACCGTGCAGCGCAACGGTCAGTGCGCGGTCGTCATCGCGCCCGCCCCCGACCTGCCAGAGGACACCGGCGCCCGTGCGGAGACGATGGCGCTGGAGCTGGCGGCCGGGCTCGGCGTGGTCGGTGTGATGGCGGTCGAACTGTTCGAAACGCACGACGGCGAACTGCTGGTCAACGAGCTCGCCATGCGCCCGCACAACTCCGGGCACTGGGGCATGGACGGCGCGCGGACCGGCCAGTTCGAGCAGCACCTGCGTGCGGTGCTCGACTACCCGCTAGGTGACACCACCCCCTTGGCGCCTGTCACGGTGATGGCGAACATTCTCGGCGCTGCCGAGGCACCCGAGATGTCGATGGACGAACGGCTGCACCACCTGTTCGCCCGGATGCCCGAGGCAAAGGTGCACCTCTACGGCAAGGGTGAACGGCCCGACCGCAAGATCGGGCACATCAACATTCTCGGCGACGACGTGGCCGAGGTTCGCGAGCAGGCCGAGCGCGCCGCGCATTGGATGTCGCACGCGGTCTGGACCGATGGTTGGGACCCGCACGGCGAGTGAATCGCTGACAACCCCGCGCACCGCACCTCCGCCGAAAGGAATCAGATGAGCACCACCGGACCCCAGGTCGGCCTGATCATGGGCAGCGACTCCGACTGGCCGACCATGGAAGCCGCCGCCGAGGCCCTCGCCGAGTTCGGTATCCGCTTCGAGGTAGGCGTCGTCTCCGCCCACCGCACCCCCCAGCGCATGCTCGACTACGCCCGCGAAGCAGCAGGCCGCGGCCTGAAAGTCATCATCGCGGGCGCGGGCGGCGCTGCCCACCTCCCCGGCATGGTCGCCTCCGCCACCCCCCTCCCCGTCATCGGCGTCCCCGTCCCCCTGAAATACCTCGACGGCATGGACTCCCTCCTCTCCATCGTCCAAATGCCCGCAGGCGTCCCCGTAGCCACCGTCTCCATCGGCGGCGCCCGCAACGCAGGCCTCCTCGCCGTCCGCATCCTCGCCTCCTCCGACGAATCCCTGCGCACCCGCATGGAACAGTTCCAAGCCGGCCTCGAAAAAATGGTCCTCGCCAAAGACGAAGCCCTGCGCACCAAACTCCTGGGCTGAGAGACCACGCCGGTCGCCTCCCTCGGCGACCGGCCGCCCGAATTGCCGAATTCCGGTGAACCGCCGCGATTTTCGCACAACGATTCACCGTCGCATACCTTCACCGCATGGTGACCTCATCGCACGAAGCGATGCATCGGATCTTCCAGCACGATGCCGCGGCAATTGCCCACGCGTTCGTCGTCTTGGATCTGCCGTTCGCGAAACCGACTGCGGTGGAGCAGGTCTGCGTGGATCTGACCGAAACCGCTCCGGTCGAACGGCGTGCCGACACCGTCCTCGACATCACAACGGTCGACGACCGGTTTCTGATGGTGGTCGAGGCGCAGTCGGCGCCCGATGATTCCCGGCCGGATGCGTGGTCGTATTACGTCACGTTTCTGCGCAACAAATACCGGCTGCCGGTCATCCTCGTAGTCGTCTGCCACGATCATTCGACGGCACGATGGGCCGACGCTCCAATGGCGATCGGGCACACGTCGTGGACCACGATCACCCTGCACCCGCTTGTGCTCGGCCCGCACAACGTTCCCGCCATCACCGATCCCGCCGTGGTGGCCCAGGATCTGCCTCTGGCCGCGTTGTCGGCGGTGACTCATGCCCGAGAGAACGACATCGGTGCGATACTGGAAGCGATCGTCACAGCTCTGCGCAGGATGGACGGCAACGAGGCGACCGAGTTCTACGTCGAATTGATCGAGCAGGGTATCTCCCATACCGAAGCCGCTGAGACCTGGAGGAAGTACATGACAGCCGATCTCTCGTTCTTCCGTTCCGAGTCCGCGCAGAAGCTCAGGGAGCAGGGCCGCGCTGAGGGGCGCATCCAGGATCTGCTGATGATTCTGCAGCACAGAGGGGTCGCGGTCTCTGATGCGGCAGCGGATCGGATTCGAGCCTGCGATGACGAAGCACAGCTGACCACGTGGCTGCGGCGATCGCTGGACGTATCGTCGGTCGACCAACTGTTCGGTGAGTGAGACGCCCGCGAGCAAGTGGGCGTGGGCGTCGGGTGAGGCGCTCGGGCGATGGTGACTACGGTTGACGTCCGTGGCACAGGATGATGCGGCGCAGTTTCGGCTGACGGTGGTTGATCAGGCGTTGCGGTTGTTTGCCGAGCGGGGGTATGAGGCGACGACGGTCGACGAGATCGCGGTGGCGGCGGGGATTTCCCGGCGGACGTTCTTTCGGCAGTTCCGGTCGAAAGAGGATGTGATCTTCGCCGATCACGAGTTCCAGCTGGCTTCGGCACAGGAGTTTCTGGCCGAGGTGCGGGGGGATCCGTGGGATGCGGTGTGCGAGGCCGTGATCGGGGTGTTCGAGCGGTTCACGCAGTGGCGCGATATCGCGGCGCGGCGGTATCAGGTGGTGCGGCGGGTGCCCGCGTTGCGGGAGCGCGAGATCGTCACCGTGTTCCGGTACGAGCGGTTGTTCACCGAGTTCCTGCGCGAACGGCTGCCGGAGACGCCGGATCTGGCGCGTATCCAGTTCACGGCCGCGGTGACCGCCACCCACAACTACCTGTTGCGGCGGATGGTGCGTGGCGAGCCGGGGGCGGCGGTGAGCGATCTACGGACCGAACTCGCGCTGATTCCCCGTGGCAGGCGCGACGCGGCGGAAGGGGAGGAGCTGGTGGTCGCGGTGTTTCCACGCGACATGCCGCCGCGCGAGCTGGCCGACCGGCTCACCGCGCGCCTCGGTAACCTGTGAGCCACCGGGCTCGCGACACCACACATCAGTGACACTCGGTGCCACACCCATATCCCCATGTAGCGATAGAGTGCCCCGGGTATAATCTCTGTGGATTGGCACTGCGTGCCGAACGTAAGCCCGCTGTGCGAGGCGCAGCGAAAACCACCAGAACCAGGAGTGTGCCTTCGATGGCTGGAAACCCCGATTTCGACCTGTTCAAGCTCGAGGACTTCCACGACGAGCTGCGGCAGGCCATCCGCGGCCTGGCCGAGAAGGAGATCGCGCCCTACGCCAAGGACGTCGACGGCAACGCCCGGTTCCCCGAGGAGGCGCTCACCGCCCTCAACGCCGCCGGCTTCAACGCCGTGCACGTGCCGGAGGCCTACGGCGGCCAGGGTGCCGACTCGGTCGCCACCTGCATCGTGATCGAGGAAGTCGCCCGCGTCTGCGGTTCCTCCTCGCTGATCCCCGCCGTCAACAAGCTCGGCACCATGGGCCTGATCCTCAACGGCTCCGAGGAACTGAAGCAGAAGGTCCTCGGCGACCTGGTCGAGGGCAAGATGGCCTCGTACTGTCTGTCCGAGCGTGAGGCCGGCTCCGACGCCGCCTCCATGCGCACCCGCGCCAAGGCCGACGGTGACGACTGGATCATCAACGGCTCCAAGTGCTGGATCACCAACGGCGGCAAGTCCGAGTGGTACACCGTGATGGCCGTGACCGACGCCGACAAGGGCGCCAACGGCATCTCCGCGTTCATGGTGCACAAGGACGACGAGGGCTTCGTCGTCGGCCCGCTCGAGCACAAGCTCGGCATCAAGGGTTCGCCGACCGCCGAGCTGTACTTCGAGAACTGCCGCATCCCCGGCGACCGCATCATCGGCGAGCCCGGCACCGGCTTCAAGACCGCGCTGCAGACCCTCGACCACACCCGCCCGACCATCGGCGCGCAGGCCGTCGGCCTGGCCCAGGGCGCGCTCGACGCCACGATCGCCTACACCAAGGACCGCAAGCAGTTCGGCAAGTCCATCGCCGACTTCCAGAACACCCAGTTCATGATCGCCGACATGGCGATGAAGATCGAGGCCGCCCGCCTCATGGTCTACACCTCCGCGGCCCGCGCCGAGCGTGGCGAGAAGAACCTCGGCTTCATCTCCGCCGCCGCCAAGTGCTTCGCCTCGGACGTCGCCATGGAAGTCACCACCAACGCCGTCCAGCTGTTCGGTGGCGCAGGCTACACCACCGACTTCCCGGTGGAGCGCATGATGCGCGACGCCAAGATCACCCAGATCTACGAGGGCACCAACCAGATCCAGCGCCTCGTCATGAGCCGCCAGCTCCTGCGCTGATCCCGACATCGAACGCCCCCGGCAGGATTACTGCCGGGGGTTTCGTGTTGCAGGGACCCGAAGGAAGTACGCGTCTTTTGGTAGTCGGCACAGCTCGTGGTGGGGAGCCCTCCGTCGATAGCTCGGTTC
The DNA here is from genome assembly GCF_040655475.1 of Nocardia sp. NPDC050413. Classification (NCBI taxonomy): domain Bacteria; kingdom Bacillati; phylum Actinomycetota; class Actinomycetes; order Mycobacteriales; family Nocardiaceae; genus Nocardia; species Nocardia sp. NPDC050413. The sequence continues at coordinate 92,329 of NZ_JBFAJZ010000003.1, read as the reverse complement.
ACTAGCGTGATCGCCCGAGTGGCCGGGAATGCGGCCGGGTGAGTCTCGAGGTGATGTGGTGCGACGTGACCGGATGGTTCGGTGGGTCGCGGTGTTGGGGGTGGGGGTGGCGTTGGCCGGGTGTGCGGCCGAGGAGGCGCCGGGGATCGTGGCGCTGAAATCGTTGCCTCGGCTGGCCGAGTATCCGGCCGGGTATTCGCTGATGGGCAAGCCTGCCAGTATCACCGCCGCCGAGGCGGGTACGGCGTTGCCGCTCACCTTCACCGACGAGGCGTGCCGTCCGCTGATCGAGAATCCGATCGGTGCGGGGGCGCGGGAGTCGGTGGCTTCGAATACGAGCCCGGCGGTGTTCCTCGTCCAGATCGTCGAATCCGACTCGGCGGTGGCGGGTTTGACGGGCCTGGTGCAGCGGTGCGCGAACGTCGAGGCGCGGACCGGGGACCGCACCTTGAAGATGGCCGTGTCGACGGTGGAGGCGCCGAAAACGGTGGCCACGGAAGCCGTTGTCATCCGGACGAACGGGAATCAGGAGACGCGCGTCGATGGTGCGCCGCCGGTGCAGACACCGGTCGCCCAGCAGCGCGTTGTCGCCAGGGTCGGGAAGTACGTGGTGTCCGCGCTGGTGATGCTGTCCTCGATGCCGGAGCAGAGCCAGACCGCCGAGCTCGAGGTGCTGCGGCGGGTCTACGAGATCGCCGTGGACCAACTGGCCCGCGAGATCGCGTGAGCGCTCAGGGGACCAGTTCGGCGTATTCGGGGTGCTCGGCGATGTACTTCTCGACGTACCAGCAGGTGGGCACGACCTGGTAGCCGTTGGTCCGAGAGTCGTCGAGGCCGTATTTGACCACGTCGGCGGCGACCCCGCGGCCCCGGAACTCGGGGAAGGTCATGGTGTGGTGGAAGTCGCGGACCTTGGTGTCCTCGCGTTCGGCGTAGTCGGCGTATCCCGCGAGGACATCGTCGAGGTAGATCTCGTAGCGGGTATCGGCGACGTTGTGCTCGAGCCTGGTGGTCATACCGGATGCTAACCCGTCGCGGTCGGCGGATGTTCCTACAGGACCGCGCCGGGGTTGAGGATGCCCGCCGGGTCGAGCGCGTCCTTGATGCGGCGGGTCAGGGCCATCACCTCGGGGCCGACCTGGTTGGGCAGCCACGCCTTCTTGAGCCTGCCCACGCCGTGCTCACCGGTGATGGTGCCGCCGAGGGTGATTGCCAGGTCCATGATCTCGCCGAAAGCACGGTGGGCGCGAGCGGTGTTGTCGGGGTCGGTGGGGTCGTGCACGATCAGCGGGTGGGTGTTGCCGTCGCCCGCGTGGGCGATGACGGAGACCAGCACGTCGTTGCGTTCCCCGATGGCGGCCACGCCGGTGATGAGCTCACCGAGCCGGGGCAACGGCACACCGACATCCTCGAGCAGCAGCGCCCCGATCCGTTCCACCGCCGGAATCGCGAACCGCCGCGCGGCGGTGAAGGCTTCGCCTTCCTCGGGATCGGCGGTGTGGAAAACCTCTGTCGCCCCGGCCTTTTCGCAGAGCTCCAGCATCGTCTGGGCTTCGTGCGTCGCGTACTCGCCCGGTGCGTCCGACCGGGCGACGAGCAGTGCGGCGGCGGTGCGATCCAACCCCATCCGCATCTCGTCCTCGACGGCGTTGATCGCGACGGTGTCCATGAACTCGAGCATCGCGGGCCGCAGCGCCGAGGTGATCGCGAGGATCGCGTCGGTGGCGGCGGTGAGCGTGGCGAATCCGGCGACCACGGTGGCCTGCGGCGGTTGGGCGGGCAGCAGGCGCAAGGTGAGTTCCGTGATGACCCCGAGAGTGCCCTCACTGCCGACGAACAGCTTGGTCAGCGACAACCCCGCCGAGTCCTTCAGGCGAGGCCCACCGAGCCGAACCACGGTTCCGTCGGCGAGCACCACCTCCATGCCGAGCACGTAATCGGTGGTCACACCGTATTTCACGCAGCACAGCCCACCCGCGTTGGTTGCCGCGTTCCCACCGATCGAGCACATCTCGAACGACGACGGATCCGGCGGATACCACAATCCTTCCGCCGCGACGGCCCGCTTCACCTCCGCATTGAGCAGACCCGGCTGCACCACCGCTGTGCGCGTCACGGGATCGACGTTGATCTCGCGCATCAATTCGGTGGACAGCACGATCCCGCCGTCCACCGCCGTCGCGCCACCCGAGAGCCCCGACCCTGCCCCGCGCGGCACCACCGGCACCCCGCGTGCCTGCGCCCAGCGCAGCGTGGCCGCCACATCGGCGGTGCTGCGCGCCCGCACCACCGCGACCGGCGTTCCCGCCTCGGGATCACGAGCCCAATCCTGCCGATACCCCTCCATCACATCGACATCGACTACAACAGCCCCCTCGGAAACCTCCGAAACCAGCGAATCCAGATCCACCCGGCGATCGTCCATTCCCAACGCTAACCCGACCAGGCCCTCTCAAGTATGCGATCACCACGCTCTGGTGGCGGCATCGTTGGAGAGCCGAACCGTGGTGATCAACCGTCCAGATGTGATGTGCGTCCGAACAGGGCCGCGCGGGCATGATTGTGATTCGGCGCGGCTGGTTGGTGTATACGGCGTCCGAGTGGTCACAATGCAGGGGAGGGTGTGATTTGTCGGGGCGCCCGGCGTGTTTTCCTGTTCCGTCGCCTGCGCATCGCGTACGCGATGTCGTTGTGCCGCACTGTTTTTCGCAGGGAGGATCGGATGATGAGGGAACCTCGGGACCGGGCCGAGCTGGTCGGCGCGCTGCTCGGCGCCGATATCGAGGCCGACGCGATGCGTCGCGTGTACGCGGGCGACCACGACGACTGGATGACGGCGCTCGAGTCGACGGGTCTTTTCGATCTGCGCGCGCTCGCCGAGATCGCGAGCTCGTGGGCCGCCGACCCGCGCGTACTGCGTGACGCGCTGCTGGCCGAGGCCGACGAATTCACCCGCCGCCGTTGCCTCGCCGAGTGGGCGGCGCTCGAGCGCGGTCCGGTCGTGGCCGTCGGCCGCTAGCGTTCAGGGCGTTTGCCCGTTGCTCACCTCGATGTCATGTGCCGCTGGCAGGCTGGCCGGGTGGAGCAGCAGGCGAGTGTCACCGATTCGGCCGCCGACCGGTTCACCCGCTGGTGCGAGGGCGTTGTCGCCCGGTTGCCGTGGGGACTCGACCGGTACGTGCCCGCCACCTTCCTCGGCTTCGCCCTCATCAACAGCTTCACCTTCGGCGTCGATCTGCTGCTGCTCACCCTGCTGCACGACGGTTTCGATCTGCCGGTGTGGTTGTCCATCACGTGCGCCTATATCGTCGCGTTCGGCCTGAGTTTCCTGCTGAATCGGACCTTCAACTTCCACTCGCACGCCCCGATGGGCAAGCAGGCGGCGGTGTATGTGGTTGTGGTCGTGGTGAACTACCTGGCGTTCATCCTCGGCGTCGGCTCGGGTCTCACCGCGCTCGGCGTGCAGTACCACGTGGCGCGGTTGCTGGCCGGTGGGTGCGAGGCCGTGTACATGTACTGCGCGATGCGCTGGATCGTTTTCCGCAAACGGACACCGGCGCCCGACCTGGCCGAGGCCGACACCGCACGCTGAGACCCTCAGCGTGCCCCGCGCAGCACCTCGGTGTCCTCGCCGTCGACCACGACGACATCGTCATCGGTGAGCGCCCAGTGCGGGATGCCTTCTTCCTGGTAGCGCGCAAGCATTTTCGCCGATCCCTCATCCGGATCGGTGGCCGAGTCCAGGTGCACGACCAGCTGCCGATCCAGCAGTCCGAGCCCGTCCCATCGCGGTGCGGCCCCGGTGGTGGGCAACACCTCGCCCGGGTCGTCCATCGTCTCCAGCCCGTGCAGATCGGGCGTGAGCAGGCAGGCGCCCGCGCTGTACCCCGCGTAGGTCAAGGCGTCCTCGCGCAGCAGTGCGGGAAGCACCGAATCGGCTCCGCTGCGGGCGAATTGGGCACGCAGGACGAAGGTGTTGCCGCCGCGCACCCACACCATCGAGTAGTCGCGCAGCCGACGCTCCAGCTGCGCGGGCTGCCCGACGTACTCGCGCAGGTCCAGCACCTCGGGTGAATAGCCCTGCCTGCGTAGGGGTCCCATGTCGCTGGCGACCGCCGACGCCCACGCGGCGGGCCAGGCATCACACGCGTTCGGAATCACCGCGACCTTGCCCTTGCCGCCCGCCAGCGTGGCGAGCCGCTCGGCGAAACCGCCGAATCGGTAGGAGGCCAGGAACAACCGCATCAGATGGTGAAGGCCAGATTCTGGACGAGCCGATCGCCGAGGGCGGCATCGCCTTCGACGACCACCTTGCCCGGGTGTGTCGCCGCCGACTGCCTGCCGCCACGCAGACGCGCGAAAAGCCCCGAGTCCAAACGGATGACGGTTGTCGGCTCCCCGTCGGCTTCGTCGAGCACCGAACCGCGCCCGCCCTCCACCGCGAGGTGCACCTGCCGGGTGACCGGGCCGGTGAGGTCGAGTGTGATCCGTGAACCATCCGGCGCCTTGGCGCCTTTCACCACCGCGCGCCCGAGCCCGAGCGTGAGTTCGGTGAACGCCGCCTCCGCGCGCGCACCGCCCTCGTCGACGCTGCGGCCGATCCCGTCGGCCAGGTCGAGCTCGTGCATCCAGCAGTCGAACAGGCGCACCCGCATGAACCGGCCGTAGGCCACCTGCCCGACCGGCGACACCGTCGGCGCCTCCCACTCCTCGTCGGTCATGGCGGCAAGGGCGGCCCGCCGCAGCTCGGTGACCTCGTCGAACAGCGCGAGCAGGCGTTTGCCCGACAGCGGCCGCAACCGGTCGACCCAGATCTCGTTGAGCACGGCGACCTCGTTGCGCACATGTGGCAGCGTGCGCACATCGGTCTTGGGGCGCAACGGATCATGGGCGGGCGGGGTGCGCCCGAGCAACCACGATTCGGTACCGATCACATGCGCGACCACATCGAACAGCGTCCAGCCGGGCAGGGGAGACGGTCGGCGCCAGGCCTTTTCGTCGAGGTCGGCGACCAAGGTGGCGATGGTCTCCCACTGCTGGGCGAGCAGATCGGTGAGCAGTTCGCGCGGCGGTGTCGGTTCGGTCATCCCTGTACTCCTTCTGCTTCGCTCGACGGGCCCGGCCGATCAGGTTGCCGCCCCGGCGTATTCGCCTCGGCGTCGAGCGCGTCGATGCCCGCGCGGATCGCCGCCGCCGTCGAGGTGGGTTCGTGCGGACGTCGCAGCAGGAACCCCTTGGCGAAACCGAGTTTGTCACCGTGCTTGCGCGGCACCACGTGCAGGTGCACATGGCCGACGGTCTGGAAGGCCGCGGTGCCGTCGTTGATCGCGAGATTGGCACCGTCGCTGGCCAGCCCGCTGCGGCGCAGGGCGCGGGCCAGGCGATGACCCACGCGGAAGACCTGCGCGCCGAGATCGGGATCGAGGTCGTCGAGTTCGGTGGCGTGGGTCTTGGGAACCACAAGGGTGTGGCCTCGCGTGATGGGCCGGATGTCGAGGAACGCGCAGACGGCGTCGTCCTCGTAGACCTTTGTCGCCGGCGCGGCACCGGCCACGATCCGACAGAAGACGCAGTCGTTCACACCGTGAACCCTACGGTGTGGCCCTCGGGACGCAACAGTCCTTGCATGACACACGTCACGTCCCGCTCGGTGGTCGGCCGCCCTACCCGCACTCTCACGTCCAGGTAAGTATCGGACCTGCTTGTGCGTTCTTGTCCTCGCCTACCTGCGGCTACGAATGTGTACTCAGGCGCCACCCGGCGCCCGGCGGGCCGAGGAAGTGGCTGTCGCTGCGGAAACAGGTCCGCTCTGTCCGTTTTGTGGTCAAGAGTCCAGTTCTCCGCTGTGACGGGCATCTCCGCTAGGCTCACCGCGAGCCGAGTACAGTTGCGAGGATTTCAGTTGAACTTACTGACCGGTAACGTCGGCTGAACCGTTGTTCCCAGGCTCGAAGCCAGCACGAAAAGGAAGTCTGACTAGTGGAGACAACGCAAAACGTTGGCGAGGATTCGCCGCGCGGCGCGCGTGTCGGAGTCGTTCGCGAGTCCGGCGTGGGTGAGCGGCGAGTCGCCCTGGTACCCAAGATCATCCCCACCCTGTCCAAGCAGGGTGTCGAGGTGATCGTGGAAGCCGGTGCGGGCCTCGGCGCGCTCATTCCCGACGCGGCCTATGTAGAGGCCGGTGCGACGATCGGCGATCCGTGGTCGGCCGATGTCGTGGTGAAGGTGGCTCCGCCCAGCGATGCCGAGGTGGCCAGGCTGTCCTCCGGGCAGACGCTGATCGGCTTCCTCGCGCCCCGCAACGCGGAGAACCAGATCGGTGCGCTGAAGGCGGCCGGTGTGCAGGCCTTCGCGGTGGAGGCGATTCCGCGTATCTCGCGTGCGCAGGTGATGGACGCGCTGTCCTCGCAGGCCAATGTCGCCGGGTACAAGGCTGTGCTGCTCGCCGCGTCGGAGTCGACCCGGTTCTTCCCGATGCTCACCACCGCGGCGGGCACCGTGAAGCCCGCGACGGTTCTCGTGCTCGGTGTCGGCGTGGCAGGCCTGCAGGCGCTGGCGACCGCCAAGCGTCTCGGTGGTCGTACCACCGGTTACGACGTGCGTCCCGAGGTCGCCGACCAGGTGCGTTCGGTCGGTGCACAGTGGCTCGACCTGGGCATCGATGCCGCCGGTGAGGGCGGGTACGCCCGCGAGCTCACCGAGGAGGAGAAGGCCAAGCAGCAGCAGGCGCTGGAAGACGCCATCAAGGGTTTCGACGTGGTCATCACGACCGCGCTCGTGCCGGGCCGCCCGGCGCCGCGTCTGGTGACGGCCGCCGCGGTGGAGGGCATGAAGCCCGGCAGCGTGATCGTCGACCTGGCCGGGGAGACCGGTGGCAACTGTGAGCTCACCGAGCCCGGCGAGATCGTCGTCAAGCACGAGGTGACCATCGCCTCGCCGCTGAACCTGCCCGCCACCATGCCCGAGCACGCTTCGGAGCTGTACTCCAAGAACATCGCCGCGCTGCTGGAATTGATGCTGGTCGACGGCAAGCTCGCGCCCGATTTCAGCGATCAGGTGCTCGCGGACTCCTGCGTCACCCGTGAGGTGGAAGCCTGATGTACACCGAACTTCTCGCCAATATCGCCATTCTCGTGCTGTCCGGCTTCGTCGGCTTCGCGGTGATCTCCAAGGTCCCCAACACCCTGCACACCCCGCTGATGTCGGGCACCAACGCCATCCACGGCATCGTCGTGCTCGGTGCGCTGGTGACGCTGGGCAATGTGAAGGATCCCTCGCTGCTGGTGCAGGTGATCCTGTTCGTCGCCGTGGTGTTCGGAACGCTGAACGTCATCGGTGGCTTCGTGGTCACCGACCGCATGCTCGGCATGTTCAAGGGTAAGAAGAAGGCGGCCGAGTGATGCACGCAGTCGACAATATGACCTACCTGGTCAACGGCCTCTACATCGTGGCCTTCTCCATGTTCATCTACGGCCTGATGGGGCTCACCGGCCCCAAGACCGCCGTGCGCGGCAACCAGATCGCGGCCGTCGGTATGGCGATCGCCGTGATCGCCACGCTGATCTCGATCCGGCACACCGCGATGCTGAACTGGATCCTGATCGCCGGTGGCCTGATCGTCGGTGTGGCACTGGGTGTTCCGCCCGCCGTGCGCACCAAGATGACCGAGATGCCGCAGCTGGTCGCGGCGTTCAACGGCGTGGGTGGTGGCACCGTCGCGCTCATCGCGTGGGCCGAATTCATCGACAGCTCGGGCTTTTCCGCGCTGCACGACGAACCGACCATCCACATCATCATCGGTTCGCTGTTCGCCGCGGTGATCGGCTCGATCTCCTTCTGGGGCTCGATCATCGCCTTCGCGAAACTGCAGGAGATCCTGTCCGGCAAGCCGATCGGCATCGGCAAGCTGCAGCAGCCGCTGAACCTGCTGCTGCTGCTCGGCTCCATCGTGTGTGCCGTGGTGATCGGTCTCGGCGCCAACGACGGTGGCGTGTCGCAGCTCTGGATGATCGCGCTGCTGGTGCTGGCCGGTGTGCTCGGCCTGATGGTCGTGCTGCCCATCGGCGGCGCCGATATGCCGGTCGTCATCTCGCTGCTCAACGCCCTCACCGGTCTGTCGGCCGCGGCCGCAGGCCTGGCGCTGAACAACACCGCGATGATCGTGGCGGGCATGATCGTCGGCGCGTCCGGCACCATCCTCACCAACCTGATGGCCAAGGCCATGAACCGGTCGATCCCCGCGATCGTCGCCGGTGGGTTCGGTGGCGGCGGCGCGGTCGCCTCGGGTGCCGGTGGTGAGGCCAAGACGGCCAAGGCCACTTCCGCCGCCGATGCCGCGATCCAGATGGCCTACGCCAACCAGGTCATCGTGGTCCCCGGCTACGGTATGGCTGTGGCCCAGGCCCAGCACGCGGTCAAGGAGATGGCGTCGCTGCTGGAAGGCAAGGGTGTCGAGGTCAAGTACGCGATCCACCCCGTCGCCGGTCGTATGCCCGGGCACATGAACGTGCTGCTGGCCGAGGCCGAGGTCTCCTACGACGCGATGAAGGAAATGGACGACATCAACGGTGAGTTCAACCGCACCGATGTGGTCCTGGTGATCGGCGCCAACGACGTCACCAACCCCGCCGCCCGCGAGGACCCGTCCAGCCCGATCTACGGCATGCCGGTCCTCAATGTCGACCAGGCCAAGAGCGTCATCGTGCTCAAGCGCTCGATGAACTCCGGCTTCGCAGGCATCGACAACCCGCTGTTCTACGCCGACCACACCTCCATGCTGTTCGGCGACGCCAAGAAGTCCGTCGGTGCGGTCACCGAGGAACTGAAGGCGCTGTAAGACAAGCGATTCACGCACGAGAGGCCCCGCCGGTATCGCACCGGCGGGGCCTCTCGCTTTGTCGCCGAGCAGGTTCGCCGCAGCGTTTCACGACGTACTTCCGCCAGGGTGGGTTGTGGCGGATTTCGATGATGATCTGATCGACCGCGATGATCCCGGTGTGGTGATCGATGGGAGACCAGGCGATTGTCGTACCGGGGTGTGCCGTTCACCGGGTATGTCGAGGTCGGATCGATGGGTGGGCCGCGTGAATTCTGGAGCGGTGAAATGCGAATCACCCCGCCTGCCGGGTCGCGGCGGGCGGGGTGATCGTCGATCAGGTCGTGACTACTTGAAGGTGTCGGCCAGCAGGTCGAGGGTGGCCATGGACTGGCGGTAGTCCGGGCGCTTGCTGGCTGCGGGGAGTTCGTAGACCTGGTTCTTCTGGAATGCGGGGAGCATGGCCAGGGCCGGGTCCTGTTTCAGGGTGGGGATGTTGCGGCCGCCGTCGAGCAGGATCACGAACAGGACCGGGGCGTCGGCGACGGTGCTCAGGAGTTCGGGGCTGAAGGTGACCCAGTCGCCTGCCTGGGTGCGGGGCGGGTTGCCTGCCTTGGCCTCGATCTTGTCGTCGATGGTGAAGCCGACGTCGGCGAGGAGGTTGGACAGCGGGGTGCCGGGGGCGAGCAGGATGGGCTTGCCGTCGGCCTGGGACTGCATCACCGAGGTCGCGCCCTGGGGGATCTTCAGCTCGGCCTTCACCTCCGCGACCCGGTCCTTGTAGGCGGTGATCATGGACTCGACCTTGTCGGGGCGGTTCACGAAGTCGGCCACCGTCTTCAGTTGGTCCTGCCAGTTGGCGAGGTCCGAGGGGACGAGAGCGGTCGGTGCGACGGCGCTGAGCTTGTCGTAGTTCTTGATGGTCTGCAGGCCGGGGAATCCGGGCCCGCCGCCGATGATGAGGTCCGGCCGCTGGGCGGCGATGAACTCCAGGTTGAGGTCGTCACCGGAGGGAACCGCTTCGGTACCTTGCTCTTTCGCGTCGGCGGCCCAGGACGGCGGGAACTCGCCGGGTGCGAGGGTGACGCCGAGGATGCGCGGATCCGCGGCCTTCACGTTCGCGTCCAGGTCGTAAAGGAATCCGGCGAGGGCGCCGTTGAGCACCACGATGCGCTGTGGGTCGGCGGGCACGGTGATCTGGCCCTTGGCGGTTTCCACCTGGCGGGTGCCGGTGTCGGTCGACCCTTCGGAGGTGGAGGTGCCGCAGCCCACTGCCGTCGCGGTGACCGCGACGATCAGGAGTGCGACGGCGGCGCGCATGCGGGCCGTCATTCGGTGCGCTGACATAGGAGTTGTTCCTTCTTTCTATCCAGGTGGAAGTTCAGGTGCGGATGGCGGGATCCGCGTCGATGAGCGCGGCGACCTCGATCCAGCCGGTCGGCATCGCGATCTCGTTGTGGGTGTAGGGCAGTCGCCGGACCACCAGCTGGGCGCCCGCGGCCCGCCATCCGGTGAGCTGGGCGTGCACGCGCTCGGGTTCGAGACCGTTGTCCGCGCAGTACAGGGCCATCGGGCCGCTGTAGGAGGGGGACTCCGACTCGGTGACCATGCGCAGCAGTTCGGTCGCGGCGTGGGTTACCACGGATGCCAATTCGGCTGGGTACTCGTCGATTTCGGGGACGAGTGCGGCCATCCCGGAGGGATCCGCCAGGGTCGCGGCGGCCCGCTCGGTCAGGTTCGACAGCGGGTGCGAGTCGAGCAGACCCACATAGGCGACCTGCTCACCCTCGGCCTCGAGGATGGCGGCCATGGCGTGGGCGAGATTGCCGCCGAGCGAGTAGCCCAGGAAGTGGTACGGGCCGTGCGGTTGGATGCGGCGGACGGCGGCCAGGTAGTACCGCGCCAGGTCGTCGAGGGTGCGGGTCCGGGTGGTCGGCTCGGTGAGGTGGGGCATCTGCAGACCGATGATGGGTCGTTCGGCCCGCAGCAGCCTCGCGAGTGGAGCGTATTTCCATGCGGTGCCGCCGATTTGGTGGACGCAGAACAGCGGTGGAACCGAGCCCTCGGCGCGCAGTTCCAGGACCGGGTCGAGGCGGCGGCCCAGGCCGGCGAGGCCGTCCTTCGGTGCGGCGGTGGGGTCGGCCGCGCCGATGCGGGCTGCGAGTTTGCGGGGGGTCGAGGCGGTGAAGACGTCGTCGAGGACCACGGGTAGGTCCGCGCGGGTGAGTCGGCCGACCAGCCGCACGGCGAGCAGGGAGTGGCCGCCCTTGTCGAAGAAGTCGTCGTCTGTGTCGATGTCGGGGACCGAGAGGACAGCTGCCATTGCCGCGCGAATGGTGTCGACATTCTCGTCGTGCGTTCTGTCGACGAGCTGGGCCGAGCTGCGGACGGGCTTGTCGCCGGTGACAGCGTCGAGAGGTGTCCTGCTAGCTGTGGTGGGCACGGAGGCGGGATCGTGGGTGTTGCCCTCCGGGGTGCGCGACTCCGGTGCTGGGAGCGCCCGGCGATCGATCTTCTCCGTCGCCGTGCGAGGAATGTGATCCAGCACGACGATGGCGGCGGGGATCATATACGCGGGGAGCTTGATTCGGAGCTGCTCGCGGACCGCATCTGCGTCGAGCGTGATTCCCGACTTCGCCATGAGATAGGCGACCAGCCGCTGATCGCCCGGTGTGTCCTCACGCAGCTGCACCACCGCATGGGCCACGCCGGGGCACGTGAGCAGGGCCGATTCGATATCGCCCAGTTCGATGCGCTGGCCGCGCAACTTCACCTGGCTGTCGGTGCGGCCGATGTAGTCGAGTTCGCCGTCGGGGTTCAGTTTCACCAGATCACCTGTGCGGTACATCCTTTCGCCGCTGCCGAACGGGTCGGCGACGAAGGCCGCGGCGGTCAGGTCGGGGCGGGCCAGATAGCCCCGGGCCAACCGCACTCCGGTCATGTAGAGCTCACCGACGGTGCCTTCGGGCACGGGGCGCAGCCGGTCGTCGAGGATGCGGACGGTATCGGCGGGTGCACCGACGGGGACCGACGCGGTGTCGGCGTCGACGGTCTCGTGGAAGGTGAAGCCGATCGCCGCCTCGGTGGGACCGTAGAAGTTGTACACAGCGGTACCGGTGAGTGCGCGCATCCGCTGTGCCGTCGCCGGTGGCAGCACTTCACCGCCGGTGAGGACGCAGCGAAGGTCAGCGCAGCCCGAGAGGTCGGCCTCTTCGGCGAGCACGGTGAGCATGGAGGTCGTCATCCACATCGCCGTGACTCGCTCCGCGCTCATGAGTTGTGCCTGGTAGTAGGGGTCGCGGTGGCCGCCGGGGCGGGTCAGCACGATCCGGGCGCCGACGTGCAGCGGCAGGAACATCTCCATGAGCGAGGCGTCGAAGATCGGCGGGGTGCGGTAGAGCATGGTGTCGCCCGGACCGAACCGAACCTCACGCTGTAGCCATTCGAAGGTGGAGATGATCGCCGCGTGCGACAGGCTCACACCCTTCGGCACACCCGTGGAGCCGGAGGTGAACAGGAGGCAGGCGGTATTCGCCGGGCGCAGCGGTGCGAGACGGTCCGCATCGGTGAGCGGAGTAACGGCGAATTCGTCCTGCCCGGGGCCGTCCGATTGCTCGTCGACCATCGTGCGAATGTCATCGAGCGAGCTCAGAACCATTGCAGGAGCAGCGGTATCGATAATCTTCTCGACGCGTTCTGCGGGCTGTTCCGGGTCTATCGGGAGATAGACACCGCCGGCACGGCAGATCGCATGCGCCGTGACGACGGAATCGATAGTGCGCGGCATGGCGACGGCAACCACGGTCTCGGGACCGACACCACGCGAGATGAGCCACCGGGCAAGACGATTGACCCTGGCATCGAATTCGCCGAAGTCGATCGTGACGCCGTCCGCGGTCACCGCCGGAGCTGTCGGAGCGACAGCGATGCCCCACTCGGCCAGGGTGGTACCGCTCGGAGCCGCCACGATCGGCTGACTGAGCATGGCCCCATTGTTGAGCGGAGCAGCAGATCGGGCGGCAGTGTCGACGCGGGCTGTCGCTGGAGTGCCGTCGACGGCTGTTGCGGTGGGCCGCGCTGTGACGACTGGCTCGGCGACGACTTCTGGTGGCGGTGCGATGGGTCGCGCCGGCACGGCCGGATGCACGGCAGTTGGAGTGAGGGGCTTGATGAACTGGGTCGCGGGGGTGTCGGGGTCGGTGGTGATCGCCGTCAGCGTGGCGGTGATCCGGTCGGCGATGTGAGCGAGGGTGGTGTCGGAGATGACGCTGCGGTCGTACCAGATGACCAGCGTCAGCTGGTCTCCCGGCGGGGCGATCAGGGTCAGTGGGTAGTGGGTGTTGCCGTGGTTGTGGAATTCGCCGAGACGTAGGTCGTGGGAGTCCGGTTGTCCCGGGCCGGAGTTGGGGAAGTTCTCGAAGGCGACAAGGGTGTCGAAGAGGGTGCCGAGGCCGGCGATCCGTTCGATCTCCGCCAAGCTCGCATGGTCGAAGTCCTGCATGGCGAACTGGTTTTCCTGCAGGTCGGCCCACTGGTCGAGTAGCGGACGGGCGTCCAACGTGCAGCGGACGGGCACGGTGTTGGCGAACAGACCGACCATGCCTGCGACGCCGGGGAGTTCAGCTGGGCGGCCGGAGACCGTCGCGCCGAACACGACGTCGCTACGTCCGGTCAGAGCGGCCAGCACCAGCGCCCAAGTGCCCTGCACCAGGGTGTTCATCGTCAGACCGCGTCGGCGACCCAGTCCGGCCAGCGCGGTGGCGAGCGAGATGGGTAGCGCAACCTGCCATTGCCGGAATTCGCGCTCGCGGGAAGCTGCGGCCGGACCACCTTCCTCGGCTGTCGCGGGCGACGAGGGCGGCGAAATAGGCTGGTGCTGGTTGTCGTGCTCGCGAGATGAGTGGGCCGCGTCGGTGGTCGAATCGCCGACCAACGTTGCTGTTTCGAGCCCGGACAATCGCTGCGCCCAGGCGGCGCGCACGGCCTCGCGGTCGCGGGTGCCGAGCCAGGTCAGGTAGTCGCTGTACCGGGCAGCCGGGGGAAGTTCGTCACCGTGATAGGTGGCCAGTACCTCGCGCAGCACGATCGGGGTCGACCAGCCGTCGATCACCAGGTGGTGGGTGTTGAGGACCAAGCGGTGGGTGTCGCCGGGCAGGCGGATCAGCGTGGCGCGCAACATCGGTGACCGGTCGACCGCGAACCGGTGCCGGATTGCTTCGGCTTCGAGGCGGTCGGCGGCGGCGTGTGCGGTGCGCAGCGGCAGATCTGAGAGGTCGACCTCACGCCAGGGCATGCCAAACGAGCGCGGAACCGCCTGCACCGGCTGGTCGAGGTTCTCGTAGTGGAAGGCGGCGGCCATGGTGGGGTGTCTGCCGACAACGGTGGTGAAAGCCGCCGACAACCGTGGGCCGTCGAGTGGGCCGTGCAGGTCGACGCGGGCGCTCAAGGTGTAGACGTCGTCGGCACCGTCGCGAATCGCGTGGAACAGCAACCCTTCCTGCAAGGGGGAGAGGGGGAGGAGTTCGGCCAGTGGGCCGTGCGTGTCCTCCAGCGCGTCGATGGTGTCCTGGTCGACGATCACGCCGGAGCAGTCCGACGGTGTAAGTCCGCCGGGGTACAGCCTTGCGTGGGCGGCGAACGCCTCAAGCGCGAGTTCGAAATGCCGCTGGATTTCCGTGACCTGGTCGGCGCCGAGGATCCGGCTCGCGGCTGTCCACTCCACGGCCAGTCGCGGCGCACCGGCCTGCGCGGCTTCATGGACGAAGACATTGAGCGAAAGCACTTCGGTGAGTGCCTTTTCCGGTGGTTCCGTCACCGCGAACGCGTCGTGCTCGGGCAGGCTCCAACCCGGTGCCCCGCCGCCACCGAACCGGCCGAGGTAGTTGAGCAGCACCTCCGGTGCGCGGCGACTGGCGAATCGCGGCGCGGTCTCGGGGTCGAGCCTGCGCAGCACGCCGTAGCCGACGCCGTTCCCGGGAACAGCGCGCTTGGCCTCTTTCACCGCGCGCAGCAGGTGTCCGGCCGCCGCGCCACCGGACAAGGCCTCGGTGAGTCCGGCGGGATGGTCGATGCCGGTCGCGGGCGTCCACACCGGGAACTCACTGGTGAACCAGCCGACGGTACCCGTGAAATCGGTGTCGGGACGCAATGCTTCGCGCCCGTGACCCTCGACGGTGACCGGCCTGCCCGGCTCGAGCGCCTCGCCGCGCTCGTGCCGCCAGGCGTTGAGTGCGAGCACGAGTGCGGCGAGCAATACGTCGTCGGTCTTCGCCCGGTAGGCGGTCGGCAGTGTCGTGAGGAAGGCCTCTGTGATCGCTGGTGTCGCGAAAGTTCGTGTCTGCTCGGCACTCTCGACAAGGTCGACAGCGGGGTCGAGCGCCCTTTCCCCGAGGGTCGCGACGCTCGCATCACCGAGCGCCCGCTCCCAATGCGCCAGTTCCGAACGGTACCCACCCGCAACACCGGACTCGGCGAGCAGCGTGGCGTACCGCCGCCACGAACTACCCTTCATCGCCAGTCTCGCGGGGCGCTTCTCCCGCGCGGCGGAGCAGGCCTCATACAGCTCGGGCACCAGTATTCGCCACGAAACACCGTCTACCACCAGGTGATTGGCGACCAGCACCAACCGATCCGCGACGCCGGGCCCGCTACGTACCAGCGCGGCACGAATCTGGACACCCTCGGTGGGCGCCAACTTCCCTGCCAGCGCGAATGCCACCGACTCGACCAGCGCAGTCATCCCGCCATGCCGCGGCAACGAGTCCCCATTGGATGTAACGGCACCGACGTCCGCGCGCCTCGACTCGGCGTACTGCGGCGCACCGGCATGTCGTGGTTGCGTTGTCGCGGTCTCCACGCGGGATTCCTCTGTATGCGCGTGCGTATCCGTCGTCTCGATGCTTGTCGGGCTGAGCTCCGCGCCGCGGGTGACGGAAGGTGCGTCACGATCATGCGCCGTGGCGTGAACAGGGCTGAGCAGCTCGTTCTCGCCGGGAACGATCTCGCGGACCAGGTCGGACGCGCGCACCGTGCCCACTGCGGCGACCTCGAGCTGGGCGTCGCCGCCGGATCGGTCGAGGACCAGGCGGAGGGCGTCGTGGCGGTCGAGGAGGGTTTGCAGGCCGGTGGTGAGGTGGTCGACGGTGAGGTCTTCGTGGAGGGTCAGGGCCGTCCACTGGGCGTAGCCGGCGATGGTGCCGGAGTCCGCGTTCGCCTCGAGGAGGGCTGCCACCATGGGTGGGATTGGGACGGGGCCGGTCGGCTCATCCGGGGTCACGGTGGCGGTCGGGGCTTGCGCCATCTGGGCGGTGGCGGCGATGGTGGCCAGGTCGCGTTGGGCGAGCAGGGTTTTCGGTTGGACATCCCAGCCGAGGGCGCGGAGGCGGCTGCTCACGCCGATCGCGGTGATGCTGTCGCCACCGAGGCCGAAGAAATCGTCGGTCGCGTTGACCCGCGCCAGGCCCAGGACCTCGGCGACGATTCCGCACAGTGCCCGCTCCTGCTCGGTGCGCGGCGGTCGGCCGGTCGAGGTCAGTTGGGGTGTGGGGAGGGCGGCACGGTCGAGTTTTCCGTTGACGGTGGTCGGCAGGGCGTCGAGGACCACCAGGGCAGAGGGGACCAGGTGGTCGGGGACCAGGGTGGTCAGCAGCTGACGAAGCTGGTCGGCGTCGAGGGTGCGGCCGGCCTCGGGGACCAGGTAGCCGACCAGTCGGGTGCTGTCGCCGGACTTGCGGATAGTGGCGGCCGCTGCGGCTACGCCGGGCAGCGCGCCGAGCGAGGCTTCGACCTCGCCCAGTTCCACGCGATAACCGCGCACCTTGATCTGCGAATCTGCGCGCCCGAGGTAGTCGTAGCCGTGGCCGGGGAGCCATCGTGCCCGGTCGCCGGTGCGGTACATACGTTCCCCGGACGCGAACGGATCGGCGACGAACCGCTCCGCCGTCACCACCATGCGCCCGAGGTAACCGCGCGCCAATTGCGGCCCAGCCAAGTACAACTCGCCGATCTCACCGTCGGGCACCGGCTGCAAGGCGCCGTCGAGCAGGTAGGCGCGGGTGCCTGGCAGCGGTCCGCCGACGTGCGGCACAGCACCGGTCACCGGCGCACTCAGCGCGTCGACGGTGGCCTCTGTCGGCCCGTACATGTTGCGGGCGAACACCTTCGACGCAACGATGGCCGACCACAACGCGGGCGGCGTCGCCTCACCACCGAGCAGTAGCAGCTCCGGAGGGTGCGCGCTGCCGAGCAACCCGTTGTCGAGAAGCGCGGTCGCCATCGAGGGAGTGGTGTCGACGACATCGATCCGATCGGCCCGCAACGCCGCTACCTGTGCGGACGCGTCCTTCTGAATATCTATGTCGTACAAATGGATCCGGTGCCCGCACCACAGCCACAAGAGCTGATCCAGCGCAGCGTCGAAAGCGAAGGAATAGGTGTGGGCCACATGCAGCTGCCGCCCGCCCACTCGCGCGGCGGTATCGGCGTAGACGGTGCGCCGATGGTGGTGCAACAGCTGAGCCATCGCGCCGCACGAAATCTGCACACCCTTCGGCTTGCCGGTGGAGCCCGAGGTGTACACGACATAGGCAAGATGCCCGGCTGAACGAGGCGCGGCGAGTTCAGCCGTCGACAGCGGCCCGCTCGGCAGGCCGGTGATCGCTGCGCGAACCGCGTTGTCGGACAACAGGAGGGTCGCCGCCTGCCAGTCGGTCGCCTGCTCGTCGGCGGTGCGCAGCGAGGCCGATGTCGCTTCCGCGCCGGAGCTCCGGTCCGTGGTCACGTCAGTCGTGCGCCGATCCGCGAAGACCGCTTGCGCGACAATGTCATCCGTCAGGATCAGGACCGGATCGGCGTCGTCGATGATGTCTGCGAGGCGCTGGGCGGGGTGGTTGATGTCGAGCATCAGGAAGGCCGCGCCCGCGTGTTGAACCGCCAGGAGGGCGATCACCAGGTCGACCGAGCGGGGGAGGGCGATGCCGACGATGTCCTCGGGGCCGACGCCTCGGCCACGAAGGCAGCGCGCGAGCTGGTGCACGCGGGCGCCGAGTTCCGCCGCGGTGAGCCGGTGGGTGCCGTCGACGAGGACGATGTCGTCGGGCTGGGCCGCGACCATGCGGTCGAAGACCTCGACGACGTCGTCGGGACGACCGGGCAGGGCCGCACCGGCGCGCTCGACGGCGATCTGGGCCGCGATCTCGGCCGGGTACAGGGTGATCGCGCCGATCGGCTCGTCGGCATCGACCAGCTGAGTGATCAGTGTGACCAGCGCGTCCATCCGCCGCCGCACAGTGGCCGCGTCCAGTGACCGCGCGTCGACCTCGAAGCCGAGCTGCACGCGGTCCTCCGACAGCGGGGTGACGGTCAGACCGAGATCTTCCGGCGGCCCACCGGCCACATTGCGCAGGGTGCCGGTGGCACCGTCGAAATCGAGGGCGAAGTCGAAGGCCTTGAGATTGACGCCGATGCCGTGGAGCAGGGCACCGGTCTGTGCACCACCGAATTCTCGGGCCAGGTCCTCACCGCGAAAACGCTGGTGGGCGCGCATCTCGCGCAGTGCGTCGGCCACCCGCTTGCCCAGCTCACCCAGGCGGTCCTGACCGGACACCGAAACTCGCAGGGGCAGGACGTTGACCGCCATCGACGGAGTGGTGAGGGCGGTCTTGCCGACGCGCGCCATCACCGGCAGTGCGATGACCACATCGGTCTCACCGAGCAACCGGTGCACGAACCCCGCGTAACCGGCGACGAGCACATCGGCCCATGTGATACCGGCTTCGGTGGCCGCTGTCTTGACGCGACCCATCAGGTCGGCGTCGAGGACCGCGCGCACCTCGTGAGTCTGCTCGACCACGCCCTCGGGTGCCCGCCCGCGCCCGTCCAGCGGCGGCAGCGGCGTGAGCCGGTCGCGCCAGTACTCGCGGTCGTGCCGATGTGCCTGGCTCCCACGGTATTCCAGGTCCTCGGCCACGAGCGTCTCGACCGACCCCCAGCGCAGGCGCGGTGCCTCGGTACCGCGACGCAGCGCGGTGTAGTGGGCCGCGACCCGGCGCGACACCATGGCCGCGCTGTAGCCGTCGATGATCAGGTGGTGATAGAGCTGGATGCACCACACGTCGTTGTCGGTGAGGCGCAGCAGTGTGTAGGTGTAGAGCTGCCGGTCGACCATGTCGCGGCAATAGGTCGCGGCGCGTTCGCGTTCGGCGGCGACGAGCCGGTGCGCCGCGGCGACCGGGTCGGCTTCACCGCGCAGATCGACGAGTGGGCGCAGCTCCGGTTCCAGGTCGGTGATCTGCTGGCGCGGGCCATCGGGCGTCTCGCTGAAACGCAGTCGCATCGTGTCGGTTTCGGCGATGGTCCGGCGAATCGCGGTGTCCAGCAACGGCACGTCCACCGGCTCCGTACCCGAGATCTCGAGTACCTCGCCGACCAGGTAACTGAGCGACTCGGGGTCGAGGCGCTGCGCGTTCCAGATGCCCAATTGCGCTCCGGTGAGCGGTAATCCGGGATGTTCGGCGCTCACGTCGTCCCGATCCACCGAGCCCACAGCAACTCCTTCGTCAAAGTTCTCCACCCACCCATGCGGCTGCCGGACTCGGGAAGAGTCCGGCAGCCGCGCGAGGGCGTGTCAGGTTTGTCTTGGTTCGAATGGCGGAGCGTCCGCCGACGGGTCAGGCGTCTGCTTCGACCTGTGCGGGATCGAGCTGACGCAGCAGCTCCGAGGTCCCGACCACCGCCCCGCAACGCCGGGCGACGTAGTTCAGTGCCATCACATGCTCGTCGCGGCTGAAATCCGCCGTCGCGTCGTGGACGAGGAAGGGCCGCACATCACCCATGAATGCCTCGGCGGCACTGAGCATGCAGCCCATATGCGTGTAGACGCCGGTCACCAGGAGCTGATCGCGCCGGTAGTAACCGAGCAGTTCACGCAGGTCGGTGCGCTGGAACGCCGAATAACGCCACTTGGTCACCTGGATGTCCTGTGGTTCGGGCGCGAGGGCATTGATGACCTGCGTGTCGGCGCCCTCGGCCATCCCGCTGCCCCAGAAGTCGGCGAGAATGCCGCGTCGCGACGGGTGCTGGTTACCGGGCTGCATCGTGTAGATCACCGGGATGTCGAGCTCGTGGCAGCGGTCGCGCAACAGGGCGATATTCGCGATCAGGGTGCGGGCGGGATCGCGGTGCAGGTCGTAGGCGTCGAGGAAGTACTGCTGCATATCGTGGATCAGCAGGGCGCAACGCCCTGGTTCGGCAGTCCAATCGACCTGGTCGGCGGTGAACTCGTCGACGCCCGGCATCGGATAGGGCGCGATCGGGGGGATAGGCATGACGGTCTTTCGTTCGAACGGAAGTCGGCTCAGCCAACGGTGACGGGCAGATCCGCGATCCCGAGCGGAGCGAGGATGCGCTGGAATTTGCCGGTGGTCTCGGCCAATTCGGCGGCCGGATCGGAGGCGGCGACGATCCCGCCGCCCGCGTGCGCGAGCAGCGTGGTGCCGTGCTCGGACAGCTCGGCGCAGCGGATGCTCACCATCCATTCGCCGTTACCGTCGGCATCGCACCAGCCGACCGCACCCGCGTAGAAACCGCGTTCGCCCTCGAGTTCGGCGATGAGACGGGCGGCCGCGGCGGTGGGTGTGCCACAGATCGCCGGGGTGGGGTGCAGCGCTACGGCGAGCTCGAGCGCCGACGGACCGGCCAACGGGACGGCCGCGGTGATCGGCGTACCGATGTGCCACATGGCCGGGGTGGACATGAGTTCCGGTGCGGGAGTGTGCACTTCGGCGCAGCGATCACGCAGCACGGCCGACACCTGATCGGTGACGAAGCGGTGTTCGGCCAGGTCCTTGGTCGAGGCGAGCAGCGTGTCGGCGGCCACCCGGTCGGCATCGCCGTCGTCGAGTACCCGGCGGGCCGAGCCGGCCAGCGGATAGCTCACGACGTTGTTCCCGTCGCGGCGCACGAGGATCTCGGGACTGGAGCCGATGAGATGGCGGCCGGGATA
Organism: Nocardia sp. NPDC050413; assembly: GCF_040655475.1. Classification (NCBI taxonomy): domain Bacteria; kingdom Bacillati; phylum Actinomycetota; class Actinomycetes; order Mycobacteriales; family Nocardiaceae; genus Nocardia; species Nocardia sp. NPDC050413. Next base: position 71,513 of record NZ_JBFAJZ010000003.1, on the reverse strand, counting down.
TCGGCCGCCCGCCGCGGACAGGTCGACCAGGAAACCGTTCGACATGGGGTCCGAGGCGACCATCAAGTCGAGGATGTCCAGCGCGCGAACGGGGGTCGCCGAGCGAGCTCGAATCGCGCGTGCCAGCACGACCTTTCGCAGGGGGTGGGCGGCGTCGGCGAGCAGTTCGACAGCGGTGGCGACGCGCCTGCGGTGCTCGTCCGGTGCGGGAAGCGCCGCGTCGAAGGCGAACTGCGGTAGGGACTGCGAATCGGTCATCGAGTCGCGCTCGAGCATCCGGGGTTCGTAGGGCGCGTCGGTGATCGTCACCGACTCCGGTGCCCACAACGCTGTCGGTGCGCCGGGTCGGAAGGGGAGTGCGCCGACGATGTGGCTGATCCGGCCACTGCGCAGCGCGGTGATCGCGTCGTGTGCCGAGCGGAAGACCGTCCCGCCCGCGCTCGCGGACACGGTCCGCTGCGGACGGGACAGCACAAAAGCGGGGTCTGAACTGGCGGTACTGATGGGGATCATCCTCTCGGTCACATGTCGAGCGTCGCGCCACCGTCGACCCGCAGGTCGTGCATGGTGATGTGGCGGGCGTCTTCGGACGCCAGAAAGTGGACTGCACCCGCGATGTCGGCGGGAGTGGCGATGCGCCGCAACGGGATTCCCAACCGGTAGGCGGCGGGATCACCGTCGAGCAGCGCGGTCTCGGCGGCGTCGTCCAGCGGTGTGCCACCGAACATGTCGCGCAACATGGCTGTGTCGGTGGAGCCGGGGGAGACCAGGTTGACCCGCACGCCCAGCGGTGCGACCTGCAGGGCAAGCGACCTGGTGAACGCGGTCGCGGCGGCCTTGGCGGCGCCGTACGCGGCCATGCCGACCCTCGGTGTGGCCGCCGCGTTGGAGGAGACCACCACGATCGCCCCGGTGCCGGCGGCGACCATCTCAGCGGCGGCACGCTGAGTGACCAGCATGGTCGCGGTGGCGTTCACGCTGAGGCAGCGCGCCCAGTCCGCAGGGTCGAGTTCGAGCGCGGGGCCGCCGACCATAACGCCCGCCGCGTGCACCAGCACCTCGACGGCACCGTAATCGGCCGTGAGCTGGTCGAAGGCCGCCCGCACGGCTTCGCTGTCGGTGAGATCGACGGTGACGCCGTGGACGTCGGACGCGGATAGAGTTGTCACGGGGGCGCTTCCGGTGCCGCGACGGACGGTGGCATCGTCGGACCGCTTCGCGATCGCGGCGGCGGTGCGGTGTACGGCCGGATCGAGGTCCCACAGCGAGACAACCCGTTCCTCGGCAGCGAACCGCGCGGCGATCGCGGCGCCGATGCCCCCGGCCGCGCCGGTCACGACGACGACCCGACCGCGAGAATCACCATTAAACATGAGGTTAGCCTAACCTGACTGTCGGTTATTTGGTTAGCTTCCCTCATAACTTTTGGCCGAAACACCGAACCGCCTGCTCGAAAGAGGTGCTCGACTTGACCGAACCCGCCTTCGCCGGCTTCACCCCCTGGCCCGCCGACCTGGCCGACCACTATCGCGCCCAGAATCTCTGGACCGGAGAGACTTTCGGCGAAGTCCTCGCCGCACGGGCCGCTGCCACACCGGACCGGATCGCGGTCCTCGACACCGCCGACAGCTGGTCCTATGCCGAACTCCATCACCGCGCGCGTTCGCTCGCCGCCGGTTTGGCCCGCCTCGGCATCACGCCGGGCGATCGGGTGCTGGTGCAACTGCCCAACCGAGCGGAATTCGTCGAGGTGATCTTCGCGCTCTTCGAGCTGGGCGCCCTGCCGGTGTTCTGCCTGCCCGCGCACCGTGCCGCCGAGCTGGTGCCGATCGCCGAGGCCGCCGCCGCGACGGCCGTCATCACCTGCGGAACCCATCAACGCTTCGACTACGCGGCGCTCGCGGCGACGGTGCGGGAGAACGTGCCGAGCCTGCGGCACGTGCTGCTCGTCCTCGACGAGGGGCAGGAACTGCCCGAGGGTGCGCGTGATATCGCAGAATTCCGGGACGAGCCGGTGGAACTGCCGGGTCCCTCGGCCGGTGACGTCGCGTTTCTGCAGCTCTCGGGTGGCAGCACCGGTATCCCCAAACTCATCGCCCGCACCCACGACGACTACCTCTACAGCGTGCGCCGCAGCGCCGAGATCTGTGAACTCGACAGCGACACTGTGTATCTCGCGACGCTGCCCGTGGCCCACAACTTCCCGATGAGCTCGCCGGGCATTCTCGGCGCGCTGTGGGCGGGCGGCGCGGTGGCCATAACGCCCGATCCCACACCGGCGACGGCCTTCCCGCTGATCGAGCGGTTCGGCGTCACCATCACCGGCCTGGTCCCGCCCCTGGCCCGACTGTGGACCGAGCGCGCCGAAGCCGGTGACACGCCCGATCTTTCGAGCCTGCGGGTAGTTCAGGTGGGTGGCGCCCGCTGCCAGGACGAGCTGGCTCGCCGGATCGGGCCCGCACTCGGCGTCACTCTGCAGCAGGTGTTCGGGATGGCGGAGGGCCTGGTCTGCTACACCCGGCTCGACGACCCGATCGACGTGGTGGTGAGCACCCAGGGCAGGCCGATGTCGGAGTTCGACCAGATCGCGGTCGTCGACGACAACGGTGTCGAGGTGGCGCCGGGGGAGCAGGGCAACCTGATCACCCAGGGCCCGTACACGATTCGCGGCTACTACGACAATCCCGAGGCCGACGCCCGCAGCTTCACCGCCGACGGCTGGTACCGCACCGGTGACATCGTCTCGATCCGCCCCGACGGCAACCTCGTGGTCGCAGGCCGCGCGGGCGACTGGGTGAACCGTGGCGGCGAGAAGGTCTCGGCCGAGGAGCTCGAGGCGCATCTGCTCGAGCACCCGGGCATCCGCGACGCCGTGATCGTCGGAACGCCCGATCCGGTGCTGGGACAACGTATCTGCGCCTTCGTGCAGCCCGTTGATCCGGAGCAGCGCCCGACTCTGACCTCCGTGCGCAAGTTCGTGCGGGAGCGCGGTGTCGCGGCGTGGAAGATGCCGGATGCGGTCGTCGTGGTCGACGACTTCCCGGCCACCGGCGTCGGCAAGACCAGCCGCAAGGACTTGCGGCAGGCACTGGCCGACGGTGCGCACGCCGATCGACCCGGACGCGCCTGATACGCGGGGCGGTGGCCGGTGGCCGTGCTGAGGCGCGGCGGTCGGCCGCGCCACCGTCAGGCCCCGGCCGACCCGACCAGCGTCCTCAGGCGAGCAGTTCGATCCACGTGCCGAGGACGGGTTCGCCCGCGAGCGTGGGAAAGTCGATATCCGCATGACCAGCCGACCGCCATTTCTCCACCAGCGACATGATGCGCACCGAATCGAGTCCGGCGTCGAGCAGATCGGTCTCGGCGCTCAGTTCGGTCGCCTCGACTCCCAGTACGGTGGCCACATCGGCGATCACCTGTTCGTCGGTCATGGTCATTCCTCTCGATCGAAGTCGGCGACGCCGCGCTTCCAGTAGCCGGCGATGAGCGAGTCCTTGGGGCCGATGCCCAGGTCGTCGCGGATGATCTTGCGGACACCACGCAGGCACCCGGCCTCGCCGGCCACCCACGCGAAAACCCGTTGTCCGGCAGCGGCTTTCACCTCGCGGACAGCCTGCTCGAGGATGTCGCTCGTGCCGGGTGCCGCGTCACCACGGTGCAGCCAGCGCACGGTCACGCCCACGGGCGGGTCGAGGGGGATCTCCTCGGCGGGTCCGGCGACCTCGATGAAGGCCCAGCCGGTGGTGTCGCGCGGCATGCGCTCGAGCCAGCGGGCGATGGCGGGCAGCGCGGTGATGTCACCGGCGAGCAGGTAGTCGTCGTAGGTTTCCGGGATGACGACACCACCGGGCGGACCGGCGATGTGGACCTTGGTGCCCGGGGTCACCGAGGCGGCCCAGTCCGAGGCGAGACCGCCGGGGTGGATGACGAAATCGATGTCGAGTTCGCCGTCCTCGACGCTGTGGCGGCGCACCGTGTACTCCCGCGAGATCGGTCGCGGATTGCCCCACTCGAGCATCGTGCCGTCGAGCTTCGGCAACCGGAGCACACCGTCCTCACCGGGGAAGATCAGGCGCACATGCTCGTCCGGCACATAGCTGTGGAACTTCGCGATGTCCGGACCGCCGAAGGTGATCCGCAGCAGCGCCGCGCCGACGGGCACGACCCGCACCACCTCCACTTCCTGCAGGCCGATCGGGTACGGCACCTTGGCGTAGTGGTGCCCGGCGAGCACCTCGGCGATGTTCGCCGCGTAGTCACTGCGATCCTTCACCGTTTTCCTTTCTGTGCAGTGGCCCGGCGACGAGCGCCATCAGGCCGGTGAGTACCAGGACGGCGACGCCGTAGAGCACGAGCGCACGTCCGGGTTCGAAGGTCTGGCCGACGAAACCGGCCACCATGGAGCCGACGGCGGTGCCTGCGACGGACTGCACCATCAGCAGGCCCGACATCCGTCCGCGCATGTGGTCGGGTGCGGCCTGCTGCAGCATCGTGTAGCGCAGCACCATGTTCACGGCTCTGGCCAGGCCGAATCCGGCAAGACCGAGGAACACCAGCGCCGCGTGCGACCACAGTCCGGCCGCGATCACGCCGATCGGCATCAGTCCGAGCGAGATCAGCAGCGCCCGACCTGTGTGTGCGCGCCCCATCCAGCCACTGGTCAATGTGCCGAGCACCGCGCCCGCGCCGGGTGCCGCGTAGAGCAGGCCGAGCGTGCCCGGCCCCGCGTCGAGTTCGACATCGGCGAAGGCGGGCAGCAGCACCAGCGGGCCGCTGACGAGCATCCCGATCAGCCCGGTGAGCAGAATGAGCCGGATGGACTCGTGCCGGACCGCGAACGCGATACCGGCCACCAGCTCACGGACCGGGTTCTCCAGGTCGCGTTGCGGTGGCGGCGACGGGCCGATCGCGGTGATCAGCCCGACGGTCGCGGTGGTCGCCAGAGCACAGAGGAAATAGGCCGTGGCCACACCGGTTTTCGCGACGAGCAGACCGGCGAACGCGGGGGTGATCATGGTGCCGAGGTCGGTGGTCAGCGAGACGAGAGCGCCTGCGGCCGCGACCTTCTCACGTCCGACCAGCACCGGGACCATGGCCATCAACGCCGAACCGCTCACCCCGCCCGCCAGCCCGTCGACGACGGCCGCGAGATAGATGGCGGACAGAAACGGCTCGGGCAGAACGGCATTCACCCCGAGGATCAGGAAGCCGATACCGGCCGCGCTGCGCGACCACTGGATCACCGTCCGGCGGTCGTACCGGTCGGCCACCACCCCGCCCGCGAGACTGCCCGCGAACAGCGCGACCGCGGTGGTGGTGGCGACACCGGCCACCTGCACACTCGATCCGGTCAGTTGATAGATCTGCAGCGGCAGGGCGACCATGAGCAACCCGATGCCGAGCACCGACACCAGCCGCGCCGCGAACGCGCACCGGAAGGGGCGCGACGCCCGCAGCGGGCTGAGGTCGATGAGCAGTCCCGACGTCACCGGAAACGTTCCACGAGCAGATCGAGTGTCGCCATGACGGTGCGGTAGTCCGGACGCGAGCTGGTGGCGGGCAGTTCGAAGACCTTGCCCGCCTGGAACGACGGCAGCGAGGCGTAGAGCGGATCGGCGCGCAGCTCCTCGAGCGAACGGCCACCGCTGAGCGGGATGGTGAACAGCACGGGCGCATCGATCACCGTGTTGAGCAGCTCCGGGCTGAAGCTGATGAAGTCGGCACTCTGCTCCTTGGCGGGGTTACCGGCCTTGGCCTCCACCTGCGTGTCCAGCGTGAAACCGACCTCGGCGAGCAACGCGGGCAGCGCGGCGGTCGGCACGAAGACGGTCGGCTTCTGGCTCTTGATCGACTGGAACACCGTCGTCGCGCCGACGGGCGGCTTGATCTTGCTCTTGGCCTCGGACAGCTTGGCCTGGTAGTTCGCGATCAAGGTGTCGACATTGGCCGGCTTGTCCACGGTCTCGGCGATGAACCGCAGCTGGTCCTGCCAATTGGTCGTCTCGGTCGGCATCAGCACGGTCGGGGCGATGGCGCTGAGCTGGTCGTAGGCGTTCACCGACTGCTGGCCGGGGTAGCCCTGGCCACCGCCGATGATCAGATCCGGACGCTGGGCGGCGATGAACTCGAGGTTGATGTTGTCGCCGGACGGAATGGCTTGTGTCCCTTGCGCTTTGGCGTCCTCGGCCCAGCCGGTGGGGAACTCGCCCGGCTTGGTCGGCACCCCGAGCAGACGCGGGTCGGCCGCGACGACGGGCGCCTCGAGGTCGTAGAGGTAACCGGCCAGGTTGCCGTTGAGCACGACGATGCGCTGCGGATCGGCGGGCACCTTGATGGGGCCCTTCGCGGACGGCACCTCGCGTGGGCCGGAATCGGCGGAGTTCGACGACGAGTCACCGCACCCGGTGAGCACCGCGACCAGCGCGAGAACCGGGACGACGAGGGCGGCGCGAAGCCGGCCCGAGGAACGGTTGGTGAACATGGACGGGGTTTTCCTCATTTCTTCAGTGCACCGGTGCGGCGTTCTCGGCCAGCGGGATCACCAGCGGCGTCCCGGTTTCCGGGTCGTCGACGATGCGGCAGCGCAGCGAGAACACTTCGTGGACCAGGTCCGCGGTGACGATGTCGGCGGGGGTGCCGGTGGCGACGATCCGCCCGTCGCGCATGGCGATCAGGTGGTCGGCGTAACGGAAGGCGTGATTGAGGTCGTGCAGTACGGCGACGACCGTGCGTTCCGATTCGCGGTTGAGTGCGCGGCACAGATCGAGCAGCTGGATCTGATAGGCGATGTCGAGAAAGGTGGTCGGCTCGTCGAGCAGGATGATGGGCGTCTGCTGGGCGAGCACCATCGAGATCCAGACCCGCTGCCGTTGACCGCCCGACAGTTCGTCGACCGGGCGGGCCGACAGCTCGGTGACACCGGTGGCCGCCATCGCCGCCGCCACCGCCTCCTCGTCGGCCTTCGACCACTGCCGCAGCAGCGTCTGGTGCGGGTAGCGGCCGCGTGCGACGAGGTCGGCCACCCGGATGCCGTCGGGTGCGGTCGAGGTCTGGGGGAGCAGGCCGATCTGGCGAGCCAGTTCCTTGGCCGGATAGTCGGTCACCGGCTTGCCGTCGAGCAGCACCTTGCCCGATTCCGGGGCGAGGAGTCGGGCCAGTGCGCGCAGCAGCGTGGACTTGCCGCAGGCGTTCGGGCCGATGATCACGGTGAACTTGCCGTCCGGGATGTCCACGGACAGTTGGTCGCTGATCGTTCGGCCCTTGTACCCGAGGCGGACCTGGTCGGCGCGCAACCGCGCGGCGTGAGTGTCGTTCATGTCGCTTCCTATTTCCGTCGCGCTTCGGCGACGAGCAGATACGCCAGGTACAGGCCGCCGATCGAACCGGTGACGATGCCGACCGGGATGGTGGTCGGGGCGAAGGCGTGCTGGGCGATCCAGTCGCAGGTGACCAGCAGGGTCGCGCCCATCACCGCCGCCGGGACCAGGGCGATCGACGGGGTGCGGGTGAGTTTGCGCGCCAGATGCGGTGCCGCGAGGGCGACGAAGGCGATCGGCCCGGCCACAGCCGTTGCCAGCGAGGTGAATCCGACACTGAGCGCGATCAGCCAGCCGGTGGCCTTGCCCGCGTCGAGCCCGAGGGCGCGGGCGGTGTCGTCGCCGAGTTCGAGGATCTGCAGACGCGGCGCGGCCGGGATCAGGGCCACCGCCAGCACGGCGAGCACGATCATGGTCGGCGCGACCTGCGGCCACGACAACCCGTTGAGCGAACCCGCACCCCAGGCCGCCGCCGACATCGCCGCGTCGAGATCGGCCCGCATGATCAACCAGGTGTTGACCGAGGCGAGCATCGCACTCACACCGATACCGACGATGATCAGGCGGAACCCGGTCACGTTGTGCCGGAAAGCGAGCAGGTGGATGACCAGCGCCGCACCGAGGCCACCGACCATCGCGCCCGCCGCCGTCTGGAAGCTGCCACCCCCGAGCGTCAGGATCACCAGAAGCGCGCCGGTGTAGGCACCGGTGCTGAACCCGATGATGTCGGGGCTGCCCAGGGGATTGCGGGTGACCGACTGCAGGATCGCGCCGCTCACACCGAGCGCCGCACCGAGGGCGAGCGCCAGCAGGATGCGCGGCAGCCGCCAATCGAAAACCACCAGCCGATCGAAGCGTTCGTCACCGATGAACAGCGCGCGCAGCACACGCGGCGCCGGGATCTCGAAATCGCCGCTACCCAGGGCGAATACAGCGGTCGCCAGGGCAATGGCCAGCAGGATCGCGCACACCACGAGCGTGCGCACACCGATCCGCGCTGTGAGACCCGCGCGCCCGGGGCGCACCACCAGCATGGTGCGACCGAAATCGATCTTCGTGCTCATGCCGCAGCTCCCACTCGTGAGCGGCGTGCCAGCCAGATCAGCATGGGTGCGCCGAGGAACGCCGTGACCAGACCGGCAGGGACTTCGTCGGGGCGAATGATGATGCGGCCGAGCACATCCGCGGTGAGAACGAGCAGCGGTGCCAGCACCAGTGAGTACGCGAAGATCCAGCGCTGATCGGGACCGACCAGCCAGCGGGCGATGTGCGGAACCGCGAGACCGACGAAGGCGATCGGACCGACCGCGGCCGTCGCGGTACCGCACAACAGCACCAATGCCAGCGCGGTGAGCAGTCGCGTGCGGTTGACGTGCACCCCGAGCGATCGGGCCTGATCATCCCCGAGCGCAACGGCATTGAGCGACCGCGCGCAGACGGCGGCGATCAGCAGTCCGACCACGATGAACGGCGCGGCGCCCGCGATGATGTCGAATCCACGCCCGGTGAGCGAACCGGCGTCCCAGCGGCGCATCTCGTCGAAAGCCTTGGGGTCGAGCAGGATCAGGCCGCGCGTGAGCCCGCCGAGGACGGCGGTGGCGGCCACTCCGGCCAGGGTGAGCCGGATCGGATCGGTGCCGGTGTGGCCCGCGGTGCCGAGCCGGTACACGACCACCGACACCAGCGCGGCGCCGGCGAAGCCGAACCAGACGTAGGACGTGATCTCCTCCACACCGAGCAACCCGACCGCGACCGTGATCGCGAACGCGGCACCGGCATTCACGCCGAGCAGTCCCGGGTCGGCGAGCGGGTTGCGGGTGAGTCCCTGCATCAGGCAGCCCGCGACGCCGAGCGCCAGCCCGGCGAGCAGCCCCAGAACCGTTCGTGGCAGCCGGTATTCGGTGACGGTGACGTGGTCGGGCGTGGTCGCGGCACTGGTCAGCGCCTGCCAGACCTCGCCGACCGGAATCGATTTCGTGCCGACCAGCAGGCTCAGCAGACAGGCCGCGGTCAGCAGCGCCACCGTCAGCAACCAGCCGAACCAGCGCGGACTTCTCATCAGGATCTCTCTCATATGGAACCGTGTCACGAGGAGGGTAGCTCATGTTTAGGTGAGCCTAGGCTTATTCAAAGTTAGCTAGGGCAAGGTCTTGATAGGTGAGCCTAACCTGTCTACAGTCCGAGCTGTTCAAGATCGGTGCGAATCGGTCACAACAGTTGATGAGGACATCCACGATGCGAAAAATGCTTGCGGCCACTGCGCTGGCCACGGCCGCGCTGGCCGTTGTCGGCGCAACGGCGAGTGCGGACACCTTCGTTCCGCTGCCCGACGGCGAGAAGGCTGGCCCCGGTGTGTTGATCAAGCGGGTGGCGGAAAGCGCCCTGATCTCGCCGTCCATGGCGGCCAACGGCGCAGGCCGTGTGGCGTGGGTGAGCGGAACCGTGCTGGCCGAGGTGGCCGAGACCCCGAAGGGTGAGCCTCGCCCGTTCGTCGGCGGCAACGGCGCGCCCGGCACCAACAACTCCTCCACGCACGGTTCTTCGCGCGTGAGCACCGGCTACATCGTCGGCTGCCAGGTGAGCATCGCCGACGACGCGATCTCGGCGGGTGTCTCGGGTGGCATCAACACCAGCGGCGTGAACGCGGGCGCCTCCATCGGCGTCAAGCTCGGCCCCGGCGAGGTGAAGTTCATCGGCATCGAGGGCTTCGACATCGTCGAGAAGGGCAACTACCACATCAGCTACAAGGATGTGGAGCTGCAGATCCAGGGCTGCGCCGGTTACGCGCAGGCCCGCGCCTACACCGTCGTGGAGATCATCGGCGACAACTACTCCAAGACCTCCCTCTACGGTGCCCCGTTCAGCATCGGCTGACCTGTCGCCCTTCTCGACGAATAGGAACAACTCCATGACCATCTTCACGAAGGCCGGTGCCCGTCTGGCCGGCGCCGCCGCGGCCGCGACTGTCGCGCTCGGCCTCTTCTCCACCGGCGCCGCCAACGCCGACACCTTCATCCCGCTGCCGGGCGGTGAGCTCACCCAGACCCTGCCCGACGGCACCGCGGTGACCATCCGTCTGGTCGGTGAATCGGTGAACATCAGCCCCTCCATGGGTGCGACTCCCTTGCATCGCAATGTCTGGGCCTCCGGCCGGGCCGAGGTGCAGGTCCACGCCGAGCACAAGGGTGTCAAGATCTCCCCCGGATACGTCGTCGGTTGCCAGGTCGACATCTCCGGCGGCAACGCCACCGGTGGTGCCAACGGCGCGGTGAACAACTCGGGCAACGGCAGCGGTGGCGTCACCTCCGGTGGCAACCTGACCCTCGGCCCCGGCCAGGCGTCGACCTTCTGGCTGCTCCAGGTCGAGGGCCCCGATGCCTACGGCGAGGAGAGCTACGTGCCCGCGATCAAGTTCTTCGGCCAGGAAGGTTCGGTCACCTGGGCCGACTCGACCCTCGGCCTCTCGGGCTGCGCGGGTTACGCCCAGGCGCGTGCCTTCGTTTCCGTCGAGGTGACCACCCAGTTCGGTCGCTCGGAGCTGCGCCTGTGGGGCCAGCCGTTCAGCCTCGGCTGATGCCCCGGGCCCCGCGGGGAGTTGCACGCTCCCGGCGGGGCCCCGGCTCATTTCTGCTCGTCGGCACGCTCGTTCGGTGCCGGAACGTGGCGAAGCAGGACGACGACCAGTCCGGCCGCGATCGCGGTGAGTCCGATACCAACGATCGAGTTCACTTGCAGCGCATGGGTATACGCCTGACGTGCCGTCGTGGTGAGCTCGGCGCCGAGGGATTCGGGCAGCATCGAGGCGACGTGCAGCGCTCCGGCGAGGGTGTCCTCGGCGGTGTGCGCGAGCTCGGCGGGCAGGCCGTTCGGTAGTTCACCGGCCATCTGCCCGCGATAGACCGCGGTGCCGATGCTGCCGATCACCGCGACCCCGAGCGCGGTCGACAGCTCCTGTCCCGTCTCCGAAATCGCGGACGCGGCACCGGCGCGTGCCGGGTCGACCGCGCCGACGATCAGGTCGAGGCCGAGCACGAACATCGGGCTCAGACCGAGCGCGAACACCACCATGCCGGTGACGATCAAGCCGAGATCGTCACCGCCCGCGAGCTGGGTGAAGATCGCGTAGCCGAACATCGCGACCACCAGGCCGCCCGTCATCAGATACGCGGGACGCACCCGAGGCGCGAGGGCGCTCACCGCACCGGCCGCGAACACCATGGCCACCGCCTGCGGCACCGTCCACAGCCCCGCCTCGAACGCCGAAAGACCGAGCACCAGTTGCAGATACTGCGCGAGCAGCAGGAACAGGCCGCCCATGGCGAGCATGGCGACCATCAGCGCCGCGAGCGAACCGCTGAACCGGACATTGCCGAACAGCCGCAGATCGATCAGCGGGTCGGTGAGTCGTTGCTGGCGCAGCACGAACGCGGTGCCGAGCACCAGCGCACCGATCAGGACGGCCACGGGCTCCACGGCCGGTCCGTCTTTGGCCAATTCCTTGATGCCGTAGATGACACCCATCACCGACACCAGCGACAGCACTGCACTGAGAATGTCGGGCTTGCCCGGATTCGGATCCTTGTACTCGGGCAGCAGGAACGGTCCCGCGGCGAGCAGCAACACCATCGCGGGAACGGCGACAAGGAACACCGAACCCCACCAGAAGTTCTCCAGCATGGCCCCGCCGACCAGCGGTCCGACCACCATGCCGACCATGAAACTGGTCATCCACACGCTGATCGCGGCGGTCCGCTGGCGGTCGTCGTGGAACATATTGCGGATCAAGGCCAGTGTCGAGGGCATCAGCGTGGCACCCGCGATACCGAGCAGTGCGCGCGTGCCGATGAGCATGTTCGCGCTGGTCGAATAGGCCGCGATCACCGAGGCGGCGCCGAAGGCCAGCGCGCCGATCATCAACAGCCTGCGCCTGCCGATCCGGTCGCCGAGGGTGCCCATCGTGATGAGGAAGCCCGCGACGAGGAACCCGTAGATGTCCAGGATCCACAACAGCTGTGAACTGCTCGGCTGCAATGCCTCGCTGATCTGGGGGATCGCCAGGTAGAGCACGCTCATGTCCATCGAGATGAGCAGGGTGGGCAGGGCGAGGACCGCCAACCCGATCCACTCCTTGCCCCCTGCGGTCGGAGTGGGTTCGTCGACCGGCCGTGGGCTCTGGGTGGAAGTCACCTGGCCGACGTTAGCGACGGATCGAGAACATGTGCCAGCGATTTTCCGGGCCCGGTGACCCAGCGCACAGCCGGGAAGTCGTTGGACATTCCGGGTCCGCGACCACGATCATTGGCGCGGTGTCCACACCTATCGACCAGCTCCGGGAACCGTCGCGGGAGACGGGCGAGCCGTTTCCGTGGTCGGCGGCCATCGATTCGACCTATTCCACCCGCGACGCCATCGACGCGCTCGCGCTCGCCCCGTTCCTGCGCGGCGAGCAGCCCTTCGCCCGGCAGGCGCACCTCGATCGGGTCCACCCCGACGCGCCGTTGCGGCCCGAGGGGTCGACGATCCTGCGCTCGGTCTTCGACGACGACAGCAGTGCGATGCTGGCCGCCGGGGCCGGCTGGTCGCTGCGGGCGGTGCGCTGGGCGGGCGGCTCGGCGACGGTCGAGGTGACCGCCGCCAGCGACGAACTCGCCGTCGAGGTGCTCGCGCGCGCCACCGAGGGCGCGGCCCAGGCTCGCGACACCGCGTCGACGGTGGAAATGGGCTTCTGGCACATGGATGTGCGGCGGCCCGCGCGCAGACGCAGGCAGATCGTCGCGCCCGCGTGGCCGGAGATCCGCGACAACTACACCGCGCCGGTATCGGCCGCGTTCGACCGGCTGATGAGCCTGGGCACCGACGACATCCGCGGCAGGCTCGTACTGCTGCACGGCGAGCCGGGCACCGGGAAGACCACCGCCCTGCGGGCGCTCGCGCGGGCATGGGCGCCGTGGTGCCAGGTCGACTGCGTGGTCGACCCGGAGGAACTGTTCAGCAACCCCGGTTATCTGATGGAGGTGGCGGCCGGCGCCGACGGTGACGACGAGGACGGCCGCTGGCGGTTGCTGGTGCTCGAGGACTGCGACGAACTGATTCGCGGCGAAGCCAAAGAAGCGGCGGGACAGAAGCTTTCGCGGCTACTGAACCTCACCGACGGCATGCTCGGTTCGGGACGCAAGGTGCTGTTCGCGATCACGACCAACGAGGACCTGTCCCGCTTGCACCCGGCGGTCGTGCGGCCCGGGCGGTGTCTCGCGCAGCTCGAGGTGGGCAGGCTCTCGCCCGAGGAGGCGACGCGGTGGCTCGTCCGTCAGGACCATGCCGCCGCCGCATTCCCCGACGGCGCCACGCTCGCGGAACTGGTGGCCCATCGTGACGGTGGAATTCAGATCCGTTCGACGGTCGAGCGGACGACCGAGGTCGGTATGTACCTGTAGGACTCGCCCTCAGCGATGGACGACGGAGGCGGCCGCCGCGCAGGCGAGGGTGAGGACCAGAGGGACGATCAGCGCCGCGGTGAGGGGGATGATCGCGGTGAGCCAGCCGATCACCGCCGGGCCCGCGAGCAAGCCGAGGTAGCCGATGGTGAAGACCCGCGACATCTCGGTGGCCGCCTTCGGCCCGCCCAGATTGCCTGCCGCCGTGAAGATCTGAGGTACGCCACCCGCGAGCCCGAGACCGCACATCGCCCAGCCGACCAGCGACAACGGCAGCCAGGGTGAGACGATCACGACCGCGAAACCGGCAGCGCACAACAAGCTTCCGTAGCGCAGCAGCGCCACCGGTCCGATCACCCCGCTCACCCGGTCGGCCAGGAAACGGCCGATGGTCATGGTCGCGGAGAACGCGCCGAACGCCAGCGCCGCGTCACCCTCGGACACGTCGAGGTGTTCGCGGACCTGTAGTGCGCTCCAATCGGCGGCAACACCTTCGGCCAGCAGCAGCACGAACGCGATCAACCCGAGCCACAACACCTTCCGGTTCCGGTGCGATCGCCGCTCTGCGTCGTTCAGGCTCGAGTCCTCGTCTCGGGCCCGCAGCTCCCGGGCTTCCGGGTTGATGCCCGATCCGGGAGCGCCGGTGAGGTTCTCGGACGATGTCGGTGGGAGGTCTTCGGCGGGAAGTGTGTCGTAGTGCTCGGGGTGGGAAGCGGGCTCGCGGTGGTGGGAGATGAGATGGGGGACAAAGGCCGCGGTGGTGACCAAGCCGAGAAGGCTCGCGGCGGTGAGCGTCACCTCGGGGGCGATGCCTGCGCGCTGGGTGGCGGCGCCGATGAGGGAGCCGACGAAGCCGCCCGCCGAGAACATGGCGTGGAAGGCCGACATGATCGGGCGGCCGTACGCACGTTCGACCAGCACCGCCTGCGCGTTCATCGACACATCGAGCGCACCGTTGCCGAAACCGAAGCAGGCCAACGCGATCGCCAGGGTCACCGGGCCGGTCGCCAGGCCCGGCCCGACGATCGTCACCGAGATCGCCGACGCGGCCAGTGCCACCAGCGTCCGGCTGCCGAGCCGGTCGGCGGCGGGGCCGGCCAGCCGCATCCCGATCAGCGCCGTCCCGGCGAGCAACAACACGAACATCCCGAGCGTCGAGGCCGACACCTCGGTCCGGTCGGTGATCGCCGGAATATGCACCACCCACATCGCGAGCAGCACCCCGTTCAGCGTGAAAGCGCCGAACACCGCCCCCCTGGCCGACCGCAGCCGACGATCAATCGCTGGCGTCACCCCATCGACGCTACCGGCCACCCGTCGGACCCTCCCCGAATTCAAGATCACCACGCTCTGGTTGCGGCGTTTCGCGGGAGGGCCGCGCCACCAGAGCGTGGTGATCAATCGTCCAGGATTTACCGCGGGGTCCAGACTCCGGTGGCGGCGGCCTCCTTGGCGTATTCGGTGAAGTCGCGGGGTGCGCGGCCGAGGGCGCGCTGAACTCCGTCGGCGGTGGCGGAGTTGCGGCCGTCGAGGATGGTCCCGAACAGGTAGTCGAGCAGCGCGACCTCGGGCTCGGGAAGCCCGAGTTCGCCGAGGGCGGTGACGAATTCGGGCCGGGTGAGCGGGACGAAGGCGATCTCACGGCCGGTCGCCGCGGCCACCTCGGCGACACCTTCGGCGAAGGTGAGCGCCCGGGGTCCGGTGAGTTCGTAGACCTCGCCAGCGTGGCGCGCATCGGTGAGGGCGGCGACGGCCACCTCGGCGATGTCGTCGGCGTGCACGAACGGCTCGGGCACATCGCCGTTGGGCAGTGCGACCACACCGGCGAGGACATCGCCGACGAAGGCGCTCTCACTGAAGTTCTGGGCGAAGAAGCTGCAGCGCACCACGGTCCAGGCCAGCCCGGACTCACGAACTGCCGCTTCGCATTCCAGGGCTTCGGGCTCGCCGCGGCCGGACAGCAACACCACCGAGCCGACGCCGGCCGCGCGGGCGGCGGCGGTGAACGCGCGGATGGTGTCCGGTGCACCGGGGACGGCCAGGTCTGGCTGGAAGGCGAGGTAGATCGCGGTGACCCCGGCCAGCGCGGGGCCCCAGGTGTCGCGGTCGGTCCAGTCGAAGGGGATCGCGGCGGTGCGCGAACCGCGTCGCACCGGGTGACCCGCCGCGTCCAGGAGGGCGGCGACGCGGCTGCCGGTCTTGCCGTTGGCGCCGGTGACGAGGAAAAGAGGCTGGTGAGCAGCGGTTTTTGTCATGAGATAAGTACACCGTCCACAGCTGTGCGTCACCATCGTCGGAACGCTCGCCGACATGCGCGGTCGTCTACTGTGAAAGATGTGGATGCGTTAGCCGGTCTGCTCGAGGGCCCACGTGCACGCGGTGCGTTTCTCATGTGCTCGCTGCTCGACCCGCCGTGGTCGCTGCGGGTCCAGGATCAGGCGCCGTTGACGGTGCTCGCCATGATTCGCGGAAAGGGTTGGGTGAGTACCGAATCCGGTTCGCCGCAGCAGGTCGGCGCCGGTGATGTGGTGATCTTCCGTGGGCCGCAACCGTATACGGTGTCCGACGACCCGGCGACCGAGCCGCAGATCATCGTCCAGCCGGGGCAGGTGACGACTACGCCCGACGGTGAAATCCTCTGCGAGACATTGACTCTCGGCGTGCGGCAGTGGGGGACCGACCCCGACGGGGAGACGCTGATGGTCACCGGGACCTACGAGTCCGCCGGTGCCGTGAGCACCCGGTTGCTGCGCGCCCTGCCACAAGTCGCGGTCCTACCGCGTGGCGACCTCGATTCGCGGCTGCTCGACCTGCTCGTCGACGAGGCGACCAGAGACCGCCCCGCCCAGGGCGCCGTCCTCGACCGCCTCCTCGACCTGCTGCTCATCGCCGCCCTGCGGGCCTGGTTCGCCCGCGACGACGCGCCCGCCTGGTACCACGCCTACAGCGACCCGCTGGTCGGCAAGGCGCTGCGACTGTTGCAACACAACCCGGCGCACCCGTGGACCGTGATCGCGCTGGCCGACGCGGTCGGCATGTCGCGGGCCGCGCTGGCGCGCCGGTTCACCGAACTGGTCGGCGAACCGCCGATGACGTTCCTGACCGAATGGCGGTTGTCGCTGGCCGCCGACCTGCTCGCCGAGACCGATTCGACCGTGGAATCCATCGCCCGCCAGGTCGGCTACGGCAGTGCGTTCGCCCTGAGCACCGCCTTCAAACGGCACTTCGGGGTGAGTCCACGCGATCACCGGCAGGGTGCGGGAGCGGCTTTGTCGTCTTCGGCCTGAACCGGGACTGGCATCATGACGGCATGGATTACCCCGTGCTGTGGCCGATGCCGACCCGCTGGGCCGACAACGACCAGTACGGTCACGTCAACAACGTGACCTACTACTCCTACTTCGACACCGCGGTCAATGCCTGGCTCATGCGGGCCACCGGCACCGACATCACGGCGCTGCCCGCGCTCGGTGTGGTCGCCCAGACCTCGTGCCGGTTCCACGGCTCGGTCAGCTTCCCCGACCAGCTCCAGGTGGGTTTGCGCATCTCCCGGCTCGGCAAGTCGAGCATCACCTACGACCTGGCGATCTTCCGGGAAACCGACGGAGGTCTCGAACTGGCGGCCACCGGCGATTTCGTGCACGTCTACGTGGACACCGAAACACGCAAGCCGGTGCCGATCCCCGAAGTGGTGCGTACGGCCGCGGCGGAACTCGTGACCGAGTAACAGCCCTATCCGCGCAACGCTTCCTGGAAACGGCGCATGCCCGCGATCCATCGGTCGTAGTCGGCGCCCTTGTTGCGATACATCTGCAGCACCTCGGGATGCGGCAGGATCAGGAAGTGTTCGGCGGCCATCGCCTCGATGACGGTGTCGGCGACCTCCTCGGCCGACAGCACCGCGCCCGCGGTCTTCACCGCCTTGATCGCGAAGGCCGCCGCGTCGGGGTTCTCCGGGATGAGGTCACCGCTGAGCAGCCGGGTGTCCACGCCCATCGGGCACAGGCAGCTCACGCGAACGCCCTTGTCGCCGTAGGTGATCGACAGCCACTCGGCGAACGCGACCGCCGCGTGCTTGGTCACCGAGTACGGTGCCGAACCCAGCTGGGTGAGCAGGCCCGCCGCCGACGCGGTGGAGACGAAATACCCTTCGCCTCGTTCGACCCAGCCCGGCACGAGCAGCTTCGCCGCCCGCACATGCGCCATCACATTCACATCGATCGCAGCGGCCCACTGGTCCTCGGTGCTGTCGAGGCCGGGTCCACCGCCGATTCCGGCATTCGCGAAATACATGTCCACCGGGCCGAATTCGCGTTCGGCGGTGGCGATGAGCTGCGCGACCACCTGTTCGTCGGCCACGTCACCACCGACTGCTGTCGCCTTGTCGCCGAGTTCGGCGGCCACCTTCGCCGCGCTGTCACCGTCGAGATCGGCGACGACGACCTGTGCGTCACCGGCGACGAGCCGGGCGGCGAGTGCGGCACCGATGCCCGCACCCGCGCCGGTGACGATCGCGACCTTGCCTGCTGTCTCCATGCTGGCACCCTAACGGCGGTGCCGCCGGTCCCGCATCGGATCGCGGACGGTTCAGGTGGCGGCCACCGGCTCGCGCACCGGTTCGACGGGTGCCTTCGCGGCGCGGGCGAGGGTGCCGAGGACGGTGTGGTTGAAGGCCAGGTTCAGCAGGAAGGCGGTGGCCGCGCCGAGGGTGACACCGCTGTCGAGCAGGATTTGCGCCGAGGTGGGGAACTTGTCGAACATGTCCTTGGTGAAGACCGGCAGCAGACCGATGCCGATGGCGGTGGCCGCGATGGTGGCGTTCACCCGGTCGGTGAGGTCGGCTTGCAGCAAGGTCCGCACACCGACCACGGCGACCGTCGCGAACAGGACCAGACCCACGCCGCCGACCACCGGTTTCGGGATCACCGCCACTACTTCACCGATGCGGGGGACGAGGCCGAGCAGCACCAGGATCGCCCCGCTCACCGCGGTCACGTACCGGCTGTAGATCCTTGTCGTCGAGACCGCGCCGACGTTCTGGTTGAAGATGGTGTCGATGAACGCGGTGAAGATGCCGCCGAGCACACCGGAGAGGCCGTCACCGACCAGGCCGCGCGCGAGATCGCCTCTGCCGAGCGGTTTTCCGGTGATCTCGCTGATCGCCAGCATGCTCGCGGTCGACTCGGCGAACACCACCGCCATCACGATGCTCATCGCCACCACGGCGGTCACCGGGAACTGCGGTGACCCGAAGTGGAAGGGTTGCGGAATGCCGATCCAGTCGGCGGCACCGACGCCCGCCGTCGAGATCAGCCCCATCGGCAGCGCGATCACGATGCCCGCGACCAGCGCGATGAGCACGCCGAGCTGCGACCACACGCCACGACCGAGACAGACGAACCCGACCGCGATCAGCACCACCACCGCCGCCAACCCGATAGTGGACGGCGATGCGAAGCTCGGCGCCTTCGGATCGTTCCCGATGATCAAGCCACCGGCCACCCCGATCAGTGACACACCCACCACGGTCAGCACCGTCCCGGTGACCAGCGGCGGAAAGAACCGAACCACCCGCGCGAACGGCCATGCCAACGCCACACCGACCACGCCACCGATCAGCATCGACCCGTACACCGCGTCGAGCCCGTACTCCTTCGCGATCAGAATCATCGGATTGAGCCCGACGAACGTGGCCCCACACACGATCGGCAGCCGCGCCCCGGCCAGCTTCCCGACGCCGAGACTCTGCACCAGCGTGATGATGCCCGCCACCAGCAGATCAGCACTGATCAACAACCCGATCGTCGCTCTGTCCAGCCCCGCCGCCGCCCCGAAGACCAGGGGCACGGTGATACATCCGGTGTACATGATCAGGACGTGCTGCAGGCCGAAGGCCAGTTGCCGACCCAACGGCAACCGGGCGTCGACAGGATGTGCCTCGCTCATACACAGGTTGTAGCCCCCGATTTTTACAGCGGAAGCGCACCGTGTTTCGCCTGCGTTGCGGGACTCGTATATTCCCCGATCCGGTCAGAAGGGGCGGTCTGGCCAGGTCAGACGCGGCTGAGGAGGGTTAGGGGGTCCTCGAGGAAGGTTGCGGTGGTGGCGAGGAAGCGGGCGCCCAGTTCACCGTCGATCATGCGGTGGTCGAAGCTGAGGCCGAGGGTGGTTGTCCAGCGGACGGCTAGTTCGTCGCGGAATACCCAGGGGCGCTTGCGGATCGAGCCGAGGCAGAGGATGGCGGCTTCGCCGGGGTTGACCAGGGGGACACCGGTGTCGACGCCGAAGACGCCGACATTGGTGATGGTGAAGGTGCCGCCGAGGAGGTCGGCGGGGGTGGCGTTGCCGGAGCGGGCGGTGTCGGCGGCCCAGCTGATCTCGCGGCACAGTTCGCGCAGGCTCAGGGTTTGCGCGTCTTTGAGGTTCGGGACGAGCAGCCCACGGTCGGAGGCGACCGCGATGCCCAGGTTCACGTAGTGCTTGGTGACGATCTGCTGATTCTGCTCGTCCCATGCGGCATTGATGCCGGGATGTTCGGCGATGGCGGCCAGGGCGGCGCGCGCGACCAAGGCCAGCGGGGTGAGCGTGAGTCCTTCGAACGACTTCGTGGTGCGCAGGTGGTCGAGCAGTTCCAGCGAGGCCGTGCAGTCGACGGTGACGAATGTGCTCGCCTGCGGAATGGTGCGGGCGCTGGCCAGCATCGCGGCGGCGGTGCGCTTGCGGATTCCGGTGACGGGCGTGCGTTCCTCGCGGGCCCTCGACTCGATGAGACCCGCGTCGTGCCCGTTCTGCTGGGCGACGGCGGCGAGCTCGGCACCGGGCTTGGCGCGCGGCCCGGTGACCGGCACGGCCGAGCGCACGTCCTCGACGGTGACCGCGCCTTCGGGTCCCGAACCCGCGACGTACCACAGGTCTATCCCGAGTTCCTTGGCCAGTTTCCGGGCCGCGGGCGTGGCGGCGGCCCGGTGCGTGCTCGGCGTAGTGGATGCCATCGACGGTGTCGGCTTGCGTCGTCGCGAGGTGGCTTCGGCCTCGGGCCCGTACCCGACCAGCACGTCCCTGCGGTCCTCGGCGGTGGGCGGGTCGGTGACCTCGAGATCGTTGCGCACCCGGATCAGCGGGGCGCCAACCGGCACCGTATCGCCGGGCGAGGCGAGCAATTCGACGACCGTCCCGGAGAACGGCGACGGCAGCGCGACCACCGCCTTGGCGGTCTCCACCTCGGCGATGGTCTGGTTCAGTTCCACCGTGTCGCCCACGTCGACGGCCCACGACACCAGGTCGCCGTCGGCGAGGCCCTCACCCAGGTCGGGGAGACGGAATTCCAGCACGTGTCCGTCGTCGCCAGCTGGTTGCGGCACGGGCGCACCTTTCGTCGTCATGCGGCTAGGCATCGGTCGACCGCGGCGAGGATGCGGTCGGGATCAGGCAGATGGTGCTTTTCGAGCTTAGCCGGGGGATAGGGGATGTCGTAGCCGCCAACGCGGAGCACGGGCGCCTCGAGGTGATAGAAGCAGCGCTCGGTGATCCGCGCCGCGATCTCGGCGCCGAGCCCGGCGAACACCGGCGCCTCGTGGACGATCACCAGCCGTCCGGTCTTGTCGACGGATTCGGCGATGGTGTCGACATCAAGTGGCGACAGGCTGCGCAGATCGATCACCTCGAGCGAGTTTCCTTCCTCACCAGCGATTTTCGCGGCGGTGAGCGCGGTGGCGACGGTGCCGCCGTAGGCGAGGACGGTGGCATCGGTGCCCTCGGTGAGCACACGCGCCTTGTGCAGCGGCAGGTCGGGTTCGCTGTGGAAGTCCACGTCCGCCTTGTCCCAGTACCGGCGCTTCGGCTCGAAGAAGACCACCGGATCGTCGAGCGAAATGGCCTGCCGGATCATGTGATACGCGTCGAAAGGCGTGCTCGGTGACACCACACGCAGACCGGCGGTATGCGCGAAATACACCTCCGGTGACTCCGAATGGTGTTCGACGGCACCGATACCGCCGCCGAACGGAATGCGGATCGTCAACGGCGCCTTCACCTTTCCGCCCGTCCGGTAGTGGATTTTGGCGACCTGGGACACGATCTGGTCGAACGCGGGGTAGACGAAACCGTCGAACTGGATCTCCACCACCGGCCGGTAGCCGCGCAAAGCCATACCGAAAGCCGTTCCCACGATGCCGGATTCGGCCAGGGGCGTATCGATGACGCGATTGTCGCCGAAATCCTTCTGGAGCGTGTCGGTCACCCGGAACACACCGCCCAGCTTGCCGATGTCCTCGCCGAGCAACACCACCTTCGGCTCGTCCTCCATGGCGCGGCGCAGACCGGTGTTGAGAGCGGCGGCGAAGGTGGTGATCATGACTGCGCTCCTTCGGCGAGGTAAGCCGAGAACTGGTGTGCCTCTTCGGTGATCAGTGGGTGCTCGGTCGCGTAGACGTGGTCGAACATGTGGAGTGGGTCGGGGTCGGGCATCTGCAGTGTCGCGGTGCGTACCCGGTCGGCGACCTCGTCGGCCGCGCGTGCGACCGAGCGGGCGAACTCGTCGTCGAGCAGGCCCTCGCGTTCGAGCAGCAGCCGCACCCGCTCGATCGGATCGCGCCGCTCCCAGTACTCGATATCGGCGGCGGTGCGGTACCTGCTCGGATCGTCGGCGGTGGTGTGCGGGCCCATCCGGTAGGTGATCGCCTCGATGAAGGTGGGGCCGCCGCCGCTGCGGGCGCGTTCGACCGCCTGGCGGGTGACGGCGAGCACGGCCAGCACATCGTTGCCGTCCACCTGCACACCGGGAATGCCGTACCCGTCGGCCCGGCGCACCAGCGGCACGTGACTCTGCACGGTGACCGGTTCGCTGATCGCCCACTGGTTGTTCTGGCAGAAGAACACCACCGGTGCGCTCCAGGTCGCGGCGAAGCCGAGCGCCTCGGCGATATCGCCCTGACTGGTCGCGCCGTCGCCGAAGTAGGTGATGGTGGCGATATCGGCGCCGTCGAGGTGGGCGGCGTAGGCGTAACCGGTGGCGTGCAGGCCCTGTGAGCCGACGACGATATTGGCGTTGGTCATGTTCACCGCGTCGGGATCCCAGCAGTGGTGGGCCACTCCGCGCCACAGCCGCGTCAGCTGCTCGGGCGGTACGCCACGGCAGTACGCCACCGCGGTCTCGCGGTACGAGCAGAAGATGTAGTCGTCGGGGTGCAGTGCGTGCACCGAACCGACCTGCGCCGCTTCCTGGCCGAGCATGGGAGGCCACAGGCCGAGCTGACCCTGGCGTTGCAGTGCGGTCGCCTCGAGATCGATCCGGCGGGTCACGACGAGGTCCCGGTAGAGGCCCCGCAATCGTTCGGCATCGATATCGGCGACCAGCGCGCCGTGTTCACGATCGAATACGCGACGTCCGTCCGGCTGGATCAACTGGACCGGGTAGGTCTGCTTCTCCGGCATCGAGATCGCCTCCTCTCCACCGCGCCTTGTGGGCCGATGCGGGTACGACTGATCGCTGAGTGCGATGTGTATCACACAGCATCCACGATACCGCCGCCTGCGCAAGTGAACGACACGTGACTGAGCAGAATGCACGTTGTGCTGGGGTGACGCGCTGTCATACTGCGTTGTATGACCAGTCGCGAACCCGCCGTGACCCTCGACGCGACCGACGCGCGATTGCTGCGCGAACTGATCGCCAGCCCCCGGGCCACCGGGGTGGAACTGGCCGCCCGCCTCGGGCTGTCACGCAATACGGTGCAGGCGCGACTCGCGCGTTGGGACAGCGGTGGGGTGCTCGGCAGTTTCGAGCGCCGCGTGGAACCGCGTGCTCTCGGCTATCCGCTGGCAGCCTTCGTCGCGGTGGTCGTCGACCAGCACCAGCTGGATGCGGTGGTCGACGAGCTAGCCGATGTTCCCGAGGTCACCGAGGTCTGCGGCATGACCGGCGAAACCGACCTCACCGTCCGCATCGTGGCCCGCGACGCCGACGACCTCTACCGCATCGCGGGCGCCATCCTGAAGATCCCCGGCGTCGAACGCACGAACATGGCGCTCGTCATGCGCGAACTCGTCGGACCACGCACCGCACCCCTCCTCGACCGCCTCGCCGACCCGGACTGAGATCGACCGAACCTTGTGGGTCAGGCCCCGGATTTCCTGACCCGGACTGACGGCTCGGCGGAGCGCGCGGGTCAGGCGGTGAGGTCCGGATCGACCTCAGCGCACCTACTTCTGAGCTGGGAGTATGCGGCGGACGATGAGGCCGGCGAGCAGCGCCCAGAAGGCGCCGCCGATCCCGAGCAGGGTGGTGCCGGAGGCGGCCACCAGGAAGGTGACCAGGCCGGGGAGACGGTCGCCCGGATCGGTGAGGGCGGCGGAGAGGGAAGCGGCGAGCGTGGCGAGCAGAGCCAGGCCCGCGACGGTTTCGAGGGTGCCCGCGGGGGCGGCGGCGATGAGAGTGACGAGGGCGGCGGATGCCAAGCCGAGGACCAGGTAGGAGGCGCCCGCGGTGGCCGCGGCGATCCAGCGGCGCTTCGGGTCCGGGCTCGCGCTCGGGGCGGCGGCTAGGGCGGCGCTGATGGCGGCGAGGTTGATGGCGTGACCGCCCGCAGGCGCGCCGAGGACGGTGCCGATGCCGGTGACGAGCATGGCAGGCCGCCACGGCACCTGGTAGTCGAAGGAGCGCATCACCGCCACACCGGGGATGTTCTGCGAGGCCATCGTCACGATGTAGAGCGGAACGGCGATACCGACGATCGCCTGCCAATGCCAGTGTGGCGCGGTCCATTCCAGTGCCGGAACCATGGCGGACAGGTCGAGGTGGCGGTCGGCGACCACGATGTCGATGCCGGTGCCGACGGCCGCCGTCGCGAAGGCCACGAGCACCGCCCACTTCGGTGCGTACCGTTGCAGAACCAGCCACACCACGATCACCGGAACCACCACGGCGGGCGAGGTACGCAGCGCCTGTACCGGAGCCAGGCACAGCGGAACGAGCACGCCGGCGAGCATGGCCTGGGCGATCGGCACGGGAATCGCCGCGACCAGGGAACCGAGACGCTGCCACAGGCCGGTGACGACGATCAGCACGCCCGTCACAGCGAACGCGGCGACAGCGCCCGGCCACCCACCGGCCACCAGACCGGTGCTCACCAGCAACGCGGCGCCGGGCGTCGACCAGGCAAGGGTGATCGGAATCCGGTACCGGAAACTCAGCAGCAGAATGCCGATGCCCTGCGTGAAACACAGCACGAGCAGCCCCGACGCGGCCTGCGCCGGGCTCGCCCCCACCGCCCGCAACCCGCTCAGCACCACCGCGAAGGAACTGGTGAACCCGACCAGCGCGGTCACCGCGCCCGCACCGAGCGGCTGACCTATCCCGGCCGGCTTCTCGGTGACATCGGCCGACGAACTGGTGGAGACCTGCGACATTCGGCAAATCCTGCCCGACGGGTCTGGGAGCGTCACCTGCCAGTGGCCCGAAACTGGCCTGATCCGCCCCGCGGTCCTGGACGCTTGATCACCACGCGCTGGTGGCGTGCAGCTCTCGGCCGTTGCCGCCACCGGAGCGTGGTGATCATCTGTCCAGCTTCCGTCTGGTGTGTGGGGGTGGCGTTTCGGGTGTGGGTGGTCGGGGAGTGCGTAGGGTGGCGGCGGGGGATGGACCGGGAGTGAGGAGTTGGCGTGGGTGCGGTGCTGATTTCGGCGGCCGAGCTTCGGGAGGAGCTGGCGGCGAACAAGATTCATCTGTTGGACGTGCGGTGGGCGCTCGGGGATCCGGACGGTCCGCAGCACTATCTCGACGGGCACATTCCCGGCGCGGTGTTCGTCGATCTGGAGACCGAACTGGCCGCCGCACCGTCGCCGGCCCGTGGCAGACACCCTTTGCCCGACCCCGGAACCTTCGAGAAATGCGCGCGCAGCTGGGGGCTCGGCGCCGATGAGCCCGTGGTCGTCTACGACGCGACCGGCAGCATGGCGGCGGCCCGCGCGTGGTGGCTGTTGCGCTGGGCCGGGGTCGACAATGTGCGCATTCTCGACGGTGGGCTGCCCGCCTGGACCGCGTCCGGCGGGGAACTCGCGACCGGCGCCGAACCCGACCCGACCCCCGGTGAACTGGTCGTTCGCCCCGGCGCGCTGCCAGTGATCGATGCGGACGGCGCCGCGAAATGGTCGGGTGTCTTGCTCGATGCCCGCGCGGGCGAACGTTTCCGAGGCGAGGTGGAACCGGTCGATCCGCAGGCCGGTCACATTCCCGGCGCTGTCAGCGCACCGACTGCTGAAAACCTCTACCCCACAGGTCATTTCCGCACCGCCGAGGAATTGCGCGAGCGCTTCGCCGAGTTCGGCGACGGGCCGGTCGCGGTCTACTGCGGCTCCGGCGTCACCGCTGCGCACGAAATCGCGGCCCTGGCCATCGCCGGGATCGACGCGGCCCTCTACCCGGGGTCCTGGTCGCAGTGGTCCAACGACCCGAAGCGTCCGGTGGCGACGGGCGCCTGACGACGAGGTCCATCAAGGGCATGTTCGGGCGACGTCGTGGAGGGCGGCGTTGTCGGTGGCGGTGATCGGTAAGTCGTAGGCCACGGCGACGGTGAGGTACTTCGCCGCATAGAAGCAGTGATTGGGCTTCGCGGGCGGCAGCCATTCGCCAGGCGTGTCGTCGCCCTTGGACTGATTAGTTGCCTTGCTGGTGGCCAGCAGATTGACCGAGAGGTCGTTGGCGAAGCGCAGACGGCGTTCCGATGGCCACGCGTGTGCGCCCATGTCCCAGGCGGCGGCGAGCGGATAGACGTGGTCGATCTGGATGTCGCCGCCGTCGGACTTGCGGAAAGCGATGTCGGTGCCGGTATAGGGGTCGGTGAGCACGCCCTCCACGACCACGCAGCGACCCCGGCGAACCACATCGCGTAGCTGGGCGGCCAGCACGTTGTTGCGGGTGTCGCAGCCGTCGTGACCGCCGGGCGCGTCGGTGTCGTCGGACCAGGCCGGACCGAACACACAACCCTGCCCGGCCTTGCAGCCGCGTTCGTATCCGCCGGGGTGCGGTCGCGCATCGATCACGCGCACCTGATCGAGCAGCGCGTTCACCTCTGCCCGCGTCGGACTACCCGGCGCGGGCGCGACCGGTTCGGGCGCAAGCACCCCGCAACCCGCGCACGCGAGCACCAGCACGACCAGCCACGCGAGTCTCCCCATGCACAGGTTGTAGCCGACCCCACCGACAACTTCGCCGACTTACCCGTGCGCTACAACCAGGCGCGCGCCAGGATGTCGTCGGCCGCGAGTTCGGCGGCATGTGGCGGGAACCGGGTGGCCGCGATCGAGGAGATGTGGGTGCCGTCGTGGCCGATCAACCACGAACCACCCCGGTCCTCGCACTCGGCGATCTTGGCGAACACGGTGAGCAGGAAGGTGATGGAATCGCGCGGGTCGGCCGTGTGGGCCAACCGCTGGGATTCACCGGGCCGGGACAGATCGATCCATACGCCGGACTGACCGTCCAGGCGCATGCCGACGATCTTCCCGGCATCGACGAACGTGAACTTGCGCCGCTCCCACGGGGTAGTGGGGGTGTAGCTCTGCTCGAGAACCTGGAGCAGAATCGTCATCGCTGCCCTCCGCACGCATTCAGGGGGTTCATCGGCCGAGCCGGTTCGTGGCCGGTTCGCCTGGGTGAGTATGCAGTTGTCGCCGGTGATCTTCCGGCCGTGACCAGGGAATATCCAAGTATGTTCCGTGGGAGCCCAGAAATCCAGAGCGATGGCGAAGCACGCGGTGTCGGTGGCTCCTGCTTGGATGGCAACCATGCTGCACGGTCTGTGGTCCCCCGGTTCGGGCCTGCTGCTGTGGCACGACGGGCAACCCGTTGCGGTGGGTTCGGTGCTCGGTGACATTCTCGAGCGCGCGCGGTTCCGGCACCGCGCCGAGGTGCTCGTCGTCGACGCGGCGGGCGCACCGGGTCGAGCGGAGGTCCGCGCGCACGCGCTCGCGCCGCCGACGGCCGCCGTCGTGCTGCGCAGCAGGCTGCCCCGCGAGCACATCTCCGGCGACCTGCGATTCCTCGCGCACGTCGCCCGTGGCATCGAGCGCTGGGTGCGGGCCGGTCGGGTGGTGCCGCAGGTGGATCGCGCCGACGGGCAGTGGTGGGTGCGGTGGCGGCTGGTCGGCGGGCAACGGCAGCGGGCGTGGCTCGCCGAGCTGGCCACGGCCATGCCCGCCGCGCTGCGGGTGGCCGGGTCGCCCGCCGGAGTGCTCGAGGACCTGGTCACCGAACTCACCGACCCGATCGCCCGCGAATACCTGAGTCACCGTTCGATGACGCACCCGCTGCTCGCGGCGCTGATGAGCGACACCCCGCTCGACGAGGGCTCCTACCGGCTGGCCGAAACACTGTCGCAGTGGCGCGAGGGCTACGCCGCCGACGAACCCGAGCTGGTCCTTCGCCTGTGCGAACCCGACGGCGAATTCGGCACCGACGACGACTCGGTGGCGCTGTGGCGGCTGCAGGTGTGCCTGCGTCCGGTCGACGACGCACCGAAACCTGTTGTCCTCGACGACGATCCGGTCCTGGTTCGAACCGCCGCCGAGAAGCTGGGCCAGGCTCGCAAGGCCTACCCGCGTCTGCGTGATCTGCCGACCGACCCGCGCGGCCTCGACCTCCTGCTGCCGACCCAGGTGGTCGCCGACCTGGTCGCCCACGGCGCGCACGCGCTGCAGGAGGCGGGGATTCGCCTGTTGTTGCCGCGCGCCTGGAACATCGCCGAACCGAGCATGCGCCTGCGGGTGAGCAGCCCGGCTGCCGCCGAATCCACCGTCGGTCTGAGCGGATTGCTCTCCTACCGTTGGGAATTGGCGCTCGGGGACATGGTGCTCACCCCGGCCGAGATGGAACGGCTGGTGCGCAGCAAATCCGATCTCGTCCAGCTGCGCGGCGAATGGGTGCAGGCCGACCATCGCGCGCTGGCGGCCGCCGCCCGGTACGTGGCGCTGCACGCCGACGACACCCCGATCACCCTGGCCGACATGATCGGCGAACTCGCGGCCGAACGGGTCGACAATGTGCCGGTCACCGAGGTCACCGCCGACGGCTGGGCGGCCGAACTGTTCACCGGACACGGCAACCCCGAGCCGGTTCCGGTGCCGATCGGCCTGAAAGCCCAGCTCCGCCCCTACCAGGAGCGCGGCCTGAGCTGGCTGGCCACCATGAGCCGGCTCGATTGCGGCGCGATCCTGGCCGACGACATGGGTCTCGGCAAGACCGTGCAGGTACTCGCGCTCCTGGTGCACGAACGCGAGGCCGTCGGTCCGGTAGGGCCGACGCTGCTGGTGTGCCCCATGTCGGTGGTCGGCAACTGGCAGCGCGAGACCGAACGTTTCGCACCGGACCTGCGTGTCCTCGTGCACCACGGCACCGATCGGCGCAAAGGCGCGGATTTCGCCGCCGCGGTCGCGGACGCGGATCTGGTCGTCACCACCTATGCCCTGCTCGCGCGCGATGCCACGTTGCTGAGCGAACAGCACTGGGAGCGGGTGGTTCTCGACGAGGCCCAGCACATCAAGAACGCGACCACCAGGCAGTCACGGGCCGCTCGCGCCTTGCGGGCCCGGCATCGGCTGGCGCTCACCGGAACTCCGGTGGAGAACCGGCTGGAAGAACTGCGTGCCCTGTTCGATTTCGCCATGCCCAAGCTGCTCGGCAGCCCGCAGTCCTTCCGCGCCCGCTTCGCGGTCCCCATCGAACGCGAACGCGACCAGCAGGCCATCGACCGGTTGCGGCTCATCACCGAACCGTTCGTGCTGCGCAGGCTCAAAACCGATCCGGCGGTCATCAGCGATCTGCCCGAGAAGCTCGAGATGACGGTGCGCGCCAATCTCACCGTCGAGCAGGCCGCGCTGTATCAGGCCGTGGTCGACGACATGCTGGAGAAGCTCAAAGATGCCAAGGGCATGGCGCGCAAGGGTGCGGTGCTCGGCGCGCTGACCAGGCTCAAGCAGGTCTGTAACCATCCCGCGCATTTCCTCGGCGACGCCTCGCCCATCATGCGCCGCGGCGGGCATCGCTCGGGCAAGCTCGCCCTGGTGGAGGACATCCTCGACGCCGTCCTCGCCGACGGCGAGAAGGCCCTGCTGTTCACCCAGTTCCGTGAGTTCGGCGACCTGATCCTGCCGTTCCTCACCGAACGGTTCGGGACACCCATCCCGTTCCTGCACGGTGGAGTGGCCAAGCAGCGTCGCGACGACATGGTCACCGGATTCCAAGCCGAGGGCGGCCCGCCGTTGATGCTGCTCTCGCTCAAAGCGGGCGGGACAGGGCTGAACCTGACCGCCGCCAATCACGTGATCCACCTGGACCGCTGGTGGAACCCGGCCGTGGAGAACCAGGCCACCGACCGCGCGTTCCGCATCGGCCAGCAGCGCGCGGTGCAGGTGCGCAAACTCGTCTGCGTCGACACCATCGAGGAGCGCATCGACGAAATGATCAGCGGCAAAAAGGCGTTGGCCGACCTGGCCGTCGGGGCGGGGGAGAACTGGATCACCGAACTCGGCACCGACGAGTTGCGTGAACTGTTCACCCTCGGGGCCGAGGCGGTGGGTGACTGATGGCCGATTTCAGTCAGTTCGGTCCGCGCAAACCGGTGCGTGGCGGTGCGCAGGCGCGCGGCGGTTTCGGTCGCACCTGGTGGGGAAAGTCGCTGCTCGAGGCGGTGGAGAGGGTGGCCGACGCGGGCAGGCTCTCGCGCGGGCGCACCTACGCGCGGGTCGGGCAGGTGGTGAACTATCGCGTGGAGCGCGGTGCGGTCACCGCCGAGGTGCAGGGCAGCCAGCCGAGCCCGTTCACCTCCGTGTTGTCGGTGCGACCGCTGCGCGAGGAGGAGATCGAGCTGTTGCTGGCCGAGATCCGCGAAGCGCCCGGGATGCTCGCCGAAATCGCTTCGGGCGCACTACCACCCGCGCTCGGACCGCACCTGCTGCCGACCACCGCCGCCGAACTGGACTTCTCCTGCACCTGCCCGGACATGGGCTGGCCGTGTAAGCATGTGGCCGCCGTCTGCTACCTGCTCGCCGAACGCCTCGACGAGCAGCCGGGCGAAATCCTCACCTTGCGCGGACTGGACCTCGACACCCTCATCGGAGGCGTCGAAAGATCAACCCGCACCACCGATTCCGACGATCCGTACGGTGACCACCTCACCCTCCCCGACCTGCCACGCATCGAATTCCACCCCGTCATCGAGGACCTCGACGCCATGGCCTTGCGCCGGGCCCTTCGCATGTCGGCCGAAGACGAGCAGACCGCCGCCACCGGCCTGCGCGAACTACGTTCCCTCTACGCCGAATTCGACAGCTGAGTTCAGCGGGTGCTACGGCGAGAGACGCGACCGGAACCACCGTCCTCAGGGCAGGTCGTACTCGAACCAGATGTGGTGGCCGCCGGTGGGGTCGACGTAGAGGGCGCCGGTGCCGGTGATGCCGGTGAGTTCGCCGGTGCCGCTACCGGGGACGATGTGGAAGAACTCGTCGGTCCGATCGGTGCCGCCGGTGGTGGCGGAATGGACGAAGTTGAACGCGCCGGACCTGCCAGCCAGGGTGCCCTCGAAGGACTCCATGGCGATGTAGGTGCCCGCACCCGTCGACATGTCGAATGCCGAGGTGAACAGCGTGGCCGAGGTGCCCGTGATATCGCCCGCGTAGACCTTGGTCATGTGGGCGATGCCGACCGGCAGGCCGGTGCTGATCGGCGGTTGCGGCCGCAGATCGGTCGGGTCGAAGGCGGTGAGTTCGAACGTGCCGGTCGTCTTCATTCCGTGATGCTAAACCGGGGCACTGACAAAACCCGTCATCCCAGGTCGATGCGGTAAACGCGAACCGCGTTACCGCCGAATATCTTCCGCAGGTCCTCGGTCGACGCACCGGCCTTGGTGAGTGCGGTCGCGACGGCGTCGACGGCCACGGGGAGGCTGGTGATCGGCTTGTCGACGGGGAAGTTCGAGCCCCAGATGAGCCGGTCGGGGCCGAACACCGACAGGGCGTGGGCGAGCATCGGACCCAACCGGTCGACGAGCACCGACACCTGGGTCGACAATCCGCGCGGCGGGACCGGGTGGCCGAGGACCGGCATCATCAGGCCGCTCACCTTGGCGACCACATTGGGCTGGGCGGCCAGATCGGTGATGTCGTCGCGCCAGCGGTCGAAGATGTCGCGACGCTCGCCCGCCGTCCTGCCGGTGTGTTTGCCGACCGGCCCGAAGACCCCTGCGGGGGTGGCGAGGTGGTCGAGGACGATCGTCACCTCGGGAAAGCGTTCGGCCAGCGCCGTCACCTCCGGCAGCTGACCCGAGTACAGCCAGGCGTCGAAACTGAGCCCGCGCTCGGCGAGCTGACCGAAACCGTCGAGGAAGGCGGGCGCGGTGAGCAGGCCGTCGTGCGCGGCGAACGACTTCACGCCCGCATCGGGATGGTGGGCCACGTTGGCCCGGATCCCGCGCAGCAGCGGCGAGGCCGACTGATGCGCGTCGAGCGTGGGGCCCAGATCAGCGGCGGCGGGATCGGCCGCACCGACGATCGCGGTGAGCGCGGGCGTATCGACCCCGAACGGCAGGCTGGCCACCCAGCGCGTCTCGTCGGGCGCCGAACCGGTCCACTCGGCCTCCACGTGCACGAGCCCGCGCACGCCGACCCCACCCTGGTCGGTGCGATAGTCGGCGGGCAGATACGGGCCGAGGTAGGCCGTGGGATCGCCGACGAACTGGAGGTCGCGGCGCGGGGTCAGTTTCGCGGCCAGGTCGACCGGCAGCGGCACATACCGCAGCAGCTTGGCGTGCTTGCTGAACAGCCGAGGTGTCGTATGCGGATCCCACTGGTGGATATGCGCATCGATGATGTCGAGCCCGGTCAGATCCATGTACGTCCCATCGCCGCGCCGGCATTGCTCCGGGAATTGTCACACGTCGGGTGCGGCGATGGTCGCATTCGGTCGCCTCAGACGGTCCGCCGATACTGTCCGCCGACGGCGAAGAAGGTATCGGTGACCTGCTGCAAAGTGCATACCCGTGCCGCATCCATCAGTACCTCGAAAATATTGCCGTCGGTGTGGGCGACCTCGGCCAGGCGGGTGAGCGCGCGATGTGATTCCTCGGCGTGCTCGGCGCGGAACTGTTGCACCCGCTCGAGCTGGGAGCGTTTCTCGTCCTCGGTGGCGCGGGCCAATTCCACCGTCGGCGCCGCGGCCTCGTTTTCGGGGCCGCGGAAGGTGTTCACCCCGATGATCGGCAGCGTTCCGTCGTGTTTGCGCTGCTCGTAGCGCATCGACTCGTCCTGGATGCGGCCGCGCTGGTAACCGGTCTCCATGGCGCCCAGCACGCCGCCGCGTTCACTGATCCGCTCGAATTCCAGCAGCACCGCCTCTTCGACCAGGTCGGTGAGCTCGTCGATGATGAAACTGCCCTGCAGCGGATTCTCGTTCACCGCCAGCCCCCATTCCTTGGCGATGATGAGCTGAATCGCCAGCGCCCGGCGCACCGATTCCTCGGTGGGTGTGGTGACGGCTTCGTCGAAAGCGTTGGTGTGCAGGCTGTTGCAATTGTCGTAGACCGCGATCAGCGCCTGCAGGGTGGTGCGGATGTCGTTGAACTGCATTTCCTGGGCGTGCAGCGAACGACCGGAGGTCTGGATGTGGTACTTCAGTTTCTGGGCGCGTTCCCCTGCGCCGTACCGGTCGCGCATGGCGACGGCCCAGATGCGCCGTGCCACCCGTCCGATGACCGAATACTCCGGGTCCATCCCGTTGGAGAAGAAGAACGACAGGTTCGGGGCGAATTCGTCGATCGCCAGTCCGCGCGCCAAATACGTTTCCACGTAGGTGAATCCGTTGGCCAGGGTGAAGGCGAGCTGGCTGATCGGATTGGCCCCGGCCTCGGCGATGTGATAGCCGGAGATGGAGACCGAATAGAAATTGCGCACATTGTTGCGGACGAACCACTCCTGCACATCGGCCATCATCCGCAGGCTGAACTCGGTGGAGAACAGGCAGGTGTTCTGGCCCTGGTCCTCCTTGAGGATGTCGGCCTGCACGGTGCCGCGCACGGTGGACAGCGTGCGCGCCCTGATCTCGGCGGCCTCCTGCTCCGTCGGCTCCCGGCCTTCGGATTCGGTGAAGCGTCGCACCGCCTGGTCGATCGCCGCGTTGAGGAAGAAGGCGAGGATCGTCGGGGCCGGGCCGTTGATGGTCATCGACACCGACGTCGTCGGTTCACACAGGTCGAAACCGTCGAACAGGGTGCGCATGTCGTCGATCGTCGCCACCGAGACACCCGAGGTGCCGACCTTGCCGTAGATATCGGGCCGTTGCGCCGGTTCGTGGCCGTAGAGGGTCACCGAGTCGAAGGCCGTCGAGAGGCGAGTGGCCTCGGTGTGGGCGCTGAGTGCTTTGAATCGCCGGTTCGTGCGCGCCGGATCGCCCTCGCCCGCGAACATGCGGGTGGGGTCCTCGTTGTCGCGCTTGAACGGGAAAACGCCCGCGGTGAAGGGGAATCGGCCCGGCAAGTTCTCCTCGCGCAGGAACCGCAACAGTTCTCCCGCGTCGGTGTAGCGGGGCAGCGCTACCCGGGGAACGCTTGTGCCGGAAAGCGATTCGCGTCGCAACGGGGTGCGGATCTCACGGTCGCGCACCCGCACCACCTGCTCCTCGCCCCGATAGCTCTCGGCCAGCGCGGGCCATTCGTCCAGCAGGGCCGCCGAGGCGGGCGACAGATCACCGGTGGCCGCCGCCAGCAGGTCGCCGACGGCAGTGTCGTCGGGCAGTTCCTCGTGTACCGCACGCAATCGTTGAACACGTTGCGCCGCAGTCACTTCCCGTGCCGTGTCCCGATGGTAGGCGCGCACGGTCTCGGCTATCTCGGCCAGGTAGCGCACCCGCGACGGCGGGATGAGTTGGGCGAACCTGGTCGACACCTTCGTCTCGACCCGGGGCAGCGCGCCCGGCTCCACAGTGAGGCCGTGCTCGGTCAGCCGGGTGAGCAGATGCTGGTAGAGCGCGGTGACACCGTCGTCGTCGAAGGTCGCGGCACTGGTGCCGAACACCGGCATATCGGCGGGGTCGGAACCGAATTCCGCACGGTTGCGGATCAATTGGCGCGCCACATCGCGCACCGCGTCGGCCGCGCCGCGGCGCTCGTACTTGTTCACCGCGACCACATCGGCGTAGTCGAGCATGTCGATCTTCTCGAGCTGGGAGGCGGCGCCGAACTCCGGCGTCATCACGTACAGCGCCACATCCACGTGGTCGACGATGCCCGCGTCACCCTGGCCGATGCCCGGCGTCTCGAGGATCACCAGGTCGAAGCCCGCTGCCCGGCACGCGGCGATCATGGTGTCGATGTCGTCGGGCAGTTCGTGATTGCCGCGCGTGGCCAGCGAACGGAAGTACACGTGTTCGCCGTCGAGGGCGTTCATGCGGATGCGGTCACCGAGCAGGGCGCCACCGGCGCGGCGCCGGGTCGGGTCGACGGCGAGCACCGCGACACGCAGCTTGTCCTGCTGGTCGGTGCGCAACCGGCGCACCAATTCGTCGGTGAGCGAGGACTTTCCGGAGCCACCGGTGCCGGTGATGCCGAGGACCGGCACTTCGCGCGCGTCCGCCGCGGCGAGGATCGCGGCGCGATCGGTGTCGGGCAGTGCGCCCTGCTGGAGACAAGTGATGGTGCGGGCCAAGGCGATTCGATCGCCGGTGTAGAGCGCGTTCAGATCGGGGGCGATGGCGGCTCGGTCCACATCGCACAGCCGGATGAGCTCGTTGATCATGCCGGGCAGTCCGAGGCGCTGGCCGTCCTCGGGGGAGAAGATGCGCACGCCGCTGCGGGCGAGGCGTTCGATCTCCTCGGGGACGATCACACCGCCACCGCCACCGAAGATGCGCACGTCGCCCGCCCCGGCCTCGCGCAGCGCCTCGGCCAGGTACTCGAAGAACTCGATGTGCCCGCCCTGATACGAGCTCACCGCGACACCCTGCACGTCCTCTTCGACCACCGCGTCTACGATCTCGCGCACCGACCGGTTGTGTCCGAGATGGATCACTTCCGCGCCTTGGGCCTGCAGGATGCGCCGCATGATGTTGATCGCCGCGTCGTGCCCGTCGAACAGGGCGGCCGAAGTCACGAACCGCACCGGATGGACAGGAACGTGCAATGAGGTGCTCATGACTTCCTCCGCCATTTTGTAGAACGCCCGATACTAGGACATCAAACTAATCCTACTGTGAACGGCGTCACGGCGAAAGGGGCCGGTTCGCGTACTCGGCCGACATACTCGACGGATGGGTCGCGAACATGGGGTGGGCGTGGCGTTGGAGCGGCTGGTCGCGGGTGGGGTCATCAGCGGTGACCAGCGTGACGCGGTGCTGCGAGCTGTCGAGGAGCAGGAGCGCGCGGGTCGCGCGCCGACCGGGCGGGTGCTCGCCGAGATCGTCGCCTACCTCGGTGCGGGGCTCGTCGCGGCGGGTCTCGGTCTGTTCCTCGACCGTGCGTGGGCCGATGTCGCCGACACCGGACGAGTGGTGTTGCTCGCCGTCGTCACCGGGTGTTCGCTCGGTGGCGCCGTGGTGCTTGCGGGTGGAAGGCCCGGCCTGTTCCGCCGTGTGCCCATCGCCACGGCCGTCCGAACCAGGCTCGCGTCGGCGTTGCTGGTGCTGGCGGCCATGGCGACCAGCGGCACGGTGGCGATCGCGTTCGGCGAGCGCGGTGGCGATGCCGAGATCGCGGCCCTGTGCGCGGGGCTGCTGGTGGCGACGCTCGGCTACCTGATGGTGCCGAGCCTGCTCGGGATGATCGCGATCGCCGGTTTCGGCGTGGCCACGATCGTCGAGCTCACCGACGGGACGCACCGCTGGCTGTGGCAGGGCATCGCGCTCATGGTCTTCGGGGCCGTCTGGTTCGGGCTCGCGTGGGCGCGGCTGCTCGTCCTCGACTGGGCCGGATTCCTGCTCGGTGGACTGATCGCGACAACAGGCGCGCAATCGGTGACCCTCGGCGAATCGCTTTGGCGCCCCATGCTCACCGGCTTCGTCGGCGTGATCTTTCTCGGGGCCTACCTGCTCCGGCGCGAACCGGTCCTCGTCCTCGGCGGTTCCGCGTGCATCGCGATCGGCGTCGGTCAGGTGGTCGCCGACAACACGTCAGGCGGCCCCGCCGTCGCCAGCGTCGTCCTGGCCGTCGGCGCGATCGTCCTCACCGGTGGCCTGATCGCCACCGTCGTCGGGCCGAGATGTCCCGGCTGATTCACCCCGCAAGCTGTTCGTGCGGCGCCTCTGCCAGGATCGATGCCAGGATCTCGGTCGCCGCCTCGCGTTCGGCGATGTCGCGCCGCATCCGGTCCAGTTCGGTGCGCAGGTCGTCGGCCATCTCCGGGCAGGTCGGCGCGAGATAGCTGCCTGCTTCGGTCATGCAGGGCAGCACCTCGACGATCACCCTGGTGGGCAACCCCGCGGACAGCAGAATGCGGATGCGCCGCACCGCCTCGACGGCGGATTCGTCGAATTCCCGGTAACCGCTGGGCTGTCGACGTGGGCGCAGCAAACCCTGTTCCTCGTAGTAGCGCAACGCGCGGGTGCTGAGTCCCGTTCTGTGTGCCAGCTCGCCGATCCGCATGTGATGCCCGCCTCACTGCCTTGACCTTCACGTCAACGTAAAACTTTACCGTCGTGGCATGACCGAAACAGCAGCTCCGAAAACATTGGCGGGCAAGACGGCCGTCGTCACCGGTGGCACCCATGGCATGGGCCTGGCTATCGTCGAGGCGCTCGTCGCGCGGGGCGCCGACGTCGTGCTCACCGGCCGCAGCGAGACCGGTATCGAGAAGGCGAGGGCGACAGTGAATTCCGCCACAGCCCATATCGTTCGATCCGATGCGACAGATCCCGACGACATCGATGAACTCGGCCGGATCGTCGAGGAACGCCTCGGCGGCATCGATTACCTCTTCGTCAACCACGGCATCGCGGAATTCAAAACCCTCCCGGAAGCAACTGTGGCGCACTGGGATCGCGTCTTCGACGTGAATGCCAAGGGCGCGTTCTTCACCACCCAACGGTTGGCGCCCCTGATTCGCGACCACGGTGCCATTGTGTACACGACGGTGTCCAACGACCGGATCTTCCCCGGGCTCAGCGCGTATTCGGCGGCGA
Organism: Nocardia sp. NPDC050413; assembly: GCF_040655475.1. Lineage (NCBI taxonomy): Bacteria > Bacillati > Actinomycetota > Actinomycetes > Mycobacteriales > Nocardiaceae > Nocardia > Nocardia sp. NPDC050413. The sequence continues at coordinate 33,609 of NZ_JBFAJZ010000003.1, read as the reverse complement.
AAGAAGCGGTGCGTGCGTTCTCGAAAGTTCTTGCCGCCGAGCTGCTTCCGCGTAGCATCCGGGTCAATGCGGTGGCTCCGGGCTTCATCCTCACGCCGAGCATGGGTGTCACCGAGCTGACCGAGGAGCAGCGCGCCGAGTTCATCCGCGACGGCGAGGCGACGACGCCGATGGCGCGTCCGGGCACGGTCGAGGAGGTGGCTGCCGCGGCGCTGTACCTGGCGGTGGACGCTACCTTCACCACGGGCACCGAACTCGTCGTCGATGGCGGCTTCGCCCAGGGGCTGGGCTAGGAAGCCGGTGCGGCCCAGCGGGATTCGCTGTCGAGACAGTGGATCCCGAGGCCGGACCCGCCCGGGTGCTCGGCCGGGCGCAGGTTCCAGTCGCCGTCGTAGTCGCCGCTGTCCTGGTGGCGGTAGGGGATGGGTGGTGTCGTCGGCAGGGCGAGCAGCCGGGTGCGCAGGTCGGCGGTGATGGCGGCGAAGTGTTCGTGGCTCACCCGGTTGGTGCCGGGGACGATCACCGGCTCGATCACCTCCATGCCGGTGTAGAAGAAGGTGCCGTGGAGCAGGGGGAAGAGGACCTCCGTGAGATCGCCGTGGATGCCGCGCGGTCCCAGCCCGGCATGGGCGCCGACCGACACCACCGCCGTGGCGCGCTTGCCTGCCAGGCCCCGTCACCGTAGCGGCGGGTGCGACCGGACTCGGGATCACGCACCCCGTACGCGTAACCCTGCACCAGCACGCGGTCGAGCCAGCCCTTCATGATCGCGGGCATCCCGTACCACCACAGCGGGAAATGCAGCACCACGGTGTCGGCCCAGGCCAGCTTGTCGTGCTCGGCGCGGATGTCGGCGGCCAGCCGCCCGGTACGCAGGGCCGCTTCGGATTCCTCGGCCACGTCCAGCCGCTCGACGCCGTCATACGCGAAGTCCCCGGCCGTCACCACGGGGTTCCAGTTCATGGCGTAGAGATCGGATTCGATCACCTCGTGCCCGGCCTCGCGCAGTGCGGCGATCCCGGCGGTGCGCAGCTGGGCGGTCAGCGATCGCGGTTCCGGATGGGCAAACACCCACAGCACTCGCATCGGTCGCAGTCCTTTCGGTAGCTCGTTCGTCCTTCTCAGGCTGCCGAGTCCGGCACACGCGCACCAGTGGCCGGAAAGCCGATATGTGAAAGGATCGGGCCATGGCTGTCCATCGGGTCGCGGTCCTGGCTCGCACCGGGGTGATGCCGATGGAGCTCGGCATCGTGCACCAGATCTTCGGCTCGGCCCGCTCCGCCGACGGCGAGCGCCTCTACGAGGTGCTGACCTGTGCGATCGAGCCGGGCCTCGTGCGCACGGACGCCGATTTCGCCGTCGCCGTCGAGCACGGCAGCGCGACGCTCGCCACCGCCGACACCATCGTCGTCCCGGCCTCGCACGAGCTCGACGAGATCAGCGCGCACGACCAGGTCACCGAGGAGCTGCGCCTGGCCCGTGCGGCGGGGCGCCGGATCGCGTCGATCTGCACGGGCGCCTTCGTACTAGCCCGCGCAGGCCTGCTCGACGGGCGCCGCGCGACGACCCACTGGCTGTCCGCCGACCGGCTCCGCGCGGCCTTCCCGGCAGTGCGTGTCGACGCCGCCGTGTTGTTCACCGAGGACGACGGCATCTTCACCGCGGCGGGCGAAGCGGCCGGCATCGACCTGTGCCTGCATCTGATCCGCACCGACCACGGTGCGGCCGTCGCCGGTGACGTCGCCAGGCGTACGGTCGTGCCGCCCTATCGCGAAGGCGGCCAGGCGCAGTTCATCGACCTACCGCTGCCGGCCGAGGACGAGTCGACGACCAGCCGCGCCCGGGCATGGGCACTGAACCACTTGGATCGGCCGCTCACCCTGCGCGTCCTCGCCGAGCGCGCCGCCATGAGTCCGCGGACTTTCACCCGCAGATTCCGGCGCGAGACCGGGATGTCGCCGGGAGCCTGGCTCGCCGGACAGCGGCTGATCAGGGCGAGGCAGTTGCTCGAGCAGACGACGCTCACTGTCGACCAGGTCGCCGAGCGGGCCGGGTTCGGCACCGGCGCCTCCCTGCGTCAGCACTTCGCGCGAGCACTGGGCACCAGCCCCTCGGCGTACCGGGCCACCTTCCACGGCGGCGGGTAGTCAGCGGATGAGCGTTGTCTGCTGGGCGCGGATGGTGCGGAAGAAGCGGGGGCCCACGTCGGGGCCGTAGTGGTTGTAGGCGTCGATGATCTCGGCCAGTTCGTCGGCGAGGGCGCGCAGGTCGCGGGTGGCGACGATGCGGTCGAACTCGTCGGATTCCCAGCCCCACTGCGGCGGGATGTCGTCGATCGTGACGACGATCTGGTCGGCGAAGGGTGTGCTCACCGCGACCGTGAGTTCGGCCGGCGCCGCGGCCAGTGGGCTGTGCACGATCACCTCACCGGGCGCACCGGGGGCGAAGGTGCGCGCGAAGGAGATGTCCTCGCGCACCGACTCCACGATGGCGGCCGTTGTCGCGTGCCTGCCCGGCCGGTGGTGCCGCTCACCGTAGACCCGGTCGGAAGGACGAGAAGCGTTGCCGCCACCGGTTTTTCGCAACAGCCGGTCGAGCATGCGCTGGGCGGTCGCGCGTTCGCCCGCACCGGTGTTCGCATGGTCGATCAGCGCGCGCAGCCGGGATATCCGTGCGAAGTTGTCGGTGCCCATGCGCCGATTCTGCCCCACGCACCGCCGTGGAATGGGTCACAACTCGCACCTCGCGGCTGCGGGTACTCGGACATCCGACTTTATGGTGACGGACATGGGTGAAGCCGAAGTGTTGTTCGAGGTCCGCGACCGGCTCGGTCTGATCACGCTGAACCGGCCGAGGGCCATCAACGCGCTCAACCACGCGATGAGCCTGGCCGTCACCGACGCCCTGCGTGCCTGGGCGACCGACCCGGCCGTCGACACCGTCGCCATCGTCGGTGCGGGCGAACGTGGCCTGTGCGCGGGCGGCGATATCGTCGCCATCCATCGCGACGCCAAGGTGATCAACGACGGCGGCCCCGGCGCGCCCGCCCCGCTCGACACCGGGGCGGCCGCGTTCTGGCGCGACGAATACCTGCTCAACGAGCTGATCGACAGCTACCCCAAGCCGTATGTGGCGATCATGGACGGCATCGTGATGGGCGGCGGCGTCGGCGTCTCGGCGCACGGCAGCCACCGCATCGTCACCGAACGCTCGCAGATCGGCATGCCGGAAGCGGGCATCGGTTTCGTGCCCGATGTCGGCGGCACCTACCTGCTCTCGCACACGCCCGGCGAGCTGGGCACCCACGTCGCCCTCACCACCGCGCGGATGGGCGCGGGTGACGCGATCGTCGCCGGTTTCGCCGACACCTTCGTGCCCTCGGCCGACCTGCCCGCGCTCCTGGACGCCCTGCGCACCACTCCCGCCGACGAGGCCATCGCCCGATTCGCCACGCCCGCACCGGAATCCGAACTGGCCGCCCACGCCGACTGGATCGATCGCTGCTACCGCGCCGACACGGTCGAGGAGATCATCGCGGCCCTGCGCGCGGCCGACCTCCCCGAGGCGACCAAGGCCGCCGAGGACATCCTCGCCAAGTCGCCGGTGGCGGTGAAGGCGACGCTGCGCGCCCTCCGCAACGCCCGCTCGCTCAGCCTGGCCGCGGCTCTCAATGTCGAATTCCGGATCACCGTGGCCGCGCTGAGCACCCACGACCTGGCCGAGGGCATCCGCGCCCAGGTGATCGACAAGGACCGCACGCCACGCTGGTCGCCCGCGACCCTCGCCGAGGTCACCGACGCCCACGTCGACGCCTACTTCGCCCCGCTCGGCGACCGCGAACTCGGTTTGCCCGTGTAGTCCGGTGGCGGCGCCGCTCGGTATCGTCTGCAGACCATGAGCGAGTTCGAGACGATTCTGTTGGAACGCAAGGGCGGCAGCGACGGCAAAGGCGGGGTCGGCTGGATCACGCTGAACCGTCCCAAGGCCCTCAACGCCCTCAACGCGCAGGTGCTCGCGGACATCACCGCCGCGCTCGACGAGCTCGAGCGCGACGATTCGATCGGCGCCGTCGTCCTCACCGGTTCGGAGAAGGCGTTCGCCGCCGGTGCCGACATCAAGGAGATGGCGACCAAGTCCTACATGGACATGTTCCTGGCCGACACCTTCGCCGGCTGGGACCGCCTGGCGAACTTCCGCAAGCCGACCATCGCCGCCGTCGCCGGTTACGCGCTCGGCGGTGGCTGTGAGGTGGCGATGATGTGCGACATCCTGATCGCGGCCGACACCGCCAAGTTCGGTCAGCCCGAGATCAAGCTCGGTGTCATCCCCGGCATGGGCGGTTCGCAGCGGCTCACCCGCGCGGTCGGCAAGGCCAAGGCGATGGACCTCATCCTCACCGGCCGCAACATGGGCGTCGAGGAGGCCGAGCGGGCCGGTGTCGTATCGCGCATCGTGCCCGCCGACCAGCTGCTCGATACCGCGCTCGAGGCGGCCCAGACCATCGCGAGCATGTCGCTGCCCGCGGCCATGCTCGCCAAGGCCGCGGTCAACCGGTCCTTCGAGACCAGCCTGGCCGAAGGCCTGCTGTTCGAGCGCCGGGCGTTCCACTCGCTGTTCGCGACCGACGATCAGAAGGAAGGCATGGCCGCCTTCACCGAGAAGCGGGCGCCGAACTTCACCAACAGCTAGTTATTTCGCGGGGAGCGAACCGTCGATGAACTGGGCGGGCGTTGGCGGGTTCTTCTCGTCCGCCCGGTCGTCGGTGCCGAGCAGCCCGGCGACCGCGCCGCCCAGGGTCGCGGTCACCGCGACGGCGGCGAGGAATTTGCGCCGACCGGGGCCGGACGGTGCGACCGGGTCGGCCGTCGCGCCCGCCCGCAACCGTGGCATGCGCAGGCGCGAGGGTTTCCGTGCGGCGAGCAGCACCGCGCCGCGTGCCGAAACATATTCCGGCTCAGGGTCGTACACGATCGGCAGGTCGACCAGCTGACCCACGGCGTGCCGCAGCGCCGGGTTGCGCACGCATCCACCCAGCAGGACGAGCGCACCGGGCCGTACGCCGGTGTCCTCGATCATCTTCCGCACGAACGATGCCGAATGATGCAGTCCCGCTTCGCACAAGGCGGCCAGATCGCTGCGGGTCACCACGGCGCGTTCGCCGGTGTCGGCGTCGGCGGCGGTGACAACCCTTGCGCGGCTGAGCATTTCGCGGTGAGTGCGGGTGGTGCGGCGGTCGGCCGCGACGCCGCCTCTGGCCAGTTGCCAGCGCAGCAGCGCGTCGTAGCCGTCGCCGCTGAGGACGGTGCTGCGCTGACTGGCGAGGATGGTGTCGGTGCGGCAGTCGGCGTGGGTGACGGTGAGGCCGGAACTGCCGAGGTCGTAGAGCATCACCGAATCGGTGTCGGGCAGCAGGCCGGTGAAACGCAGGTAGCGCAGCTGGGCGAGCGGTTCGTCGACGATGGTCACCGAGGGGCCCGCCGCCGCGCGGATGGCGTCGCCGTGCAGGTCGCTGCGGCAGGTGACGACGGTGGCGGTGACGCACTCGTCGCGGGCGATGGCCGCCACCCGCATCCGGCGGATCGCCGCGAGTACCGATTCCTCCACCGAGGCGCCCGCGCGGCGCGGGATGCGCACCCGATCGAGCGGCGGTAGATGCGGTTGGTCGGTGTGGTTGAGCACGGCACGGGCACCACCCGCGCCTGCCGACACCCCGAGGACCAGCACCATGCGCTACATGGTGGACCTTTTCGCGCTACCTGCCAAGCGAGTCGGCCCGCGATTCGCGGCTCTGTCCCTCAGGTCGCGTGGAATGCGAGGTTTGCCGTGTCGTCGAAATCCCCGGCGGCATGGCGGAACCGGGCGAGCAGCTCGAGCAGTTGTTTGCTCTCGCCCGGCGCCAGGCCAGGCTCGGCGAAAACCTGCGCGTTCAACGCCTCGGTCGCCTCGGCGACGGATTTCCTTCCGGCGGAGGTGATTTCGATAAGCGTGGCGCGGCGGTCGCTCGGATGTGGCACGCGCTCGACAAGTCCGGCCGCTTCCAGCCGGTCGACCGTATTGGTGACGCTGGTCGGGTGCACCTGCAGGCGCGCGCTGGCTTTGGCCATCGGGAGTGCGCCCGCGCGGCTGAAACTGAGCAGTTGCAGCAGTTCGTAGCGGGAGAAGGTGAGTCCCGAGGGTTTGAGGGCCTCGTCGACGCGGGCCATCACGATCTGCTGGGCCCGGACCAGGGAGGTGACGAGGGCCATGCCGTCGGCGACCGATCCCCAGCCGTGCTCGATCCACTGCCGGTGTGCCTCGGCGATCGGGTCTCGGGGTAGCGGTCCGGTTCGTGACATGTTTTCGATCATGTCACGAACCGGGCCGCGTTCCGTATAGAGCGAGCGGCGGGAATCGAACCCACGTGAACGGCTTTGCAGACCGTCGCCTAAACCTCTCAGCCACGCCCGCCTCGCCAATGATGATGCCGGTGCGCGGCGGGTGTGCCCAGGGTTGCGATCACGGTGATCGCAATGTCAGTGCTTGTTGGCCGGGGCCGAGCAGATCTTCCAGGTGCCGTCTTCTTTGGTGAGGTGTTCCTCGGTGCTGTCCTCGGTGTCGGGCTCCTCGCCTTCGACCGAGAGGGTCAGCTGACCGACAACGGTGGCTTCCGCGTCGTCGCCGGTGATGACGATGTCGCGCACGTCGTCGATGCGCACCGACACCGTCGCGGTGTCGAACTGTCTGCGCTGCTCCGGGGTGAGGTTCTCGATCTCGGCCCGATCGGCGGCGCACGCCAGTTCGGACGCGGCGATGAACCCGTCGGAATCGAGCGTGTCGTAGAAATCGCGAATCGCCACCTCGATCTTCTTGTCGTCCGAGGCCAGCGGCGTGCGTCCCTGCACGGTGAGCACCACCCCCGCCGCCAGAACCCCCAGCACGACCAGTGCCAGCACCCCCAGCCCGATGAACAACCCCGTGCGCTTCTTCTTCGGTGGCGGTCCCGCCTGTGCCCCGAATCCGCCGGGCGGCGGACCACCCGCCCCTGGATACCCCGCCTGCGGCTGCCCGGCTTGCGGTTGCCCCTGCTGAGGTTGCCCCGGCTGGGGCTGTTGTCCGAACCCGTCTGATGGATCAGTCATGCCCGCTCCTGCTGTCACCGGGGACAGGCCCCGAAACCTGTGGAACCGTGCGTACAACCAGATGAACAACTGCGACGAACGAACAAGGCCCCGACCGAACGGACGGGGCCTTGAACGCGATGTGCCCTCGGCAGGATTCGAACCTGCGGCCTTCTGCTCCGGAGGCAGACGCTCTATCCCCTGAGCTACGAGGGCGGGATAGATGCCGGTCGCCGGTGGGGCGATCGGGCAGCGACAGCGTATCGCATCGGGTGCGGTGCGCCAAAAACGGTGCCGGACCGGGGGGTTGATCTCGGTCCGGCACCGGGGTCAGCCGAGGGGGAGGGGGGTGGCGCCTCGGGTGGTGAGCATGGTGGTCATCAGGGTCGATTCGCCGGATTGGGTTTTCGACATGGTGGCCGCGAGGGAGCGGACCGCGGTGGTCGAGGCCTGTTCGGCGGCATAGTCGAGCATGGGGACGCCGCCCTGGTGGTGGCGCAACATCAGCTGCAGGAACAGGGTGTCCAGGGCGGGGCCGGTGGCTTGGCGCAGCGCGGTCATCTCCTCCTGCGAGGCCATGCCGGGCATCGCCGCTACGGGACCGCTGTGGGCGGCGGTGGTGGCCGCGCCGTGCCCGTGGCCACCGTTGCCCTCGCTCATCCAGCCCATGAATCCCTCGACGCTCTGGCTCGGGGCGTCCCACAGCTGCAACCAGCCCTGCATGCGGCCGATCTGGTTCGACTGGGTGGTCATGATGTCGTAGGCCAGGCGGCGCACGTCGTTGTCGGTGGAACCGATCAACGCGATGCCCGCCATGTCGACGGCCTGGGCGTGGTGCACCGACATGTCCTGGTTGAAACCGATGTCGACCGGTCCGGGCGCGGCCGACTCGGCCTTCTCCAGCGGCATCCGCAGCAGCACACCCGCTACGGCACCGAGCAGGAGCAGGCCGATCGCACCGAGGACCAGCACCGCACCGGCAGGGCGCCTGCCGGTGGGTTCGTCGGTGGTCTCACTCATCACTGACCGGCCGGTGCGCCCGGCATCGGGATGCCCGGCAGACCGGGGACACCCGAACCGAGTCCGCCGAGTTCGCTCGCGTCCTGGTTGGCGCCGGTGCCGTCCATCGGGATGGCGTCGGGGCCGTACGGCGAGGCGTCGAACGGCGGCGGGTTGTTGGCGTCGAAGATCGGGTTCGAGCAGCTGGCGCCGACCTCGGGGTGCGCGTACGGGTTGGTGCGCAGCGCGGAGATGAACTGCTTGATGCGCGCGTCCTCGGCCGAGTCCAGCTTCAGCTGGTGGCCCCACGACTGCAGCGCGATGGGGGTGTCGAGGGCCGGGTACGGCGACATCATCGTGTACGGCCGGTCCTTGACGAAGTTCGACAGCTTCTCCACCCCGGCCGCGTCGACCTTGTCGGGGTTGTAGGTGATCCACACCGCACCGTGCTCGAGCGAGTGGACCGCGTTCTCCATGCGGATCGGCTTGGCGTACACCGTGCCGGTGCAGTTGGCCCAGGCCACATCGTGCGGGCCACCGTAGGCGGGCGACTTGTCGTAGGCCACCCGCTGGGTCTCGCTGACGTGCAGCGCCGCCGGGTACTCCTGCTTCACGACGCCCTCGATCTTGGCCGCCGGGTCCTGGTTCTGCTCGCTGGGCGCCCATTCGGACAGGTCGGTCTGCGCTTCGCGGATCGCGGCCTGGTCCATGTACTTGGGCACGATGCTGTAGGCCAGCAGGCCGATCAGCGCGACGATGACCACGCCGCCGCCGAGCAGGCCCCAGGGCACTTCACGCTTCTTGTGCGGGAGTTTGCCCTTGCCCGGCTTGCGGGACGGAGACGACTTCCCCGCGGCCCGGACGGCCTTGGCTGATGTTGCGCTTGTCCTGCTCGGCATCGCTCGGTTAGCTCTTTCGACGTATGGATCGGTGCGTTCGTGGCGGGCGGTCGTGGTTGCGAGCCGCCCAGCCAATAGGATAGAGACTCGTGACTCCAGCTGACCTTGCAGATCTCCTTCGCACCACCGCGGCGAAGGTGCTTGTCGAACGTGGACTGGACTCGTCGGTCCTGCCCGAGCAGGTCACAGTGGAGCGTCCGCGCAACCCCGAACACGGCGACTATGCCACGAATGTGGCGATGCAGGTGGCCAAGCGGGTGGGAACGAATCCGCGTGAGCTGGCCGGCTGGCTGGCCGAGGCGCTGTCGGCCACCGAAGGTATCGAGGTCGCCGAAGTGGCGGGCCCCGGCTTCCTGAACATCCGTTTGGCCGCGTCGGCGCAGGGCGCGATCGTCACCCAGATCCTGACCGCGGCGGACAAGTACGGCACCGGGTCGGCGCTGACCGGCACCAAGATCAACCTGGAATTCGTCTCCGCCAACCCGACCGGTCCCGTCCACCTCGGTGGCACCCGCTGGGCCGCGGTCGGTGACGCGCTCGGCCGCATCCTGGCCGCCGAGGGCGCCGACGTGACCCGCGAGTACTACTTCAACGACAACGGCGCCCAGATCGACCGGTTCGCGAAGTCGCTGGTCGCCGCCGCGCTCGGCGAGCCGACCCCCGAGGACGGCTACGCGGGCGAGTACATCCAGGAGATCGCCGCGAGCATCGTCGCCGCGCATCCCGATGCGCTCACCCTGCCCGCCGACCAGCGTCACGAGCTGTTCCGGCGCGAGGGCGTGCAGCAGATGTTCGCCCAGATCAAGCAGGACCTGCACGATTTCGGCACCGACTTCGACGTGTACTTCAACGAGAGCGAACTGTTCGCCTCGGGCGCCGTCGAGCGTGCGGTCGAGCAGCTCAAGAACTCGGGCAACCTGTACGAGAAGGACGGCGCGTGGTGGATCGCCTCCACCGAGTTCGGTGACGACAAGGACCGGGTGGTCCTCAAGAGCGACGGCACCGCCGCCTACATCGCCGGCGACATCGCCTACTTCCAGAACAAGCGCTCGCGCGGCTTCGACCTGGCCATCTACATGCTCGGCGCCGACCACCACGGCTACATCGGCCGGTTGAAGGCCGCCGCGGCCGCCTTCGGCGACGACCCCGACACCGTCGAGGTACTGATCGGGCAGATGGTGAACCTGGTCCGCGACGGCCAGGCCGTGAAGATGAGCAAGCGCGCGGGCACCGTGGTGACGCTCAACGACCTGGTCGAGCAGATCGGTGTCGACGCGGCCCGCTACTCGCTGGTGCGGTCCTCGGTGAACTCGAGCATCGACATCGACCTGGACCTGTGGACCAAGGCCAGCAGCGAGAACCCGGTGTACTACGTGCAGTACGCGCACTCGCGCACCAACAGCATCATCGGCAATGCCGCCAAGTACCCCGAATTCGCCACTGTGACACCGGATTTCGCGCTGATGACGTCCGGCCGCGAAGGTGACCTGATCCGGACCCTCGGTGATTTCCCGCGCGTGGTCGCCACCGCCGCCGAGACCCGCGAACCGCACCGGATCGCCCGCTACCTCGAAGAACTGGCCGGGGTCTACCACCCGTTCCAGTCCGACGACGACATGCGCGTGCTGCCCAAGGGTGACGACGACGTCAGTCCGCTCAACGCCGCTCGCCTCGAACTGGTGAAGGCAACCCGTCAGGTGCTGGCCAACGGCCTGGCCCTGCTCGGCGTGAGCGCACCGGAGCGCATGTGAGCTCCGCAGACTTTTTCAGGAAGGACGCTCGATGAGTGCACACCCCGCCGGGCCTCGGCACGCCGAGATCCCGCACGCCCCGACGCTCGGCGAGCGGCCGACCGATCCGCGCGAGATGATCGACCTGCCCGAACACGTGTGGCCGCGCAACGCCTCGCGCGGTGACGACGGCGTGGTCCGGTTGGCGGGCATCCCCGTCACCGAGCTGGCCGCGCAGTACGGCACCCCGCTGTTCGTGATCGACGAGGACGACTTCCGTTCGCGCTGCCGCGACATGGTCGCCGCGTTCGGCACCGCCGCTCGCGTGCACTACGCGTCGAAGGCGTTCCTGTGCGGCGAGATCGCCCGCTGGATCCGCGACGAGGGCCTTTCCCTCGATGTGTGCTCCGGTGGAGAGCTGGCCATCGCGCTCAACGCGGGCTTCCCCGCGGAGCGAATCGCGTTGCACGGCAACAACAAGTCCGTCCCCGAGCTGGAGGCTGCCGTCGCGGCGGGCGTCGGCCACGTGGTCGTGGACTCGCTCTACGAGATCGAACGCCTGGAAGCCGTCGCCGGTGCGGCGGGCGTGGTGCAGGACGTGCTGGTCCGCGTGACCGTCGGCGTCGAAGCGCACACCCACGAGTACATCTCCACCGCCCACGAGGACCAGAAGTTCGGTTTCTCCATCGCGGGCGGCGACGCGATGGAAGCCCTGGCGCGCGTCTTCGAGGCCGACAACCTGCGCCTGGTCGGCCTGCACAGCCACATCGGTTCGCAGATCTTCGAGCTCGACGGCTTCGAGATCGCGGCCCGCCGCATGCTCGGCCTGCTGCGCGAGGCGATCGACAAGTTCGGTGTGGAACGCACCGCCCAGATCTCCACCCTCGACCTGGGTGGTGGCCTCGGCATCGCCTACCTGCCCAGCGACAACCCGCCCGAGCTCGACGAGTTCGCCGCCAAGCTGCGCGACCTGGTCGCCGCGGAGGCCGCCCGCGCGGGGCTGCCCGAGCCGATCATCGCGGTCGAGCCGGGCCGCGCGATCGCCGGACCGGGCACCGTCACCCTCTACGAGGTGGGCACCATCAAGGACGTCGAGCTCGACGGTGGCGCGCGTCGCCGGTACGTGAGCGTCGACGGCGGGATGAGCGACAATATCCGCCCCGCGCTCTACCAGGCCGATTACGATTGCCGTCTGGTCTCGCGGAGCTCCGACGCGCACGCCGTGGTCGCGCGCGTGGTCGGAAAGCATTGCGAGAGCGGCGATATCGTCATCCGCGACACGTGGATGCCCGCCGACGCCGGACCGGGCGACCTGGTCGCGGTCGCGGCAACGGGGGCGTACTGCTATTCGATGTCGAGTCGCTACAACCTGCTCACCCGGCCCGCCGTGGTCGCGGTGCGCGAGGGGGAGTCGCGACTGATTCTGCGCCGGGAAACGGTGGCGGACCTGCTCAGCCTGGAGGTAGAAGGATGAACGGCACCAACGACGCGGGGCGCCCGCTCGGCGTAGCCGTGCTCGGCATGGGCACCGTCGGCACCGAGGTGGTGCGCGTGCTGCGCGACCACGCCGACGACCTGCGCTCGCGAGTCGGCGCGCCGCTGGTGCTGCGCGGTGTCGCCGTGCGCGACCTGTCCAAGGACCGCGGGCTGCCCGCCGAGCTGCTCACCACCGACGCCGAGGCGCTGCTTGCCCGCGACGATGTGGACCTGGTGGTCGAGGTCATGGGCGGTATCGACCCGGCCCGCAAGCTCATCGGCGACGCCCTCGCCGCGGGCAAGTCCGTTGTCACCGCCAACAAGGCGCTGCTGGCCGACTACACCGGCGAGCTGGCCGCCGCCGCCGAGAGCAGCCGCGCCGACCTGTACTTCGAGGCCGCGGTCGCCGGCGCGATCCCGGTGGTGCGTCCGCTGATCCAGTCGCTCTCGGGTGACCGGGTGAACAAGGTCGTCGGCATCGTGAACGGCACGACCAACTTCATCCTCTCCGCGATGGACGAGACCGGCGCCGCCTACGACGACGTCCTCGCCGAGGCCACCGACCTGGGTTACGCCGAGGCCGACCCCACCGCCGACGTGGAGGGCTACGACGCCGCCGCCAAGGCCGCGATCCTGGCTTCGCTGGCGTTCCACACCCGCGTCACCGCCGCCGACGTGTACCGCGAGGGCATCTCCAAGATCACCGCCGAAGACCTCGAGACCGCCTCGGCAGTCGGCTGCACGGTGAAGCTGCTCGCCATCTGCGAGCGCGTCCCCGGTGAGCCGAGCGCGGCCGAAGGCGGCAAGGACCGCGTCTCCGTGCGCGTGTACCCGGCGCTCATCCCGCGCAAGCACCCCCTCGCCTCGGTCAACGGCGCGTTCAACGCCGTGGTCGTGGAGGCCGACAACGCCGGTCGCCTGATGTTCTACGGGCAGGGCGCGGGCGGCGCGCCGACCGCCTCGGCGGTGCTGGGCGACCTGGTGATGGCGGCCCGCAACAAGTTCTACGGTGGTCGCGCACCGGGCGAATCGGTTTATGCTGAGCTGCCGATCGCGCCGATCGGTGACACCCCCACCCGCTACCACGTGAACCTGCAGGTGGAGGACCGTCCCGGCGTGCTCGCCGCAGTCGCCGACACCTTCGCCCAGCACGGGGTGAGCATCTCCACCGTGCGTCAGCAGGGTCACGGCGACGGCGCCCGGCTCGTGGTCGTCACCCACCATGCGGTGGAGTCGTCGCTGGCCGATACTGTCGCGGTACTGGCGGAAATGGATTCCGTCACCGCTGTGACCAGCGTTCTCAGACTGGAAGGCACCGAAGAATCATGAGCTCCACTGGCATCGCCCCCCAGACCGGCGTGCATTCGCGCTGGCCCGGTCTGATCGCTGCCTACCGCGACCGCCTCGCCGGTGCCGCCGATTTGGAGCCGGTGACCCTGTTCGAGGGCGGTACTCCGCTGGTCCCCGCCACGCACCTGTCCGAACTCACCGGGTGCGAGGTGTACCTGAAGGTCGAGGGCGCCAACCCCACGGGTTCGTTCAAGGACCGCGGCATGACCATGGCCATGACCGACGCCAAGTACCGCGGTCAGAAGGCCGTGCTGTGCGCGTCGACCGGCAACACCTCGGCCTCGGCCGCCGCCTACGCCACCCGCGCGGGCATGGAATGCGCCGTGCTGATCCCGCAGGGCAAGATCGCGATGGGCAAGCTGGCCCAGGCCGTGATGCTCGGCGCCAAGATCATCCAGGTCGAGGGCAACTTCGACGACTGCCTCGAGCTGGCTCGCAAGGTGACCGCCGAATTCCCGCAGGTCGGACTGGTCAACTCGGTGAACCCGGCCCGCATCGAGGGGCAGAAGACCGCCTCCTTCGAAATCTGCGATGTGCTCGGCAAGGCGCCCGACGTGCACGTGCTGCCCGTCGGCAACGCGGGCAACATCACCGCCTACTGGCGCGGATACCGCGAATACCACGCCGACGGCATCACCTCGGTGCTGCCGCGCATGCTCGGCGTGCAGGCCGCCGGTGCCGCGCCGCTGGTCAACGGTGCTCCGGTGAAGGATCCCGAGACCGTCGCCACCGCGATCCGCATCGGCGCACCGGCCTCGTGGAACGGTGCGATGGAGGCCAAGGAGCAGTCCGGTGGCGCCTTCCGCGCCGCCACCGACGAGGAGATCCTCGCCGCCTACCGTCTCGTCGCCGCGACCGAGGGCGTGTTCGTCGAGCCCGCGTCGGCCGCGAGCGTGGCCGGTCTGCTCGCCGCGCGCAAGGAGGGCTGGCTGGATTCGGGCCTGACCGTCGTGTGCACCGTCACCGGCAACGGCCTCAAGGACCCCGACAACGCGCTGGCCGGAATGCCCGAGGTCAAGCCGATCGCGGTGGACCCGGTCGCTATCGCCCGCGAACTCGAGCTGGCCTGAGTTGACCGCACGTGAGCCGACGCTGATGACAGCGACCTTGCCCGCCGGTCTCGAAGTGACCGTGCGCGTTCCGGCCTCCACCGCCAACCTCGGACCCGGATTCGATTGTCTCGGAATGGCATTGGGCATCTACGACGAAATCGTCGTGCGCACCACCGAATCCGGTCTCGCGATCCGGGTCGAGGGTGAGGGCGCCGACGACGTGCCGTGGGGACCGACCCATCTGGTCGTCCGCGCCATCGAGCGCGGCCTCGAATCGCTCGGCGTCTGGGCCGACGGCCTCGATGTCGTGTGCCGCAACGTGATTCCGCATTCACGCGGACTCGGTTCCAGCGCGTCGGCCGTGGTCGGTGGCCTGGCCGCCGGTGCCGGGCTGGCCGCCAAGTTCGACCAGGCACTTCGCCTCGACGGTGACCGGCTGGTTCAGCTGGCCTCGGAGTTCGAGGGTCACCCCGACAACGCCGCCGCCAGCGTGCTCGGCGGTGTCGTCGTCTCGTGGACCGAGACCGACGCCGAGGCCCGCGCCTACCGGGCTGTACGCCTGGATCCCGCGCGGGCGCTGCGTCCGGTGGTGCTGATTCCGCAGGAGCGTTCGTCCACGGCGCACACGCGCGGGCTGCTGCCCGAGCAGGTGCCCCACGGCGACGCGGCGTTCAACGTGAGCCGCGCGGCCCTGGCCGTCGTCGCGCTGACCGAGCGTCCCGACCTGCTGATGCCGGCCACCGCCGACCGGTTGCACCAGACCCAGCGTGCCCCCGCGCTACCGCTCACCACCGCCTGGATCGAGCGGCTACGTGACGCCGGAATCGCCGCGACGGTCTCGGGTGCGGGCCCGACCATCCTCGCGCTTACGACCATGGAATTCCCCGCTGACCTGCGCGAACTGGCCGAGAAAGACGGTTTGCGCGTGGTCGAGCCAGGTATCGCCGACGGGGTGTCGATCGACTGACGGCGTGCCTGCCTTGCCGTTGTTCGTGATAGGCGGCTATTCTGGGGTGGTCCGTACATCGTGCGCATCAGACGCCGGTGCTTCATCAGGGCAATCGCTCCCCTTACCACTTTCTTCTGGTGGCGAAGCCTCCGGTCCGGCGGGGCGGGTAGTACGGCACACGCGTCCTGTGGGACGCATAATCCGAGCTCGGCATATGTTGCCGGGTCTGCGGAACGAACCCTCGACTCAGCACACGGCATTCGAGGGAAGGAAAGGATTTCCGTGACAGAAACGGACCTGCTCGCGACACCCGGGGTGGATACCGACCCGACGAATTCGGGCGGCCGCGAAAGTGAATCCGGACAGATTTCGAAAATGAGCGAACACACCGACGTCGCACGATCGGGGCTGACTGGAATGCTGTTGCCGCAGTTGCGTGCGCTCGCTGGGGAACTCGGTATCCGAGGCACCTCCGGTATGCGCAAGGGCGATCTCATCGCCGCAATCAAAGAAAACCAGGCCGGAGCGCCTGCCAAGGGTGCCAAGCCTGCCGAAGCCGCCGCCGTGACGGCCGACGCGCCTGCCGCCGCCGAGGCCCCCGCCAAGCGGGAGCGCCCGGCCAAGGCCGAGAAGCCCGCCGCCGAATCCAAGGCGGCAGAGGCGAAGACGGCCGAGGTGAAGCCGGTCGAGACCAAGGCCGCCGAGACCAAGCAGGCCGAGACCGAGACCGCCGCGACCAAGCCGGTCGAGGCCAAGACCGAAGCCCCCGCCGAGGTGGGCGAGGAGTCCGGTCGCGAGAGCGGTCAGCGTGGCCGTGGCAGGCAGCGTCGCGGTCGTGACCAGGCCCGTTCCGGTGGCGGCGAGAACGCCCCCGCCGAGAATCGCACCGAGACTCGCACCGAGGAGCCCAAGCAGGCCGAGGGTGGCGAGCAGGGCGAGCGTCGTCGCGAGCGCAACGACCGCAATGCCGGCGGCGAGCGCAATGCCGGTGGCGAGCGTAATCAGAACGACCGCAACCAGAACGAGCGCGGCGAGCGCAACCAGAACCAGAACGGGAACGCGGGCGGCAATCGTGGCCCGCGCGACGACCGTGATCGTGGTGGCGACGACGAGGAAGGCGGCCGCGGTCGCCGGGGCCGTCGGTTCCGTGAGCGTCGTCGTGGGCGTGACCGCGACGGTGGCACCGGTTCCGGTGGCGGCGAGGCCCGCGACTTCGAGATCCGCGAGGACGACGTCCTGCAGCCCGTCGCGGGCATCCTCGACGTGCTCGACAACTACGCCTTCGTGCGGACCTCCGGCTACCTGGCCGGACCCAACGACGTGTACGTGTCGATGAACCTGGTCCGCAAGAACGGTCTGCGCCGCGGTGACGCCATCACCGGTGCGGTCCGCGCGCCGCGCGACGGCGAGCAGAGCAACCAGCGTCAGAAGTTCGACCCGCTGGTGCGCCTGGACACCGTCAACGGTGGCGAGGTGGAGGCGGCCAAGCGTCGTCCCGACTTCCAGAAGCTCACCCCGCTGTACCCGAACCAGCGACTGCGCCTCGAGACCACGCCCAACAAGCTGAGCACCCGCGTGATCGACCTGATCATGCCGATCGGCAAGGGCCAGCGCGCGCTGATCGTCTCCCCGCCCAAGGCCGGTAAGACGACCGTGGTGCAGGACATCGCCAACGCGATCGCGACCAACAACCCCGAGTGCTACCTCATGGTCGTGCTGGTCGACGAGCGCCCCGAAGAGGTCACCGACATGCAGCGTTCGGTGAAGGGTGAGGTCATCGCCTCCACCTTCGACCGGCCGCCGGCCGACCACACCTCCGTCGCCGAGCTCGCCATCGAGCGGGCCAAGCGACTGGTGGAGATGGGCAAAGACGTTGTGGTGCTGCTCGACTCGATCACCCGATTGGGCCGCGCGTACAACAACTCCTCGCCCGCCTCGGGCCGCATCCTCTCCGGTGGTGTCGACTCGACCGCGCTGTACCCGCCCAAGCGGTTCCTCGGCGCGGCCCGCAACATCGAGAACGGCGGCTCGCTCACGATCATCGCCACGGCGCTGGTCGAGACCGGTTCCACCGGCGACACGGTGATCTTCGAGGAGTTCAAGGGCACGGGTAACGCCGAGCTCAAGCTCGACCGCAAGATCGCCGAGCGCCGCGTGTTCCCGGCGGTCGACGTGAACCTGTCGAGTACCCGCAAGGACGAACTGCTGATGTCCCCGGACGAGGCCGCGGTGCTGCACAAGCTGCGCCGGGTGCTCTCGGGCCTGGATTCGCATCAGGCGATCGACCTGCTCATCGACCGGTTGAAGAAGTCGAAGAACAACCTCGAGTTCCTGATGTCGGTCTCCAAGACCGCACCGGGCGCACTCGACGAGTGACAGAACGAAAGGGCTCCGCTTCGGCGGGGCCCTTTCGGTTTGCCGGGAACATTCGAAGGGTAGGGGGTGTTATCGGTAGGGCGGCCGGGTCTGGCATACTGGACCGCTGTGTGTCTGCGAGTTCGCAGACATCCCGCCTAGTCGGTTCCGGTTCACGTACTCCACTCCATGGGGCTACGACCCGGCGACCATTATCGAGAGGACGCCCATGAAGGCAGGAATCCACCCCACGTATGTCGACACCACCGTCGTGTGTGGTTGCGGCAACACCTTCCAGACTCGCTCCACCAAGGAGTCCGGCCAGATCACGGTCGAGGTCTGCTCGCAGTGCCACCCGTTCTACACGGGCAAGCAGAAGATCCTCGACACCGGCGGCCGCGTGGCTCGCTTCGAGGCTCGCTACGGCAAGCGCGCAGGCAAGAAGGCCGACGCCGAAAGCTAGTTGCCTCCCCCGACGCCCGGTTCTGCACTTCGCAGGCCGGGCGTCGGTGGTTTCTCTACCCGAGCCGTCGCCCCGCACACCGAAGGAATCCTCCCGTGACGCAACCGTCCGCCATCGACGACATCCTGGCCGAGTACCAGGGCCTGGAGACGCAGCTGGCCGATCCGTCGCTGCACAACGACGCGGGCGCGGCACGCCGGGTTGGTAAGCGGTTCGCCGAGCTGGCGCCGGTGATGAGCACCTACCGCAAGCTCGAAGCGGTGCGCGACGACCTCGAGGCCGCCCGTGAGCTGGCCGCCGACGACGCCACCTTCGCCGCCGAGGTGCCCGGGCTGGAAGCCCAGCTGGCCGAACTCGAGCAGGCCCTTGCCGATCTGCTCGCCCCACGCGACCCGCACGACGGCGACGACGTGGTGCTCGAGGTGAAGTCCGGCGAGGGTGGCGAGGAGTCGGCGCTGTTCGCCGCCGACCTGGCGCGCATGTACATCCGCTACGCCGAACGGCACGGCTGGAAGGTGGAGACGCTCGACGTCACCTACTCCGACCTGGGCGGATACAAGGACGCGACGCTGTCGATCAAGAGCAAGGACGCCGCGCGCGACGGTGTGTGGTCGCGCTTCAAGTTCGAGGGCGGCGTGCACCGCGTGCAGCGCGTGCCGGTGACCGAGTCGCAGGGCCGCATCCACACCTCGGCCGCGGGCGTGCTGATCTACCCGGAGCCCGACGAGGTCGAGCAGGTGCAGATCGACGAGACCGACCTGCGCATCGACGTGTACCGGTCCTCCGGCAAGGGCGGTCAGGGCGTGAACACCACCGACTCCGCCGTCCGCATCACCCACCTGCCCTCGGGCATCGTGGTGACCTGCCAGAACGAACGCTCCCAGTTGCAGAACAAGGCCCGTGCCATGCAGGTCCTCGCCGCCCGGTTGCAGGCGCTGGCCGAAGAGCAGGCCGAGCAGGAGGCGGCGGCCGGTCGCGCCAGCCAGATCCGCACCGTCGACCGCTCCGAGCGCATCCGCACCTACAACTTCCCCGAGAACCGGATCGCCGATCACCGCATCGGGTTCAAGGCGCACAACCTCGACGCCGTCCTCGACGGTGACATGGACGCGCTGCTCGACGCGCTCGGCAAAGCCGAACGCGAGGCCCGGATGGCTGCCGAGTAAGAGCATGGACCGCCACGAGCCGGTTGATTCGCCGCGCACCGGAGTACGAACAACGGGTTCGCGACCGGCGTGGGAAGCAGTAGTTCGGGCACTGTCGGTCGTGCGCGACGACCGCGGGCGAATGCGGAGGTTGCTGTGAACGTGTCCGAGGCTGGGCGAATTCCGTTGCGCCCCTTGATTGTTGCCGCAGCGGGGCGGTTGGCCGAGGCGGGTGTCGGTTCGCCGATGTTCGATGCCGAGGTGCTGGCCGCCCACGCGCTCGACGTGGATCGCATGCGGTTGGCGCTGATCCCGATGATCGACGCCGAGACCGCAGCCCGCATCGACCACGCAATCGACCAGCGTGCCGCGCGAATCCCGTTGCAGCACTTGACCGGAACTGCGCCCCTCGGTGCGGTCGACCTCGCCGTCGGCCCCGGTGTGTTCGTGCCGCGGCCCGAAACCGAGTTGCTGCTCGCCTGGGCGCTCGGCTACCTCGAGTTGCGGCCCCTCGCGCACGCACCGATCGTCGTCGACCTGTGCACCGGCTCCGGCGCGCTGGCACTGGCCATCGCGCATGCCCGCCCGGACGCCGACGTGCACGCCGTCGAACTCGATCCCGACGCGTTGCGCTGGGCCCGCCGCAACGCCGACATGCGCATCGCCGCGGGCGACACCCCCATCACCCTGTACTCCGGTGACGTCACCGACCCGTTCGTGGTCGAACACCTCACCGCCCGCGCCGACCTGGTCGTCGCCAACCCGCCCTACATCCCCCAGGACGCGGTCCTCGACCCCGAGGTCGCCGACCACGACCCCCACCGCGCCCTCTTCGGCGGTCCCGACGGTCTCGACGTCATCCGGGGCATGGTGCCGACGATCGCCCGCCTCCTGCGCCCCGGCGGCGCCACCGCCGTCGAACACGACGACACCAACGGCGGGGGAGTAGCGGCGCTGCTGTCGGCCGCCGACCTCACCGACGTCGCCGAACACACCGACCTGTCCGAAAAGCCCCGATTCGTCACTGCCCACCGGCCCTCGAACGGCTGAACCGCCGGAGACGGGAGCGCGGCGATTCCGTCGCCGCTCCACCGGGCAATCATGTGGCTAACCGCCTGATGTGCGCCCAAAAGTCCCTCGGAACCGGCCCCTCGCACCGGGGGCTACACTCTTGCCCGCAGCTAAAGACCGGGAAAGTACGCGGAGGAGGCGGACAGCTTTGAGTACTGTCTACGACTGTGCCGATGAGGCGTCTCGAGACGCGGGGATCACCGCGGCCACCAGTGCGCTGAAGTCGGGTCGCCTCGTCGTGATGCCCACCGACACCCTCTACGGCATCGCCGCCGACGCATTCGATTCGTCCGCCGTCGCCGACCTGCTCGCCGCCAAGCGGCGCGGTCGCGATATGCCGGTCCCGGTGCTCGTCGGCTCCTGGCACACCATCGACGGACTCGTGTTCTCGGTGCGCCCGCAGGCACGTGACCTGATCCGTGCCTTCTGGCCCGGTGCACTGAGCCTCGTTGTGCAGGCGGCACCTTCGCTGGCCTGGGATCTCGGTGACACGCGCGGCACCGTGATGTTGCGGATGCCGCTGCACCCGGTGGCGCTGGAACTGCTGCGCGCGGTCGGCCCGCTCGCGGTGTCGAGTGCCAATGTGTCGGGTCAGCCGCCCGCCACCACCGTCGAACAGGCTCGTGAACAACTCGGCTCGCTGGCGAGCGTGTACCTCGACGGCGGCCCGGCCGAGCACGCCGTCGCCTCCACGATCGTCGACCTCACCGCGGACCAACCTCGGGTGTTGCGGGAGGGTGCGGTGCCGGTGGCCGATATCGCCGAGGTGCTCGGGATGGCGCCCGAGGCCCTGACCAGCTCCACCAACCGGTGATCGCCCGCCTGCGATGAGCTCAGTCGTTCCCCTGCGTGAGCTCCTGCTCGTGCTGCTCGTCTCGGCGACGGTGACCTTCCTGGCCACCGGCGGTGTCCGGGTGCTCGCCATCGGTTTCGGCGCCGTGGCGATTCCGCGTGAACGCGATGTGCACGTCAAACCGATTCCCCGGATGGGCGGCGTCGGTATGTATGTCGGCGTCGTGGCCGCGATCTTGTTCGCACATCAATTGCCCGCGCTGCGCCGCGGCTTCGATTACGCGCCCGATATTCCCGCCGTACTCGTCGCCGCGACGATCATCGTGCTCGTCGGCATAGTCGACGACCGCTGGGGACTGGACGCGCTGACCAAATTCGCCGGACAGGTCACCGCGGCAGGCGTGATGGCCGTGATGGGCCTGAGCTGGTACGTGATCTACGACCCGTTCAACGACACCACCGTGGTGCTCGACGCACTGCAGGGCGGTCTGGTGACGGTCGGCATCACGGTCACGCTCGTCAACGCGATGAACTTCGTCGACGGATTGGACGGCCTGGCCGCCGGCCTCGGTTTGATCTGCGCGGTGGCTGTTTTCGCGTTCTCCGTGGGTTTGCTCTACGACCAGGGCGGCTCGGTCGACACGTATCCGCCCGCTTTGCTGGCCGCCGCGCTGGCCGGCGCGTGCCTCGGATTTCTGCCGCACAATTTCTCCCCGGCCCGAATCTTCATGGGCGATACCGGGTCGATGATGATCGGTTTGATGCTGGCAGCTGTTTCCACCGGTGCGTCGGGCCGAATTCCGCTGCAGGGCTATGGCCCGCGCGACATTGTGGGTTTGCTCTCGCCGCTGTTGCTGGTGGGCGCGGTGATGTTCATTCCGGTGCTCGATCTGTTGCTGGCGATCGTGCGCCGTGTGCGCGCGGGCGTGAGTTTTTCCACACCGGACAAAATGCATCTGCATCACCGACTGTTGCAGATCGGGCATTCCCAGCGCCGCGTGGTGTTGCTCATCTATTTATGGGTCGGCGTGCTCGCCTTCGGCGCGGTAGGAACTTCGCTGATGGACCGGCGGCTGGTGGTGTTGCTGGTGGCGGGCGGATTGGTGTTCGCGCTGGTGGTGACGGTGATCCCCTCGATGCGCCGCACGGAGTCGGCCCAGCATTGACTTCGGCCCGCAAGGTAAAGTGCGGGCCGTGAGCTTTACACCCGAAACCGTGCCAGGCCCCGACGCCCCGCTGCGCGCCGCGCTGCGCTACGGACTGATCGGCCTCGGCGTGCTCGTGGTCGCGTCGGTGGTGATCGCCTCCCTCCTCGCCGGGATGCCCGGTTTGTGGGGTGCGCTGCTCGGCGCCGCGATCGGTGGCGGATTCATCCTCACCACCGTGGTGTCGGTGCTGTTCGGCGCGAAGCTGCCGCCGCAGATGGCGGGCATGGTCCTGCTGGTCAGCTGGGTCGCCAAGTTGCTGGTGGTGCTGATCGTCGTCGGTGTGCTCAACCAGTTCGACTTCTACAGCAGGCCCGCGCTGTTCTTCACCGTGGTAGGAGCCTTGCTGATCGTGCTCGGTGCCGAAACCTACGGCGTTGTGCGACACAAGGTCCCGTACGTCACGACACGCGCGGGAGACAGCGAAACGGCTTCCGAGCAGGAATAATCCCACCCAGCTACGCACTGTCGTAGATAGCTTGGTAAAGTGTTGGTAAGCAAGCACCCAAGCTAGGGGCGCGGTCCGGGGATTCGGGCTATGCCTCGGGTTACCAAGGGGGGATCACCGAGATCCCACCCGGGGCCGCTATGCTTACTGCCGATCCGGGTGGAATGTGCCCGGTTGAAGCATGTCGACGATGTCGCCGACGCCCGTACAGAAGCTAATACAGGTATCCCTCGTATCAGCGGCTGTCGAATTTCGAGCCGACAAAAGTCGACCCCCATTGATCGTCAATGTCCGATCGAACCGCGGGAATGACAGTCGTACCCGCGGCCCGAACACGGGAGAGAACGCTGAGCGTCATCACTTTGGCGGCGGGCGAGTTCCACGCGCCATCGCTGTCCGACTTCTTCCCTCCAGCGGTGCTGTTCGAGGGTACGCCGTTCGAACTCGATCGCCTGATGCTGGTCCGGCTGTTGATGACCGCCGTTCTGGTGGCCGTCTTCGTGCTGGCTTTCCGCTCGCCGAAGATCGTGCCGCGCGGCCTGCAGAATGTGATGGAAGCCGGTGTGGTTTTCGTCAAGGAGCAGATCGCCGACGAGGTACTCGGCAAAGAATCCGGCAAGAAGTTCCTCCCGCTGCTCGCGACGATCTTCTTCACGGTTCTCTTTCTGAACTTCTCCGGTGTGATTCCCGGGTTGAACATCTCGTCGAACGCGCGCATCGGCATGCCGCTGGTCCTCGCCGCGATCGTCTACATCGTCTACAACTACGTGGGCATCAGGAAGTACGGGTTCTTCTCCTACATCCGCCACAGCATCGTCGTCCCCGACGTGCCGATCGCGCTGCACGTGCTGCTGATTCCGATCGAGTTCATCTCGACCTTCATCCTGCGCCCGTTCACGCTGACCGTCCGTCTCATGGCCAACATGCTGGCCGGCCACATCATGCTGGTGCTGTTCTTCAGCGCCACCTGGTTCTTCCTGTTCGACGCGACCGCGTGGATGAAGGTCTTCTCGCCCTTCTCACTGCTGGCTGCCATCGGCTTCACTCTGTTCGAGCTGCTGGTCATCTTCCTGCAGGCCTACGTCTTCGCGCTGCTGGCCGCCGTGTACATCGGGCAGTCGCAGCACGCCGCCGACCACTAGACCCGACCGAACCACCTACATACCGCCAAACCTGCTGCACACGCCGACCGGCGGGTGAGCAACAGAAAGGGAAAGAAGACTCATGAGCCTCGCTTACCTGGCCCAGGAAGCCGCGAACACCGAAAGCACCTTCAAGGGCTTCGGCGCCCTCGGCTACGGCCTCGCTGCGATCGGCCCCGGCATCGGCGTCGGCATCGTCGTCGGTAAGGCCATCGAAGGCATCGCGCGTCAGCCCGAGCTGTCCGGCCAGATCCGCACCACCATGTTCCTCGGCATCGCGTTCACCGAAGCCCTGGCGCTGATCGGCCTCGTCGCCGGCTTCATCTTCTGATTCCGATGCGCGAAATCATGATGCTCGCCGCCGAAGGGGGAGAGGATGTGAATCCTCTCGTCCCCGCAACGTACGACATCGTCTGGTCGATCGTCTGTGTCATCGTCATCGGTCTGTTGTTCTGGAAGTACGTGATCCCACGTGTGACCAAGACCCTCGAAGAGCGCACGGACAAGATCGAAGGCGGTATCGCCAGGGCCGAAGCAGCCCAGGCGGAGGCACAGCAGACGCTGCAGCAGTACCAGCAGCAGCTGGCCGACGCCCGGCTCGAGGCCGCACGTATCCGTGAGGATGCGCGCACCCAGGGGCAGCAGATCCTCGCGCAGATGCGCCAGGACGCCCAGGCCGAAAGCGACCGCATCGTCGCCGCCGGTCACTCCCAGCTGGAAGCCCAGCGCCAGCAGATCCTGACGGAGCTGCGTTCCGAGGTCGGCCGTACGGCCGTCGAGCTGGCCGAGAAGATCATCGGTCAGTCGGTTTCGGACGAAGCCAAGCAGGCGGCGTCGATCGACAAGTTCCTCAAGGAACTCGACGACACCGACGCCATCGGGGTCGGAAGGTAGCGACGCGAAAGTGAGAAGCATGTACGCAGCGAGCCGCGAGGCCAGTGCCCGGTCTCGCGAGGCGCTTCGGGCCGCGTTGACCGGAAGCGAAACTGTTGCGGCCACAACGGGGTCGGAACTGTTCGCCGTTGTCGCCGTGCTGGACGACCAGCGTTCGCTGCGTGTGGCGCTCGCGGACTCCTCGGTGCCGGGTTCGGCGCGCGCTGAACTCAGTGAGCGGATCTTCGGCGGCAAGGTCAGCGCTGCCACGCAGGCAGTGCTGACCACCGCGGTGGCGCAGAACTGGTCACGCACCCGCGACCTGGTCGACACCCTGGAGCTGCTCGGGCAGGAGGCTCTGCTCGAGTCCGCCGCCGACGGCGGTCGGCTCGACGCGGTGGAAGACGAGCTGTTCCGGCTCGGCCGGATCATCGCCGACAACCCGCAGCTGGAGCAGGCACTGTCCGATCACGGCAAGCCCGCCTCGGCGCGGCGTGAGCTGATCGAGCGGCTGCTCAACGGCAAGGCCGAGCCGGTCACCGTTGCGCTGGCCGAGCAGGCCGTCGTCCGGCTGCGGACCAACAACATCGGCGTCGCCTTCGACGCCCTGTCCGATCTGGCGGCGGCCCGTCGTGACCAGATCGTCGCCCATGTGCACGCCGCGGTCACGCTGACCGATCAGCAGAAGGAGAAGCTGGCGGCTTCCCTGCAGCGGATCTACGGCAAGGCGGTCACCGTGCACGTGCAGGTCGACCCGACGCTGCTGAGCGGCGTCGTCGTGCGCGTCGGAGACGACGTCATCGACGGCAGCGCCACCGGCCGACTGGAGAAGCTGCGCCGCGCGATGTCCTGACCAGGACGCCACCTTCGCAGTTCTTCTTCAACCCCCGACATTCGAGACCACAGCGAGAGCAGGAACAACATGGCGGAGCTGACGATCTCCTCCGACGAGATCCGTAGCGCGATCGAGAGCTACACCCAGAGCTACACCCCGGAAACCTCCATCGAAGAAGTCGGCCTCGTGACCGACACCGGCGACGGCATCGCGCACGTCAGCGGCCTGCCGTCGGCGATGGCCAACGAGCTGCTCGAGTTCCCGGGCGGCGTCCTCGGCGTCGCGCTGAACCTCGAGGACACCGAGATCGGTGCCGTCATCCTCGGCGAGTACGCCTCGCTCGAGGAGGGCCAGCAGGTCCGCCGCACCGGCGACGTGCTGTCGGTTCCCGTCGGTGACAAGTTTCTCGGTCGCGTCGTCAACCCGCTCGGCCAGCCGATCGACGGCCTGGGCGAGATCGAAGCCGACGACCGCCGCGTGCTGGAGCTGCAGGCCGCGACCGTGCTGGAGCGTCAGCCGGTCGAGGAGCCGCTGGCCACCGGTATCACCGCGATCGACGCGCTGACCGCCATCGGCCGCGGCCAGCGTCAGCTGATCATCGGCGACCGCAAGACCGGCAAGACCGCCGTCGCCGTCGACGCGATCCTGAACCAGAAGGCGAACTGGGAGTCGGGCGACCCGACCAAGCAGGTCCGCTGCATCTACGTCGCGATCGGCCAGAAGGGCTCCACCATCGCGGGCGTCAAGACCGCGCTCGAGGAGCACGGCGCGATGGATTACACCACCATCGTCGCCGCCCCCGCGTCGGACTCCGCCGGCTTCAAGTGGCTGGCCCCCTACACCGGTTCGGCCATCGGCCAGCACTGGATGTACCAGGGCAAGCACGTCCTCATCGTGTTCGACGACCTGACCAAGCAGGCCGAGGCCTACCGCGCCATCTCGCTGCTGCTGCGTCGTCCGCCGGGCCGCGAGGCGTACCCCGGTGACGTCTTCTACCTGCACTCCCGTCTGCTGGAGCGTTGCGCGAAGCTGTCCGACGAGATGGGTGGCGGCTCGATGACCGGTCTGCCGATCATCGAGACCAAGGCCAACGACGTCTCGGCGTTCATCCCGACCAACGTCATCTCCATCACCGACGGCCAGGTCTTCCTCGAGTCCGACCTGTTCAACAAGGGTGTCCGCCCGGCGATCAACGTCGGTACCTCGGTCTCCCGTGTCGGTGGCGCCGCCCAGACCAAGGCCATGAAGAAGGTCGCCGGTTCGCTGCGTCTGGAAATGGCCCAGTACCGCGAGCTGGAGGCGTTCTCCGCCTTCGCCTCCGACCTGGACGCCGCTTCGCTGGCACAGCTCGAGCGTGGTGCCCGCTGGGTGGAGCTGCTCAAGCAGAACCAGTACTCCCCGGTCGCCGTCGAGGATCAGGTCGTCTCGATCTACCTGGTCGACGCCGGCTACTACGACTCGGTTCCGGTCGCCGACGTGCGTCGCTTCACCACCGAGCTGCTCGAGCACCTGCACAGCGTGACCCAGTCGTCGTTCGACGCGCTCGAGGGTGGCCGCAAGCCGCTCGACGGCGAGGCCGCCGAGGCGATCAAGTCCGAGACCGACAAGTTCAAGCAGGGCTTCCTTGCTTCGGACGGCAGCCGCGTCGTGAACGAGGCCGCCGCGGGCGATCTGGACCACGAAGAGGTCGAGTCGCTGTCGGTCACCCGCAAGCACGTCGACAAGTAAGCCGGGTCAGCACTGATGTCGGCAACTATCGATACGGCGAATGAAGGGAGTGAATCGTAGTGGCAAGTTTGCGCGAATTGCGCTCCCGCATTCGTGGTGTGAATTCGATCAAGAAGATCACCAAGGCTCAGGAACTGATCGCGACCTCGCGAATTTCCAAGGCCCAGGCCAGGGTCGCGGCCGCCAAGCCGTACGCCGAGGAGATCACCAAGGTCCTCGGTGAGCTGGCCAGCGCCTCGAAGAACCTGTCGCACCCGCTGCTGACCGAGCGCGCCAACGCTCGGCGGGCCGCTGTCCTGGTGATCACCAGTGACAGCGGTATGTGTGGTGGCTACAACTCCAACGTGCTCAAGCGCGCCGAGGAGCTCATGACCACCCTGCGTGGCGAGGGCAAGGAACCGGTGCTGTACGTGATGGGCAACAAGGGCCTCACGTACTACAAGTTCCGCAACCGCCCGTTCCAGGCGTCGTGGACCGGTTTCTCGCAGCAGCCGAAGTACACCGATGCGTCGGCCGCCTGCCAGCACCTGGTCGAGGCCTTCATGGCCGGCTCCGACGGTGAGGTTCCGACGCTCAGCGGCGGGACCATGGCGGGTGTCGACGAGCTGCACATCGTGTACACCAAGTTCGTCTCGATGCTGACCCAGACCCCGGAGGTGCGCCGCTTGGCGCCGATCCAGGTCAGCTTCGTCGACGAGAACTACGAGCTCGGCGACGACATCATGTCGGACTCGCCGAACGTGGTTGTGTCGGCGCAGTACGAGTTCGAGCCGGACGCCGACGTGCTGCTGGGTGCTCTGCTGCCCAAGTACGTCAACACGCGAATCTACGCATCGTTGCTCGAGGCAGCGGCATCCGAGTCCGCGGCTCGGCGCACCGCAATGAAGGCGGCGACCGACAACGCCAACGAGCTGGCCAGTGTGCTCCAGCGCGAGGCGAACTCGGTGCGTCAGGCCCAGATCACGCAGGAAATCAGCGAAATCGTCGGCGGCGTGAACGCGCTGGCGTCGAGCTCGGACCGCGACTAGAAGCGCAGGAAGAGAACCAATCTAATGACCGCAGCTGTCACTCAGGACAACGCGAAGAAGGCGGGCGAAACCGCCGGCCGCGTCGTCCGTGTCATCGGCCCCGTCGTGGACGTCGAGTTCCCGCGTGGCGCCATTCCCGAGCTGTTCAACGCTCTGAACACCGACATCAAGCTCGCGTCGGTGGCCAAGACCCTGACCCTCGAGGTCGCCCAGCACCTCGGCGACAACATCGTGCGCACCATCTCGATGCAGCCGACCGACGGCCTGGTCCGTGGCGCGAGCGTCACCGACTCGGGCAAGCCGATCTCGGTGCCCGTCGGCGACATCGTCAAGGGCCACGTGTTCAACGCCCTCGGCGACTGCCTCGACTCGCCCGGCCTCGGCCGCGACGGCGAGCAGTGGGGCATCCACCGCAAGCCCCCGAGCTTCGATCAGCTCGAGGGTAAGACCGAGATGCTCGAGACCGGTGTGAAGGTCATCGACCTGCTCACCCCGTACGTCAAGGGCGGCAAGATCGGTCTGTTCGGTGGTGCCGGTGTCGGCAAGACCGTTCTGATTCAGGAGATGATCACCCGTATCGCTCGCGAGTTCTCCGGCACCTCGGTGTTCGCGGGTGTCGGTGAGCGTACCCGTGAGGGCACCGACCTCCACCTGGAAATGGAAGAGATGGGCGTCCTCCAGGACACCGCCCTCGTCTTCGGCCAGATGGACGAGCCGCCGGGCACGCGTATGCGCGTGGCCCTGTCCGCGCTGACCATGGCGGAGTACTTCCGCGATGTCCAGCACCAGGACGTGCTGCTCTTCATCGACAACATCTTCCGTTTCACCCAGGCCGGTTCCGAGGTCTCGACCCTGCTGGGTCGTATGCCTTCGGCCGTGGGTTACCAGCCGACGCTGGCGGACGAGATGGGTGAGCTCCAGGAGCGCATCACCTCGACCCGTGGTCGCTCGATCACCTCGCTGCAGGCGATCTACGTCCCCGCCGACGACTACACCGACCCGGCGCCGGCGACCACCTTCGCCCACCTCGATGCGACGACCGAGCTCTCCCGCCCGATCTCGCAGAAGGGCATCTACCCGGCCGTCGACCCGCTGACCTCGACCTCTCGTATCCTCGAGGCTTCGATCGTCGGCGAGCGCCACTTCCGGGTCGCCAACGAGGTCAAGCGGATCCTGCAGAAGTACAAGGAGCTGCAGGACATCATCGCCATCCTCGGTATGGACGAGCTCTCCGAAGAGGACAAGGTCCTCGTCGGCCGCGCCCGTCGTCTGGAGAAGTTCCTCGGCCAGAACTTCATCGTGGCCGAGAAGTTCACCGGTCAGCCGGGTTCGGTCGTGCCGCTGGAGCAGACCATCGACGACTTCGACCGGGTCTGCAAGGGCGAGTTCGACCACTTCCCGGAGCAGGCGTTCAACTCCTGCGGTGGACTCGACGACGTCGAGGCCGCTGCGAAGAAGATCGCCGGAAAGTAGTCCACGATGGCAGAGTCCACTTCCAGGACGATGACGGTCGATCTCGTGGCTGTCGAACGTAAGCTCTGGTCCGGCCAGGCTTCGTTCGTCAGCGCGCAGACCACCGAGGGGCAGATCGGCATCATGGCGGGCCATGAGCCGCTGCTCGGTCAGCTCGTCGAGGGCGGCACGGTGACCATCGTGCCGACCGAGGGCGAGCGGATCGTCGCCGCGGTGCACGGCGGCTTCTTCTCGGTGACCGCCGATACCGTTCGCGTGCTGGCCGAATCAGCCGATCTCGCGGGCGAGGTCGATGTCGACGCGGCACGCAAGGTGCTCGCCGACGCGGATGCCGACGAGGCGCAGCTGCGCGCGGCGCAGGGTCAGGTCCGGGCCGTCGAGGCGACCACCGCGTCCTGATCGCTTCACAACACCAACACTGCCGGCGGTGAACTCCCAGAGTTCACCGCCGGCAGTGTTATATCCGGAGGATGACGGATCCGGGCGGAACCGTTTCGGGCGGCCGTGATTGAATATGACAGGGGTGTCCACGGCACCCCGAGTGGAGCGAAAGGGCGTACGGCATTGCAAACCGGGATGGTTCTCCTGATCATTCTGGTGCTGACGCTCGTGTTCATCGCAGGCGCTTCCACCTATCGGCTGGTCATGCTGCGCCGTGGTGGGACGGCCGCGCTGCTGCGGGTACTGCCCGCGCGCGGCGGCCAGGGCTGGCGGCACGGCCTCATCCGCTACGACGAGGACCGGCTCGTCTTCTTCAAACTCACCAGCCTCAAATTCGGCCCGGACAGCACGATTCACCGTCAGGGCCTCGAAATCGTCGAACGCAGGCATCCCCAGGGCGACGAGTTCGACATCATGACCGACGACATCGTCGTGGTAGCCGTCACCGACCCGCACGCCAACTTCGAATTGGCACTCGACCGCGGATCGATGGCGGCTTTTCTGTCGTGGATGGAGTCGCGGCCGTCGGACCGTGCCAAGCGAAAGGGCCCGATCTGAGATGCCGGACGACTCGCAGCCACGATCTTCGGTCCACCTCACCCGGATCTACACCCGGACCGGTGACGACGGAACTACGGGTCTGAGCGATTTTTCCCGGGTCGCCAAGACCGACGCGCGCCTGGTCGCCTACGCCGATTGCGACGAGGCCAATGCCGCGCTCGGTGTCGCGGTTGCCCTCGGTACGCCGGCGCCCGAGATCCTGTCGGTGCTGCGCCGGATCCAGAACGACCTTTTCGACGCGGGCGCGGATCTGTCGACCCCGATCGTGGCCGACCCCAAGTACCCGCCGCTGCGCATCACCCAGTCCTATATCGACCGGCTCGAGGGGTGGTGCGACGAGTTCAACGAGTCTCTCGCGCCCCTCAATTCGTTCATCCTGCCCGGCGGCACGCCGTTGGCCGCGCTGTTGCACACCGCACGTACGGTTGCCCGCCGCGCCGAACGATCGGCCTGGGCCGCGGTCGCCGCGTACCCCGACGACACGAGCGTGCTGCCCGCGAAATACCTCAATCGCCTGTCGGACCTGCTGTTCATCCTCAGCCGCTACACCAATCCCGAGGGTGACGTGCTGTGGCAACCGGGCGGCGGACGCTAGCGCGAAAGCGGCTCGGCGGCCACGAGTTCCGGCCCGATCGAGCCGGTTTGGTGACAGGGGGGCGTGTCGTGGCGCATCGGTCGATAAGCTGGCGGGGTGAGCGAACGGTTTCTGGTCTCCGGCGGTAATCAGCTCGTCGGCGAGGTCGCGGTCGGCGGCGCGAAGAACAGCGTGCTGAAGCTGATGGCCGCGTCGTTGCTGGCCGAAGGCACAACCACCATCACCAACTGCCCCGACATCCTCGATGTCCCGCTGATGGCGGAGGTGCTGCGCGGCCTCGGCTGTGATGTGACCATCTCCGACGACGAGAGCGGTGACCGATCGGTCGTGACGATCGTGACCCCGGCGGAGCCCAAGTACCACGCGGACTTCCCGGCGGTCACCCAGTTCCGCGCCTCGGTGTGTGTGCTCGGTCCGTTGATGGCCCGGTGTAAGCGCGCGGTCGTTGCCCTGCCCGGTGGTGACGCGATCGGCTCGCGTCCGCTCGACATGCACCAGGCCGGTCTGCGCCTGCTGGGCGCGACCAGCGAGATCGAGCACGGATGCGTGGTCGCCAAGGCCGAGGAGCTGCAGGGCGCGCGGATCCGGCTCGACTTCCCGTCGGTGGGCGCCACCGAGAACATCCTGATGGCGGCGGTGCTCGCCGAGGGCGAGACGGTCATCGACAACGCCGCACGCGAGCCCGACATCGTCGACCTGTGCACCATGCTCACGCAGATGGGTGCACGGATCGACGGTGCCGGTTCCTCGGTGCTCACCGTGCAGGGCGTCAAGAGCCTCCGTCCCACCACGCACCGGGTGATCGGCGACCGCATCGTCGCCGCCACCTGGGGGATCGCGGCCGCGATGACCACCGGTGATGTGCGCGTCACCGGGGTGAACCCGAAGCACCTGGCCCTGGTGCTGGACAAGCTGCGTTCCGCCGGTGCGCGAATCTCCTACGAGCCCAACGGTTTCCGGGTGGTGCAGCCGGAGCGTCCGCGTGCGGTGAACTTCGCGACGCTCCCGTTCCCGGGTTTCCCCACGGACCTGCAGCCGATGGCCATCGGCCTGGCCGCCATCGCCGACGGCACCTCGATGATCACCGAGAACGTCTTCGAGGCCCGTTTCCGTTTCGTGGAGGAGATGATCCGCCTCGGCGCCGACGCCCGCACCGACGGTCACCACGCCGTGGTCCGCGGCATCCCGCGCCTGTCCAGCGCCCCGGTGTGGTCTTCCGACATCCGTGCCGGAGCCGGCCTGGTGCTGGCCGGTCTGGTCGCCGACGGCGTCACCGAAGTGCACGACGTGTTCCACATCGACCGCGGTTACCCCAAGTTCGTCGAGCAGATGCAAGCCCTCGGTGGACAGGTCGAGCGCGTCGGTACGCCGAAATAGCCTGCTGACCAGCCGATTTGACTTCGTGTTTGGCGGCACGTAACTTAGTTCGAGTCAGAGCGACACGGACACCGACTCAGCCCCCGCTGAGACACGAGGTAGGACGATGAGCGCCTGACTGATTGCGTGTTCAGGGCTTGACCGGATTTGCGTCCGGCGGGTTGCTTGGACTACAGTACGAACCCTTGCCTCACGGAAACCTCGACTGATCGTCGGGTCGGATGTGTGTGCGTGTGTTCTTTGAGAACTCAATAGTGTGTCGATGAATGTCAGTGCCAATATTGTATTGGTTCCAGCCTTCGCGTACCCCCCGGTCGTGGGAGGTTGGACATTTTTGAACAACAGCGAATCTTATTTTGCTGGTGTTCGCTTTGCTAGATTTTTCGGACTCTAGTTAGATATTTCTGATTCACCCTTCGGGGTGTTTCGTGAGTCTTCAACGGAGAGTTTGATTCTGGCTCAGGACGAACGCTAGCGGCGTGCTTAACACATGCAAGTCGAGCGGTAAGGCCCTTCGGGGTACAC